>JAJXWP010000017.1 GCA_021781575.1 Pseudomonadota bacterium
GCTGTGATTTCGGCGGGTTCTCTTCGTCATTCGCGGTGCTCCTTCCTCGTGTTGGTGGGATAGAAGCTCCACTTAAGCCGCCTGTCCAGTTTTGCGGGGCCACCTCAACTTGCAAGAGCCTGCGCGGCTGAGGAAATATTGGTCCCGCTCGCTATAACGACACCGTCCGAGACAGCCCTATGGATCGCGCCTCCCTTTCATCGCCGCAAATCGCCGCTTGGCTTGAGGGTTTGGAACCGGTCTGGACCATGCTCACCTACGAGAGCTATTGCGACGTCAATTTCCCCGATCGAAAGCGGGCGGGCGTCACACTGAACGACGCTGTCACCACGCAGGCCCTGACGGCATCGCCTTTGCTTGAGAACGCCAGGATCCTCATCGCGTGTTGCGCCGAGCGCGACGGCCTGCAGGCGACCGCCGCCGGCAATCTCGGCCGGCGAGCCGTGGGCGAACTCGTCGAACGTCTCGCCTGGCCAAACTACGACGCCGAGATCGCCCTCTCATGGTGCACCGTCGTCAACGAACACGATGTCCACCCGCTTCATTTCCTGCGCCAGCTGCTCGGCATGATGAAATTGATCCGTCCTCGGGGTGGCCGCTTCGTCGCGACGCACACGGGACAGCGGCTGCTGCGACCGGAAAGCGGGGCCCAGCTGTTTCATCGGCTGTTCCGCGCCATATTCGACGATGTCGACCTGAGCTGGCTCTATCCGCACCGGCTGCCGGTTTGGCCGCAGCAGGATTGGCGTCTGGTGTGCTGGGGCCTGTCGGTCGCGGCCTGTCGGTGGGAATCGCCGAAGACCCTGTCCCGCCTTTGCACCGTGCCGGTGATCGGCATCCTCGAAAGCGACTGGGATGTCGCCCCCTCCCTGCTCGAAGGCCGATTGCTCAAGCCCTTGACCTGGCTCGGCCTGCTCGAGGTCAAGCCGAACGACGACGATGCGCCGCCGGATAAGCGCTCCCTCTACCGAACATCGGCGCTGTTCCGGGAATTCTTCCGCTTCGACGTCGACATCGAAGCGCCGGCCACGGTCGTGCACTGAGGGTGCCAGGGATCAGTCCCCGCAGCCTCTGCACCGGCGTGCAGGCGCCTACACCCACGGTCTTGCCCGTGTTTGCCGTATTTTTGCCGTACGGACCGGCCGAAAATCTGCTAAGTATTGGCGTCCCCAAGGGGATTCGAACCCCTGTTACCGCCGTGAAAGAGTGGTCATACCCTTTATAGGTCAAGAACTTACGGCGCCTTTTATAGCTATTTCAAGCCGCTAAAGGATTGTCGAAATCCATCAAAATCCGTCGAAACCCATCAAACACCATCACGGAGTGTCCCGGATTTGTCCCGGAACGACCGCGCTCTCAGCGTGGCTTTGCCACCCGCTTCGGCGAAAACCTATGCGACGTATAGCCGCCATAACCGCTATCAAGGGGATAAACCTCGTGCACCTGGCGGCTATGATCAAACTTGAATCGGCCAGTCTCAGGCGGCAGTTGGCGAGATGAACCTACCGAAGGGAGAACAATTCCCCATGATCCGTAATCTATGGCCAGCCACCACCAATGGCTTTCCAGTCGTTCGAGGTCATGCTTGGTCAGATCGTTCAAATGGCTCTGCTTAATACCACGCTCGCGAAATGGCGACCATAGTTCTCTATTTATTAACGGTAGATCATCCAGCAGAAAGTCACGCTGGATGAGACGATGATATGCGAGTGCCCAGGGTAGGAGTTCATCGTCGACGAGATTCTTATGGCCATTCCAACCCTCCACTTTTCGGAGAAGCAGTTGCACCTCGCCAGAGCCAAGCCACGACGGGACATCTTGCTGGCGAAGAGCAGCGCGAGTGCGGTCATATGGAAGATTTTCAAGATTTGGTCTTCCTGACAGGGCATCGATCCGGATCCCGTTCTGGCGGTAATCAACCGCAGCCCAAGTCCAATGATCCCACAACGGGAGAGGTGACGTTAGTTCGAGAGGACAATTGCGCCAAACGGACTGTCGAAAAGCTGTCCAAGCAGATTCCATTATGGAAGCCCATTCGTCTTGACCATGATCTCCCGTCTTCCAATAGAGCTTACGATCTACGATCTTGATGCCCCTGTTTAGAGGAATCGAGCGAAACGGCTTGCGAACACATTTCCCAGTGTCGTCAGCACTGACGGTGGTGAACGAAGCAGGGCTCCCGCTTTGCGGATCGTAGAGTGTCTCTACCGCCGGCCCGTGGCGAGCAACGAGCAGGTCAGTCGCGTAGGCGGCTATCAGCGCAGCATAGTTGTTGGCAAGAGGCAGCAATTCGTCAACCGTGTGGGTTCGCCCATCCCATAGCGGAAGAACATCTAAGATGGCCCGCGTTGCCGGTTGGGTGAGGAAGAGCACCGCATCTCGGGCAGTCATGCCATGCCACTCCTTAAGAATTCGCGGCTTACCCCACGAACCATCGCCAATCTAAGTTCAGCAGCGAAATGGCAGACAAAAGATCGCGGCCGACTTCTTGCGCACGCGCGAAAGCCTGTTTTGCTCGATCCTGCGCCTGGTCTGCCGATAACGCTGGATTGTAACGGACGAGTTCAGCGGCAAGAAGATCGATGACGGCAAATGGATCTTGTCCGCAAACGTCGAACTGGCCAGGGATAAGCTTACGCTGCCCCGCAACAATATCGAGCACCATCTTAACGGTTGCTCCGGAGTCCAGACCAGCTTGGATAAGTTGGCGGATTGCCTCTGCCTCGGTCGGGATGCGCCTATAAAAGCGGTACTGCCCGATTTTTTCCCACAGCGTATCGGGCAATGTCACAGATTTGCGGGAAGTGGGCTCAGGGATGGTTGGCATAAATGGAACTCCAGCTGGAGAATATGAACCAGATACACCAGATACACCGGAAATGCAAGTGGTGCTTAGCCACTACTGATGGCTTGAATTCACCCCTTCTTCGGCTTCCTCCCCGCCGCGCGGCCGGCCACGGGCGCATAACGGCGCAAGTTCGGCCGCCAGGCCGTCCGCCGAAAGGTCGCCTTGTCTGGCGTTTTGTCCAGGAGGCCATCCATGGGTACCGAATACTTGACGCCACATAATGGCGACAATAAAGCGCTCGCTTCGCGGCTAGTATTGCCGAGCAGAAAGAGGGCAATGTTAACGGGTTGCCTCAGTTTTTTATTGAGATAGTCGAAGAATAGTGTATAGTAATAGCAATGGTTTTGGCGATGTTCGCCGGGCGCTTCAGACTATAGGTGATATCATGCGGGCATTTATTACTATGGCAATGTTTTCCATGTTCGCCCTTGGCTTGGTGCATACCAGTCAAGCCGTCGCTGTGGCCCAGATGCAGGCCCCGCAATACGTCATGGTGGCGGCGCGCTAAGGCGGCCGGCCATCACAAATGGAGGTGAGCATGCGCAATGTACTATTCGTCATGATGCTGCTTGCGGACCTGCACATGACTGGCCTGGTCGACGCGCGGCCACAGCCCCGGCTGGGCGGACTGGGCGGGTTCCTGCAGCAAAGGATGGAAATGCTGGCCGCGATGAGGCCGGGGTCTTTTGGACAGATGTCAGTCAGGTGGGATGCTGTGACTGCCCGGCCGGTGCGATACGGATGGTAGATGTAGCAGCTCGCGATCATCCAGGCCTCGCCTCGATTTGATCGCCCAATCCGGCCCAGATTTGGTGAGGCCGTAGTAGGCTGCCATTGCCGACGACGTTCCCGCCGTGATCGACGCCACCGCGCCCGCCGGGCGGAGACGCCATTCAGCCCTGTTCTTTGGCCGGCGTTGCCGGAGTCACCCGCACCTTCAGCAGGATTTCCGTCTGGGCGATGACCGCGGCCAGGATCTCGGCATGTTCGCCGCTTACGAGTTCCACCAGGCGGTCGATCAATTCCCGGCGCTCGCGCTCCATGCCAACTGCCGGCCCGACATCGAAGAGTTCGGGCAGACCGACACCGAGAATCTCGGCGATCCGGAAGGCGGTCTCGATCCGCGTGGAACTCACGCCGCGTTCGACGTTGGACACCATGTCCACGCTGCGGCCGATCCGCTCGGCCAGATCCTCCTGCGTCAACTGCCGGCGGCGGCGGAACGTCTGCACGCGCTGGCCGAACAGCCGCTTGAAGGTATCGATGTCCATATCCGGAGTCTCCCGCAGGGTTGTCCGGCAAGCCACCGATGCAAATTACGGTTTTGTCGCTTGTTCTCATGCAAAGCCGTAGTTACAATCCGCCTTCTGAAATGAATGGCGGAATAAAATGCCGGCTTGGCCGATGTTCCTGTTCTGCGCCGGCACAAGGACCGCGCCCGTCGGCCGGCCGCGCATTCTTTCGCGGCAGCGGCCGGTGGCTGCGTAGAGCACCCGGGGGACTTAAGGGGAGACAACCATGAAGAAGTGGGTGGTCGCCGGCATCGCGATTCTGGGCCTTCTGGCGATCAACGGCCAAACGGCCCTCGTCGGCTGGGGCACGCTCGTCATCGCCGCGATGGGGTCGATTCGTCTGTGGTGGAAAGACCATCAGGCGACAGTGAATGACTTCCTGACAAAGGCGACATCCCACTTCGGCCGCCCAGCCGATGCCGATTGGTACACAAGGAAAGATGGCAGGACATGGCGGCTCATGATTTGGATTGCCGAACGCCAATTCTACTTCGCGAGCGCGCGGAAGGCGTTTGATCCCGTGCATCTGTACACCGCCGCCGATGTTCGGGAGTGGGCCATCGAGCGCACCCGAGAAGTGTCCAGCAGCAAGTATTGGGACGAATACGCGGTCAACATTTCGGTGAAGAGCACGAGCACGCCGCTCCTGAAGGTTCATTGCGGGCGTGACCAGGCACTGGCCTACAAGGTCAGCGAAATGTTCCATCAGATGTGCGGAGAACAAGCCACCGAGTCTGTCGATTACGCCATTTCCAGTTCGGGCCTCTCCGCCTTAGGAGCGAAGGGGCAGTGAGAAGATCCGCGTTCAATCGAGCTTCGCTGCTGGTCGCGGGTGACATGGCGGCGGCAGTGCGGATGGTCGGCGCCCAGTTGGCGAGAATATCGGCGCCGATCGAGAGCTCCGACGCCGACGGCGCACTCTGCCAATAAGGTATTCCAGTTCAAAGACAACGAAGGAGGGCCTGATGAAGGTGCCGTACAAATATTGGATGGTTATGGCCGGCTTGCTGGCCGGTTGTGCGGTCGAGCCGTCCGCGCCTGTTCAACACATCCAGCACGTCGAGCGCGGCGACGGGGCGCTGACTTGCGCGCAGATCAACGACAAGATTGCTGAAATGGATGCGCTGATCGGGAAGTACTCCGCTGCGCAACAAAAGGCGGCGGCGGCTCAGGCGGGGAGCGAAAGCACGATGGCGACGATGGCGTATATCCCGGTGGTTGGCGCCTTTGCCGGCACGGGGATGTCGGAGGCCAGCCGCCAGGAAGCGGAGAAGAACCAGGCGGCGCAAGATCGCAGCGACGCGACCGCTCGAAAGGATACGCTCGTTACGCTCGGTAATGCAAAAGGGTGTTTCCGTTAAAGGACGGCCATAATCCGGCGCTGGTTGCATTCTTTCCGCCAAACGCCGTGATCGCCGCGTGACCCCCAGCATTGCTATATCACCATCACCAGCCTGGATTTCGCGAGTTCGCCAGCACCAGTTCCGCCGCCGGCGGCGGCAAGACCGAGGCTGCGAAGCGGACGGGATACCCTCGCATTTCCACATCTTGACCGACGGTGCCAAAGCAGCAATTGTGGCACCAGGCCCGCGATGCAGCAGGCCTGGTGCGATTCGATGTTGCTCAATGCGGCGGCATCGGCGGTGGCGGCCCGTGCGGATCTGCCGAAAATGCCGGTGGCCAGGTCAGCTGTTGCCCGTTGTGCCGCGCCCCGATTGCTGCCAGCGCGACGATCGTGATCACCATCGCGCCAACGACGAATCCGACGCGCCGCCACATCGGGGGATAGCACTCGTTTGCGATCCATTGACGTGTCTTCTGTTTGTGCAACATGGTACCTCCGTGCAGTCAAAAAGGCGCGCCACAGCGCGCGATCCATCCGAAAAAGGGGTATTAGGTGGCGTCCGCTTTCGCCACTATCTCCCGCAGCATGCCGAGGAACTCACTCGCCGCTACGTCGGCAACGGGGAACTCGTCGACATAAGCGAGGGGGAAAAGCGGGCTCGCGAGATCGATCACATCGACTGATACGTCGTCCTCGCGCGCGTCGGCGATCACAAAACAAAGGCCATCGGGCCGCCGGAACACAGCGTCTTCGACGCACACCGGCCAGGCCTGCCGGCGGAATGCGTTGTCTTCCTGGACAGCGCGGGTAAGCCTATCTTTAGACATGCTCTACCTCCTGTTGTGTCCTAACTGTGGACAGGTGATGGGGCTCGCCTGCTGGGACCCACTCCCGGCAGGCACCCCTATTGGATGTCGATTAGGCTTCAGCCTCCGCTTCGTGCGAGGCGCTGCTCGATTGAGCGGTAGCCTGGAACTCGGTATTTGATGCGGCCAGATGGTCCATGTGGACCTGACCAACCTTCTCGAACACGCCCGTCTGCTGCGCCTGCTGGGACAGCGACGGATCATTAATGATGGCTGCGGCGCTTGCATTACGCTCAGTCAGCGCGAAGGCGTACTTGCCGCCACTGGCTTCCCCAGCCGTCAGTTCGACCAGGCGGTCCGCCAAGACGAACCGCTCCACCGCGTTCGTCACGACGGCTATATCGCGAGCGATGCGCCCTGCCTCGATCATTCGCATCGCGGGGCTCGATGCCTGCGGATTCTGCGGGCGGGTCTGCTGCTCCTGGCCCGCCGCTGCTTTCATGCCGGCACCTGCCTTGGCCTGCCTGGCCTGCTCCTGTTGCTGATAGAAGCGCTCGCAGAAGGCTGTCAGCTCTGGATTGGCAATCCGCAGGCCTCGTTCCAGGCAGGCTTTGGCCATCATCTCTTTCGCCTGCAGCGACCCGTTGACCTCGACGGTGGAGTGCCCTTCGGCGAGCATCATTTCCGCCATCAACGCTGCCCGCTCCTCGGTCATTCGACCGTGGAAAAGGGTGGTCGAATCGGAATGGTGGTGCAGTTCAGCCCGGTCGGAGAACTGCACGGAAATCGAGTCATTGGAATGGACGGCGACCTGCGTGATATCTCGTGTCAAATTGTCGGCGAACCGGTGGCCGAAGAACTTTTCCAGCTGGGCATCCGGCGTGTTGGCGTCCCTCGCCTGCGGCCGACTGGGCGGCGATTCTGACGCCGCCTTGCCGGCGGTGCGGCCGGCCGCACCGACGAAAGCCGTTTCCTCAGCCTTATGCTCGGCCTGTCTCCGCCGCATTTCCTCCGCGAACCGGCGCGTTTGGCCCATGGCGTCACGGGCTACTTTGGCTGCCCCCCACCAACCCTGGCCACCTACAAACGCTTGTTTCCCGCCTTTTTCGGCGGCCGCCTCGATCTCATCGGCGCTTTTGCCGGCATTGACAGCGTCTCGCACTGCCGCGGCCAACTGTGTCTTCGATCCATTGACATGAGACAGGGCGTTTTCCGCATCACCAGCGGCGAAAAGGCTGCCTTCTTCCTGCGTATAACGCGCCGCCCATCGCTCAACCTTTTCGAGGACCGGTTCCGGCTTCCCACCCTCGACCCGTTCTCTGGTGGCCTGCACTGCGGCGGCCAACTCGGAGTCCGGACCAGCCGCCGTTTGCTCAGCCGACTGTTGGTGGGATGCGCCCCCCTCGGCCACGGTGCGGACGACAGCCAACGTGCCGAAAGCGTCGGCATTGTACGATTCGTCCAGTGCGGAGACGCCTTGGCGGGCAGCCGCCTCGATCTGAGCGACAGTAAGACCGCTGCGCAGCGCCTCACGGACAGCATTATCCAACCCTTGCCTGGCCCGGCCGACCTCATCCCGCGCCAATTCGTCATCGTAGGTCTGGCTGATCGATTCTTCCTTCGCATAGCGTTGCGCGGCTGCGGCGACGTCCGCCGCCTGCTTATCGCGCCCGCTCGCCTGGTTCTTTCGTACCGTCTTGGTAGCCATTGGATTTGCCTCCTGCTGCTGGGATTTCTGCCGCACGGCCGACAATCCGGCCGCTGCCGCTTGGATGGTCTCGGCCGGCGGCGTCACCGCCGCCTCGTAATCGAGAGTGGATTTCTTGACCTGGCCGCGTGAGAACGCCTTGCCCAGGAACTCCTCCCGCTGCCGGTCGTCGAACCGGGCGCCGGGGCGTTCGGAAAGATTCAACGTGCGCTTGAACACGACATCGACGTCGTCGCGCGCGGCATAGAGCTTGGTGAGATGGCGGGCCCGACTGGCAATGACGTACACCGTATTGGCCCGGTCGCCAGGGCGGACCTGGCCGAACTCGGCGTCGACGGTGGCCCCCTGGATCAAGATGTTGGTCGCTGCGTAAGCGTGGGAAAGCCGCGCCCGGCCGTCCTCGTCGGCCAAGCGCTGCGTCTCGATCTCGATCCGCCGCACGCCGGCTGGCGTATCCATGTCGAGCACCAGCGAAGGGTGACCGGGCTGGCTGCCAGCGCTGATCCCGCGGACGATGCCGACCATGCCGTTGTAGAGGTTTAGGTCTTTCAGATTCGCGCCGAGGCGCACCTGGTCGCCGATCGCCACCGGCATCTCGTACTTGTCGCCGTTGGCGGCCACCGCCGCCACCACGGCTTTGTCTTCGCCGATCTGGCCGAGCGACCGCAGATGGTCGCGCATCTGGCTGTTCAGCTCGCGCAAGTCCATGTGCCGCGCGGCGGAGACCAGGGCGGTGGCGTTGGGGTTCTCGGCCTTGAACTCCGCCCAGTCCCGCACCTCCGCCGCCAGGGATTCGGCGTGGGTGTCCGACCAGACGAACTGGTCGTGCTCCTGGAACGCCCGCAAGGCGTCGGCGGCCCGGCCGTTGGCGAAATCGTCGGCGGCAGCGCGGGCCCAAACCGCCCCGGCTTCGTGAACGGCCTTGCCATGCTTGGCGACCAGGTCGGCCTTCTGTTCCTTCGTCAGGGTCAACGCCCGCCGGTGGGCCTCGACGCCGCCGAGGCCATCCCGCCAGGCCAGGACGTCGGCGGCGGTCGGCTGCATGCGCTGGCTCTCGGCCAGGCGGTAGCTGCCCAGTTCCTTGGCGAGGATCGCCATCGGATCGCCGGCCGCGACGGCCTTCTGCTGTTTCCGGTCACCCGTCCAGACGATGCGGCAGCCGGTCGCGTTGGCGATCTGCATGAGGGCATGCATTTCCTTGCTGCCCATCTGCCCGGCCTCGTCGACCAGCAATACCGTCTTGCTGTCGAACTTCGCCTTGCCAGCCTGATAGTCGGCGATCCACTTCGCCGCCGCCCGACCCTCGATGCGCTTGCCGTCGGGCGTCTTGATCTTCGCCAACTCCAACGAGGTCACCCAGCGCTGCGCGGTGGCCAGCACCTTGTACCCCATCGCGTGGTACAGGTCGGCGGCGCTCTGCTGGATGGCGATGGTCTTGCCGGTGCCGGCGCCGCCCTCCACCACGACGTGGGAACCGCCACAAGCGCCGATCCAATGGACGGCGCCCGTCTGTTCGACGGTGAACGGCTTGTCGCCGTCGGCGCGTTCGCAGATGTAGAGTTCGATTACGTCGGCGCTGATTGTGTGCGGGGCCGTTCGACTGGCATCGCCAGCCCGTCGCAGATTGTGAGCACCTGGGGCGGATTGGTAGACGTCCAGGTTATCGCGCGCATCGCCCGGCAAAAACATCTCAGCTCGGTCGAAGTCGCGTGCCAGAGGGACGCTGGACAGCCCTGGCAAGCCGTCGATGGATTGGGCAAACGATCCGTCGGCATCTTGGTCAGCGTCAAGCTGGTATGGATCGCCGGGGAGTCCGAAGTCTTCTTTGACGGAAGGGGTATGACATCGCTCATCGCTCTTCTCCTGCTCGGTGTTGGGGTAGGCTGTCGCCTGGGCGCGTGCCCAGTCCCGCATCTGCCGCTCGATGCCGACCATCTCCGGCGTCGAATAAATCGGCATGCCCTTCTCGTCTTCGGCCAGCTTGACCAGGCCGGCCTCGGCCAGGAGCTTGGCTTCGTGGGCTTGCACGTCGACAGCGCCCACGCCACGGCCGGCACCGGCCGCGGCGACGGCGGCGTACAGGTCGGCTTGAGAGAACACAGATTCGTGTTCCGTCAGGCGTTCCGTGACGCGCTGAAGGGAATCCTCGTAGGCCGCAGTGCGCTCCTGCTCGGCGGCCTGGTCGAGGTGCCGACCAAGGCACTGTTCGGCCAAATTGCTCCAGGTATGGCCGGCTTCGCCGGCTTCCTTGGTCCATCGCTCGAACTGCTGTTCGCGGGTCTCGTCGCTCTTGCCCTGCCGTGTGGCCAAGGCGATCTCGTCGGCCAGGCGCTGGGCGTCACGGGTCTCCAGGCCATGCTTGGCCATCTCCTCTTCGATCTGTTCGCGGCGGGTCGAGAACTGCTCGATCAGCTCGGGCGCGACACCTTCGATCTCGAACTCGCCGTTGTGCCGCTCCTCGGCCAGGTCGTGCCGTTGGATCCGCGCGCCCAGCTCGGTCTCAAACAGGTGGGCCAACTCGGCGTGGTATTGCGCACCCATGGCCTTTTGCAGGGACATCAGGGGGCGGCCGTCGATGGCCCGCCATTTCCCGTCGGCGCCCTGGCCAAGGTTGAAGATGATCGTGTGGGCGTGAAGCTGCGGGTCGCTCCGCCTCGCGCCGTCCTCGCGCTCCGTCGGCCGGCTTTCGCCATGCTGGAAGGTCGCGCCGAACATCTTTGTTTTTTCGATGTTTACGCCGTTGTGTCCCGTCCTGATCTGGGCCCCGACTTGCTGCCCGAAGTCGAGGGCGGCGCGGACCGCCCGGTGGTGAATGCTCTCGATTTTTGCCCGGGTTTCCGGGTCGGCCAGGGCCCACAAGACGGAAACGCTTTTCGGGGCACCGAACTGGATGTCGTAGCCGGCGACACGTTCGCCTTGGGCGTTGGGCTTGCCAATTTGCTCCTGGCCGTCGGGTGTCAGGCCTTCATGAAGATTGCGGAAGGTGACGTTGTCGACGTCGGCGCCATCTCGCAATTCGGCGAACTGCCCGGACGAATACCACCGGCCATTTGGCTCGCGGCCGCCGAGATGGTACTCGGCCTGCTCCTGGATGCAGTAGTCAGCCGAGGTGCCAGGGGCGACGGTGCAGACCATGTCAGCCTCTGGCCGCCTCCAGGCGGGTGACCTGCGCGCGAATCTCCCGCAGCGCCAAGGCCATTTCGTTCATGGCCGAGGCCAGAGCCTCCGACAACTCCCGGTTTTGCCGTTCGATCGTGTCGGCCCGGAGCGCGATCCGGACAAGCGCATGGACGCCGTCGCCGATGGAACCGTTTGCTGGCTTCGCCGAGTCAATGATCGCCATGTCGTCCGCTGAAATTGTCGCCTGTAGGCGACATTTTGTCTGACGCGACATACTATTTGTACAAGTACTACGAGACATTTGCGCAAGTCCATGTTCATGGCTACTTATTGCATACCAATATTGCGCAAACAGGGTATTATGTGAAGCGAAATCGTCCGGAGATTTCAGCGGGTTGGTTTGTGGTTTCCGGTTTTTGCGTGCATCGAAGATGCAGTGGTGTGCCGCCTTGTTTCCGGTAAACGACCAACATTCGCCGGTAGTCGCCCGTTTACCGGTGAATGACGCTCGACATTTACCGGTAAACGCCTGTAATGTAGGCGCAGCCTGGATTGACGAAATGACGCTTGAAGAGAGAATTGCTGCCTTAGCAGCAACCATCGCGGGTGTGGTGCAGATCGTGCCTCTCCAGCGCGCGATCGACCACGCCCTGCCTGAGATGGAGGAGCTACGGCGGATCGGCGTACCTTGGCGCGCCATTGCCGACGCCCTCAACGCTGCTGGTGTGAGAACCAAAGCAGGTGAGACGATAGCGGAACGGCGGCTGGCTGATCTTTACAGTACTGCCAAGTCGAAACAGTTCGCAGCGGTCGGACGCGCCGCCGCCGTCGGCCAAGCTGCCGGAGTCGCACCGGCTCCGCTCACCTCTCTCGGTTCAGCACGAGCGTCACCAACTCCCCCGTCGGCGCAAGTGTTGTCTCCAGTATCGCGGCACGGGCGCGGACTAGAATCGCTTGCGGTTAACGCTCCTCGCAAGCGTAATTGAGGGCATTACACCATACCGGCCCCGACCGCGACCTGGCGTGGCTGGCTGGGGAAAGGAAAAAGTTCATGCCATTTGATCATGTCCTGGATTGGATTGTGGCCAGAAGGCTAGCCAACTCCTCAGGTATGAGTCTGCACCGACGAACTGCTTTAATCAGGCGAGGAGGATTGACAATTTTGGGGCCACCGAATGCCTGTTGTGCGATGGGCAACAAGTCATGGCCGCGATGATTGATCACCCACCCAGGCACCTGAACGTTCTGGCCTTGCGTATAGCGCACAACCGTAGTGGGAACGACCTGAAGGCTGGAGTTGATTGCTGTCATCTTCGCAGAAACGACATCGACAATCGCCTGCAACCCCGTCTCCGATTCGAAACGTAAGAGATGCTCGTTACCGGCACTGATATTGACTCCAGGCACCGGTGGCGCTTGGTTTTCTTCAAGGAGGAGCGCGAATAGGACGAGTGGATCCAAAAGGTAATTTTCGAAACTGTAGCGACCAATAACATGGATCCGGCCGGACGAGACATTTGAGGCATCCCTGTCGATGATGCCAAAGATCGTCGCGGCAAGCGCATCCGTATCGAATTTTGCGACGAGCTTTGGGACGACGGTGCATCCGCCGGCAACCTTGGTCGCTTTTTCACCAATCGACGCTGCGATGAATGCAAGGGAAGGCGAGGGCCTAAGCGCTTTGGGATCCCGGCTTGGCCCATGATCCATGAGGATATCGCGGACGGTTTCGTAAAACTCAATATCATCTTGGTCTTCAACGACACAGAACTTCGTTGCCCGAGAAACGGTGACCAAGCCTGCGGTCAATACCGATATGATGTCAGCGCGAACGGAGACCGGCGCAATCTCGGCCACACCGCGCTCCATCTGGAAAACAGAACCTTCCGGGGCAAGTGCAACGGTGGAAGGCGAATGCGTCGTCATGATGACGCGAACACCATATCGATTAACCAATACCTCGGAAATCACATCCAGGAACTGTGTTGTCATCGAAGGGTGCAGGTGGGCATCCGGTTCGTCGAGCAACAGCAGTTTCGGAAAAAGGCCGTCCTTGCGAGCAATGAAAAGCCACAGGACAAGCTGTAGCAAAACCTTCTCGCCGGATGATAGGTCGATCGCAGCGATCTCAGCGCCGTTCACGCGGTCTTTAAGCCGAAGGGTATAATCCTCCAAAAGGGTAGACTGCTGAGGAGATATCACCTCGTATGGAAAGCCCGCGGTGGCCAGTGACTCATTGACGATCTGCCAGGGCGCTGGCCCAAGCGGCGTGCCACCACGGTCTATTCCCGGATGCCCTAACTCAATTGCCTCCAGCGCCTTTAGGCGATAAGCCACGAATACGTGCGTTATTCCCGCCGTGACATCAATGTCGTCAATGGCAAACTCAAAATCGTCATGAAGAATGTCAGAGAGTTCTCTTTCTGACATCTGGTGGACATTTTTGCCGCCAAACCGCTTGTGTATTTTTCTGGTCTTGATAGCAGTCGTTATGTCGTGTACTGCGATTCCCTGCCGAGCCTGCTGCAATGTTTGTTGTCGCAGATTTCTCAAGTT
Organism: Pseudomonadota bacterium; assembly: GCA_021781575.1. Taxonomy (GTDB): domain Bacteria; phylum Pseudomonadota; class Alphaproteobacteria; order Rhodospirillales; family Magnetospirillaceae; genus DUZF01. Next base: position 13,676 of record JAJXWP010000017.1, read on the forward strand.
TGCAATTGAGCTTGGAGTCCCTCCTGAAAAGCGTCCGCCACTCGGCAGGTATCCAATTTCATCTGGTTCATATCTGGTTCCAGAGATGGTTACGTCAAGGGGCGGTTGGCGGTTGTGGTATCCCGGCAACGGCGCACCCGCAAGGTGAGAAGCCATCACTTCAAGTAGCTGAGACTTACCCGCACCATTCTTGCCGGTTATGATTGCAAAACCCGGCAGGTCTTTCCAATACAATGTAGATATTGATTTGTAACGATCATCACCACGCGGGCGTATTTCAATAGAAAGCGGGGTCATTGTTGCAATCATTTGCACTCCGTATTTTTCAATACAAATTGCTTAGAATCCACCATGTCCTGCTCATTGTAAGAGATGCTGCACTCGCTCGCAATCGTGGAAAATATACCGACTTCATCGTGGGTATACCCGCTTCTGTCCCAATAAAAGTGGGCCGCCGCTCACCCACACTACCGGCCAACAGGCCGGCGAACAGGAACCGGGCGGGTGCCTTTGTCCACCTTTTCCACCCGCAAGGGCGCGTGAGCGCAGTTGCCCCGGAGGCTGGGGGCTGTTCGCGCTTGCCCGGACGGCCTCCGGGGCGGCTGTGGTAAAGGTGGGCAAAGGGCGCCGGGTTGGCGGCCCTGGCCGCGCCGCTTATCTGCACACGGATATTTGCTGTTGTTTGAGCCAACGCCAAACCGATCGACACGCGCGGACGTCGTCCACCGCCCTATGCGCTTCGGCACCGGCCCAATCATGGCCGACATGCGCGGCGGCAATGGACAGCTTCTGCCTCTTCCACCCTCCCTGCTCTTCGCTCCACACGCGCCCAGGCCACTCATCAGCGAAGCGCCGCATACAGCACCGCACCGAGTTGGCGACGTCCAGGATGCCGGGAAAGAAGCCCATGTCGAACGGCGCGTTGTAGATGACGACATCGGCGCCGGCGACTAGGTCGAGGACTTGGCGCCGGATTTCGTCGGCCGCCGGCGCGCCGATGACCATGTCATCGGTGATGCCGTGGATGGCGGTGACCGCAGCCGGGATTGGTCGGCCGGGATTGACGAGGGTATTCATGAGGACCGCGCCGTCATCGTCGATGATCGCCACCTCGACCAGCTCGGCCCCGGCGGCTGGGTCGAGCCCGGTCGTCTCTGTGTCGAGGTAAAGCGGCCGGGTCATGGTGACCGCTGATCGGCTGGCGCGCGGCCAATCACTCCCTCTTCTTCGCTGAAGCGAATGCCGCGTGCCCGCAGATACGTCTCGACTGCCAGCAGAGTGGACCTCTTCGGGTCGCCGTCGTCTCTTTCAATGGTGATTAGGGTCGTACGATTGATCCCACAGGCAGCGGCGAAGTCCACCTGCGTCATCCCAAGAAGCTCGCGCGCTGCCCGGATTTGTCCCGAAGTGAAGGTCATTTGCGGGCCTCCCATGGGAAAGGCTGCCGAAGATTCTTAATTTCTACCGTGACACGAACGCGGCTGTAGTTGCGCCAGCAGATGGGCGGCGCGTCAACGACGACGCCCGTGTCACCGGCCTTTTCGACCACGTCGACGGTGGTGCCCCGTGGGACGACGCAGTTGATGGGTGCGCCAGTGTCGGCATTAAACATCGGCGCGTCGACGGTGGCGATCGCCGGTTCCCCGGGCCCCACGGGTCGCCCATGGTATGCCATCATCGCCACTGCCAGGCAGAGGACGCCGCCAAAAGCGGCCCAGCCCACCCGAGTCATCACCCGCCGCCGCTGCCAGGCCTGGCGGCCAGCGGCGACAGCTTCGTGCTCCTCATCGCGGCCCTTCGCCATGTCCTCCAGCATTTCCGCCCACCGCTCGGGATCGAGGTCCATGAGCCAGGAGTCGAAGGCCAAGGTCGGCACCACGCCCGGCCGCCGGTTCGTCCAGGTGTCATACGGCCAGTGCATCAGCATGAGCTTCCCGCCCTCGATCATGCCCATCTCGACACCGCGCGCCGTCGGGCCGATCGTCTCGAAAAATTCGGGCGGTGCGACATAGTCTTGGTAGTGGTCGTGTCCGGTCGTCGTACTGTCTTTACTGCGCGACCTCGTCGGTCTTTTGAACCAGGCTTTTCCAACCATCGCGGCTGCTCGGCCGGCGCCAGCGGTCTCTTTACCAACGTTGCCCAGCGTCCCAACCAGTTTTGCCGCTACGCTGCCCAACACAAAGTCGGCGATTTTCTCGCCCCACGCCTCGTCCAGCTGCTCAAATCCCTGAATCCCGGCGATCAAGCCAAACCCTTTGCTTCGGCTGACCGCAAGAAGGCTGTTGATCTTGTCGTCCTCGCGGGCGATGGATGGCAGTTCGTCGAGTACAAAAAACACCCGTCGCGACTTGTCATTCTTGAGCTTGGCCGACTGGCCCAACGTATTAAATGTCCGGATGACAGAGGAGATCCACGCCATCGACAAGTCGGGGTATTCACCGGCGAATTGGAGAATGATCGTGCGGGGGTCGTCCGCCGTGGGGGCCAGGATCCAGTCCCGCAGCGACACCAGACGGTGGAGAGGAGCCTCGCCCCATGCGTCGGCAAGGGGTTGGACCAAACTCAAGACTGCGGAAATCAGTGTTGAGATGTAGGACATTGACGTCTTATTGAAGCCCTGGAGCTTTTCATCAGACGCAATAAAGGCTTGAGCCTGAGGATAATACTTTTCCAGATAGTCAATCATCCGCTGCGAATCGGTCGTCAGGTCGGTCATGGTGTCCCGCAGGTCGCCCCACGTCCAAGTCGATCGCCTCAAGTCCTTGCTGTAATATTGCTTGTTAAGGCCGACGAGGATTCCAACGAGAACCGCGCGGCTCCCCTTGCCCCACATCTCCTCCTTGCCTAACGGAATAAGAGAGGCGGCCAAGTCCCAGCACGCGGCCTCGTTGCTCATATCCTTGCTGATGTCCCAGCCCATGGCGTAGGGCTGGGTGCTTTCCGGACGGATTCGGCCGTCATGGGGTGCAAGGAGGATGAAATCGTCGTCGGGCCAGTCCGACGTCCAGTCGCCCTTAAAGTCCAGCACGATCGCTCGGGCGTTGGGCAACACCCGGATTTGGTCACAAAGGTATCGAATCGCCACGGTCTTGCCGCTGCCCATCCTGCCGGCGAAAAGGATTCCTTTAACCTCCCCTTCCTTGGGCAGTGGCACCCCGGGCGCCAGCAGAATTCCGGGGCCGTGCCGCTTGCGATCTGCCGCCATCAGACGGCGAGCCGCGGCGGCTCCAGCTGGCGGCGGAAAAAACCGCGTGCCCTTTTCTTTTTCCAGCGGATGTATGTCTACCCATGCCGGCCGGATGAAGCCGCAAATCGTGCTGAGAATGACGATGGCGATGACAGCGTCGGCCACCAGGTGGGCACGCCACACTGCTGCGGCGCGGATGGCATCCGGCCAGTATTGCGACATCTGAAGCCAGTCCTGACTGCTAAAGGCCAGCTTCAGCAGGGGCCGCACGGCGGCGCGAGCGTCGGTCGGCGCCAGTCCGTCCGGCCGGAGTGGGCCGACCATGACGGTGATCATCATGATCGCGACCACGACCGCGAGGAAGAAGCCCATAAGTATTGCGGGAAACGCGGTCTTCTTTTTATTGGGATATTGCGTGCTCATCGGACGCCTCCTTTCTTAAGAGCGGCGATTTCCTGCATTACAGCCGCGTAATGGGCGGCGATTGTCTCCAATCGCTTGTTGCGGCCTCCGCGTCGAACCGCCTCGACCAGCTCCGAAACAGCTGTGTGTGCCAGCGCGGGGCGGGCGGAGAGCAGCTGTTTCTGGTAGGCGGCGCGATATCGCTGCAATATCGCGATCCGGGCGGCCCGCCGTTCGGCGGCGACCTTCGCGGGATCCACCTTGGCCTTGGCCGGACGCCGGCCTGGCCCGCCGAGCGACTCGCGGACCGCCTCTTTGTCGGCGGGCAGCAGATCGGCGAAGCGCGGATCGTCGACCTTCCCGTCGACGATGGCTTTGCGCTGCTCGGGGTGGAGCCCGAGCAGGACGTCGCGGTCGCGGGCGCTGAGCGCCGCTTCCGCCTCGTCGCCGTCGCGGATGGCAGCCGCGATGACGGTTCGCCAGTGGGTCATACTGCCCCCCGATCATCGGGGAAAAACCCCCCATCCATGAAGGCGTCGACCACGGCCGCATGCCACCGCGCCAACGCCTTGCGACCGCGCGCCGTTTCCAGCACCGGCGTCTTGAGGCGAGACTGCAGGTCCTCCGCCGCCATCGTTGCCGCTGCCAGGGCGGTGATCCGTGCCCGCTCGGCGTCCCGCCAGATCTCCGAGCCGCACCGCGGAACGACCACGAGGGTAAGTTCGCCGGCTGCGACTAGCTCGCCGAAAGCGGCCATTTCGGGGCTGTCTGCGTATGAATCGAAGTCCCCCGCGGCGCAATTGAGCGCGACGAATAGCCGCCGGGAACCGCGCGGCAATGCCTCGCGCAGCCGATTCACCAAGGCCAGCGCGTCGGCGACCGAGTCCGGGTGCGCGGTTGTGACAACGACTGGAGCGAGAACCACCTTGGCCTCGGCCAATTTTGGGCCAATCTCGCTTTCGTCAAGCCAGAACAGCAACGATTCGGTGACGTTCGCACCAAAATCGACCAGCGAATGGCCACTGCGCGCGATATCGAACAGACCATCCCAGTGGGCGACAGCGAGGGAAGGCTTGGCTTGCAGCACGTCGGGCGAGACGCCGATGTCGATCCGGCGAGCGGCGGGAAAGATGGCTGATAGGGACGATTTTGCCTTTTGGTCGGGCTGAGTATCAGCGTCAACGATGCTGACCGGCAGGCCCGTAGTTTGCAGGTGCTCAACGAGTACGGTGGCAAGCGTCGTTTTTCCGGTCCCACCTTTTTCGTTCATAATCCATGTAGAAGTCGGCATGCCTGTATACTCCGCTGAACAAAATATCGGAGACACTGTACATGAGTCTCATCAATACACAACAAACATAAAATAGGCGAATATTATTTACTGTGATGGATTTTGACGGGCATTCTGTGGCTATTTTCGTTGCGCTGTTGACCTTCTCGCGTCATAGCCGTGGCCCTCAGCGGCGACTGGGAGAATGCCGTATGTCGATTAACCAACTTGCCAGATGTAACCAAATAGGTTAATTTCTCGCGATGGAGAAAGGCACACCACATTGTAACTTGTCCGTCGTGAAAGCCTTGGTCGAACAGGACAAGGTCAGGGCCACGGCGACTGCGTACCAAGGAGCGCGGGAGCTGGGCATCGACGATCTCGCGGGGATGTGTGCGGTGGTCCTGGCTCTTACCCCCGCCAATTTCTACAAGAGTATGACAACCTACGCCGACCATAGGATTTGGCAGGATGTGTACCACGGGCGGACGGCCAACGGCCACGAGGTGTACCTGAAATTGACCGTCATTGACGACGTGCTAATCGTTTCATTCAAGGAGCTGTGACCATGAAATGCCCATCTTGCGGCGCGGCAGAATTGATCCTCGACAGTCGCGACGTGCACTACACATACAAGGGCGAATCCACCATCATTCCAGCGGTGACAGGCGACTTCTGCCCGGCGTGCGGCGAGGTTGTCTTGGATCGCGAGCGCGGCGACCGCTACAGCGATCTGATCGGGCAATTCCAGCGGCAGGTCAATGCGGCCTATGTCGATCCAGATTTCATCGCCTGCGTCCGCAAGAAACTCGGACTCGATCAACGCGAGGCCGCCGAGATTTTCGGCGGCGGCGTTAACGCGTTCTCTCGTTATGAGAATGGCAAGACCAAGCCGCCGCTGGCACTCGTGAAATTACTCAAGGTACTCGACCGACACCCGGATCTGCTCAACGAGGTGAGGGCGGCTTGAACGCGCGAGCGAGTCCACCTGGTGTCGAGTTGGTCGCGCCAGGACCGCCGCAGCGGCCGACAGGTCGCCGGTCGGTGGCGTCTTCTCGGCCGCCGGCCGCCGCTGCACGCGTTGTGATTCGTTGTATATGAGTTGTTATAAAGTTGTAGATGGGGATAACGTTGACAATATGCAATAGAATCAATGCGATATAGATGATCGCACAGGGAACGATACCCCGCCGCTCGGGGAAGGATACCCCGACGCCAGGGAACGATACCCCGATGCTCGGGGAATGATACCCCGATGCTCCCCCCAGGGAGCGGGTGGCCTGTGGATATCGTCGGGGTATCATTCTCCGTCGTCTGCGTCATCGCCGGTCTCGGTCATCGGGGTATCATTCCCCTGCGTCATGCCTCGACACCTGCATCGCTATGATTTCCTGGCCTTCCGCGCCGATTGTGATCCGAAAATCGTACTCGGGAATAGGCGCCTCTTTGCAACCGGCAATCGTGCGGCGAATTGTCTTGGCAAAATCTTTGTATTCCATCGGCGACCCGCTTCGATCATAGAGCGTCTTCATGCTGATAGGGCGCCAGTCGCGTTGGCGGCCGGCGATCTTCCTTGCGACGCGATACAAGAAGCGCTGGTAGCCGCCTGCGAGGTCGAAATACCGCTTGTCGATCAGAAAAATCCCTTTCCTGGTGACGAGGCTGTCAATCATCCACGCAGGCAGCGTGAAGCGCATGCCGGCGCTGCTCGCCTCGCCAGGATCGTCCTCCTCGAATCCCGAAATGAGAGTGAAGCGCTTGAAGCGCTTCAACATTTTGCCATGCCAAATGTTTGTTTCGATTTGGCAGCTTTGCAATCGGCCAATTGCTTCTCGGAGTGCCTTGTAATCCTTTCCGCCCGTTCCGCGCCCAATTCCGCGCAGCAACGCTGCCGGGTCAACCGTGATCGCCGGCGCGTTCCATTTCCAGCCAGGACGCTGGACATAGACGGCGCGGCCGTCTCGGATCTGCTTTTCGATGACAGGCGACGGAGCGGGCCCGTGGTCACGGTCGCGCGCGAACCGCAAATTCATCTGTCCCAAAAGGAACATGACAATATCGTAATCCCAGATGGTCGGCTGTCCGAAATCTTGATGCGGGCGAATTTGTATATACAATTCCCCATACTCGTATTTCTTGTCATTGTAGCGAATATTCTTTGACAGACTGACTATCGGCCGCTCCAGTGCGTCTCGCTGGTCGCGCAGCGGTACACCCGGAAGCGCATCAAATAGAATGTCGAATTCGAGCTGCCGGCGCTCAAGGTCGTTCGCAGTCGCGGCATCAACCGGGACTGCGGGGGCGGCTTCCGCCGCCCGCGAGTCGACTACCATCGCCCGTCACTCGGCATCGACAGTCTTGCGCGGCCGGCCGCGCGGCCGTCGCGGCTGTGCCGATTCCACCGGTGTTTTTCGTGGCCGGCCGCGTGGCCGCTTTTCAACCGGCGTGCCGGCGGTTGCCGGTGGAGGTACAACTTGCGCGATCAGCGCTTGTAGGGTCGTGCCTTCGAGCCGCGCCATGAGCTCGTCGAGCCGGTGGAGACCAAAGATATTGGATTTGCCGGCCTTCCCGCGCGGCAACAAAGCCGGGGGGATACGACCGAGGGTTGATGACTTGATTTTCGTGTATGCAGCGGCCTGGTCGAGAGTTAGCCAGCGCTCCGGTAGCGGCACAAAATCATCAGTAGAATTGGGGCACACGTTGGGCCTCGTGAGAATCGAGTCTCAGAGACCCCGGCTTGACCCAACGGGCTGCCGCGCGGCGTCATGCCGCTGCGACGAAGTGCAGGCTGTAGCTGCACGGGGACGGCGCGAACCGTCTCCCAAAAATTCGCAAAAAACACGAGATATCGCAACCAAAAAATGCAGTCACATGCCATGGCACGCGACAATATTACCCCAGCTTCTTCGCCAACGTCGGCGCATGCAGGTGTGTGTAACGCTTGAGCATCGAAAACGACTTGTGACCGGTGATACTGGCCACTTCCATCATCTCCAAGCCGCGCTCGAACAGCCGTGACGTCGCCTCGTGCCTCAGATCGTGGAACCGTAGCCCGGCGATGCCAGCACGAGTGCAGCAGCGCCGGAACCGCATCTTGAAGGCGTTCTGATCGATCGGGAACACCATGCCGCTCATGTGGCGTGGCAGACCTTCGAAGATTTGGACGGCGCGAGTGGACAGTGGCACAACCCGCTTGTCGCCATTCTTTGTGTCGTGCAGCACCGCGACCGGTTTGCGAAGGTCAACGTCGGCCCATTTCAACCCGAGGATTTCGCCCTGCCGCATCGCCGTTTCGATGGCCAAGCGGACGATCGCCCCCATCCAGGAATCGCGGTCGGCGTCACAGGCGGCCAGCAGGCGATCTTCCTCCGTCTTGCCGTCATCGCCCGGCGTTGGGTCGAGTCGTCGTTCGCGCGCCGGGTCCGCCTTCGGCCGCTTCACCAGGTGGACGGGATTTTCCGCCAGGTTGATGCCCCACTCCTTGCGGCCGTGCTCGATGATCGCGTGCCAGGAATTCAGCTCCCGGATGACCGTGCCGGCGGCGACCTCCTTCAGCCGCGTATTGCGCCACTCGGCAAAGTCCTGGCTCTTCACGGTCGCTGCCGCATGCTTGGCAATGCGTGAGCGCTTCATCTGCTGGAGCCGTAGGCGTTCCTGGGCAACGCCCTTGTGACCGGGCGTCACTTCCTCAAGGTAGCGGTCGATCAATTCGGCCAGAGTGGTTTGATGGGCAGCCGTCCGGTCGACGAACACGCCATCGTCCATTTCGCGTTCGATCTTCCTGGCCCACCGGTCAGCGTCGGTCTTCCGGTCGAAGGTCTGGCTCTGGGGTGGATAGCCCTTGCGGCGGACCTTCACCTGGTAGCCGATGACCTGGCCCCGGTCGTTCTTGCGCTCACAAATGGTCGCCATGACACCCCTCCGCGCGGTGGCTGCGAAGTCAAGTGTCCCGGATTTGTCCCGGAAATTCAAGATGTCTGGCGTCCCCAAGGGGATTCGAACCCCTGTTACCGCCGTGAAAGGGCGGTGTCCTAGGCCTCTAGACGATGGGGACATCGCGAGGGAGCGTCTTGATAGCCTCGCTCGACGGCAAAATCAATGGATTTGTGGGGGCGCGCGTCAGCGGACCGGGGCGGCGTCCTCGATGAACATTTGGACCTTGGTATTGCCTTGCCAATTGTCGATGCGGAGCGTGCCCGCCAGGTGCATCGGCGTGCCGTCGTTGGCCAGCAGCGCCTGGCCCAGGTCCGAGTCGGCGGCGCGGAAGGCGATGGCTTTCAGGCGTCCGCCGCCGCGCCCGGCGAGGGCACAGGAAATATGCCCCATGCCCACCACCCGCGGCGCCACGACGCGGGCGCCCATGATGGCAAAGCGCGGTTCGCTGTTGCCCGACCCGAACGGCCCCAGCCGCCGCAGGGTCTCCACCAGTTCGACGGTGGCACCGCCCGGGTCCAACGCGCAGTCCAGTTCCAGCACGGGGCGCAGCGGGCCTGCCAGTTGCCGGGCCAGCCGATCGCCTAGAAACCGCCGCAACTCGTCCAGTCGGTCGCGAGCCACGGTGAACCCCGCCGCCATGGCGTGGCCGCCGCCCTTGAGCAGCAGGCCGGCCTGGCGCGCGGCGATGATCGCCGCACCCAGATCCAATCCCGGAACGGAGCGGCCCGAGCCTTTGCCCTCGGCGCCTGCCAGCGCGATCACACAAGCCGGGCGGTTATAGCGCTCCTTCAGGCGGCCGGCGATGATGCCGATGACACCGGGATGCCATCCCTCGCCCGCCGCCACCACCAGCGGCAGACCGTCGTCCTCGGCCCGGCCTTCCACCTGCTCGATGGCGGCCAGCAGGACCGCCGCCTCGATCTCCTGCCGTTCCTTGTTATAGCCGTCGAGCAACTGGGCGACCCGTAACGCCTCGACCGGATCATCGGTGGTCAGCAGGCGCACGCCCAAGTCCGCCTGCCCCACCCGGCCGCCGGCATTGACCCTGGGCCCCAGCACATAGCCCAGGTGGAACGCCTCGGGCCGTTCGCGCACGCCGCCCAGGTCGGCCAGGGCGGCTATGCCGGGGTTTGCCCGCCTTGCCAGAACCTTCAGTCCCTGGGTGACCAGGGCGCGATTGACGCCGACCAGCGGCACCACGTCGCAGACGGTGCCGAGCGCCACGATATCCAGCCACTGCATCAGGTCCGGTGGTTGCCGCCCGGCAAACCAGCCGACGTCGCGCAAGGCCTTGTGCAGCCCCACCGCCAGCAGGAACGCCACGCCGACGGCGGCCAGTTGTCCGTGGGGGCTGGTCTCGTCCAGCCGATTGGGGTTGACCACGGCGACGGCTTGCGGCAGCGCCGCTTCCGCCTCGTGATGATCGACCACGATGACATCCAGGCCGGCCGCCGCCGCACCGGCCAACGCCTCGAACGCGGTGATGCCGCAATCGACGGTAACCACCACGGCGGCGCCGGCTGCCTTCAGTTGCAGCAGCGCCGGAAGGTTAGGCCCGTAGCCCTCGGTCATGCGATCCGGTATGTGGACCGCCACCGGGGCTCCGGCGGCCTTGAAATATCGCAGCAGCAGCGCCGAGGCGGTCGCTCCATCGACGTCGTAATCACCGAAAACGCCGATCGTTTGCCCTTGCCTCACCGCCCGTACCAGCCGGTCTACCGCCACATCCATGTCACGCAGATGGAATGGATCGGGCAGCAGCTCGCGCAGCGTCGGGTTGAGGAATCGTGGCGCATCCTCTAGTCCGACGCGTCGCGCCGCCAGGACGCGACCCACCACATCGGGCAATCCCAGCCGCTGGCACATGGTCAGGGCCAATCGCTCGTCGGTCGGCGTCACCTGCCAGCGGCGGCCGGTCAGCGACTGCTCGACCCCGAGAAAGGCCGCCCCGGCCTCGGTCGACATCGGGATCAGCGCCCAAGCCAGCCGTGGCCGGCCTTACGCTCCGAGTCGTGCTGCGCTTCGATGAAGCGGATGGTTCCGGTGGTCGAGCGGACGACCATGGAATGGGTGGTGGCCCGCCCCTTCGTCCGGCGCACCCCGCGCAGGATTACCCCGTCGGTGACGCCGGTGGCGGCAAACATCACGTCGCCTTTCGCCATCTCGGTCATGTCGTATTTATGGGCAAGATCGGTGATGCCGCAGCGAAGCGCCCGGTTGCGGTCGTCGTCGTTGCGGCAGACCAGCCGCCCCTGCATCTGTCCGCCCATGCAAGCCAGCGCCGCCGACGCCAGAACGCCCTCCCGCGCGCCGCCAACGCCGACATACATGTCGACGCCGGTATCGGGCAAAGCTGTAGCGATGACCCCCGAAACGTCGCCGTCGGCGATCAGCATCACCCGCGCCCCCGCTTCACGCACCTTGTCGATCAGGTCTTCGTGGCGCGGACGGTCGAGAATGCAGATCAGCAGGTCGGAGACGGGAACCTCCTTGGCCCGTGCCAGGTTCTTGAGGTTGTTGAGCGGTGTTTCGTCCAGGTCGACGACGCCGGGCGGCAATCCCGGCCCGACGGCGATCTTGTCCATGTAGACGGCCGGTACGGTGAGGAAAGCCCCCTGCCCCGCCATCGCCATCACCGCCAAGGCGTTGTAGCCGCCCTGGGCGCAGATGGTCGAACCCTCGAGGGGCGACAGGATGATGTCGATGGTCGGCTCACCGTCGGCGGCACCGACAGTCTGGCCGTTGAACAGCAACTCCGCCTCACCCGGCTCACCTTCACCGATAATCACCGTGCCGCGGACATTGAGAGTGTTGAGGGCAGCCTGCATGGCCGCCACCGCGGCCTCGTCGGCGGCACGCTCGTCGCCCCGCCCCATCAGCCGCGACGCCGCCAACGCCGTCGCCTCGGTGATCCGCACCGCCTCCAACGCCAGATTGCGGTCCATGGTGGAAGAGAAGCCGTGGGACTTGGGCATGTTCAGAACGCCTCGATGCGAATCAGCCGCGGGGGCTCGACCACGGCTTCGATGGCCTTGATGCGCTCGATCGCCCGCTTCATCGCCGCCTCGCGGGTATCGTGGACGGTCATCACCACCGGCACGGTCTCGCCCGGCGCCCGGCCACGCTGCAGGATCGCTTCCATCGACACCTGCTCGTCGCGCAAGGCGGCGGCGATCTCGGCGAAGACGCCGGGGCGGTCGAGCAGCATCAGGCGGATATAGTATTCACCACAATGGTCGTCCATCGGCGACACCTGCAGCGGCTGCAGCCGGTCGGCCGGCACACCGAAGGTCGGTGCGCGCCGTCCGGCGGCGATGTCGACGATGTCGGCCGCCACCGCCGAAGCGGTCGGTCCAGCACCGGCACCCCGGCCTTCGAACACCGTACGGCCGACGAAATCTCCCTCGGCCACCACGGCATTGAACACGCCGTCGACCCGCCCGATGGACGAAGCGATCGGCACCATGCAGGGATGCACCCGCTGCTCGATGCCGCAATCGGTGCGGCGCGCGATGCCCAGCAGCTTGATGCGGTAGCCCAATTCTTCGGCGAAGCGGATGTCGAGAGCGGAAACGTGACGGATGCCCTCGATATGCACCTGGGTGAAGTCCAGGGTGGTGCCGAAGGCCAGGCTGGTCAGGATCGACAGCTTGTGGGCGGCGTCGATCCCGTCGATATCGAACGACGGATCGGCCTCGGCATAGCCCAGGGCCTGGGCCTCGGCCAGCACCTCGGTGAACTCGCGGCCGGTCTCGCGCATGGTGGTCAGGATGTAGTTGCAGGTGCCGTTGAGGATGCCATAGACCTGCTGCAGGCGGTTGCCGGCCAGCCCCTCGCGCAGCGCCTTGATCACCGGGATCCCGCCCGCCACCGCCGCCTCGAAGGCGAAGGAAACACCCGCCGTCTCGGCCAGGCGGGCCAGCCTCGGGCCGTGATGGGCGATCATCGCCTTGTTGGCGGTGACCACGTTGCGGCCTCGTTCCAGGGCGGTGGTCACCACGTCCAGGGCGACACCGCCGGAGCCGCCGACCAGTTCGACCAACACGTCATAGTCGGCCTCGCGCGCCATGGCACGGGCGTCGGCGAAGAACGGCACCCCGTCCAGCGGCAGGTCGGCGGGCTTTTCCAGCGCGGCGCAGGCCACCACCTGCAACGGGCGGCCGGCGCGGGCGGCCAACAGGTCGGCCTGTTGCGCCAGCAGGCGGACGGTGCCGCCGCCGACAGTCCCAAGGCCGGCAATGGCAATTTTCAGCGGCGTCATCATGATCCCACCACGCGCTTGGCTTCGTTCTCTTCCAGGATACGGTCATAGCTGGAGAGGAAGGTCTTGATATTGCGGACCGCCTGGCGGGTCCGATGGCGGTTCTCCACCAACCCGATGCGGACATGCCCGTCGCCGTATTCGCCGAAGCCGATCCCGGGGGCAACCGCCACCTTGGCCTCGCGCATCAGCAATTTGGAAAACTCCAGCGAGCCGAGATGGGCGAAGGCCGGCGGAATCGGCGCCCAGGCGAACATGGTGGCCGGCGGACTGGGGACGGTCCAGCCGGCGCTCTCCAGCCCCTCGATCAGCACGTCACGGCGCGCCTTGTACATCTGGCGGATCTGCTCGACGCAGTCCTGCGGGCCATTGAGGGCCGCCGCCGAGGCCACCTGGATCGGGGTGAACGCCCCGTAGTCGAGATAGGACTTGATCCGCGACAAGGCGGCGATCAGCGTCTTGTTGCCGGCGGCAAAGCCGATACGCCAGCCGGGCATATTGTAGCTCTTGGACATGGAGGTGAATTCGATCGCCACCTCCTTCGCGCCCGGCACTTGCAGGATCGAAGGCGGCGGTGCGATGTCGAAATAAATCTCGGCGTAAGCCAGATCCGACAGCACGTAGATGCCATGGAAGCGGCAGAAGTCCACCACCTGTCCATAGAAGTCGAGGTCGGCGACCAACGCTGTCGGGTTCGACGGGTAATTGATCACCAATGCCACCGGCTTGGGCACGGAATGTTTTACCGCGCGCTCGAGAGCGGTCAGCAGGTCCTTGTCCGGCGTCACCGGCACATGGCGGACCGAGCCTCCGGCGATGATGAATCCGTAGGGATGTATCGGATAGCTGGGATTGGGCACCAGCAGGATATCGCCGGGACTGGTGATGGCCGAGGCGAGATTGGCAAGCCCCTCCTTCGAGCCCAGGGTGACGATGCATTCGGACTCGGGGTCCAGGTCGACGTCGAAACGGCGTTGATAATAGCCGGCCAAGGCCTTGCGCAGACCGGGAATGCCGCGCGACATGGAATAGCGATGGGCTTTGGGGTTGCGCGCCGCTTCCACCAGCTTGTCGACGATGTGCTGCGGAGTCGGCTGGTCCGGATTGCCCATGCCGAAATCGATGATGTCTTCGCCGGCGGCCCGCGCCCGCGCCTTCATTGCATTCACTTCGGCGAAGACATAAGGGGGAAGCCGCTTTATTCGATGAAATTCCGTTTCCATTTTCCCAACGCCTGTGACCCGGTGAGGCGCCGCCCGGCCGACCGTGCCGCCACCTAAAGGGTGCTTTTTTAGCCTGCCCCGGCCTAATAGTCGATATAGATCTCCGTAGTCTCCCCGGCAGAGGGATCGAGTCCCGCCGAAGAGAGTTCCGCTTGCAGAGCGGCGCCGGCGTAGATGTGACGCGCCGGCACGCCGAGGCGCACCAGGGCGCGGGCAACGGCCTCGGCGCGTTGCGCCGCCAGCCGGCGATTGGCCTCGTGATCGGCCAGCGGCCCCATGTTCAGCCGGAGAGCGGCCGACCGGCCGAGAACGCGCAAACTGCCGCCCATTTCGCGGTAAAGCCTGGCGACCTCGCGCAAATGGCCCGGCGCGTCGGCCGGCAACTCGGCCATTCCGTCGCCAAACCGCACCTCCCCCACTTCGAACGAGGCGGCGCTGCGCGAGCCGTCGAAGGCTGACAACGGCCGTATGCAATGACGCCTCGCCCGATGCTTGCGCAGTTCCCGCGGCGGAATGAGATGGATGACCTGCCAACTGGCGGCGGCCGGAGCGACAGCCGGCCCGGCGTCGGCCGCCAGCTGCGGCAATGGCCGGGCCGGCGGGCTATTGAATTCGGCCAGGCGCCGGCGATAGATGTCGGCGACGGTGGGCGGCGAAGGCGGTGCGGCGACCACCGGAACCGGTGGGGGGAGCGGCGCCGATACTTGGAGCCGATCGGGCGCGGCAACCTTGGCCGGCGGAACGGCGGCCGCCGAAGCCGCCTTGGCCGGATGCACAGAGCCGTCCGCCTTGCCGGCCGGCGGCAAAGCGGGTGGCGCAACCGCGGCCGCTGCTGCCGGGGCCGGGGTTGGGGTTGGGGCCGGGGGCGGGGTTGGGGCCGGGGGCGGCATCGACGCGGCCGGCGAAGGCGGAGGCGAAGGCTCGGGCAGCGGCTCTGTGGTCACGGCCACCGCCGGAGGTTGCGGCTGCATCGGAATTACCGGCGCCGCCGACGCCGTCAGCGCCGCGTCCTCTGCCGGCGCGGAGGCGGCCGCCGGCGGCGCCTTGGTCAACGGAATGGGCGCCTGGTCCGGCGCCGGGACGACGGGCGCCACCGCGTGCCCGTCCTTGGTCGATTTCTTCTGAGCTACACCCTGTGGCCGGGCGGCGGTGGCATCTTGGCCGGTGTTTACATCGCCAGAGGCGGAGACCCGGCTGACCAGAGCGGGCGTATCGCTATGCGGATGGGCCTGGTCCAAGCCATCACCCACCGAGCCGCAACCGGCAAGAAGTATGGCCGAGAGCAGCGCGCTGCTGGCCGCCAGAGCGGCCGTCCCCCTTGCCCGGCGTCGCCTGTTGTCGTTCTGGTCCATGATCTGACGGAATCTCCTCGGCCTAGGCAATCCGTTCGTCTTGCCCCTTTTGTCGGCAAACTGCCATTTAATAATTACGTGAATGAAGTATATAGAGATGCGAGGAACCTGCCCAGAGGCCATGTCGTCGGTGGCCGAGAAGCGGCAAAGCCAACCTCCGCATCTGCTGCCAGTTTTTCAATTCCAGTCAATCCTAGGGCTCGCACCGAAAGAGGTAACGGGAAGATGGGTGAACAGAACGGGGCGGATATCAAGTTTGTAGATCCGTCAGAATTATCGAAGGCCGTGACCAACATTGCTGAACGAAGCCAGCGAATTGTCACGGATTTCCTGGCGCGGCAAGCTGCGGACGGAACGTTCGGCGCCATCGCCGATCCGCTGAACATCGGCGACGCCTTCCTGCAAATGACGGCAAGGCTGATGGCCGACCCGGCCAAGCTGATGGAAGCCCAGATGGATCTGTGGCAAAGCTATCTTCAGCTGTGGCAGAACACGACGCGGCGCTTCCTCGGGGAAGATGCGACGCCCGTCGTCGAGCCGGACTTGGCCGACCGCCGGTTCAAGGACGAGATGTGGCAGGAGAACGAGGTCTTCGATTTCATCAAGCAGTCTTATCTGCTGACCGCGCGCTGGCTTCAAGGCGTCGTGAAAAACGTCGAAGGACTCGATGAGCACACGGCAAAGAAGGTTGATTTTTATACGCGGCAATTCACCGATGCGATGGCCCCCTCCAACTTCCTGGCCACCAATCCGGAGGTGTTGCGGGCGACCGTCGAGAGCGGCGGCGAGAACCTGATCCGCGGCCTCGATAACCTTCTCGACGATCTCGAGCGCGGCAAAGGCAAGCTTTCCATCCGCATGACCGACCTTGACGCTTTCCAGGTCGGCGAGAATATCGCCACCACGCCCGGCAAGGTGGTCTATCGGAACGATCTGATCGAGTTGCTGCAGTATGCGCCGGCCACCGAGACGGTGTTCAAGACGCCGTTGATGATCATTCCGCCGTGGATCAACAAATATTACATCCTCGACCTTCGGCCGAAGAACTCATTCATCCGTTGGGCGGTGGAACAGGGACACACCGTGTTCGTCCTGTCCTGGGTCAATCCGGATGAGCACCTGGCCAAGAAATCCTTCGAGGATTATATGACCGAGGGCGCGCTGGCGGCCCTGGAACAGATCGAGAAGGCGACCGGCGAGCGCCAGATCAACGTCATCGGCTATTGCCTGGGCGGCACCCTTCTGGCCTCCACCTTGGGGTACATGACGGCGCATGGCGATGACCGCATCCTCAGTGCCACCTACTTGGCGACCATGACCGACTTCTCCGAGGCCGGGGAGCTGTCCGTGTTCATCGACGAAGCCCAACTGCAGCATCTGGAAGAGAAGATGCTGCACCAGGGCTATCTGGACGGCAGCGAAATGGCCAACACCTTCAATATGCTGCGGGCGAACGACCTGATCTGGTCGTTCGTCGTCAACAACTATCTGCTGGGAAAAGAGCCCTTCCCGTTCGATCTGCTGTTCTGGAATTCCGATTCGACCCGCATGCCGGCGGCGATGCACAGTTTCTACCTGCGCAAGATGTATCAGGAGAACAAGCTCGCGGTGCCCGGCGGGATCACCCTCAAGGGAACGCCGATCGATCTGACCAGGATCAAGATCCCCACCTACCTCATCTCGACGCGCGAAGACCATATCGCGCCGTGGAGAAGTACCTACGCGGCGACCCAGCTCTATTCCGGCCCGGTGAAATTCGTGCTGGCGGCCTCGGGCCACATCGCCGGCATCGTCAATCCGCCGGCGGCGAACAAATACTGCTACTGGACCAATCCGAAGAAGCCCAAATCCCCCGATGCCTGGCTGAAGGGAGCCGAGCAGCATGAAGGCTCGTGGTGGCCGGACTGGCAAAACTGGATCAGCAAGACCGCGGGCAGCCGGATCCCGGCACGCATCCCGGGCGATGGTGGACTGCCGGCCCTGGGCGACGCGCCGGGCACCTATGTCAAGCTGCGGTTAAGCTGAGGCTCGAGCCGCCCAAACGGCGGTCAAGCCGAGGCGCAGGCCGCCTCTGGCGGCGCAGGCAAGACGGCACCCCCGCCAGCAAGCCGGGGGTGCCGGAAGCGTTCTCGACGACCGATCGGGGAAGCGCCTCTTTGGCGCCGCCATCCAGGGCGATCGCCGTCGAGCGATCGCCCCCGCCCTTCACCTGCCGCGCTTGATCAGGTAAATGAATGCGGCGCCTTCCTTGCGCTGGTCGAGCAGTTCGTGCCCGGTCTTGCGGCAGAACGAGGCGAAGTCGTTGACCGAGCCGGGGTCGGTGCTGTGCACCTCCAGCGTCCCGCCCACGGCCACAGCTTCCAGCGCCTTCTTGGCCTTCATGATCGGCAGCGGGCAGTTGAGTCCCTTCACGTCAAGCAATGTATGTTCCGACATTCTAAGTCCCTTCCGTGTGAGTTGCAGTGCAAGCAGCACCCTTTCCCGACCTTGCCGCCGGCGAAGGCCTGGATTCCGCCAAATTCTTTCGATTAACCGTTTAAATTCATATACTTGAGGCAAACCACCCGCAAACATGAAGACAGGTTCTTGTCGTTTGCGACCATGCAGTGGTCGTGAACACGGCCGATCAGCGAACCGACCGTTTCGCGCTCTTCCCGCGCGATGTGTTCGAGCACATTCCAGAAAGCGCGCTCCAGTCGAATGGTCGTGGAATGCCCATGGATGCGGACCGACCGCTTTTCCGGCTGGTATTCCGGCTCCTGCTCCAGGTTGCAGAGCTCGAACATGCGCGACAGCGCACCCGAGGTCATGGGTAGTTGCACGGCCTCCATCGTTTCCTCCTCGCCGTCGCGGCGCTTCTGGCCGCGTTCCGGCATTTGCACTGGAATTGCAACCTACATTATATAAACAGATTTACGTCGCTGTCGGTCGCCGTTTCAATATAGGTTGCGGCGCCGCCAAGTTCTACACCGTCTATAAGATCGGTATGTTTGTATTCGAAAAGGTCAAGTGTCATCTGACAGGCAATAATACGTACACCTGAGTCAACGGCCATTTCGCGCAACTCCTCGATTGAAGCCACACCCTTCTTCTTTATCATGCCCTTCATCATGGAGCTCGCCATGCTGTCACAGCCCGGGATTGCCCCCAACAGGTTGGGCATCACCATGTGCATGCCGGCCATCGGCATCTCCATGGCCGGGTTGCCCAAAGTGGTGATCTTCAGGTCCAGCTTCTTCTTGAGCAGCGAAAGCCCGTAGAAGGTGAAGAACATCGTCACCTTGTGGTCCATGGCCGCCGCGGTGGTCGCCAGGATGAAGGGCGGGTAGGCCCAATCCAGACTGCCCTTGGTCACGATCAGCGAGAAGCTCTTGGAGTTGGAATGTTCCATCGTCAAAATCCTATATCAGCGTTTTCTAATTCGCTAATAGATTCGGGTTGAGATGGGGCAGTAACTATGCACTACATGCACGCGCAGCAGGGCTACTACTACGAATGAACGAACTATGCGTTCCTGCCGTTTCCACAAGGAACGAATGGTGATGTTTCTTTATACTTTCAGTTAATATGTATTAGCTGCCTCGTCGGCGCCGTCCTCAGCGGAACGATTCCGTATAGCTCGCCGGCTGTCGTCTCCCGATACCGCCAAGCCGCCCGAGGGCCATGCATAGTGGCCGGCAATAACCTGCGGCAGAAAAGCCAAGCGCATCATGGAGACGAACGAGACATGCATTTGACCAGACGAGGCATGCCCCTTGCGGGGTTACTGATCTTGGGGCTGCTGGCATGGGCGCGCCCGGCGGCGGCGACCAACGGCATGTTCGCCAACGGCTATGGCGGCGGTTCGAAAGCGATGGGCGGCACCGGCGTAACCCTGAGCACGGACGTGCTGAGCGCGGCGCAGAACCCGGCGCTCGGCGTCACCGAGGGCAATATCGCCAGTTTATGCGTCGATCAGTTCATGCCGCAGCGTAATGTCGATATCGCCAACAACGGCGGGCCGCTGCCGCCCGGCAAATTTGACAGCAAGAACAACTGGTTTCCCATCGTCTGTGGCGGCGTGAACACGCTGGTGGCGCCGGACTGGTCGGTTGGCCTGATGGCCTTCGCCAACGGCGGCATGAACACCCATTATGATGCGCCGCTATTCGCCAATTTTGGCCCCGGTGCGACGTCGCCGCTCGGCATCGACATGGGGCAGGAATTCATCGCGCTCAACATTGCGCACGAGGTTAACGACAGGCTGTCCATCGGCGTTGCGCCGACGCTCGCCATCCAGCGGTTTCTGGCCCAGGGCCTGCAGCCATTCGCCCCGATGTCCTGGGCACCGAACAGTGTCACCAACAACGGCTATGATTATTCCGTCGGCGGCGGTGTCAAATTCGGCGCCACTTACGCCGTCAACAACTACCTGACGATCGGCGCGGCGTACCAATCCAAGATGTACATGACGCCCTTCGACAAATACAAGGGACTGTTCGCCGGCAGCGGCACGTTCAATATTCCTGCCTGGGTGAGCGACGGCATCGACATAAAGCCGACGCGGAACGTCGACCTCCTTCTTGAACACGAGCGAATTTTCTACGGCGACGTCAAAGCCATCTCCGCCAGCGGCGTCCCGCCATTCGGCCCGCTGGGCTCCCCGAACGGCCCCGGCTTCGGCTGGAAGGACATGGACGTGTTCCGCGTCGGCGCCCAATGGTGGGCGACGCATGACCTGGCCCTGCGCGCCGGCTTCAGCAAGGCGACCAGCTTCACTACCTCTTCCCAGGCCCTTTTCAATATCCTGGCGCCGGCCACACCGACGACCCATGCCTCGACCGGCTTCACCTACCGCCTCAACGACAGCTACTCCCTGTGCTTCGCTTACGTCCACGCGTTCTCGCACACGTTCAGCGGAAGCACCCCCGGCATGATGGGCAATCAGGTCGCTGCTCTTACGATGAGCCAGGACGAGGTGATGACAGGCATTTCCTACAAATGGTGATTGCGCGCCGCCAGCGGCGCAGCGCCCCCCGCCGGATCGGCGGGGGAACCGCGTGCCTCTTCGATCCGCCGGGCGGTGTTCATCGCCCGTCGGCCGGCCCGAGCCTGGCCTCGGCCAGGTACTCGGCGCCAAGCGCAGCATATTGGGTGGCCGACAGCGGAAAAAAAGCCAACTCCTCCTCGGTCAGCCGGCGCAGGAACTTGGCTGGGCTACCGCCCCACAGTTCACCCCGCTTCACCACCTTGCCCGGGGTGACCAAAGCTCCGGCGGCGACCATGGCGCCGCCTTCGACCACGGCGCCATCCATGACCGTCGCGCCCATGCCGACGAAACACCCATCTTCCAGTGTACAGCCGTGCAGGACGGCACGGTGCCCGATGGTAATATCCGAGCCGATGATACAGGCGAAGCGGTCCCGCGTGACGTGAACGATGGTGCCGTCCTGAATATTGGTTCG
Source organism: Pseudomonadota bacterium (assembly GCA_021781575.1). Lineage (GTDB taxonomy): Bacteria > Pseudomonadota > Alphaproteobacteria > Rhodospirillales > Magnetospirillaceae > DUZF01. Next base: position 34,751 of record JAJXWP010000017.1, read on the forward strand.
TTGCCCCACCCGAATGCGATGCACGTCGCCACGCATTACGCAGCCATACCAGACGCTGCTTTCCTTGCCGACCACCACGTCGCCGGTGATCACCGCCGTCTGGGCGATGAAGGCATCCTCGGCGATGCTGGGAAACACCCCCTTAAAGGGTAGAATCATACCGGTCACCATGTCCTCCTGCGGGAAAAAGCTTAAGACAACGCGTTGCGGATCAGGTAGCCGGCAATGTCGGCCGGCCTGATTTTCAGCTCCCTGGGCTCGACACCGTCGAGAGCCTTCTTCACCAGGAGGTGGTTCTCCACATGTTCCAGCTTGACCTTGAACACGCCACGCACGCCCTTGAGCCTGGGATAGAGCGCCGGGTCGATCATTTTTTCCTTTCGTCCCAGGCGCTCGAGCACCGACTCCTCGGTCACGTCGGCGGCCTCCTCCTTCCTGACCATCGACCAGTCCGTCATGCCGCACAGGCCGGCCTGAAGGATGACCTGCGAGTCTTCGGCCGATGGCGCCACCCCCACCTTGAACAGATTTTTGCCGAGCCCCACCTCGCTGCCCCATTTGCTCAAGGCCGCACTCCGCGCGACGAAAATGATGGCCATCTCTCCTCCGTCCCGGTAGCCGGAATCTGCGCGACGGTGGCGACACCGCCCGTCAGGTTCTCATCAAAATTCAATCCGTTGGCAGGCCGATCGGCCCGGTGCTCGGCTTCCAAGCGCCACGATCGCCCACTCGAAAACGGCGTTAGCGGTCATTGGGATAGCACAAGGGAACTGGCTCCGTCCAACCCACTCGGTCGATATCTCTCGCTGCCGGAACATCGGTCGAGACGGCACCATTGCGCACAGTCACGAAAGAGTTAATTCACGTTTTCTATCGCCATCTTCACGAAAATCGATTAGCTTCCGCGCCATGAGCAACCGGATACGACATATGCGGCGAGGCCTCCTCGCCGTCGTGGTGGCCGCCGGCACACTCTGCGCGACGAGCCCCGCCTTCGCCGAACGCATCAATTGCGTTCAGTTCGTGCATCGCGCTTCACACCTCTCGCTGCATGGCGACGCCTGGCAATGGTGGCACGCGGCAAAAGGCCAATACGGCCGCGGTCAAAGTCCCCGTCCGGGTGCGGTAATGGTATTCTCTCGCACCCGCCATCTCCCGCGCGGCCATGTCGCCATCGTCCGGGCGGTTCGCAGCAGCCGCGTCATCCTGGTCGATCACGCCAATTGGTCACCAATCCATGGCCGCCGTGGGCAGGTCGAACTTGCCGCCGCGGTGGTCGACGTCTCGCCCTATAACGATTGGAGCCAAGTCCGCGTGTGGTATCAGCCGAGTTCCGACATCGGCCAGACCGTCTATCCGGTGCATGGGTTCGTCTATCCCGCCGTGCCGCACCACCACGGCCGCTGACCCGCCTGCGGCGAGCAGCCCGCCAGCGGGACGAACGAAGCGGGGGCCGACGATTTTCTTTTCTGAAGTTGATTAGACTCCACCGTCTTTCTCCCTTACCTTGCGGCACGGAACGAGCAAGGGACAGGGCCGGGAAGCAATGGATCTGACGAATCGGCACTCTCACGCCGCCTATCCCATCAAGATTTGGTTCATTGTGCTGATCGTCGCGGCGATCCTGCCGCCGGCGCTGTATGCGGGATCGGTGGCACTGCGGCTGACCAGGCAGGAACACAATGCGAAACTCGGCCAACTGCAGGTGCAAACGGACGCGGCTGCAATGGCTATCCGCCAAAAGGTGAATGCAGCCATCCTGGCGGGAACAGCCTTGGGCGCCTCGCTGACGCAGGAAGACGCGGACCCCCAACGCTTTCTGGCGATCGCCCAGCATTTCATCCGGCGCCAGTCGCTGATAGACGGGATCGCCCTTGTCGGGCCCGACCAGAGGGTATTGATGAACACCTTGGCCCCTGCCGACACGGCGCCCTTCCCGGCCGCTGAGGCGGAGTCGGTCCAAGAGGCGTTCGCCACCGCAAGGCCTCATGTCAGCGACCTGTTCTATCCGCCGATCCTCAACGACTGGATCGTCACAGCGGACATCCCCGTCGTCCAGGGGGGCAAGGTCGCTTATGTCGTCCGCATCGGCATCAAGCCAAGAAAATTGCTCCCGCCGACGGCCTTGCACCCGCAGGTACCAGATGCGCGGGGGTTGGTGGTCGATCGCAGGGGATTCATTATCTCTCCGTCGCCCGATCCCGCGCAGGCCGTGGGCAACAAAGGACCGCCCGCACTGTTGGCGGCGATCAAGGAGCACCGCCGGGGCTCGGTCAACGCCACGCTGGCCGACGGACGGACCGGCTTCATAACGTTCCGCACCATCGACAAATTGGGCTGGACGGTCGCCCTTTGCGTGTCCAGCGATTCCTTCGCCGCGCCGTTGCGCCGCTCGCTGGCCCTGATCGGCATCGGCGGATTGGTCGCCTTGTTCGCCGGCATCAGCATGGCGGTGATGTTGTCGCGCCTGCTCGAGATCCGCATCTCCAAGGTGGCGCGCGCGGCCTTGGCCCTGACCCCGCAGGCCGACATAATGATCGGCCGGACAGGGATCAAGGAACTGGATGTGGTGCTGGCGGCGCAGACTACCGCCCGGGGTCTCATCGGCATGGGAGAAGCCGAGCTTCGGCAGACCAACAAAACTTTGAAGGCGGCGAAGGACGAGGCCGAGCGGGCCAATATCGCCAAGGCCAAGTTCTTTGCCGCCGCCAGCCATGACCTGCGCCAACCGGTCCAGTCGCTTTTCCTGTTCCGTTCGGCTTTGGCCGACGCTCTGACCGGCCATCCCAAGGCGGCGCTGGTCGACCATATGGGAACCGCGCTCGAGGGACTGAAAAGCCTGCTCGACGCCCTGCTCGACGTATCGAGGCTGGATGCCGGACTGGTTTCTGCCCAAGCCACCTGCTTTTCCCTCGAGACCGTTTTGCGGCCACTGGCCGAGGAATATCGGCTCCGCGCGGCGGAGAAACACATCTGGTTGCGCTGGATCCCCTGCTCCAAGGCGGTCGTCAGCGATCCCCTCCTGCTGAGCAGGATCCTGCGCAACTTCATCGAAAACGCCTTACGCTATACCGAATGGGGCGGACGCATTGTCCTTGGCTGCCACAGTTCGAAGGGCAGCGTCCGGATCAGTGTCCTCGACACCGGCATCGGTATTCCGGACGATCAATTGGACACGGTATTCGACGAATTCTACCAGGTAGACAATCCGTCGCGCGACCGGGAGAAGGGGCTGGGGCTCGGCCTGTCCATCGTGCGGCGCCTCAGCCGTCTGCTCGACCATCCAGTCGCCGTCCGATCACGCCTGGGGCACGGCTCCTGCTTTTCCATCACCGTGCCGCGCGCCAGGGAGCAACCGGCGGGTTTGCCAATGCCGGCGCAACAGAAGCAGCAGGCTTTGCCACCCCGACTGGTCCTGGTCATCGATGACGAGGAGCTGATCCTGCTGGCGATGAAGGCCCAGCTGGCGCAATGGGGTCTGGAAGTCATCCCCGCGTCCGACACGGATGAAGCCATCGCGTCGCTCGCCGGCCGCAAGCCCGACTTGGCGTTGATCGATTACCGGCTGCGCGGCGGAGCCACCGGGTTGGGTGCCCTGGCCAAGCTGCAAGCCTGGTTCGGCGAGCCGATCCGGGCCTGTCTGCTGACCGGCGACACCGATCCCTCGATTCTCACCGAAGTGAACCGCTGCGGAGCCCGGTTGCTGCACAAGCCGATCCTGCCGCAGCAGCTGTGGGAGGCCGTCCAATAAGCGAAAGGGCCCGGGATGGTGTCCCGGGCCCCTCGTTCTTAGTCCAAGATCGACTGCCTGGCCTTGCTCCTTGCCCGTCGCCGGGTTTGGCAGGCCGTGCGTCGCGGCCAGGATGGCCGCGCGGCACCCTTTAGCGCTTCGAGAACTGGAAGCTGCGCCGCGCCTTAGCCTTACCGTACTTCTTGCGCTCGACCACGCGCGAGTCGCGAGTGAGGAAGCCGCCGGCCTTCAACGGCGAGCGCAAGCCCGGCTCATAGAAGGTGAGAGCGCGAGAGATGCCGTGCCGCACCGCGCCAGCTTGGCCGGACAGGCCGCCGCCGGCTACCGTGGCGACCACGTCGAACTGCCCGATGCGGTTGGCCACCTGGAACGGCTGGTTGATCAGCATGCGCAGCACGGGACGGGCAAAATACACCTCGACGGCACGGCCGTTGACGGTGATGCGGCCGGACCCCGGCTTCACCCAGACGCGGGCCACGGCGTTCTTGCGCTTGCCGGTGGCGTAGGAACGGCCCTCGGCGTCGCGCTTCGGCTCACGGACCGGCGCCGCCTGGGGGGCGGCAGCCTTGAGCTCAGCCAGTGCGCTGAAATCTTCGGCCATGGGTTACACGCTCCTCTTGTTCTTCGGATTCATCGCGGCCAGGTCCACCACTTCCGGCTGCTGCGCGGCATGGGGATGTTCAGCACCGGCATAGACTCGCAGGTTCTTCATCTGGGCGCGCCCCAGCGGGCCGCGGGTGATCATACGCTCGACCGCCTTGACGATGACGCGCTCGGGATACCGTCCGCCCAGCAACTGTCCCATCGTACGGCCCTTGATGCCGCCCGGATAACCGGTGTACCAGTGAAACACCTTGTCGGCCAATTTGCGGCCAGTCAGCTTCACCTTCTCGGCGTTGATGATGATGACATTGTCGCCGCAATCGATATGCGGCGTGTACGTGGTCAGGTGCTTGCCGCGCAGCCGCATCGAGACGATGCTGGCGAGACGGCCAAGAACGACGCCGTCCGCGTCGATCACCACCCACTTCTTCTGCACTTCGGACGGTTTGGCGGAATAGGTCTTCATGGTACCCACTGCTGCTAAACCAGGTTTTACGAGACGGCCCGGCCCTCTCGATGAAGGCGCGGAGTATGCCAGATTCGCAACATCAGTCAATGGCGAAAAATATACGTAAAATCAATACGTTAAGCTCGCGGTATTATAATACCATTCGATAACGCTCTGGCTTGGAGCGTATTCGGCACAGGTCTGTCACGAACACGTCACGCGAAGCCGGCCATACGCAACGGGAACTGGCCGACGAAACGTCTCCAGTGCATCGAAAAGGCGGCGGATGGCGTCGGTGGGTTGCCCCCTTGGGCGCGCTCTGACGCAATGACGCAGGTACCAAATGCCAAGTATTCCTTGCTGGCCCTGGTCCCATCGAAGCTGCAACAATGCGACAATGATGACCCACCGCCGAAATCCTTCCGGAGGCCTGACATGAACAACGACTGCTTCGCCGTAGAGAACCGTCTGATGGCGCTCGACGAAGCCTTTGCCCTCATCGCCGCCCAGGTCCAGCCGGTCACGGCGACCGAAGTGGTGCCGCTGCGCCGGTGCGTCGGGCGGATCCTGGCCGAAGATGTGATTTCGCCCATCGCTCAGCCGTCCTTCCGCAATGCCGCCATGGATGGCTTCGCCGCACACCACAAGGACCTTGACGCCGGTGGCCCGACCAGGCTGCCGGTGGTCGGCCGGGTCGCCGCCGGCCATCCCCACGCCGCTTCCCTGCCGCAGGGCGGCGCCATCGAGATTTTCACCGGCGCGCCGCTGCCCGAGGAATTCGACACCGTCGCCATGATCGAGGATTGCCGCGTCGAGGAGGCGGCCGGGCAACGCTGGGTCGTGCTGCCGCCGGGGCTCAAGGCCGGCAATTATGTCCGTCCCATCGGCGAGGACTTTGGCCAGGGATCGGTGGTGCTGGCCGCCGGCCGCCGGTTGCGGCCGCAGGATGTGGCCATGGCCGCGGCGGTGGGCAGAGCCAGCTTGCTGGTGCGCCAGCCGCTCAAGGTCGGCGTCATCTCTACCGGCGACGAGGTCGTGGAACCGGGAAACCGTCTGGCCGAGGGGCAGATCTACGGCTCCAACCGGTACGGCCAGATGGCGCTGCTCGAGGCCATGGGGTTCGCCGTCACCGATCTCGGCCACCTGCCCGATGATTTTTCCGCGACGGTGACCGCCCTCGCCGAAGCGGCCCGATCGCAGCAGGCGATCGTCACCTCGGGCGGCGTCTCCGTCGGCGGCGAGGACCACGTCAAGGCGGCGGTGGAAACGCTCGGCCGCCTGCATCTTTGGCGTCTCGCCCTGAAACCTGGCAAACCGGTCGCCCTGGGACAGATAGGCGATGCCGCCTTCCTCGGCCTGCCGGGCTATCCCGTCTCGGCCATGGTCACCTTGATGGTCGCCGGGCGGGCTGCCCTGTTTCGGCTGGCGGGCGCCACCGCCGAACCTCCGCTCCCGCAACCGGCCATCGTGCCGGCCGGGTTCACGGCCAAGCAGAACCACAAGCGGCGCCAGTTTCTGCGGGGCTCGCTGCAATCGGTCGACGGCCGGCAGGCGGCGGTTCCCTTCGCCACCCAGCAATCCAGCGTATTGTCATCACTGGTACAGACCACAGGATTGATCGATCTTGGGCCCGACTTGCCGGAAATCAGACCGGGCGACCCGGTTCCCTTCTATCCTTACGAAAGCCTGATGCGCTGAGTTCGTGCCGGCCCGCCCGGAGTATTCTGGCCCTCATATGGGCTCGCCGGGCGCATCGGCGGATCGTTCGATGACTTGCACCGGGAACCCCACGGCGATGCTGAGCAACCGGTCGGCTCGGCCCTGGTTCACCGCGATTTCGGCCAAGCCGTTGGCGTTCTCGTACCAGAACGGAGCGCCTATCGGCACGTCGGAAAAAGTCCGCGCCCGCCGCACCGCCCGCGCCCCCAGTTGCAGGTGGACGCTGTCCGGCAGCATGGCAGCGCGAAGTCCGGTCATCGCATTGCCGTAGTGATCGACATAGACGATCGCCGGAAGGTCATCCGGCCAGTCGGAGAAACGCGGAGCCGATTGAGCCCGCAGGCCGAGTTCGGCCGGCAAGCGGCCGGCTGCCAGGCCGCCGGCGACCGGCGCGAACAGGTCGCGGCCGTGAAAGCTTGCCGACACCGGCCGACCGGGCGGCGGGATGAGGAACTCGCGCACCGATCCGGCCCGGCGCAACAGCGGCTCGAACAGCCCGTTGCCCGGCCCGACGAACCATCGGCCATCAATCTCCACCGCCATCGGCGGCCGGTCTCCGCCGACCCCGGGGTCGACCACGCACAGGAACACGCTGCCCGCCGGAAAGCCACCGGCATAGGCGGCCAGCAAATAGGCCGATTCCAGCGGCCGCTGCGCCGGCGCGTCGGCAAACAGGTCGAACACCGGCACCCCAGGCGCCTCGCGCCACAGGACGGCTTTGACCTGGCCGGTGTAGGGGCCTTCCAAGCCGAAATCGGTAAAGAGCAAAATCACTGGTTGCCCGCCTCACCGCCGACGCCCGGCCCGATCATAGCCGCTTTCAGCGTCACCGGCCATCGGCACGGGCTTGCAGGCAAAGCGGCGCATAGAGGGTAACGAATACCAGGTAGCCGGCGCTCCACAATGCGGCGGACAGCCAAAGCGCCGCGGGATAGTCAATCATCACGCCGAACACCCGCACCGCCGCCGCCAGGAAGATCAGGCCATAGGCCACGGCCGTCGGCTTCGCCGCCACCAGCGGGCGGCCGGTATGCCCCAGCGCCACCCGGCTCATCACGCCCAGCACCATCATGCCGATGCAGCCCACGGTCAGGGCATGCAGCGCGGGCTCTGGACGCAATGCCGGGACGAAGGAGGAAAGCCCAAGCAGCAAGAGGCCAAAAGGAAGCCACAGATAGCCGAGATGAAGGACCCACAGCAGAGGCACCGGCGCGGTCCGCCAACCGAACCAGCCGGACAGCCGGACCATATGCAGGGCGGATGCGGCAAACAGAAGGGTGCCGGTCACCCGGCCGCCCGGCATGATCAGCACGGCCAGCCCGGCGGCGACCAGCAGGCCGATACTCCACCGGTCAAGACGTGGCCGGGCCTTCGGCTGAACGGCGATGCCCAGCGGGCGCAGGCCGTTGGCGGTGAAAAGCGGAATGATGCGGCCGCCGACGATGGTGATCATCAGCAGCAGCGAGAAGATGCCCAGCACCAGGCCACTCCGCCCGGTCTGGGTGATCCCAAGCATCTCCGCCTGGACAAGGGCATCGGCCAGCGTCAACGCGCCGAGGATCGGCAGAAACACCATATTCCGCCATTTTCCGGCGCTGATCAGAGGGCCGGCCAGCACCGAAGCCACAGCCGGGAAGAACGCCAGGGCCAATACCGCCGGTATCCAGGGCGGCAGCACACCGGCGCACCAGAATGCGATGCGCGCAGCCAGCCACAGGCCCGCCAGGGCGGCCACCGGCGGCCCTTGGCGCACCGCTGTCGCCGTCCAGTTGGGAACCGCGGTGAGCAGGAACCCGGCCACCGCGGCGCCGGCAAAGCCGAATACCATTTCGTGGCCATGCCACAACGCCGGCGAATAGGGCAGGCCCAGATCCATATTCATCAGCAGCTGGGCGAGCCAGACCGGGACCAGCAGCGCAGCCTGCAGCCCGGCAAGCAGGAAGAAGGGGCGAAAGCCCATGGAGAAGACCGGATGGTTGAAAAACCTGCCGGAACTCAATCCTATTGGCTGCGTCATAATACCTCCGATACATACTTCCATTAGCAATGGCGCATGTAGCGGTGCAACCGCCTTGACCCAGATCAATCCGCGGCTATGAAAGCTTTGACAAAATCACAACCACACTGCTTACATCCCACGTTGAAAGCCAACCTGGAGGCATACGGTGAAACCTACTAGCAGTCGACGTCGGCGCCTGCCTCGCGAGGAACGGGAGCGGCACATTCTCGACGAAGCCGTGAGGTTTTTCGCCGAGGTCGGGTTCGAGGGGCAAACGCGCGTACTGGCCGAGCGGCTGGGCGTCACCCAGCCCCTGCTCTATCGCTATTTTCCGGACAAGGAAGCACTGATCGAGCGTGTATTCGAAGAAGTCTACCGCCAGCGCTGGGAGCCGGAATGGGGAATTCTGCTGCAGGACCGCACCAGGCCGCTGTTGGACCGCCTTGCCGAATTCTACCGCTGCTACTGCCATGCCGTCCTCGAGCCGCAATGGATCCGCATCCTGATGTTCTCCGGCCTGAAGGGCGAGGATGTCACCGCACGGCACCTTACCGCGATTCGCAGCAATATGCTGGAGCCGATCTGTGGCGAGCTGCGCCACGAATTCGGCTTGCCGCCGCGGTCCGTCCTGCCCATCGACGACGCCGAAATCGATTTCGCCTGGATGCTGCACTCGGCCATTCTCGCCATCCCGGTGCGGAAATGGGTCTTCCACCTCGCATTGCCCGAGGACGTCGACTCGCTGATCGAGTGCACGGTGGCGACGTTCCTCCGCGGCAGCGCCGAGACCTACCGGCGCCTGATCGGGCGGCGGCTGGCCAAGCCGGTCATCTGCACGGCCGAACTGGCCAGTTAGGGCCGCTCTAACCGGCGGCCTCCGCCTCGGCCGCCGGCGCCGCCTTGGCCGCCTGCCGGCGAGCCAGCCGCAGGCTGGCGGTGAACGGCACCGCCATCAGCAGCAGCATGGCCGCCCAAAGATTCATTTCGCGGTTCGATACCATCGCCCGCAGGATCAGGGGGACCTGCGCGGCCAGCGTGGTGTGCTCCCGGACGAAATCCCTGCCGACGATCGCCAGTCCCTCGCTGACCAGGACGGCCGCCGAGGCGAACAGCAGCCCGCGGCTCAGCCAGGTGATCAGCCGGAGCCGCCGGGAAGCGGAAATCGAAGCGGCGCCGAACAGACCGTCCAAAGCCAAGGCAGGGGTCAGGGCCGCGCCCTGCCGCAGCGCCTGGACGACGCGGATCAGCAGCAGCAAGGTCACGCCGATGGTCGGAACGCTGAAATCGATCTCGGGGATGTCCCGATAGCGGCCGTTGAACACCAGCAGCATCCCCCAGATCAGGGCGTAACCGCCGCTCAACAGCGTCAGCGCCTCGCCCCACCAGCGATCAGCCACGTCCGCCAGCCGGCCCTCGGGGGTGCTCATCAATTTCGCCGCCCGGTCAAGGATGGCGATCAACTGCAGCGCCGGCAAGGCCGCCCGCAGGGCCGCCCAGATGTCCTGCCACCAGCGGAAACTGACCGCCTCGGCATGGAACGCGGTAGTCACCACCAGCCAGCACAACAGCTGCGCCATCAGGGCGAAAACCACGCGGGCCACCAGGCCGGGGATCGCCCTGGCGAACAGAACGGTCAACAATGCACCGACACCGATGGCAACCGTCGCCCGCAACGGCCAATCGGCGACTTCGGTGACCGGGCCTGCCATGTTGAATTTCGGCTTGCGATCGGCGTCGAGGATGCCCCAGGCGGCGCCGACGGTGTTCTCCAGCGCCGATTTCCAGGGTTGGTCGAAGGCTTCGACGATGTTGTAGTCGAAATGATGGGTGGCGGCGAGTTGCGCCATCTGGCGGACGAACCGCGCCTCATTGACCGTGCTGACCACCGCCGGACCACGATCGCGCCCGATGGACGGCCAGCCGGCCTCGCCGATCAGGATCGGCTTGCCCGGAAAGACCTGGCGGATACGTTTGACGATGTCGATGATGTGGCCATCGGCCTTGTCGACCGCCTGCGGCTCGTCCTCCCAGAACGGCAGTGTGTGGATGGTGACGTAATCAACCTCGCGGCCAACCTCGGGATATCTAAGATAAAACGTCCACACATCGGCATAGGAGACGGGCTGCCTGATCGCCGCCTTCACCCGGCGGATATACTCGATCAGCTTCTCGGGGCTGAGGTCGCCGCGCAGCAATACCTCGTTGCCCACCAGCACCCGCTGGACGGTCTTGGGATGGGCGTTGGCCGCCTTGATCAAAGCCGCGATTTCCGCCTCGTTGGCGGCCTTGCCCTTGGCTTTCTTCTCGCTGGTCAGCCAGGCGCCCAGGGTCACCTTGAAGCCGTATTTTGCCGCCAGGTCGGGAACGACCCCCAGCCCCTCGCGCGCGGTATAGGTCCGGATGCCAAGGGTCCGGCCGACCAGCGCGTGAAGGTCCTCGTCGACCTGGGCGGCCGAGGGGTAGATCTTGCTGAGCGGACTCTGCCCGCGGCGGAACGGCGCGAAGGACACGCTGGCCACCGGCTGGTTCCAGGACGGCTGGACGTCCACCGGCCGGTCAAACCAGATCCACAGGCAGGCGGCGGCAACGGCCGAAACAACAGTGGCGACGAAAAGAGACAGGCTGCGCATGGCTATTTGCTGCGGTCCTTCAGATAGCGGCGGTCCTTCACCACCGACAGGGCGACGCCGAAGCGGTTTACCGAAATGATCTGCCGCCCCTGATAGCGGCGCTCGCAGTTGGTCTGGGTGAACGACACGACGAAATCGGCCTCATCGAGATTCCTCGTGTATACCATATATTCGGGAAGGTAGTAGGCAACGGCCAGACGATGGCCGCAGACCGCCACCTTGTAGATGCGGGTGATCGGTTTGTCGCCGCTTTCCATGGCGATGTAATCGGCCAGATCCTTGGTCGCCTCGAGAAGCGAATTGCCCCAATAGTCCAGTTCATAGGCGCCGGCCGCGCCCTTCACCCCGCCGGTCAGCAGGTTGTAATAGACGTATTCGTCCGGATGCAACTGCCCCATGATCCACATCTGTACGACGAACACCGCGGTCAGCACCGCGGTGCAGACCCGGCCGAGCCGGGCGTCGAAACTTTCGAGAAAACTCCAGAGCCGGTCGATGCCCAGCGCCGCCAGCACCGCCATCGGCGGGACCACGAACAGGAAGTGGCGGATCCCGTTGTAGGCCGTCGGCCGGAAGACGACGAAAAAGGCGACCGGAAAGAAGGCGGCCAGAGCGACCAGCATGAACTCGACATGCCGCAATTCGGCAACATCGGTCCCGGCCAGGAAGCGCGGGCCGTGGCGCAACCGGCCGATCGCCCAGGCAGTGCCCGCCACGATGGCGGCGACCAGTCCGAAAAGCACCACCTCGGGCAGATTGACCAGCAGGTAATCGGGCAGATAGTCGCGCGGCAACGCATAGGCCTTGACCCACAGTCCGCCGACCAGCGTGTCGAGATTGATTGGATAGGTTGAAAAGCCGATCAGCGCCCGGATCGGATTGATCGGGTTCATCACCGCCCAGGGCCAGAACAGCCCCATCACCCCATAGGCAATGGCGAAGCCGGGAAGCAGCCGCCGAACGGCCGTGGCGACATGGCGGCCCGCCGTCGCGGCGTTGCGGCCAGCTCGCCATCCGGCCAACAGAAAAAGCATCAGCCCGACCGCCAGATAGGGACCGATCAGCAGGGCGGCGACGCGGATGCCCAAGGCGCAGCCCAACCACAGGCCGAACAGCACAACAGTGCGGACGGAAGGGACGGGAAATTCCGAAACGACCCGGCACATGCCGTAGATGGCCCACACCATGGCCGCCGCAAACGGCGCATCCTTGGGATTGTTGAAGCTGTGGCCGTAATAGGCAGGGGTGAGCACCAGCAGCATCAGGGAAAGGAAGCCGGCCCGCGGCCCGCCCAGGTGGCGCCCCAGACGCCAGGCCCCGGCCAGACCGATCACCCCGGACAGGCCGCCAAGAATATGGCGAGTCTCATACTCGCCGAACGGCGACACCAGATTGACGATCGCCGCGACCAGATCGAACAGGCCGCCATAACGGTAGAGGTCGAGGTAGTGGAACGCCGATGTATCCCGGAACAGTGACGTGTAGAACGACAGCAGCTTGATGCCGTAGACGTTCTGCACTTCCTCGTCGGTCGTGATCCCGTAATCCTGGAAGGTCAGCACCACCAGCACGCCCACGGCCAGCAAGGCGATCCAGGCCAGGTCGTCGAACACCCCGCCCCACCTGGGCTGGCCGACGCCGACCGGCACCCGCCCGGCATCGTTGGCCGTCGGTTTCATCGGCAGAGGTTGCAAGCTCCCGTGAGGCACATCAATCCATATAGGCAGCAGTCTCCGGCAGGGCCAATCCCCGACCGGCCGTGGCAAGCAGGGCGTGGATCTGAGCAAGTCGCGGCCAAGCCGCTCCTCGTCTTCGGCGACTGCCGATGAGGACACTCGCCAGCCATCCCCCTACCCTGCCGGCGCGCCGAGCGCAGGATGGGGAGGATGCCGAGACCCGCGCGCGACGTCAATGGTGGTGCGAAGCGGCCGGTTGGTCAGCCCCGCACGGAAATGATGCCGTTCCCGGCCGACAACCGCTATGGTCGTTCGGCACGGAAAGATTCGGGAGGACAGCCTTGTTGACGCGACGAACATTCCTGGCCTCCGCCGGTGCGACGGCACTGGTCCCCGCGGTCACCGACACCGCGACGGCGGCAGCGCCCAGCTTCCCGGAGGCGTTCCTCTGGGGAGCGTCGACGGCCGCCTATCAGATCGAGGGCGCAGCGCGGGAAGACGGCCGGGGACCGTCGATCTGGGACACCTTCTCGCACACCCCGGGAGCGGTGACGAACGGCGACACCGGCGACGTCGCCTGCGACCATTACCACCGGTGGCGAGGCGACGTCGACCTCATGCGGCGGGCATGCTTCTCGGCCTATCGGTTCTCGGTGTCCTGGCCGCGCGTCCTGCCCGAAGGAACGGGCAGGGTCAACCCAAAGGGGCTGGCCTTCTACGATCGCCTGGTAGACGGGCTGCTGGCCGCCAAGATCCGGCCGTTCCTGTGCCTTTACCATTGGGACCTGCCGCAGGCGCTGCAGGACCGCGGCGGGTGGCACAATCGCGACATCGCCGGGTGGTTCGCCGACTATGCCGGAATCGTCGCCGACCGGCTGGGCGACCGGGTCGCCGACTGGGCCATGCTGAACGAGCCTTCCGTCGTCGCCCTGTTCGGCCACGGACTCGGCGGCCACGCCCCCAACCTCAAAGGCCGGGCCAGCTTTTTCCTCGCCCTGCATCTGCAAAACCTTGCACAGGGAGCGGCATTGGCCCGCCTGCGGTCCACCCGGCCCGACCTGCGGCTGGGCACCGTGCTCAACCTGCAGCCGGTGCGTCCCGAAAGCGACAGCCCCGCGGACCATCAAGCGGCCGTCATGTGGGACGCCGTATGGAACCGCTCCTGCATCGACCCCCTGCTGAAGGGAAGCTATCCCGACATCGTCAAGGGCGATATCGAGCCGATCCTCGGTCACGGCGATCTTGGCATCATCCACCAGCCCATCGACTTTCTCGGTGTCAATTATTACAGCCGGATGGTGGTGCGAGCCGATCCCCACGGGATGTTCGGCACCGCCTGGGGCAAAAGTTCGGCAACGCACTACACCGCGATGGGCTGGCCGGTGGAACCGCGCGGCCTTTACGAACAACTGGACGAAATCCGCCGCCACTATGGGAATATTCCCGTCTACGTCACCGAGAACGGCGCCGCCTATCAGGACGTCGTGACAGCCTCTGACCGTGTCGAAGATGCAGACCGCGTGGCGTTTCTTCGCGACCATCTGAAGATGGTCCATGCGGCCATCAGCGAAGGCTGCAACGTTAAAGGATATCTCGTATGGTCTCTGCTCGACAATTTCGAGTGGGCCTTCGGCTATTCCAAGCGATTCGGCGTCGTCTATGTGGACTATCCGACGCAACGGCGCATCCCGAAACAGAGCTACCACTGGCTGGCCGAGGTCGCCCGCACCCGGCGGCTGGCTTAGGTTCGAGCCCCTCGCCGGGCGGGGCCCCTTGGCTGCCGCGGCAATGGCGGCCGGTAAGCAACAGCGCCGGCTCGGGCTCAGGCACTGCCTTTGACGCCGTAGTAGACGATGTAGAGGTAGCAAAGCGCCGGCACGATGAAGGAGGCGTGAAGGCCGATGCGGTCGGCCAGATGACCCTGGGCCAGCGGGACCAGGGCGCCACCGACGATGGCCATGCACAACAGACCCGACCCACGGGCGGTGTATTCGCCCAGCCCCTTGATGCCAAGGGTGAAGATGGTTGGGAACATGATGGAGTTGAACAGCCCCACCGCCAGCATGCTCCACATGGCGGTCGGACCGGCGCTCAGGAGGGAAACCGTCACCAGCGCCATCGCCACCAGGGCATGGAACGCCAGCACGCGGCCGGCGTCGAGGCGGGTCAGCACGGCGGCGCCGATGAACCGGCCGACCATCGCCCCACCCCAGTAATAGGACAGGTATTTTCCGGCGGCGGCGGCGGCGAGGCCTCCGATCTCGGGCTCCGAGAGGTAGCTTACGAGGAAGCTGCCGATGGATACTTCGCCCCCGACGTAAAGAAAGATTGCCACCGCCCCAAGCAAGAGTGGCCGCCGCCCGCCGATACCGCCTATGGCCTGGCCGGCCGCGGTGGCCGGCGCGACCGCGGGCAACCGGATGGCCGCGACGAGACCGGCGATGAGCACCAAGGTCACGGCAAGCCCCAGATAGGGCATCTTCACCGCCGCCACGCCGGCAAGGCCGGAGCCTCCCGCCGTCGCGGCCCCCAGAATGAGCGTGGCGCCGATGTAAGGGGCGACGGTCGTCCCCAGCGAGTTGAAGGCCTGCGTCTGGTTCAGCCGAGCCGGGGCGGTGGCCGGCGGACCGATGATGGCCACGTAGGGGTTCGCCGATACCTGCAGGAGGGTTATCCCCGAGGCCAGGACGAACAGGGCGCCCAGGAAAACTCCATAGACCCGCAGGCTCGCCGCCGGAAGGAACAAGAGGCAGCCGACGGCGGCGGCGGTCAGCCCGGCGATGATCCCCCGCTTGTAGCCGATGCGCTGAACGATCCAGCCGGCGGGCAGAGATACCAGGAAATAGGCGGTGAAGAAGGTGAACTGGATAAGCGTGGCCTGCGTGTAATCGAGGTCGAAAGCAGTCTTCAGGTGCGGCAGCAGGATGTCGTTGAGCGAAGTGATCGCGCCCCACATGAAAAACAGCGTGGTCAGGACGGTCAGAGATATCAAGTATTGCCGCCTGTCCCCAGCAGCGGCGGCTCCGGCGATCGAAGCATCGGTATTCATCCCTTCCCCCCCCTCTGGTCGGCCTGACCTGCTCATTCCGTCGGGCCATCATTAATCTCGATTTCCGGTTTTGTCGCTACCCTCGCACCCCTCGACGGCGGCAGGTTAATCCGTTATATTCCGGCTCCGCCGTCCCGCCCCGACGCGCCGCATTTCGAGCACCGGCACCGGAGGAGGCGGATATACGCCTCAACAGGGTATCTTGCCGTCGACAGAACCAAACCGACGATCATCGTCGGGCATCTTGGAACATTCGTGCCTGCAAGCGGTCCACATTGCGCCACGAGGCGGCCACCTTTGGATGCCAAAGCATCGTGGTGAAAATCCGATGAACGGGATCGGTGCCCGTTCGAACCGAGAGTGTCGATGACAACACGCGCCCGCCGTTATTCCGGTATCGCCGTTCTCCTGGTGATCATCCTGGGCAATGTCGGAGTCTGGTGGCTGATGAACCGCCCCCAGTCCGGCGTCCAGTGGCACGGTGAAATCAAGAGCATTTCCTTCAGTCCCTATCGAAAGGATGACAATCCTTTCGAAAACCGCTACCCGCCGCCGGATTCCATCGACCGCGATTTGTCGCTGGTGGCCACCAAGGCGCAGGCCATCCGCCTGTATACCTCCCTCGACTTCTTTTCGACCGTCCCACGAATGGCGGCCAAGCACGGCCTGACGGTTACCGCCGGCGTCGATATCCGCGGCGCCTTGGCCGATCCCGCGCTCCACCTCGGCAAGCCGGCCAACCAGATGAGCGGCGACGAGTTGAAGGCCTTCAACCTCGAAATGAAGGACCTGATGCACAACGAGGAGGATATCAGGGCGACAATCGCGTTGGCGCGGCAGTCTGACAACATCGACCGGGTCATCGTCGGCAACGAGACGATCTATCGCGGCGACGTGACCATGCGGCAGCTGATCGGCTATATCCGGCGGGTCAAAGCCAAGGTCCGCCAGCCGGTGTCGACCGCAGAAGCAGCATATGTCTGGTTGGCCCACCCCGAACTGGTGAAGGAAGTGGACTTCATCGCGCTGCAGATCCTTCCCTACTGGGAAGGCGTGCCGGTGGAGTCGGCCGTCGACAAGGTCCTCGGCGAATATGATAACCTGCGGACGCTTTATCCCGACAAGCATGTGATGCTGTCGGAAGTGGGCTGGCCGTCGGCCGGCAAATCCCGCCAGCAGGCGGAGCCTTCGGTGATCAACCAGGCCCTGTTCCTCCGCCGGTTCCTCAACGTCGCCACCGAGAGAGGCATCGACTACAACGTCATCGAGGCCTTCGACCAACCCTGGAAGAAAGCCATCGAGTGGTCGGTGGGCACCCACTGGGGCGTCTGGGATGCCGACCGCAATCCGAAATTTTCGATGGTCGAACCGGTACTCGAGGTCAAACAGTGGCCGGTGCAGGCCACTGCCGCCACCATCCTGGCGCTGATTCCGGTCATCTGGTTCCTCTACAACTGGAACCACTTGCGGACGCGCGGCAAGATCTTTTTTGCCGTCCTGGTACAGTTCGCCGCCTCGTTGGTCATCTGGACCATGTCGGTGCCGGTGATCCGCGACTTCGCGCCCTCGGCCGAGCTTATGTACTCGGTGCTCATGCCGGCCCAGGTAATTCTCCTGGTGGTGGTGCTGATCGCCGGATACGAGTTGACCGAGTTGACCTGGGCGAGGCAGATCCGCCGGCGCTTCACGCCCGAGACCGCCCCCCAGCCGACCTGCTTCCCCAAGGTATCGCTGCACCTGGCCTGCTACAACGAGCCGCCGGAGATGGTGAAGCTGACGATGGACAGCCTCAACCAGCTCGACTATCCGAATTTCGAGGTTCTGGTGCTGGACAACAATACCAGGAACCCCGAGGTGTGGAGGCCGGTCCAGGAATACTGTGCCACCCTGGGCGACCGCTTCAAATTCTACCACCTCGGGAAATGGCATGGCGCCAAGGCCGGCGCCCTGAACTTCGGTCTGACCCAAACCGACCCCGAGGCCGAAATCGTCGGCGTCATCGACTCGGACTATCAGGTCAGCCCGGACTGGCTGAAGACGCTTGTTCCCTATTTCGAGAACCCCAAGGTCGGCTGGGTCCAGGCGCCGCAGGATCACCGCGAATGGGAGCTCGACCTGTTCAAGGAATCAATCAACTGGGAATATGCCGGTTTCTTCGACATCGGCATGGTGGCGCGCAACGAGGACAACGCCATCATCCAGCACGGTACCATGACCCTGATCCGCAAGAAGGCGCTGGAAGAGACCGGACGGTGGGCCGAGTGGACCATTGTCGAGGATGCCGAGCTGGGCCTCCGACTGCTGGAGAACGGCTATGAGTCGGTCTACCTCAATCACCGCTTCGGCCATGGGCTGACCCCCGACAGCTTCACCGCCTATAAGAAGCAGCGGTTCCGCTGGGCCTACGGCGCCTGTCAGATCCTCAAGGGCCATTGGCGGGCATTGATCCCGTTCCGCAATACAGGCCTGACCGCTGGCCAGAAATACCATTTCCTCACCGGCTGGCTGCCGTGGTTCGCCGACGCCTTCTATCTGCTGTTCACCGTGGCGTCGGTATTCTGGACCTTCGGCCTGGTGTTCGCGCCGCGGCTGTTTGACTTCCCGTTGGCCATCTTCGTCATGCCGACCGTCGGCGTGTTCGTCGCCAAGCTGGTCCATCACCTGTTCCTCTACAGTACGCGGGTGAAATGCAACTGGCGCCAACGGGTCGGCGCGGCGATCGCCGGCATGGGACTGACCTACTACATCGGCCGCGCCATGTGGCAGGGCGTCTTCACCAGGACCATTCCTTTCCTGCGCACGCCGAAGTGCGAGAACCGGGCCGCCTGGACCGCCGGCTTCATGATGGCGTCGGAGGAAACCGTCCTGATGCTGTCGCAGTGGATCTGCGCCGCGATGATCCTGTTCGCCAAGGGTTGGCACGACCTGGATGCCCGCATGTGGGCCCTGGTTCTCTCCGTCCAGTCGATTCCCTATTTGGCGGCGCTGATCACTGCCCTGGTCTCGGCGCTGCCCACCGAAGGATTCATGAAGCGCCTGCAGCCGCGCCGCAAGTCACCGCTGCCGCCGCTGGCTCCGACGCAGGCGGCCGAGTGACCCTCACCACCATCCCCCTTCCCCGCCGCCTTCCCGACGTTCTCGGCACCGGCGCATTCCTCAAGAACACGCTGTGCGCCATCAAAGGCGAATACGCCTACATCTCGCCGGCCATCGGCAACCTGGACGGCGTCGAAGCAATCGCCGGCTTTGAACGGGCCGCGGAAATGCTGCAGGCCGAGTTGCGCCTGCAGCCGCGACGGATCGGCCACGACCTGCACCCCGACTTCTTTTCCACCCGCTGGGCCCAGGCCCAGACCGCGCCGGCTCTGGCGGTCCAGCACCACCACGCCCACATCGCCGCGGTGGTGGCCGAGCACGGCCATGCCGGGCCGGTCGTCGGGCTGGCCCTCGATGGCTTCGGGCTGGGCCCGGGGAATCAATCCTGGGGCGGGGAATTGCTGTGGGTCGACGGCCCCGAATACCGCCGGCTCGGCCATCTGGCCCTGCTCGCCCAGCCGGGCGGCGACCTGGCGGCGCGCCAGCCCTGGCGCATGGCCGCTGCAACCCTGCACCGCCTGGGCCGCGGCGACGAGATCGCGGCGCGTTACCGCCAATACCCGGCGGCGGTCATGCTGGGCAGCGTCATTGCCAAAGGGGTCAACAGCCCACCGACCTCGAGTGCCGGCCGTCTGTTCGACGCGGCCTGCGGTTTGCTGGACGTCTGTCCGGTGGCCGAATTCGAAGGCCAGGCGCCGATGGCCCTGGAAGCGATGGTCCGCCGCCCGCGAGTCCTCGAGGGTGGCTGGACGATCGGCGCGGACGGCGTGCTCGACTGCCTGCCGCTGCTGTCCGTCTTGCTCGACCAGTGCGATCCGGCCGACGGCGCCGACCTGTTCCACGGAACCCTGGTCGCCGCCCTTGCCGATTGGGCGGCCGGCGCGGCGGCGACGGCGGGCATCGACAGCGTCGCCATGGGCGGCGGATGCTTCTTCAACAAAGTGCTGCGCCTGGGCTTGGCCGAGGCTCTGACCGCCCGCGGCCTGAAGCCGCTGTTGCCGGTGGCGGCTTCGCCGGGCGATCCCGGCGTCAGCCTCGGTCAGGCCTGGGTCGCCGCCACGGCACTCGAACGGAACCTGTGCTGATCCATGGGCTGTCTATGGGCGGGCCGTTTTCGGCGAGCACGGACGGACAGGACGTGCAGCGTTCCAACGCGGACTTCCTGAATGCGCCCCCGTCTCCGCCTGTCCCTTTTCTATGCGGCGCTGTTCACCGTGATCGGCGTGCAGTTGCCCTTCTGGCCGCTCTATCTGAGCTCGAAGGGAATGACCGCGGCCGAGATCGGCGTCCTTCTGGCATCGGGCTACTTCGTCAAGATCCTGACCAATCCGGTAGTCGGCCATATCGTCGACCATCGTGGCGAGCGTCGGCGGCCGATGCAGATCCTTGCCGTGATCAGCCTCGCCGCCACCGCGCTGTTCGCGGTGACCGGCGGATTCGTGCCGCTGCTGACGGTCACCCTGGTTTCCGCCGCCGCCTTCACCGCCATGATGCCGCTGGGCGACAGCCTGACCATGCTGACCGCCATCGATCAACGGCTCGACTACGGACGGATTCGGTTGTGGGGATCGCTGTCCTTCATCGCTGTATCCGGCCTGGCCGGACTGCTGCTGGTCGACGCGCCACGGCCGGCCATCCTGTGGGCGGCGGTCGCCGGACAGATGCTGACCCTGGCCGCCATCGCCAAGCTGCCCGATATCCGCACCGTCCACTCCGCGGCGGGGTCGCCGGCCGCCCTTAGGCCGCTTCTCGCCAAACGGTCGTTCCAGTTGTTCCTGGCCGCCACCAGCTGTACCCAGGTCAGCCACATGATCTACTACGGCTTCGCCACCCTCCACTGGCGGCAGGCCGGCATGTCGGGGGCGGCGATCGGAGCACTGTGGGCCGAAGGAGTGATTGCCGAAGTGCTGCTGTTCGCCTTCGGCGCCCGTCTGCTCGCCCGCTGCGGTCCGATCTGGTTCATCGCCGCCGGCGGCATGGCCGGCGTGATCCGCTGGACCATCCTCGCCCTGACCACCGATCCGTGGGTGTTGGCGTCGGTCCAGTTCCTCCACGCATTCACCTTCGGCGCCAACCACCTGGGCGCCATGCATTTCATCAGCCGGGCGGCGCCGCCGACCTTGTCGGCGCGGGCGCAGAGCCTCTATTCCTCGGTTACCGCGGGCATCGTTCCCGGCTTGGCCATGCTCTTCGCCGGCAAGCTGTACCAAGGCATGGGCGGAGGGTCGTTCCTGATCATGAGCGCGGTCTCGGCCGGCGCCCTCGGCTTGTCGCTGCTGCTGCTCAAACAGCGCTAACCCATCCGCTCCCCTCTGGCAATTCCGCCGGTATTGGGTTTAAACCATTCCCGCAAGCCTGGCTGATCGGGCTATCATAGGACTATGACCTGAAGTCACAGAGGACAGATCTTGACCTTGCTGCGTTTGTCCGCCCCCGCCGTTCTCCTGCGCGCCATGGCCCTGTCGGCCATCCTGTGGGGCACCGATGGCGCTATGGCCGCGCCGGCCGCCCATCCACAGGACGCGGCCGCGATGGAAATTCAAAAGCGCCTCGACAATGGTGCGGACAGCGTGCGGCTTGACGGCCAGACCCTGGACGCCGCCGCCCTGCGCGCCTTCTACCAGCCGCGCGACTGGCGACCGGCCTGGTCCGAATCGGCCGACACCGTATTGGCCGTCCTTGGCGCGGCGGGGCTGGACGGCCTGCCCACCGGCCCCTTGCATTATTCCGTCATCGCCGCCCGGCGCCCGGCGACCGGCCCGGCCCGGCTAGCCGACCTCGATCTGCTGATGACCGATGGACTGCTGCGGTATGCTTCGGCCATGCGCGGCCAGCGGGTTGATCCCCGGCAGATCGAGGATGACTGGTTCATCGCCACCCCGCCGTTCGATGCGGTAACCTATCTGCGCGATCATGTCGGCGACATTCTTCCCGCCCTGCAGAACCTCCAGCCACCCTATGCCGGCTACCAGCTGTTGCGGAGCAAACTGGCCGAGCTGAGAGCGATCGCCGCCGCCGGCGACTGGCCCAAGGTGCCGTTTGGCCCACCTCTCAAGCCGGGGGCGACCGACGACCGGATTCCGGCGGTCAGACGGCGGCTGATGGCGACCGGGGAACTGGCGCGGGGCGATGACGCCTCGCCCCTGTTCGATCAGCCTTTGGTCGCCGCCGTGCAACTGTTTCAGCGCCGGCACGGCCTGGCCGACGACGGCGTGCTGGGCCGGCAGACCATCGCGGCGATGAACGTGTCGGCGGCCGAGCGGGCCCGCCAGGTTGCCGTCAACATGGAACGCTGGCGGTGGCTGCCGCGACACCTCGAATCCAACCACATCGTCGTCAATGTTCCCGGCGCCTGGCTCGAAGTGGTGGACGACGGCAAGGCGGTGCTGACCATGCGGGTCGTGGTCGGCGACCCCGACCACCCCACGCCGGCCATGCACGCGGTGATGAACTCGCTGGTGCTGAACCCGATCTGGCGGATCCCCGCCTCTATCGCCACCAACGAAATCCTGCCCAAGCTGAAGAAGGACCCCGGCTACCTGATCGCCAACGATCTCGAACTGGTTTCCGATTCATTCCCGCCCGGCAGCCCGGAAAGCCAGGGAGTGGGAATCGCATGGAAGGACATGAGCACCATGCCCTGGCCGGTCCGCCAGCGTGCCGGATCGGACAACGCGCTGGGTCGCATCAAGTTCAATATCCCCAACGGCGACGACATCTACCTGCACGACACGCCCAACCGCAGAGCCTTCGCCCGAGCCTTCCGCGCCCTGTCGCACGGCTGCGTGCGGGTGGAAAAGCCGGATGCGCTGGCCCTTTATGTGCTGCGCGACAAGGACTGGTCGGAAAAGAAGCTGGAAACCGAAATCGACGACGGCGACACCCGCACCGTCCGGCTCGGCAAGCATCTGCCGGTCTGGCTGCTTTATTGGACCACCTGGGTGGATGCCGACGGCGCGGTACAATACCGCGACGATCTGTACGGCCGCGACCGGCGCTTGGCGGCGGCGCTATCGCGCGCAACACGATCATACTCAATTGTGTACCACAACCAGAAAATGACACCCCAGATGGTGCGATGTGAAGGTTGCCGGCTGCCCTAAATCGATGTTATGAACGCTGCCATAGGTAATACGACCACGGGAGGCGAGACATGGACGTATTAATCCTTGGGGACGAAGGATGCTGAACCGCCGCCAGTTCCTTGTCCTCGGCGCCGCCGCGACGGCCGCCACCACCCTCATGAGCCAGCCGGCCGACGCCGCAATCCGCCACAGGGTGGAGCGTTCCATCGCACTGCACAACATCCACACCGGCGAAAGCCTGAAAACCGTCTATTGGGCCGAGGGCCGCTACCATCCGAGCGCCATGCGCCAAGTCAATCGCATCCTGCGCGACCATTATTCCGGTACCGTCCACGCCATGGACCCGCATGTCATCGACCTGTTATGCGCCTTGCAACACCGGGTCGGCACCCACAAGCCTTTCCAGGTCATTTCCGGATACCGCTCGCCGCAGACCAACGCCTGGCTGGCCTCCGTTTCCGACGGTGTCGCCCAACACAGCCTGCATATGGAAGGCCGGGCGGTGGACATCCGCCTCGAAGGCCTCAGCGTCCGCAGACTGGGACACGCCGCCAAGAGCCTGCGCGCCGGCGGCGTCGGTCAGTACCCGGATTCCGACTTTGTCCATGTGGATGTCGGCCGGGTCCGCTACTGGTGACGCCCCTCTATCCCCAGGCATCGGCGAAAGATCTCCCTCGGCCAGCGAGGATCTTCGGCTCCCGGCCCCGGGTTGACGGAGGCACGGCCTGACGGCATTGCCCCCCCCGGCCATTTTCCCCGCCTGGCTGACCAGGCATCGACTGGTCGGTTATTCACGAATGATCGGTGCCGGCTATCTGGCGCTGCTGATCGTTTTCCACCTGGTGGCGGCAGGCCAAGCGACCGATGGGCTGGCGCCCATGGTCACCGACTTCAACACATTCTACGCGGTAGCGCCGCTGCTTGACCGCCATCCGCCGGCAGCGGCCTATGATCCGGTGACCATGCAGGCGGCGGAACGGGCGGCCTTGCGCCGCGCCTATCCGCAGTTGAGCGATCGCCAGGCGGCATCGGTGCCGCTGTTCACCTGGCTCTATCCACCGACCACGTTGATGCTGTTGGCGCCACTCGGGCGGCTTCCCTACTGGCTGGCCTACGGCCTGTGGGACTGCGTCACGCTGCTGTTCTGGCTCTCGGCGGTGCGCCGCATCCTGCCGGGCCGTGCGGGCTGGTCGGTGGCCGTCGCCCTACCGGCCACCTTCCTCAACGGCATGTTCGGCCAAATGGGCTTCCTGACCGCCGGACTGCTCGGCTGGGGCCTGACTCTGCTGGCGGAGCGTCCGGTGCTGGCCGGCACCGCGCTCGGGCTGCTGACGATCAAGCCGCATTTCGGCCTGCTTCTGCCTCTCGCCCTGATCTGTGGCGGGCATTGGCGGGCTATCGCCGCCGCCGCCACCACCGCCCTGGCTCTGGGCATCGCCAGCCTGCTGCTGTTCGGCCCGGCGCCGTGGGCGGCCTTTCTGGCCCATGCCGGACAAGGCGGCGCCCTGATGGAAAGCGGAGCAGTTCCCTGGGTGCTGATGCCGACCTTGTTCCCCGCCCTGCGCCTCCTTGGCCTGTCGCCCCCGCTCGCCTACGCGGCGCAGGCGGCCGCCGCGCTGGCCGCCGCGGTGGCTGTCGGATGGGCATGGCGCCGACGCGGGCCGGCCGACCTGAAGGCCGCCGTCCTCTGCCTGGCGACGCTGCTGGCCTTACCATTCGCCCACGCCTACGACCTGGTGGTGGCGACCCTGCCGCTGTTCTGGCTGGCCGGCCAGGGCTTCCGGACACGGGCCGAGGTGACGCTGGCGGTGCTGACTGCCCTGCTGCCGTTTCTCGGCCCCGGCCTCGCCAAGCTTGGCCTCCCGGTGTCGCCCCTGGTGATCGGGGGCTTTCTGGCGGTCGTCCTGCTGAGGATTCACCGTGGTGGGCGCGGATGCGCCCGCCCGGCGCGGGGCTATGATGGGCCTACCGCAGGCCCAGCTTGGTGATATCCAGCGGCACGCCGCTGTAGTTGGGCGGCCGGATGAAGGCGGCGGGATCGGCTTTCGTCCGCCGCAAATTCGACAAGCCGGTTTCCACCGGCATTTCCCGCCCACGGAACACCACCCGGCCTTTCGCCTTCATCAGGATGCCATCCCCGGTGAACCACATCTGCCCGGCAAAGCCACCCGCCTGCCCGGCCGCCGAGCTCACGTCGTAACGGGTGGTCGGTTCGCCGGCGATCACCTGGCGCCCGGAAATCTTGCGATCCAGGACAATGCCGTCGACACCACCGATCAGACTGGCCAGCGCATCGAACCTCGTGGTGATATACCATTTCCGCGCCGGCCAGATGATCGTCGCCTCGTCGATGTCTCGGCGCAGCAGCAGGGTCTGGTGCCCGGCGGCGGTGTCGAAATCCCGACGTTCCCGCCCCGGAGCGTGGATCACTTCTCCACGAAAAGTGCCATTACTGGAGTTCAAATAATAATTGGCAGTATAGTCGACCTTGGCGTCCAGCAACTCGACCGCCGTCACCGGAGCGGCATGGGCCGGCAGATACAGGGACAGGATCAGAACGAGTGCGGCGACAGCGGCGAGCAATGAACGGAACACGGCAACCTCTTTTTCGGCACGGGTCATGACTATGCGACAAATATGGCGGAATCGGGAAGGAACATGACGACCGCGCCGCCACATCTGCCGAACCGGACGAGAAGCGCCTCCGCGGCTCCCGAACACGAGCTTCGCCGTCTCAACCGGGCGCTGGAAACACTGACCCGCGCCACCGAAGCGCTGATCCGCGCCACCGACGAGCAGCAGTTGCTGAACGAGGTCTGCCGGATCGTCGTGGAAGTGGGCGGCTATGTCTTCGCCTGGGTCGGATATGCCCAGCACGATGACGAGCGCTCGATCTGGCCGGTGGCCCGCTATGGCGCCGAGGAGGGCTATCTGGCCCGGGCACGGATCGGCTGGGGCGATGATGAGCGAGGCATGGGGCCCGCCGGGGAAGCGATCCGCACCGGCCTGCCGCAGGTCGTCTATCCCTCCGATCGCAGCTTTGCGCCGTGGAGCGCCGAGGCCCTGCAGCGCGGCTTCCGCGCCACCGTCGCGCTGCCGCTGCGGGTCGAGGGGCAGGTGATCGGGATGATCAATCTTTATGCTGCGGACCCCGTCCCGCTCGATCCCAACGAACTGAGCCTGATGGCCAATCTGGCGCAGAACGTCGCCTATGGCATCGGCATGCAGCGCATCCAGTTTGAGCGCCGCCGGGCCGAGCGCGAGTTGAAGGAATCCGAAGGGCGATACCGTTCGCTGGTGGAACTGTCGCCCGATGCCATCCTGGTCCATACCCAGGGCATCATCATCTTCTCGAACTCGGCTGCCGACCAGCTGTTCCGCGTAACACCGACGACGCCGCTGGTGGGCAAGCGGATGGGCGACCTGATCCAGACCGACGAGGCGGCCGGCTACCCGGACTTCAGCGCCGACGAGCCGCCCTCCGGCGTGGTGGAGGAACGCCTGTCGCGGCTCGACGGCAGCTTTTTCATCGCCGAGGTGACGGCGGCACCGGTGGTTTTCCACGGCGTGCATGCGCGCCAGGTGGTAATCCGCGACATCACCGAGCGGAAGCAGGTCCAGGAACAGCTGGTGCAGACGGCCAAGCTGGCCACCTTGGGCGAAATGGCGGCGGGAATGGCGCACGAGCTCAGCCAGCCGATCAACATCATCCGCATGGCCGCCGAGGGAGCCTTGCTGATGATCGAGCGGGGCAAGGCCAGCCAGGAGTATCAGGTCAAGCAGTTCTCCCTGATGGCCGGCCAGGCCGGACGCATGGCCGAGATCATCGACCATATCCGGATCTTCAGCCGCAAGGATGCCGGCGAAGTGACGATGTTCGACGCCCGCAATTCGGCGCGACTGGCCACCGAACTCATGGCCTCGCAGATGAAATCCGCCGAAATCGACATGATCGTCCGCCTGCCGAACCGGCCCTGCCCGGTTCTCGGCCGCCCCGTCCAACTGGAGCAGGTGATCATCAATCTGCTGGCCAACGCCCATGACGCCATCCTGGCGCAGCGCAAGATCACCGGTCGGCAACCCCGCGGACAAGTGACGATGGAGGCTTCGCTGCTGGGCGGCAGCTCGGTGCGGATCGCCGTCACCGACAACGGCACCGGCATCAACCCGACCCACCTCGACCGTATTTTCGAGCCCTTCTTCACCACCAAGGAAGTGGGCAGCGGCACCGGTCTCGGACTGTCGGTCAGCTTCGGCATCATCTCGGCGATGGGCGGCCGCCTGGAAGCGCAAAATCTCCGTCCGACCGGAGCCGAGTTCCTGATCACGCTTCGTCTGGCCGAAGAGATCGACACCGTGGCCGAGGCCGATCCGACCGAGGATGCCGACGATCGCCCGAACGATTCCTCGTCACCGAGCCATCACGTTCTGGTGGTCGACGACGAACGGCACGCCGTTGACACCATGAGCGCCTATCTCGGCGAGTTGGGCTACCGCGTCAGCCGGGCGCGCAGCGGCAACGCGGCGCTCGCTCTGTTCCGGCATGATCCGGCCGATATCGTGGTCACCGACGTGCGCATGCCCGACGGCGACGGCGAACAGCTGCTCGGGCGGCTGCGCCAGTTGGCGCCCGGCCTGCCGGTCGTGATGGTCACCGGGCATATGGGCGCCACCGACCATTTCGAGGACGACGCGGCGGCCCATCGCCTGGTCGTACTCAAAAAGCCTATCAGCCTTGCCACCCTTGCCGAAACCATCGAGCAACTGTTGCGAAAAGGTTGAAGGATTTCCATATCCGCGGTCATGCTTCTTTTGTATAGTATCCGTGGTGGTGGAACGGTCTCAGGGAGACGTGGGTATGCACATATTGGTGGCCGATGACCACAATTTGGTGAGGGATGGCCTCAAGCCGTTTCTTTTCGAATTGGACCCGGAAGCCATCATCATCGACGCCGCCAATTTCGACGAGGCACTGGCCGCGGCGAAGGGGACATCGCAGCTGGACCTGGTTCTGCTCGACCTCAAGATGCCGGGAATGAGCGGCCTTGCCGGCGTCGAGCAGATGCGGCGAGTGCACCCGAACGTACGGGTGGTGATCCTTTCCGGCCATGTCGAGCGGGAAGAGGTCCTGGCCGCCGTGCGCGCCGGCGCGGCGGGCTACATACCGAAGACCATCAGCGGCAGCGCATTGATCAACGCATTGCGGCTGGTGCTGGCCGGTGAATCCTATTTGCCGCCCAGCATCCTGTTGGAAAGCGCCCCCAGCGAACGCAAGCCGTCGACCTCACCGCTTTCCACCCTGTCGGCCCGCGAGCGCGAAATTCTCGGCTACCTGATCGAAGGGCAGACCAACAAGGAAATCGCCCGCCGCCTGGACCTGCAGGAAATCACCATCAAGATCCACCTGCGCAACGTCTACCGCAAGATCGGCGCCGTCAATCGGGCGCAAGCGGTGCGCATCGCCCTGTCATCCGGCTGGCCGATGACGATGACCACGCCATAAGCGGCCCTCTCTCCCGCTCACGAATTCGGCTTATCCGCATAGCCCGTTTGAGGTAGGCTAGGGCTTGGTTTCTGGCGATGGAGGGGGCTGACCGCCGATGGATAAGAATTCCTTGCTGAAAGGTGCAATGCTCGGTCTTGTTTCGGCCGGCCTGGTCGCCGCCGGCGCCTGGGCTGCCGCCTTTCCGGGACCGAGTAGCGGCGCCTCGTCCAGTTCCAGCAGCGGCGGCGCTTCGTCAAGCTCCAGCGGCGGCACTTCATCAAGTTCCGGGGGCGGTGCCTCGTCAAGCTCTGGGGGCGGCACCTCGTCAAGTTCTGGGGGTGGCACCTCGTCAAGTTCTGGGGGTGGCACCTCGTCAAGTTCTGGGGGTGGCAGCTCGTCAAGCTCGGGAGGCGGTAACAATCCCGGCAGCATAACAAGTTGCGAAGGATTTTTTTCGGACAACATTCGAAAAATCACGGACTGGGGAAAGTTCAGTTATGAGTGGAATGTGCTCTCCGCCACCTCGAAGCTGATAAGGCTTAGCATTACAGTTAATAGTGATTCTGGGCAAAAAACATTCCCAGGGTTCAATTGTGGCATTTGTTACAATGGCACTGTTTACCCTATTGGCGCCAGGATGGAGAATTTCGGCTTCGATAGTGATGGGTTTGACAACAACAGGCGGAGCTGTGACGGGCGTTACGAAGACGGGCAAGGCGGCGATGGCGGCGACAACGGCCAACACAACGGTGACGGCTATGGCGGCGACAACGGCCAACACAACGGTGACGGCCACGGCGGCGACAACGGGAACGGCTCCGACGACGGCGACCACCACTCGGACGACCACTAAGTCGGATTCCCATCCTGTTCGCCCCGCCTAGGTCGCCCTGTCCGTGCCTGAAACCTGTCGCCTTCGCCATGGCGGTATGGCGGCGGTCGGACACCGACAGCCAGCGCGGGGCGGCACTGCTGGTGGCGGTTCTTGTCCTGCTGCTGGTCGGCTTGACGGTGATCGCCGGCATGCGCTACGAGGGCTCGAAGGTCGGCCTGGCACGCCAGCAAGCCGTGGCAAAGCAGACGACTGAGGTCATCCAGCGCGCCCTTTGGCAATTCGTCGCGCGGAACTATCGATTGCCCTGCCCCGCCGACCCCACGGCGGGTAACGGTAACGAAGCCCCCGTCGGCGGTGGGACCTGCACATTTCCCAACGGAAGTACTTACGGCGTCGTTCCCTGGCACACCCTGGAACTGCAGCAAAGCGACGCCTTGGACCCGTGGGGGAACCAGATCGGCTATGCCGTCAGCGGGCAAGGCTCCGGACTGGTTCTCCTTACCAACCCGTCAGCCCCCGCGAACCCAGGACCATTCCAGGTCCAGATTCCGACGCCCGGAACCGATTCCATCTGTGTCGGCCCCTGCTCGTCGTTTTCCAATCTCAACGCCTATGTCCTGATAAGTTTCGGCCCGGATGGCGCCGGAGCCTATACCGCGGCGGGCAAAAAAACCCCCGCCCCCGTCGGCACGACGGAATATCCCAATTCCCAAGTCGCCGCATTCCAGGTGAACTCGCCACAGCCCTTCGTTTCCGGCCCATACAACAACGGCACGCCGAACCGCGCCAATCTGTTCGATGATTGGCTGGTCTACCAGACCAGCGAACAGGTCTGCGAAAGCGTGAATTTCAATGAGCAACCGGTTGCAAGTTGGAAGAGCGCCTGCACACCCCTTACCGCGGGCCCGGCGCTGGCCGGCGACAACACCGCCGACCTGCTCAACACTTTGGCGGGTGGCCCGATCCAAGGCTATCAAGGCGACTATATCACCGCCGGATCGGCCGCCAATTGGCTGGCCATCGCCCAGACCAACAATGGCGGCACCGCGGGGACCGTTTGCGGGTCCGGCGCGTGCTCCAACCGCAACGGTTCGCTGGCGTTGCTGGGAAATGTGGGAACCGTGTCCCTTACCGACGCCAACGGGGCAAGCCTTGCCATCAGCGCCGGCAACACCCAGATCACCAATGGGCTGAACGGAGATTGGATCGGGGCCAACAGCATGAACTCCTGCAGCCAATGCCCCTATGCGGGCCTCAATCCCGGCTATCTGGTTCCGGGACAGACTCTGACCTATACGTTCACCAACTCGTACACCAGCTTCGCTTTCGTCGATTACCTGGTGAACGGCGGCATGGCCGTACAGGTCACCGGCCTGGCCGGACCAAGCGCCACCGACCCCAGCACCGTCACCGTCGGCACCCTGACGATTACCAACGGCCCTTACGCGGATAATACTCACGCCACGATCACCTCGAGCCCGGCCTGCCTCGGCCCGGCGGGGCAATCCGTTTCCCAACCGCCGGTCCCATGGCTGCAGAGTCTCTGGCTGGCGACTTATTCGACGACGATCACTGCGATTCCGAACAACCCAAACCCATACACGCAAAACACCTACCCACCGCCGCTTTATGCCCAGCAGTGGCCGGCCGTCACCTTCGGCGCCACGCTTAGCAATTATAATGGAGAGTTCGACTATCAATTCGCCAATCGCAAGTTCCTGGACGCCTATGGGAACCCGCTGCCATTCAATATTTTGCAATTTCAGCTGCTTCCCTATTATGACGCCACCGGTGCGGCGGACGACACTCCCCCTTACAAATACGGCATGCTGTTCGAGGGGCTGAAGGCCTGCCCGACATTTCCTGCCAACACCGTCACCATCGGAGGCACCGTCACCGCCCAGGATGTCATCAAGATCACTTTTACCAATTCGGGCCTGTTCCAATCCCCGGTCACCGAGAGCTACACGGTGCAGGCGGGCGACACGCCCACCACGATCGCCGGCGCACTGGCCAGCCTGATCAACGCCGATATCACCCTGAGGGCCGCTTCGATCTCGGCCGACAATGTGGTGGCGACCACCAGCGCCGGATCGACCACCGACAATTTCGGCCCGCAGATCAATATCGTCAGCGAGGGGAATGTCTCCGTCGGGTCGAAGACGGCTCTGTCGACAAGCGTTACCGCGGGCAGCGGGCCGGGAACCGAGACCATCGCATTCAATCCGTCGAACGCCACCCTCGGCACATCGCCGGGCGCCTTCGTCTGCGACATGCGCGGCAATGGCCCGGCACCGACCTACACCACGCCATCCACCCCACCCTACAGCACCTATCCACCGGGTGACGAATGGTGGAATCCACCGGTCAATGCGACGATGGATTGCAGCCTCCAAGACAATCTCAATCTCAAATGATGAAGCCGTATCTCGCCCTTCCGGTCCTGGCCGGCTTGTTGACCACCCTATGGGGCGCCGAAGCCCGGGCCATGCCGGTGGATCTGGCTAATGCCTGCGGCGCCCTTCATTTCGCCGAGATCCGCCCGCTGATTGCGGTGCCGCGGGCCGTCATGGGCTATCGCTGGCTGCTCGACTCGGTGAACAACCGGGTGGTGACGGTCAGCCTGCGGGTTGCCTTGCCCAATGGGCCACGGCAATACGATGGCTTCACCTGTTACCTGAGGCGCAACGGCTCGCTTGCGCCGGGTCGCGGCTCCGGCTCGGGCGACGGAGGAGACGACGACCATTCCGACGACGGCCACTGAGCCGTGGGCTGCCGGTAGGCCAGAGGCCGCAGCAGAGGCAGGCGCCGGATGAAACGGAACATACCGTGCCGGTCGATCCACAGCGCGTATTGCACATAGACCGGGTCGCGCGACAGGTGCCGCTCCTCGGTCTTGGCGCGCATCACATAAATGAAATTGAGCGCCACCAGCAACAGGCAGTGATTGAGGATGACCGAGACCGTTCCTTGCGTGACGAAGGGAACTGAAATCATCCACCACGATAGATTCTTTGCCAAATAGGCGGGATGTTTCGTCCACCGGTAAGGGCCATTGGTAATGATCCCCCGATGGCTCAGATTCGAGAATCGGGCTCCAAAGATCACGCTTGCCCAGACATAGAGCCCCGTCAGCATCAGAATCACGCTGCCCCACACCGTATAGAGAAACGGTGAGCCCCACAGCCACAGGTCCCATCTGTACCCGGTTCCGTAGTTCAGATAGACCCCGCCGAACAGCGACCAGAACGGCTGATAGCAGACCAGGGCGACCAACCAGCCGATGGCGCTTGGCTCGGCCGAGCGGAAATGCGTATCGGTAATACGCAAGGACAGCAGATAGCCCATCGACACCAGGCCGACGTCAATGAAATAAAGACCCGAAAATATGATGTCGAATAACGCTTTGAAATCACCAAGTCGGCTAAATTTCCACGACGTTACGTTGTCAATGCCCGCACACATCGCCACGAACATCAGCGGCAGGAAATAGGCCTTGACCAGCCAGCCAAGCAAATGCTGCCGGACAATCCTTCCGTCGACCGATTTCCATTGGAAGAACGCCAGTTTCGCCATATGCCAATAGCCGTCATATGGATCAAGCATCTTCCGGTCGATCAGAAAGAAATAGGGAACCGCTGCCACCAGCCAAAATGGCAACAGTAGCCGCAGCAGTCGAAAATACCTGTCGTAGAAATTTCCGCGGTATTCAGGAAACAGCCAATACAGAAAACCCATCAGGCCTAATGTAACCACCAGGCCGAAAAACTTTTGCAGGGCTCTTGGCCAGGACGGAAAATCCTGACCGAAGTCGAGGCCCGTTGATGGCCGCCGATGAACCTTTTGCCAGACTATGTCGGCAAGACTGATGGCCCCGGCCGTCGATGCCATGACCAGGAGCGCGGACTTTACGGTGTCTCCCCCGAAGGGATGGAAAAGCGCCAGACATGCGGTTGCCGATAAAAACGCACCTGCGCCCAATGCTGCCACGCCGCCATGGGTCGCGGACCGAATGAACTGTCGCTTTTCCCTGTGCATGATTTGGGAATTCTGAAACCTGCGTCGGAACATGATCTTTCCGCCTTGCGGCGAATCAAAGGCTAGACCATTTCATGAATAAGAACGTATAACTTTCTCAAGGGAGCAGGGAAAACCGGCAGGACCATGACGAACCAGCGTGGCTTCACCCTTATTGAAATGGCTTTTGTATTGGCCATTATAGGGTTGCTCGTCGGGGGAGGCATTGTCGCCCTCGGACCGGTGCTCGCCAAGGTTCGCGTCACCCAGACCAATACGGCCCTCGACCAGATCGAGAACGCCCTGGTCCTGTTCGCCATCCGCAACAATCGACTGCCCTGCCCGGCCGATGGCAGTTTCACCAACAGCAACACCAATTACGGACTGGAGAACGGGGGGAATTCGCCACCGACCAATGGCGGCAACTGCGGCGTAGCGCTCACCCATTCCGTAATACCCTGGAGAACGCTGGGTATCGACGAACAATACTCGATCGACGGCTGGGGCAACCGCATAGCCTATTTTCCGGCAAATGCCGCCATTCCCGGGGTGATCGATACATTGGTCGATGCGACCACCTCCAGCTCGGCCTTATGCCTGTTCCGCAACATCACCTCGGGGACGACGACGAGAGAAGCGCTTTGCGACCCCGTCACCAAGGGCCTCAGCCCTTCCTACCCTTACGGCAGCTACATCCCCGTCTATGTCGCGGCAAATCCGGCCGGCAATGAACTGACCACCGCCCAGGCGCCGCCCAGCCCGGGGAATTCGACGCTAGCCGCCGGCGACGGCGGACGCGCCGCTTACGTGCTGATCAGCCACGGCAGGAGCGGCTGGTATGGCTGGAACAAGGCCGGCATCCAAATCGCCGCGCCGGCCGGCTCCGTCATCAAAGCGTACAATTCCGACGGCAGTGCGCCCGGCGGAGGATTTGTCCAAGGCACCGCCATCGGCGGCTGGCCGCCCGTCGGCGCCAACTATTTCGACGACATCGTCCGCTGGCGGTCGCCGGCCTTCATCATCCAGCTTTGCGGGTCGGGGGCATGCGGCAATCCATGAGAATTGCCGGGAACCGTGGCATCCCACGCGCCGACACGAAATCTTCTTGGCCGGGGGAAGAGAGCGCTCCGCCCTTCGGCCGTCGGGGTGACGGAGGCGGAGCCCGGGCCGCCCTGCGGAGCCTGCTGCTCTGCGCGCCGCTGGCCGCCCTGGCGGTTTCACCCCGGCCGGCGGCGGCACAGATCGAGGGAACCGCAGGGCGGCCCAGTTGCCTGGCAGAGATCGCCAAGGCGGAACAGCGCTACCATATCCCGGCCAGACTGCTGGTCGCGGTGGGACTGGCCGAGTCCGGGCGGCGCGATCCCGCTTCGCGAATGGTGGCGCCGTGGCCGTGGACGTTGAACGCCCAAGGAACGGGCCATTTCTACGACAGCGCCGACGAGGCGGCGCGTGAGGCCGCGAAGCTTTTGGACCGGAACATCGGGGTGGTCGATGTCGGCTGCATGCAGGTGGACCTGTTCCACCACCCCCATGCCTTTCCGACCCTGCGCGCTGCCTTCGATCCGGCCGGCAATGTGGATTTCGCCGCGCAATATCTTCGCCGGCTATATGAGAACGACCGGTCATGGCCAAGCGCCGTCGCCGCCTACCACGCCGGCGATCCGGCCAAAGGCGCCGATTATCTGGCCCGGGTGCTGTATTATTGGAAGGACCAACGGGTCGCCGTCGGCCATGCGCGCGGTTTTAGTGTCGAGGAGAGCCCGCGGCCGCTGGATCTGGCCAGCGACTTCTTCGTCAGGAAGCACTATGCCTCGGCCCTGGCCATCTACCGGGCGGCGCTGAACTCCACCCCCGACGACGTCACGGCGCTGCTGGGCGCCGCCCAATGCCTGCGGGAACTGGGCCGCGCCGAGGATGCCCGCTCACAGTTGGAGCGGGCGCTGGCCGTCGACCCCACCAATCGCCTGGCCCTGGATATCCTGCTGCGCCTGATCGCCGGACAGCCCCCCGAACAACGGCTGACCCACCTGCTCTCGGCCCGGCAAGTGGCCCCCGGCAACGCCGAAATCCCGGCGCGTATCGCCATGCTCGAAGCCGGCCGGGGCCGCCTGGCCGAGGCCTTGCCCCAGATGGCCGATGCCGTGCGGTTGGCGCCCGACAACCCCGCCATGCTGCTGGATTACGCCCTGCTGCTCGATCGTTCCGGCAAGGCGATGGAGGCCATCCAGGCCTATGGCCGGTTTCTCCGGACCTACCGTCCGGGGACCGTCGCCCTGACCGTGCCGCTGAGCGACGTAAAGCAGCGCTATGCGTATCTGCAGAGCATCGGCCACTAGAGGACCGCCATGGAGATCACCGAACTTCTCGCCTTCACCATGCAGAGCAAGGGCTCCGACCTGCATCTGTCCAGTGGCAACCCGCCGCTGGTGCGCATCTCGGGCGACCTCAAGCCGCTGAAATGCGACCCGCTGACCGGCGATCAGGTCAAGGCCATGCTCTATTCCATCATGACGGAGGAACAGCGGTCCGAATACGAGGAGGAGCGCGACCTGGACTTCGCCATCGCCTTCGGCGAATCGGCCCGCTTCCGCGTCAACGCCTTCAACATCAATCGCGGACCGGCGGCCGTGTTCCGCACCATTCCGACGGTGATTCCGTCGCTGGACGACTTGAACGCCCCGGCAATGTTCAGACAGTTCGCCGAGTTCGAGAAGGGATTGGTCCTGGTCACCGGCCCCACCGGTTCGGGCAAGTCGACCACGCTAGCGGCGATGATCAACCACATCAACAAGAGCTTCAACAAGCATGTGCTGACCATCGAGGACCCGGTGGAATTCGTTCACAAGTCGGATCGCTCGCTGATCAACCATCGCGAGGTCGGACGCCACACCAAGTCCTTCGCCCGCGCCTTGAAGAGCGCGCTGCGGGAGGACCCCGACGTCATCCTGGTGGGCGAGATGCGCGATCACGAAACCATCGGTCTGGCGCTCACCGCCGCCGAAACCGGGCATCTGGTGATGGGCACGCTGCACACCAGTTCGGCCGCCAAGACCATCGATCGCATCGTCGACGTCTTCCCGGCCGGCGACAAGGAAATGGTGCGATCGATGCTGGCCGGCTCGCTGCAGGCGGTGATCAGCCAAATCCTCTTGAAGAAGGTCGGCGGCGGGCGCGTGGCGGCGCACGACATCCTGGTGGGGACGCCGGCGGTGCGCAACCTGATCCGCGAGAACAAGGTGCCGCAGATCACCTCGATGATGCAGATGGGCCAGCGCTACGGCATGCAGACCATGGAGGATTCGGTCAAGGCGCTGGTATCCGACGGATTGGTCGACGCCAGCGAAATGGACCGCTTCGCCGCCCCGGGCCAGGACAAGGCGACGGTCCACGCCGCCCCGGCCGCCAGCGAGGCGCCGCAAGCCCCGGCCCGGCCCCAGCCGGCCGCGCAGCCGCAGCCGCAGAAGCGTGGCGTGGCGAGTCTGTTCCGGTGAGGCCCCGATGACCCAGTCCCTGCTTCTTCAATGGCTGCTCGACATGGTTGCCCGCAAGGGCTCCGACATGTACATCACCTTCGGCTCACCGCCGATGATGCGCGGCGATGACGGCATGGTGCCGCTGGCCGACCTGATGCTCGACGACGGCCTGCTTGGCCAGGTGGTCGGCGAGATCACCACTCCCGACCAGCAGGCCGAATTCGAACAGGAGCATGAGTTCAACATGGCCCTGGACCTGGGCCCGGCCGGCCGCTTCCGCGTCAACATATTCAAGCAGCGCCAGCATTCCGGCATGGTGATCCGCCAGATCACCACCAGGATCCCGACGCTCGAACAGCTGCACCTGCCGGTTCTTTTGGGCGAGCTATGCTGCGAGAAGCGCGGCCTGATCATCGTGGTGGGCGGCACCGGCTCGGGCAAGTCGACCTCGCTCGCCGCGATGATCGACTACCGCAACAAGAAGGAGCCAGGCCACATCATCACCATCGAAGATCCGATCGAATATGTCCACGAGCACCATGAATGCCTGATCACCCAGCGCGAAGTGGGCGTCGACACCAGGTCGTTCGACGCGGCCCTGAAAAACGCCCTGCGACAGAAGCCCGATGCCATCCTGGTGGGCGAGATCCGTGATCGCGTGGTCATGGAGCATGCCCTCAACATCGCCGAAACCGGGCACCTGGCGATGGCGACGCTGCATGCCAACAACGCCAACCAGGCCATCGAGCGCATCGTCAACTTCTTCGAACGGGAGGCGCAGAACCAGGTGCTGTTGAACCTGTCGCTGAATCTGCGCGGCATCCTGTCCCAGCGGCTGGTGCGCACCAAGACCGGCGGCCGCCGGGCCGCCCTGGAGATCATGCTCAACCAGGGCCTGATCAAGGATCTGGTCCGCAAGGGCGAAATCAAGGCGATCAAACCGATCATGGCCGAGAACACCGAGCAGGGCATGCAGACCTTCGACCAGGCGCTGTTCAAGCTGTGGCGGGAAGACGAGATCGACGAGGACATCGCCCTGGCCGAAGCCGACAGCCCCGGCGACCTGAAGATGCTGATGCAACGCGAAAAACTGGGCGGCGCCGAAGGCCTGAAGGCGGTGGATACGTCGGCCCTGTCGCTCGAGTGATCCTTCGAGACGGCCACTGCGCGGCCTCCTCAGGATGAGGATGGCGTCGGCAACTGACAGCCGCTGCGCGGCCTCCTCAGGATGAGGGCCTGGGCTCGACGCCTCATCCTGAGGAGCCGCCGTCAGGCGGCGTCTCGAAGGATGAATCCGCCGCCTCGATGGCCGCCAGGAACGCCCGCTCCAGATTGACGCCGCCGGCGCGTTCCAGCAGTTCCGCCGGTCGGCCCAGGAAGATCAGCCTGCCGCCGTGCATGACGGCGATGCGGTCGCAGATTTCCTCGATATCGGCGAGAATGTGAGAGGAGAAGAACACCGTCTTGCCCGAGCCGCGATACTCCAGCAAACGATCCTTCAGCATGATGCGGGCCCGAGGATCCAGGCCGCTCATCGGTTCGTCCAGGATCAGCAGAGGCAAGCCGGTCAGCAGCGTCGCCACCAGGCCGAGCTTCTGGCCCATGCCCTTGGAATAGGTGCGGCCGCCGCGATCCAGCGCCGCCAGGTCCAGATCGAGGCCGCGGCAGAGGGCCAAGGCGGCTTCACGGTCCAGCTTCTGCCGGTAATAGGCCAGCGTCAGCGACAGAAATTCCCAGCCTTTGAGCAAGGGGGAAGGCTGGAATTTTTCCGGCAGATAAGCCAACTGGGCGCGTCCGGCCGGCGGGCCATAGGGCAGGCCGAAGATGGTGGCCTGTCCTTCCGCCCGGCTCAGGCCGAGAATGGCTTTGATCAGGGTGGTCTTGCCGGCGCCGTTGAGGCCGATCAGGCCGAACACTTCGCCCGGCTCGACCGATAATTCAATGCCGCGGATGACCGTCTTCCTGCCGTAGCCGGCGGAAAGCCCACGAATCTCCAATGGAAGCGTCACGGAAAGATGCCCTCGACGATGTCGTGATGATCGGATCTCCAGGTCTGGTCGGGATGCAGGCGGAACCGCGCCGGCTGATCACCGCCCACGACGATTTCGGCCGCATTGTCCTTGACCCCGACCACCTTGAAATCGGGCGCCTGCTCTTTGGGGCCGATGCGGTAGCCATTGGCCCAGACAGTCCAGTCTCCGTCGCCCAGTTCGACGATTGCCGAGACGTAGATATTCGGCGTCTTCGGCTTTTGCGGCGCATCGGCCGGCCCCGGCGCGGCCTCGGCCGCGATGCCCGTCTCCTGCGCCCGTTCCAGCGCCGCCACGGCCTTGGCCACCGCCGCCACATCGGCTTCGCTGAACATCAGGGAGGCGTTGGCGGGCGGCGGCGAAGGCGGAGGCTGGGAGGGTTCCTCCGCGGCCAGATTCACCGGCCAGAGAGGCACACAGATGGCCACGGACAGCCACAGACGCGTGCCGAGAAGGAGTGCCCTGCGGCCACCTTCGCCGATATGCCCTGAAGGCCGAAACGCCGGGATAAGCGGCATCATTGTCCCTCCGGCGCGGTCGAGCTCAGGGACTCGGCGCGGAAGGTGATCTTGGCGGCGACGGCGGAAACCGGGCGTCCGGAACGGATATCGGCGAGCATTCTCGGGTTGATGTCGTGCAGCCGCTCCAGGCTTGCCTCGGCCACCTGATAATGGGTGGGCAAATGACTGAACACCGCATCCCAGAAGGCCATGGCATCAGTGTCCAGCAAGGCGCCGCTTTCGAAGGTGACGACGGTGCTGTCCAGCCGGTACTTCGCCGTTCCGGCGGGAGCGGCCTTTTCCGCCTCCAACTTGTAGTGGAGGTTGGCCAAATGGTGTTGGCCGCCGTAGTCCTGCGCTTCGTTGACCAGTTTCAGCCGGTCAAGGCTGGCGAAGATGCCGCCCGCCACGGCGGCGTTGTAGCGCGCCAGCATCTCGGGGTAATGGTCGATCTGGCGGTGAAGTTCGACATTCTCATGCCGCAGCCGCGACAATTCGCCGCGCAGCTGGTCGACCCGCGCCAGCCGTTCATCGACCATGTCACTGAAAGCCAGCAGGATTGCGCCAACCAGCAGCAGGTCGGCCAGGATCACCGCCGTCACCACCTTCAGCGGCCGCGGCAACGCCTTCAGCTTGGCCAGATCGATATTGACGTTGAGATCCATCAGGCTTTCTTCCGGATCAGGTATTCGGCGGTCGGCGGGCCGGACAACGCCTTGCTTTGCGCGGCGCCGGCGGTTCCTTCGAGAATTCGGCTCCGCAACTGGCTGAGCGGCAGCCGGACCAGGCTGACCTCATGGTCCGGCAGCGCCTGCTGCAGCCGCTCTCGGGCGTCCTTGGCCTGCCGCAGGACGGCGTCCGGCTCCGCCGCCCCCGGCCCTCCGAAGCGCAGGACCAGATGGACCTCATAGGCGAAGTCCTGGGCCTTCCGCGGCGCCGGCCGGCGGCCGCGCGACGGCGGCGCCGCCTTGCCGTCGTCGGGCGACGGGTAGCTGATCACCACCTTCTGCACCCGTGCCGAGGCGTCGAGAGCCGCGGCGATGCCGTGGAGAAGGGTGGTGGGATCGATCTGGCGCTTCGCCAGGGCAGCCTCGGTATCGACGACTTGCGTCATCACGTCCACCGGGATTGGAAAACGCTCCAGCTTCTTATGCGCCAAGGCCACCGCCTGCCTCTCGGTGGCGACCATTTCTTGCAGGCTTTGCGCCGTCGACACGCTATCGAACAGATCGAAAAGGATCGAACTGATGTAAAGGACGGTGAACACCGTCAGAGCCGCCGCGGCGACGAAGCCGATCTTGAAGGCTTGCTCGGTCTTCAGCCGGGCCCGCAGTTTGTCGGTCGGCAGCACCGCCACCGGCCGTCGCTTCGCCTCCAGCCACTGGGCATGCAGGATGTCGCCGAACGGGCTGTCTTCCGGCCCGACTTCGACAAAGCCCAGCGCCGCTTCCGCCTGTCGCGGGGTCAGGGCGACCGTGGAGGTGACGGGCAGATCCCTGGCCTCGACCGCGGCGCAGACATCCCGATTACCCAGCACCACCAGGTCGAGGCGGTCGAAATCCGTGTAGCCAAGCCGCTTGATGTAGCTGATCGACGAGCGCAGTTCGCGTTCGATGAGCAACGCCACTGCTTCCGCCGAGAGGTCGCCGGGCGGGCGCTGGGTCAGCCGGGTAACCACCAGCTCGCCGTCCGATTCGAAGATCTGGCGGAAGCCGCTGGGCGCCTGCTGGCTGACCAGGGCCCGCCACACCCGCCGCCCGTCGCCTTCGGCGGACGGCGCCAGGCGGGAGGCGATATTCACCGACTCCAGCGGCAGCAGACAAAAGCCGATGACCGGATTGGGCAACCCTTCGAAAAATTCGATCCACTGTTCGATCGATGTGGTGACCGGCAAAGCCGCAAACAGGAAACTGCCGCCGCCGTCCTTGCCGCTCTCCAGCGGCAGCGCGGCCTTCAGCCGGTCATGCGGGTAAGCGATGTCGAGGCGGCGCTTGACGATGGTGAGGCGGTCGAAACGGCCCACGCGCGGCAGCTGTTCGTTCCGGTACATCTGTTCCAGGACGTCGGCCGCCACCAGCACCTCTGCCTGGGGGTCGCGGTCGATGGCTTCGCGCAGCGTGCCGAAACCGTCTTCCGCCTCGGGTCCGACAAACATGGCGTCGACCACTTGGCGTCCATTGAAATGCACCAGCGTCGTGCCTTCGTCGCCGACGATCAGCACGAACCGCGTCGGCGCGGCCAGCAGCCCCAGCCCCCGCAGCCGCTCGACCAGCGGCACCAAAGCCTTGCCGATGGCGCCATCGCCCGGACGGCGCCACCGCTCCCGCAAGGGCGCGAACAGGGTAGCGACTTCGGACAGCCCCTTCATCGCCTACCCGCCCAGCTTGCTCAGCGAGTCATAGATCGGCCCGATCACCGCAATGACGATCCAGGCCATCATGGCGCCGGCGAACAGGGTCAGCGCCGGTTCGATCATGCTGATCAGCGTGTCGATGCCTTCGTTGATGTCGCGGTCATAGAAATCGGTCACGTTGTCGAGCGTTTCGCCGAGATTGCCGCTTTCCTCGCCGATCCTGACCAGCCGCACCACCAGGCTGGGGAATTCTCCCGTGTTGCGCAGGCCGACCGACAGCGGGTTGCCGTTCTGCACGCCGCTGCGGACCGATTCCAGGGAGCGGCCGAGGCAGCGATTGCCCACCACCTTGCGGGCGGTCTCGATGCAGTCGAGGATGGGAACGCCGCTCTGGAACATGGTGGCGAAGAAATGAGCGAAGCGGGACAGCGAAATCTTTCGTATCAGTTTGCCGAACACCGGAATCCGCAAGATGTAGAAATCCAGCCGATAGGCGACCTTTTCCGACGTTCGGGCCATGATCTTGGCGGCAAAGAACGTGACGATCGGCACGCCGAGGACGACCCACCAGTAGTTCTGGACGAATTGGGAGGTGGCGATCAGCGCCACGGTGATCATCGGCAGGGTTTGCCCCGATGATTTAAGAAATTCGACCACCTGCGGGACGACGAAAAGCATCATGAAGAGGAACAAGCCGAACATCACGAACAGCATCACCATAGGGTAGCGGGTGGCTTTCTTGATCTTCGTGTTGATCTCATCCATCCACTTCAGGTGCTTGACCAGCTGCGTGAAGGATTCTGTCATGTTGCCGCTTTGCTCGCCGGCCGCCACCAGGGACTGGAAGACCGTGCCGAAAACCCGCGGATGGCGGGCGAACGCGTCGGACAGGGCCTGGCCCTGCGACACGTCCTCGAACACTTCGGCCATCAAATCGCGTAGGCGCCGGTGTTCGGTGGAATCGCGCACATCGGCCAGCCCTTCCATCAGGCTGACGCCCGCCGCCGAAAGCTGCTGGAGGTGCAGGCAGGTCTGGACCAGTTCCCGGTTCTTGATCCCGGATTGGAAAAGCTGGGCCAGTCCCTTGCGGCCCTTGTCCTCGGCCGACGACACCAGTTCCAGATTGATCTGCTTGAGACGCTGATAGAGATCCGTCTCATTATTGGCATGCAGCTGCCCGGTGACTTTTCGTCCGGCTTGATTGAGCGCTCTGTAATTATAGAGAGGCATTATAACCGATCAGTGATGTCGACCGCGCGACCCAGGCTCTCCAGCGTGATCAGGCCCTGCATGACTTTCTGGATACCGTCCTCGGCAATAGGAATATAGCCGAATTTGCGCGCCTCGGCGCGTACGTTCGCAAGCGGGGCGCCCGCCAGGATCATTTCGTCGATGGCGCGGTTCATCGGCAGCAGCTCGTGGACGGCAAGACGGCCCTTATAGCCGGTGAAGCGGCACTCGGCGCAACCGACCTTCTCGCCGATGTCGGGCGGCGAGGCGGGGTCGACGCCGAGGACGCGGCATTCGTCGGGCGTCGCCCGTCGCCTGGTGGCGCAGCTGGGGCACAGGCGGCGCGCCAGCCGCTGGGCCATGATGCCAATGATATTGCCGGCCAGCAGGCCGTGGGACAGGCCCAGGTCATGCAGGCGGGGAATGGCGCCGGCGGCATCATTGGTATGGAGCGTGGTATAGACCTGGTGGCCGGTCATGGCGGCGCGCAGCGCCATGGCGGCGGTGGCGTTGTCGCGCACCTCGCCGATGAAGATGACGTCCGGGTCCTGGCGCAGCAGGGCGCGCACGCCGTCGGCGAAATTCATCGCCGTGCCTTCGCGCACCTGGCCCTGGCGCATCAGCTGCACCTCGTACTCGACCGGATCCTCCAGCGTCATGATGTTGCGCTCGAGAGAATTGATGTGGCTCAGCACGGCGTAGAGGGTCGTGGTCTTGCCCGAACCCGTGGGGCCGGTGACGATGATAATGCCTTCGGGCCGCTGGATCAGCCGGCGCAGCAACTTATCGTTGTTCTCGCTCAAGCCCAGGCTGTTGATGGAAATGACCGAGCGCGACTTGTCGAGAATACGGATGAC
The DNA here is from genome assembly GCA_021781575.1 of Pseudomonadota bacterium. Lineage (GTDB taxonomy): Bacteria > Pseudomonadota > Alphaproteobacteria > Rhodospirillales > Magnetospirillaceae > DUZF01. Next base: position 78,587 of record JAJXWP010000017.1, read on the forward strand.
GATGTTTTCGCCGTGCACCGTCGGCATGCAGGCGACGCGGAAGTCGATCTTGCGGCTGCCCATGGAAAAGCCGAATCGTCCGTCCTGCGGGTTCAGCTTGTCGGCGATATTCATCCCCGAAACGATCTTGATGCGGTGCGAAATGGCCGGCCAGTGATCCTTGTGGAAGGTGCGGATCTGCTGCATCACGCCGTCGATGCGATAGCGCAGACGAACGAAGGCGCCTTCCGGTTCCAGATGGATGTCCGAGGCTCCGGTCTTCACCGCGTCGAGGACGATGGCGTTGACCAGGCGTACCAGGGGATGCACATAGCCGTCGCCCGACAAGGCGGCGGCCGAGACGTCGTGCTTGCCGGTCTCCAACTCGCGCAGAATGCCGTCCAGCGAGAACTCGTAGCCATAGAACTGGTCGATGGCCTGCAGGATTTCCGCTTCCGAGCTGACCAGCGGCATGATCTCGCAACCGGGCGGCGCGTATTTGCGCGTCTGGTCGAGAGCCAGGACGTCGTAGATGTCGGCCATGGCCAGGCGCAAGGAATTGCCCTCGATGGCCACCGGCAGCACCCGGTAGCGCAAGGCCACTTCCTTGGGGATCCGCTTCAGCAGTTCGGGCTCGACCACCGTGCCTTGCAGATCGAACTTCTCGTAGCCGGAGCTGGAGGCCAGCACCGCCGACAACGCGGCCTCGGTGATGAAACCGAGGTCGACCAGCAGGGTGCCCAGCAGCTTGTTGGTGCGCTTGCGTTCGTAGAGCGCGACCTGCAGCTGATCCTTGGAGATCAGCCCCATTTCCACCAGCCGGTCGCCGATGCGCGCCCCGGCCGGGGCCGAACCGGTGGGCGGAGCGCCGCCCTGCCCACCCCCGGCGCCTCCTGACGGCGGAGGAGGTGGTGGTGGCGGTGGCGGCGGCGGAGGAGGAAGTGGTGGTGGTGGCGGTGCCATCTCGGTAGCGCCGGCGTCCCTGCCGGCATCATCCAGCGTAACGGCACCCTTCGAGGCGCCGGCCGGCGCCGGCTCCTCAGGGTGAGGCAACTGTGCTGAACCCGGATCCCGGGGCGGCTCCGCAGCCACCGCCTCGAACGCCTCATCCTGAGGAGGCCGCGTAGCGGCCGTCTCGAAGGATGCCCCCCCCGCCTCCCCGCCGCCCATCGCGGCAAGCGCGGCGAAGATGGCCGGCCGGCCGCCGGAGGGCGACGAAGGAGCCTGCACCGCCTTGGCCGCAGGGGCTTTGCCGGCGGAGGTGACCTTCCTTGGCTCACCTATTTCCGCCGCCTGCGTTCCCCCCACCAACGCGGCGAAAATCGCCGGGCGCCCGGCAGCCGACGCCGCGGTCGGCGCCGCGCGATCCGACAGGCTCGGTGGGATGGGTGGGATCTCGACCCCGGCTCGCGCAGGTTCCGCACCGTCCGCCACCTCGCCCTCCCGCCCGTCCGGCGCCAGCGCCAATGGTGGTGGTGGTACCGCTTCCGGCGACGGCGCCGTCGTCGCATCGTCCTCGATGACGTCGAACAGCGGAGCCGAAGCCTCGGCCAAGCTGGGCTCGGCCGCGGCGAGGCCATCAACGTGATCGCCGAATTCCAGCGGCGGCGCCGCCGGTGCCGACGGCGGCGGAGACGCCGCCTCGGCATTCAACGGGCTATCGCCCTCGGCAAATGCGAGCGATGACGGCGGGGCGGGCACCTCCCCCTGCTTCGGGCGCTCGCTGTCGCCGCCAACCTGGTCGGAAAACTCGAACTTCATCGCCCCGCCTTCGGCCTACCCCAAATGCATCATACATGGGCTATCGAGGGTGGAGCAACGGCAGGGCCTGACTTAACAAATATGCAAATATCGGCAACCGGAGGCCGTTTCACCCCTCCTCTCCCCGCATTGCGGTCGGCCACTGTCGTCGACCAATAGCGAAGCTACTACGGGTGATTCGGTGGCTCGGCGCAATGTCGCCGGGTCGCCCACGCCGGAGAGTTTGCACCACTTCGAGGGGGACCTATGTGCGGTCGACGGCCACCACGCCATTCTCGCCCCTAAAGCAGCAGCACACAGTCAGGCGTGCCGACTTAGCGAATCGACAATCTTGGGAGCAGAGTCACTTTTACAAAAACAACCCTACTGCCTTAGATTCAATCATTGAGCCGCCCACAGGAGATCACAAGTGAGCGTAGAACTGGTGAGATTTGTTCCATACACGGCAGCCGTGACATTTGTCGGGGACGTAGCCGCGCTAACACAACCAGAAGTTGCACTTACTGCGCTTCCCGATCCAACGAGAATTGACCCTGTGACCGGTGATCCATCATCATATTTTTGGTCTATTGAAACCGCATCACCCACCTTCAACGCGTGCGTCGCTGTAGGGGCAATCCCGGGCAGCGCGTTCTGAATACGGATCATCGGAGCGACTTGAGTACTAGATTCGAATGTCTGGAGAACAAGATAGGTGCCACTGTATTTTCCAGGGAGATAACCAGCCGTCGCAGTAACCAAAGGAGTCTGCACAGGGGCACTACTACCGTTACCGGTCGAAGGGATGACTCCGGCCAACAGCCCTGAAGCGGTTAGCTGTAAGAAGGCGGTCTCACCATCCGAATCCCACGCCGCATTATCGAGCAGATAGCCGTTAGCGCTGGTCGTAATGTACCCCGCCTCGCCCCCAGTTGCGGCGGCACTCAAGCCAAGTGCGACCGTTCCGTTGAAATCTCCGGGTAGAAATTGGTATTGATCCTGGAACGTGGTAATAGCAGCCTTGATGGCATCAATCTGCGCGATCTGCGACTTCATCCGCGCGTTGGCTACCAATTCCTGCCCCTTGAGAATACCGCCCACGATCAAACCGATGATGGCCAACACGATGGACATTTCGATCAGGGTGAAGCCTTTTTGGCTCTCCGGCCCTTCGGCATGCATCCTTTTCTTGATCCGTTCCCTAACCGCCGTGAACATGCCTTCTCCTTCCAGGCAAAGGAATTCCCCTCTATTCTTTACAGTATACTCATGGATAGGCAATTTCGCCAAAGGTTTCGAGCCGCCGGAACGAAAATTCAACAAGCGCCGGCAACGCCTCCGGTCGGCAAGCAGGGGACCCGGGGCGTATTGCGGTAATGTCTGAGGGTACCGCCTTCGAGATTACGGGACGAATTGGCAGCAAGATATGTGACGTTACGTACCAACACTTCTCGTAGTGGGGCCACTTCACTACCGAGCGAAGCTCTCTCACCTCGAATTCGCGCGCAATCCCTTACGTGTCCTCGGCCATTCCCGCTCAGGTTGCCGGCGTGAGCCAAATGGGATTCAGTGCACTCCCAGATTCCGCAGCCTGCGGCCCAGTTCCTGTCTCAACTCTTGGCGGATGCCAATCAGTTCTGGATCGGCTTCCAGCCGGCGCGCCAGATCGTCCTGCCCGGCACGATGGTAGAGAGGGATGGCGAGAAGCGGTAACCAGCGCGGTACGGAAGGGTCGTCGCGCAACCTGATCACCGCACCGGCCACATCGCTTGCCACCCCCGGGGCCATCCCGCTCCGGCGGGCCATCGCCGCCGCCGAGACCAGCCAGGGCCAACGGCGGGCCGGCTGAGCCAGCGCCGCTGTGCAGAAATATTCGGCGATCTTGGCCACCCGCGGCGGTGCGCCGGCGGGGTCGGTGATCGCGCCAAAATAATGGGCCGCCAAGGAAAAGGGATAGTCAGACTGATCGTCCATGCGGTCCAAGGCTTGCAGCCACCCTACCACGCGATCGTAGTCATAGTCCCGCAGCGGCCGAACCCGGCCGCCCCCGTCGCCCACGTCTTGCAGCCAATGGCTCAGCGCGCGGAACAGGAATTCCTCGTCGCCGAACGCCAGCACTTTCGTAGTGATCTGTCCGGGCGGCGAGGGCATTTGCTCGATCGCCGCGCGCAACGGCGCGACGGCCCGACCGAAGGCGATCTGCACCAGGAACAAGGAGACCAGCAGAAACCACATCAGCCAAGGCGGCAATACCAGGGATCTCGGTGCGGGCATCATCCGCCGGAGGTTGGACCCCATCAAAACCGTTTGACCTGCAAATCTCGGATCGCCGCCAGGAGCAGCAGCGGCAAATAGATCACCGCTTGTACCGCCAGTTCCCGCAGTCCCCAGCCGCCGCCTGGTCCGTACACCAGCCAGCGACTTTGCCCGAACAGGTCGAGGCGCGGCACCACGGCGGCAATGGCCTCCATCACCCACCGAACCGCTGTATTTGCCATGTCGGAATCGAGGCTTCCGGTACCGTTCTCGGCAATGGCGCGAAAGGCAGCCGCCGAGCGGCCCAGAAGATAAAGGCCCAGCGCCGCCAACACCGAGGCGGTGGCGCTTTCCAGGGTCATGGCGGAGAACAAGGCGAGGCCGACGACGATCAGACCTTCCAGGGCCAAGCTCGCCTCCCACTCGGCAAGACCGGCTCCTCGCGCCTTCAGCGCGGCCATCAGCATCGGCACGGTCAGCAGAGCCAACAGCACGGCGATCGCCGCATAGGCTGTAAAACAGGCTAGAACGAAGGCGCTACGCGAAATCGGCCGAGCGAGAATGGCCTCGACCTCGCGCGTCTCATACAGGCGGCGCAGATGAAAGCAGATGAACGTCACCAACCCGACGACCGCAATCAATCGCACCAATTCTCCGGCGAAGGCAAGCCCGAGAGCGCTCTGTTCGGTCAGCGCGGAGGAGCCGAAGAACAGTGCACCGGCAACTGCCGCCAGCAAGGCCAGAAGAATGGCGGCCAGAAATCGATCGCGAAATGCCGTAAGCAGAATATAGCGGATGGTCGCCAGCATCAGAAACCCAAGGGCCGCGGGTCGTGCATGTAGCGCTTGTAAAGGTCCTTATCGGTGGGATCCACGGTGTCGGCCCCGTGGACCACCGTCGCTCGCAAGAATACCACCAGTTCAGTCATCTGGGTCTGATCGGAATTCGCCTTGAACAGATTGCCCATGACCGGGACGTTCTCCGCTCCGGGTACGCCCGAATCCTGCTTGTCGACCGATTCCTGCATCAGGCCGCCCATGACGACGACGTCGCCCGACGGAACGGTGACCACCGATTCCATTTCCCGCACATCCACCACCGGGACGCTGGCGCTGGCAACCGCCGTCGCCACATTGTTGGGAGAGCAGGCCCCGGTGGTCATGCTGCCGCAGGCGCTGGCGATGCTCAGTTGCACCGCCGGATCGGGCACCGGGGCGGCCGCCTGGGCGGTGACCGTCGGCCGCAGGCTCAGCGTCACCTGGTTCTTGTCGAGATCGATGGATGGCTGCACCGTCATCACCAAGCCGATGGGCAGAGTCTGCAGCGTGCTGGTATAGGTCGCCGTCTGCGACGCCGGCGTGCCGACGGCCGCCGGCGTCGCCGTGACCGTCGCCATCAGTTTGAAATAGACGTAGTTTTCCGCGACCTTGAGCATGGCGGTTTGGTTATTCATCACCGTCAGCCGCGGGCTCGACAGGGTGCGGGTGGTGCCAAACTGCTGGATCATATTGATCATAGCGGCGAGATCGCCGCCGAAAGAGGTGATCCCGACGTTCAGCCCGCCCATCTGGCCGAACGGAGAGGCCAACGCCCCCGGCGTTCCGACAAACGAATTGCTCGTTCCCGGCGCGGTGGTCCCCATATTGAAGGCGGACATTCCGCCGCCGGTTCCCCGCAGGTTCTGGCGCAGCGCCGCCCAGTCGATGCCGGTGTTGTACTGGTCGTTGAGGCGGACCTCCACCACCTTGGCCTCGATCAGCACTTGCGCGCCGGCCTTGGCGATCACCTTGTCGAGATAGGCCTTGACCTGCTTCTGCTGGCGGCTGGTGCCGAATACCGAAATGATGCCGGCCTGCTTGTTGATGCTGTACTGCGCCTGCTGCGAAACAGGCTGCGCCGCCCTGGCGGTGGGCGCGACGACGGCCGCCGGCGCCACCTTCGGCGCTTCGGCGGCGCCGGCGGCGGCCGCCGCCGTTTGCGC
>JAJXWP010000002.1 GCA_021781575.1 Pseudomonadota bacterium
CCGGGCGATTTCCAAACGGCGCTGCGAGCCATAGGGCAGGTTGCCGGCAGGCCAGTCTGCCTGGGGGCCCAGGTCGATCTTGTCCAGCCAATGGCGGGCAAGTTCAACCGCCCGCGCTTCGGCCCTGGCATAGCGCCGCAACCCGAGCAGCCCGGCGACCGAATAGGCCGAGGCGCGCATCAACCGGTTGTGCTGGGCGACCAGCAGATTCTCCAGCACGCTCATGCCGGCGAACAGACGAATGTTCTGGAATGTGCGGGCGATGCCGGCATCTTTGGCGATGCGGAAGCCTTCCATGCGTTCGAGCAGGAACCGGCCGCCGTCGGGGGGGGTCAGTGCCAGCCGGCCGACGGTCGGCTTGTAGAAGCCGGTCAGGCAGTTGAACACGGTGGTCTTGCCGGCGCCGTTGGGGCCGATGATGGCGGTGATTTGGTGCTGCCGGGCGGTAAACGACAGGTCGTTGACGGCGACCAGCCCACCGAAGCGCATGGTCATGTGTTCGACCGTCAGCAGCGGTGGGCGGTCGCCGGCGTTCATCGTGCCGCCTCTCCTGCCGGTTCGGGCATCCCGGGCGGGCTCTCGGCGGTTAGTCGGATGGTCGGTTCGCGGCTGGCCAGCAGGCCGCGCGGGCGCCATAGCATGATCAATACCATGGCGCCGCCGAAGGCCAGCATGCGGTATTGCTGCAGGTCGCGGAACCATTCCGGCAGGCCGACCAGCAGGATGGCCGCCAGCACGATGCCGATCTGGCTGCCCATGCCGCCCAGCACGACGATGGCCAGGATGATGGCCGATTCGATGAACGTAAAGCTTTCCGGGCTGATGAACCCCTGGCGGGTGGCGAAGAACGATCCGGCGAAGCCGGCGAACATGGCGCCCAGCGCGAAGGCTGACAGCTTGGTTGCAGTCGGGTTTATCCCCAAGCTGCGGCAGGCGATCTCGTCCTCACGCAGCGCCTCCCAGGCGCGGCCGATGGGCAGGCGGCGGATGCGCAAGGTGAACAGGTTGGTGGCCAGAGCCAGCACCAGGATCACGTAGTAAAGGAAGAGGATGCGATGCCCGGGAGAGAACGGCAGGCCGAAGAACTCATGGAAGGTCGTTTTGCCGGCCACATGGGCCAGGAACGGTAGGCCGAAGAAGCTGGGGCGCTGGATGCCCGCGATGCCGTTGGGTCCGTTGGTGAGCTCCTGCCAATTCAACAGCACGACGCGGACGATCTCGCCGAAGCCCAGAGTGACGATGGCCAGGTAGTCGCCGCGCAGCCGCAGTACCGGAAATCCCAGCAGGATGCCAAAGCTGGCAGCCAGCGCCCCGGCGAAAGGAAGACAGATCCAGAATGACAGACCGAAAGTCTGCGACAGGATGGCGTAGGAATAGGCGCCGACAGCGTAGAAGGCGACATAGCCGAGGTCGAGCAGGCCGGCCAACCCGACCACGATGTTCAGCCCCCAGCCCAGCATCACATAGATGAGCAGCAGCGTCGCCTTGTCGACCAGGTTGCGGTCGGCGAACGGCGCCCAGGGCAGGAGCAACGCCGCGGCGACCATCAGCCAACCTGCGGTCTTGCGGATGCGGCTCGGCTGGACGGCGAGGGACGGCAGGATCTGTCGCCTGCCGCGGGTCGTCCGGCTCAACGCCATGGCGGCCAAGGTCACAGCCAGGCGGCCGAAGAACACGGCGGCGGCGGCATAGCCGATCCAGGCGAACCGGTAATCGAGCTTCAGCCCTTGTTGGGAGTCGGTCAGCCGGAAGCCAAGCAGCGGTAGAGCCAGGAGTGCCGCCACGGCGGCGGCGGCCAGCGCGTCCTTCAGCATGGCGAGCGCAGGTGCGGCAAGGTGGCGCGGCAAGGGGTTCAGACCTTCTCGATCTCGGGCCGGCCGAGCAGGCCGGTCGGGCGGAAAATCAGCACCAGGACAAGGATCGAGAAGGCGGCCACGTCCTTGTATTCAATGCTGAAATACGCTGACCAGAACGCTTCGATGAGGCCGATCAGGAGCCCGCCTAGCATCGCTCCGGGTAGCGAGCCGATGCCGCCCAGCACCGCCGCGGTGAAGGCCTTCATGCCGGCGATGAAACCGATGTAGAAATCGATGACGCCGTAGTAGAGGGTCACCATCAAACCGGCCACCGCCGCCATTGCGGCACCGAGGACGAAGGTGGTCGACACCACCCGGTCGACGTCGATTCCAAGCAGCGCCGCCATTGTCATATCCTGTTCGGTGGCCCGCTGGGCGCGGCCCAGAGGCGTGCGCGTGATGACGTAGGTGAAGCCCGCCATCAGGCCCACCGTGATCAATACGATGACAATCTGCAGGTAGCTCAGCGTTACGTGGTAGTCGGCATTGGCGGCAGACAGCTGGATGCCGCCGTGCACCAGGGGCGGCAGCGGTTTGACCTGGGCCCCTTGCGTCACCTGGACGTAATTTTCCAGAACGATCGACATGCCGATGGCGGAAATCAGTGGAGCCAGCTTGAACGAGCCGCGCAGCGGCCGATAGGCGATCCGCTCGACCGCCCAACCATAGACGGCGGTCAGCGCCATCGATAGCAGCAGCACGACGAACAGCGCCAATGGCAGATAGCCGACGCCGAGGACCCCCATCAGCAAGAAGCCGATCAAAGAAATGAAGGCGCCGATCATGTAAACATCGCCATGAGCGAAATTGATCATGCCGATGATACCGTAAACCATCGTGTAGCCGATGGCGATGAGGCCGTAGATGGCGCCGAGTGTTACGCCATTGATCAATTGTTGGATAAAATAGTTCATGGGCCGTCTTGATTGAGCCTCCGGCCGTTCCCACACTGACGCTGCTGGTCGGTTCCCCGGCCGACCGTAACCTAACGAGGTAAGCTGTCAAGCGCCATTCGGTAGGCATTTCCGCAAAGGCGGCGCCATTGCGCCGGGCCTCGGCGGCGAAAGCTTGTTCGCTCGGTTGGCGTCGCCATCTGTTCGTCCAGGCAGCGAGGGAGGCATCCGATGTGGTGGAACGGCAAACCATCGGTCTCTGTCTTCCCCTGTCGTTCGGTTTTGCCGGCTGTCAGGACCACCTTGTTCTTGTTGCTGGCATCCGCCGGACTGGCCGGTTGCACCGTCCCGGCGGGCTGGCGCTCCACCGCCTATTACGGCCAAACCGCGGAGAGCGCGCCACTGCCGCCGTCCTCGGCGAGCGGCGCGCCGGCGGGAGCGCAATTGGCCGCGGCGCCCGGCCGGGCGACGGTGCCAGCCGGATTTCGTGCGGTGCCCGAGGCCGTTGGCATCCATCGGCCGGCGGGGCTGGCGGTTGACGGCATGGGTGGGATCTATGTGATCGAGGACGGCGACAAACTGGTTCGACTGGGCGCCGCCGGCGGGCGCGACCTGATCGACCAGGGGGCGGCCGACTCGCAATGGACCGGACTCGCCGCGTCCGGCGGCTTGTTCTATGTGACGGGAACCAGCCGAACCCTGGGTGGCTACCTGTTGCGGCTCGATCTCAACGGCCGCGGCGCGATCCTGATGGAGGGGCTGCCCAGCGGTGACCATCCCGTCGACGCGCCGGCCGTGGGACCCGATGGCATGGTCTACATTGGTGTCGGCTCGGTAACCGAAACCGGCATCGCCGGGCCAGACGCACCCTGGCGGAAGGCCTCGCCTTCCGCCCATGACGTGCCCTGCCAGGATGTCCGCCTGACCGGGCGGAATCTCACCCATGACAGCACCGTCACCGGCGCGTTCGTTCCCTATGGCACATCGACCCGGGCCGGCCAGATGATCGAAGGGCGTGTGCCTTGCAGCGCCGCGGTGCTGCGCACCGGCGAAGACGACGGCCGGGCGCAGTTGGTCGCCTGGGGTTTTGGCGACCCGCGCAGCATGGCGTTCACGCCGGAGGGCCGTCTCTACCTGCTGGACGGCGATAAATTGTTCGCCGTCGCCGCCGGCATCTGGTACGGATGGCCCGACGTGGCCGGTGCTCGGCCGTTGCTGGCGCGGCACCCCAATCCTCCTCCCAGGCCTTTGGCGGTATTTGCCAAGCCGGGTTCCGCCAGGGCGCTCGATTTGGCGCGGGCCCCCTTGTTCGGCGGAGCGACGCAAGCCTATGTGGCGGTCGATCTGCCGAAATACGGCTTCCGTATCGTGCGGGTGGACCTGCGCGACGGAACGATCACCGACTTCGCCGAATTCCCGGGGGGAACGCCGCCGGTCGCCCTGCGCTTCAGCCACAGTGGCAATGCATTGTACGTCCTGGAGGAGGGTGGCACGCTGTGGCGCATAGAACGGGACATTCCGATCGGTTGAGCCCGAGCCCCTTAAAATCGGCGCTGCCCGGCCCCAACTGGAGGGCATGGTCGCGATCTTGTCCGTCCTGCTGGTGGTCGTTCTTGTCGCCGTGTTGGGTGTGCTGCTCAGCGGCGTGATCGTCTTCGCCCGCGGCGGCGAGATCAACCGGCGCTGGTCCAACCGCTTGATGAACCTGCGCGTCGGCACTCAGGCGCTGGCGGTGATCATCCTGGGCTTGATCCTTTGGCTGCGGCATTCCTGACGGAGCGCGCCAAACCCGGCCTCAGTCCGCTTTGATCCGGACCCGTACGACACCCTTGATGTCCTCGGCATCCACCGGTTTGCCCTTGCGGAGAAATTCAAGTCGCCCGGCCCGGGCGAGGGATAGTGCCTGTTGGCGAACCGCCGTCAGATAGCGGCGCCACGCGTCGGGCGGGTCGCCGGCTTTGGCGCGGGTGGCATAAAAGGCCTGGGCCAATTCCTGTGGCGCCTTCGCCTTGCCATCCCCCAGCGCGGTAAGGAGGAACAGGCGCAGCGGGTCGTCCGTATCGGTCGGCGTCACTCGGCAGCCGCCCGTGCCTTCAGCACATCGCGGGTATGCATGGCGATCATCAGTTCCTCATCGGTAGGTATGACCCAGGCCGAACATACGGCACCGGCGGGGGAAATGCATCCTTCGCCTCTTGTGTTGGCGTCGTTGTCCACGGCAAGGCCGAGCCAGGCGTTTTCACGCAGCACCCGGGCCCGGAGTTCGGCCGAATGTTCGCCGATGCCGGCGGTGAACACGACGGCGTCGAGACCACCCATCGCGGCGGCCAGAGAGCCCAGTTCGCGGCCGATGCGGTAGATGAAAAAGTCCACCGCTTCTTTCGCATGGGGGTCGCCGCTCGACATCAGGAGACGCATGTCGTTGCTGATGCCCGACATGCCCAGCAGGCCGGACTGGTGGTAGAGCAGGCGCTGGATCTCGTCCGCGCTCATATGCTTCTCCTGCAACAGATAAAGCAGCACGCCGGCGTCCAGTTGGCCGGTGCGGGTACCCATGGGCAGGCCGTCAAGCGCGGTGAAGCCCATGGTGCTGGCCACGCTGCGGCCATTGTCGATGGCACACATGCTGGCGCCGCTGCCAAGATGGCAGACGACCACCTTGCCGGCGGCCGGCCCGGGTGCGATCTGGCGCATGCGATAAGCGATGAATTCGTAGGATAGACCGTGGAAGCCGTAGCGCTGGACCCCTTCGTCGAGCAGCCAGCGGGGTAGGGCGAAGGCGGTGGCGAGAAATCCGTTGCTGCGGTGGAAGGCCGTGTCGAAGCAGGCGATCTGCGGAAGGCCGGGATGCAGTTTGGCCATCGAGCGGATCGGCGCCAGGTTGTGCGGCTGGTGCAGCGGAGCCAGGGGCACCAGGTTTTCCAAGACCTCGAGCACCAATTCGTTGACCAGGGCGGGGGCGGAATAGTGGCGCCCGCCATGCACCACCCGATGTCCCGCCGCCTTCAATTCGGCACTGCCAAGATGCAGTTCGATCCAGCCAAGCAGATAGCTGAGAAGGTTGGTCCGGTCGACATGGGCATGCCAACGATGCTCGCCCAGGATGGTGCCGTCGGGCGCCTTGGCGACAAAAGTGGGGTCGACCCCGATGCCCTCGATCTGGCCCTTGCAGGTCAGGTCGAGGTCGCCGTTCTGGCGATTGATGTAGACCGAGAATTTGCTGCTCGACGAGCCCGCATTGATGACCAGGATCCCGTCACTCACGAAGCCCCCTCCTCATTCCGCGGCGATTTGCAGCGCCGCCTTGCGGCGGCTGGCGAACAGCACAGCGACCGCGCAGGAGGCCAAGCGGGCCTTGGGGCTATCGGCGCGGCTGGTCAGCACGATCGGCACTCGTGCTCCGAGGACGATCCCGGCAGCATCGGCATCGGCGAGGTAGGCCAGCTGTTTGGCCAGCATGTTGCCCGCCTCGAGATCGGGCACCAGAAGGATGTCGGCTTTGCCGGCGACCGGGGAAACGATCTTCTTGATTTGAGCCGCTTCTTCGCTGATGGCGTTGTCGAAGGCCAGCGGGCCGTCCAGGATGCCTCCCTTGATCTGACCGCGGTCGGCCATCTTGCACAGGGCCGCCGCCTCGATGGTCGATGCGATCTTGGGGTAGACGGTCTCGACCGCCGACAGCAAGGCCACCCTCGGCTCCTTGATGTCGAGCGCCTGGGCCAACTCGATGGCATTCTGGACGATGTCGACCTTGTCTTCCAATGTCGGATAAATGTTGATCGCCGCATCGGTGATCATCAGCAGCCGGGGATAGCTGGGGACGTCCATCAGGAAGACATGGCTGATCCGCCGACCGGTCCTGAGGCCGGTATCGTGGGCCGCCACCTCGTGCATCATCTCATCGGTGTGCAGGCTGCCCTTCATCAGGGCGGCGGTTTCGCCGCTGCGGCACAGCGCCACCGACCGGGCGGCCGAGTCGTGGCTGTGCTCGGCATCGACGATGCGATACCGCGCGATATCGAGATTGAATTCTCTGGCCACGCTTTCGATCTTCAGTCGAGGGCCGACCAGCACCGGATCGATCAGTCGGCGTTCCGCCGCTTCGACCGCGCCCTTGAGCGAGACTTCGTCGCAGGGGTGGCAAACGGCCATGGAGACCGGCGGCAGTTCGGCGCAACGGTGGATCAGGTTTTCGAAGACGTGATGGCCGCGGCTGACCTTCACTTCGGGAAGGGCCATCCGTTCCTGGCGCAGCTTCTCGGTCGGAGCATACACCGTAGCATTGCCGCTGAATACCGTGTCGCCTCTCTGGTTCTCCGCCCGGCAGTCGAATACCACCGACCGGTCGGCTGTGTTCTTCTCCCGCACGGTGATGCTGACGGTCAAGGTGTCGCCCAGGGCCACGGGCGCGTGGAAGTCGAGCGCCTGTGATTTGTAGACCGTGCCGGCACCGGGCAATTCGTTGCCCAGCAGCGCCGAGATCAGCGAAGCCCCCCACATGCCGTGGCCGACCACCCGGTGGCGGTGGCTTTCGGCTTCCTGGAGCTGGAAATGGGTGGGATTGGCGTCGCCAGACATGACGCCGAACAGCACGATATCTTCGTCGGTCAACGTCCTCGTCAGCTGTGCCGATTGACCGATGGCAATCTCGTCGAAGGTTTTATTTTCGATGATGAGCATGGTGCGGTTCCCATGGCTTACATTCTGCCGGCACAGTGGCTGCCGTCTTGCGCCCTTCAGTTGATTTTAGGGTGCATCAGGAATTGTTGCGGCGCAACAATTTTTGCCGCCTCCGCCGGTGCCGTCGACCGTCGCCTACTGGCTCAGCTGTGCTTGCGTCGGCTCGCCGGGCCCCAATTGATTGCTGCCGCCGACCGCCGCTTGGCGCTTCTGCCGGTATAGGCTGCGGACTGCGGCATAGTAGTCGAGCGAGCTGCGTTTCAGGTCGGCGACCGGCTCGAGCAGCTGGACCCGCGTGTCGATGATGCCGATACCGTATCGGGTATACACCGCCCACATGTTGCCACCCGGCATTTCGATCACCGCGTCGACCGGATCGGCCCAATAATCGGCAGCCAGGCCCACCGTGTCGCGCGGGTCGGAGGGGCCGAAGAACGGCAGCATAAGGAACGGCCCCTCGGGGATTCCCCACACGCCCAAGGTAATTCCCAGATCCGAACTGTTGGCGCGAGGCCCGCCGGTATCGGCAACCAGATCCCACAAGCCGGCGACACCGAACGTCGAATTGATTACGAACCGCACCAGATCATTGAACGCCGCGGAGAGCCTGCCTTGCAGGATCTCGTTGCCGGCGACATAGGGCTCATTGAGGTTGACCAGGGCGTTGTGGATGCCCCGTTGCACCGCGCCGGGCAGCACATCCTTGTAAGTCTTGGCCACCGGTACCATTACGTGGTCGTCGAGATAGTTGTTGAAGGCGAAGACCTTGCGGTTCAGCGGTTCGAGCGGGTCGTTGACCTGCTCGAATTCGGCCCGCTCCTCGGGGTTCGACGGAGTTTGCGCGCAGGCGCCAAGGAGCAGAAGGGCTGCCGCCGCGGCAACCACCGGCAGCCTTCTCGTCGGGTTGTGCGACGGGCGGTGGCGGCCTGCCCGCAGGCAGACGATACTTCCCGCGGCAAGGCCTGTGCCGAGAAAGGAGGCGATGAGCATCAGTCTCTCGTCTGTTCCTGGTATCCCGCCCTGGAGCCGATAAAGTAACGGCTGCGGGCAACGCCGTCGCGGCGGCATGCGGGGGGCTGCCCGAAGGCCTCTTGCATCGCCCGAACGGCCTGTGAGCCAGGTTCTCGCCAAAGCGCCTACAAATTCAATCCTCTATCCATCGGCGCAATCACCACGCACCGACTCCTGCGATCGCGTCCTTCGCCAGCGGCGGGAACATGGCGCGCGGCGCATCATTGAGGCCGCCGATCCGTTCCTTGGGTTCCGGCAGGGTCCACAGCTCGAGGGGGCCTTCCGTCCGCAGTCTTTCGATCAGCTCCTGCACCAGGTCGTCATGGGTCGACAGGCCGGCGGTGATGCCAAGGCGGTTGACCCCCGTCAGCCAACCCTCGTCCAGTGCCAAGGAGCTGTCGACGATTTCCGCAGGAGTGCCCCGCTGCCTGGCGATGTCCCGCAAGCTGCGGCAGCCGGGGCTGTTCGTATCGCCGACGACAAGGACGAGGTCGACCATCCCGGCCAGGCCCCAGGCCGCCTGTTGCCGATAAACGACGGCGGTGCAGGCGTTGGTGGCGGTCAGGTCGGTGATTGTCGGAAAGCGGGCCCGCAGGGCGGAGAGGACCGGCCAAACGTCATGGACCGACAAGGTGGTCTGAACGACGTACGCGATTGCCGGGGAAGTGGCCAGGTCGAGCCTGGCTACGTCTTCGATCGTGCCGACCTGATGGGCGCGGCGGCCGAGGCGGCCCAGCGTCGCCTCGGTTTCCGGGTGATCGGCTTGGCCGATGACCACGAGTTCGCCGCCTGTCCGGGTGAGGCGCGCTCCATCGGCGTGGATCATCGACACCAATGGACAGGTGGCGTCGATGATGTTCAGGCTCCGGGCTTTCGCTTCCCGCTCCACCTGCGGAGGTACTCCGTGGGCGCTGAACACCACGGTTCCACCCGCCGGCACCTCGCTCAGGCTGTCGATGAAGCGCACTCCTTTGGCGTGCAGGCGATCAACCATCTGCACCGGGCGGAGAGCCTCTCGCAGGACATAAATCGGGGAACCGCATTCCCTCAGGGCGGTTTCCATGATCTCGATCGCCCGGTGGAACCCGGTACAGAGCCCGCGCGACTCGGCGAGTACGACCTGCATCTGTCCTGCTCCCCACGTCTGGTCAGGCATGTGGCGACGCTTATTCAGCGCGCCGACAAGCGTGGTAGACTTCTCTCGGTAACTTTCAGCTAATAAGTGTTAGATGGATAAGGTGAGTGCAGGCAATATGTCTTTGGCGCATATGCCGTTCTGCATTTGTGTAACGCAAATAGCATAAGTAGCCGTAATTTCCAAAACTGACAAAATGAATATGCCAGTTCATCATTTAAGTATTTGAACTATGCTGCAACCATTATCATTGTGCAAGGGCGTGATCCCAAGGGAAGGGGGGCGCTTTGCTCGTCACGAAAATTTGTCAGCGCGTTCTCGCCGGCTGGTATCTCCAGATTCTATCCGTCGGGATATTGGTCGCGGCCCTCCTGATGCCGGTAGCGGGCTGGGGCGCGGCCGATCCGCGGCAGGTGATCCAGGATTTCAGCCAGAGTCTACTCGCGGTGATGAAGGGGGGACCTAAATTGGGCTTTGGCGGCCGTGTCGAGCGGCTGCGCGGCCCGGTCACCGACGCCTACGACCTGCCGGCGATGACCCGCGATGCCGTTGGTCCGGCGGCGGCACAAATGACGCCCGACGAGATGAAGCATCTTACCGAGGCCTTCGCGCGCTACACGGTGGCGAGCTACGCCGACCAGTTCAATTCGTGGCATGGGGAGCAATTCAAGGTGGGGGCGCCTCACCCGTCGACCGACTCGCTGATGGTGGTGCCCAGCCAGATCGTGCCGGCAAGCGGTTCGCCGACCGAGATCGATTACGTCATGCACAAGGATCGGCAGGGCCAATGGAAGATCGTCGATGTCCTGCTTGAGGGAACGGTGAGTCAATTGGCGGTTCGCCGATCCGAGTTCATGTCGGTTTATCGGCGCGACGGCCTTGCCGGCCTGATCAATCTGCTCGACAGCAAGACGGCGGCCATGGGCAGGGGCTGATGGGGCAGGAGTTAACGAGGGGCTGGCGTCGCGTCGCCGCTGCATGCCCGCCAGCCGGCGGCTGTGCGACGACGCGATCACTCCGCTCTCAATCTTGCGTTTATGTCATTGCGCCAGCAGCAGAAACAACGCGGCACCGCCACCGGCCAGCCAGCAATAGTAGGCGAAGGGGTCCAGCGCCTCGAAGTCGTGCTTGCGGAAGTAATGCATGAGGAAGGCAATGCTGGCATAGGCGGTGATTCCGGCGGCGACCCCGCCGATCAGCGAAATCCCCGCCATCCCGGGAGCGGCCGAATGATGGAGCAGTTTGGGCACCTCCATCACCGCAGCGCCAAGGATGATCGGCGTGGCGATCAGAAAGGAAAAATGCGCCGAGGCGCGGTGGGTCAAGCCTGACAGCAGGCCGCCGACCATGGTGGCGCCGGAGCGTGAGATGCCGGGGAAGAAGGCGGTGCATTGCCAGAGCCCGATAGCCAGGGCGCCCTTCCATGTCAGCGCGGAAAGGTCATTCTGGCTGCCTTCCTGGGCGGCGCGCCGCCGGCGGAGCCGTTCGCCGGCGAACAGCAGAAAGCCGTTGGCGAACAGGAAACCGGAGGCGATCAGCGGGACGCCAAACAGGTTTTTCAGTTTGTGCTCGAACAGAAAGCCCAATACCACCGCCGGCAGGGTGGCGATGATCATCATCAGGAGGATCCGCCGGTTGGCCTGGCGCTCGGGCGACGGTCCGCCGACGAGCCCAAGGGCGATGTTCACCCAGTCCCGCCAGAAATAGAGCAGTAGCGCGGTTGCCGTGCCCAGATGCAGCACAACGAGGAACGGCAGGAATTCAGGAGCGCGCTGGTCCACCCCCAAATGCAGGATGCCGGGAAGAATCACCGCGTGGCCGAGGCTGCTCACCGGGAAAAGCTCGGTTACGCCCTGCAGGACGGCGATGAAAACGGCGAGAAGAACTGGCATCGATGATGACTCCCGGGGGGGTGTTCGAAGGCGGTGGCCCGAGCGGGGCGATGGGCGGCAAACTAACCGAATCGGGCGTGGGAGAGAAGGGGAACGAAGGGCGGAGAGGCCGCCCTTCCGCCAGGCTGCCGACATTTAATTAAAAATTGATGTAAACGCGAATTGTTGCAAATTAACTCAGCAATTTGTATTTTATCGGGAAAGAGCAGTGGTGTAACTAATGCGTTACGTCGTTGTTGAATCCTTCGATAAAACAGAGCTCCGACGAACATTTTTTGCGGACGTGCCGGCTCGTATCGGCGCAACGCTTCGATTCAAAAGCGGGAAAGCTTATAAAATAGTTGACGTCGAATACTGCTGCAGCGAGTTGCGGGGAGCCTTCGTGCAGGGCGCGTTGAAGCGCCTGCGGTGATGCTGCGGTCACGGGGGCTTCCATTCAACCCCTCCTTGCGTCTAATGTCGCCGGCGGCGAGCACCCTTCAAGCCGCTGGGCCGGTTGAACCGGCCCCGGCGAGGGGGCATTTGTCGTTGGCGCATCTGCAGTTGGAAAAGAATGCGATTGATTGTTGCCGCTATAGTCGGGCTTCTGGCGTCGGCTACGGCATGCCATGCCGCGGAGCAAGAGGCGACGATCTCTGTGCCAGACAGGGTCCAGGCAGAATCGGCGCTGGCGACGGTACTGACCTCGGCCCCCGACACGCCGCAGGGCAAGGGCTATCTCAGTGTTGCCTTGGATGAGGCCGAGACGGTTCAGCGCCGCCTGGATGCCGCTTCGGCACCGAATCAAGGCAAAGAAAGCCTTCGCCGCGAAGTGGCGGTTGCGTTGCACGGGCTGGATTCCGGCTTTGGCGTCGCCGAGCCGGGCCAGACCGATTTTGGCCTGCGGCAAGCCCTGAGCCGGGCGATCGCGGGCGCCAGGGCCTCCGCTGCGATGCGGAAGGGCGATACGCGGCTGAGCCAGATGGTGGCGGCGTTGGAGGCGGCGCAGAGTCGGGTGAACGAAGCGGTAGATTTCGGGCGGGCGGTCATGGTGACGCCCTCGACCGAGGTGGCGCGGCAAGGGGTGCGGGCGATGCGCATGGCGCTTGACCGTGCTGTCCAGGGCTGGGATCGCGACGGAACCCGCGTCATCGACTGGCGTCGCGGCGAAGCCGGTCTCAAGCAGGCCGAGTCGGTGGCGCGGACCTTGTCGGGTTCGCCATAATTCAATCAGTCGGTGGGCCGGCTGATCCAGGCACCGGGGACCCAAGCGTCTGGGGCGGACCACCAGCCTGGAATTCCTCCCAGTGGCAGGCCAAGCCCAGTTCGCCCGCCGTATTGGCCACCGTGTTGAGGCAAGCGGCGCTGCTCGCCGGCGGAATCCAGATGGCGAAGCGGGTGACGTAGCGGCTGCCCTGGGCGTCAGGAACCGTCTGAGCGTCCATCCGCACGATATTCGCCTTGAACTGGGTGAACACCTCGGACAGGCGGGCGACAAGTCCGGGGCGGTCGCCACCGCTGACCGACACCACATGGGTGATCTGGGCCGTCGGCCCCTGTAGCGCATTCAGGCCGAAAGGGCTGACGGTTATCGTCGCGCCGGCGAGCTCCGGCAGGCCTGACAGGTCGTCACGGAGCGTTTCCGGCGGTATGTGGTCCGGAATGCTGCAGATGGCGGTCAATTCCGCGCCGGCCCCCAGGACGGCGAAACTGGTATCACCCAGATTGGCGCCGATCTCGAACAGCCTGCCGGTGATGGCTGCCACCAGTCCGGTACGGTCCGGACAGAAGAGGGAAACCAGGACGTTCGGCATGGCGCGGCCCCGCTGGCTGATGCTCAAGGGAGCATCATAGCCAACTGCGGGTAACGGGTCTAATGGGACAAGACGTATTCCCCCGGCGCGTCATAAAGCGCCACATAGGGGGTTCCCGGCTTCCCCAAGGGGAACGGCGGGCGCAGGTCGGACGACCGCGCATCGAGCCAATCCACCCAGGCGGGCCACCAGGATCCCTCCTGCCGGGGCGTGATACGGGCCCAGGTGTCGGGGTCGGTGTAGCGATCGATGTCCTGATGGGTCGACATCTGATACGACCGGCGCGGATGGCCCGGTTCACTGACGATACCGGCGTTATGGCCGCCGGAAGTGAGAATGAAGGTGACCTGGGTGTCGGCTAGCATGCCGATCTTGTACACGGATTTCCACGGAGCGACGTGATCGGTGACGGTGCCGACGGCACAAATCGGCGTTCGGACATCGGTCAGGGCGATGGCGCGGCCATCGACCAGGAAACGTCCCTTGGACAGATCGTTGTCGAGGAACAGGTGGCGGAGATATTCCGAATGCATGCGATAAGGCATGCGCGTGGTATCGGCGTTCCACGCCATCAGGTCGTTACGGTGTTCGCTTTGCCCCAGGAAATATTGGCGGACCAGGCGCGACCAGATCAGGTCGTTGGAGCGCAGCATCTGGAAAGCTCCCGACATCTGGCTGGTGTCGAGATATCCCTGGTCCCACATCATGTCCTCGAGGAAAGTTACCTGGCTTTCGTCGATGAACAGCATGATCTCGCCGGCTTCCTCGAAGTCGGTCTGTGCGGCCAGCAGGGTCATGGTCCGGAGGCGTTCGTCGGCATCGCGAGCCATGGCGGCTGCCGCGATGGACAGCAAGGTGCCGCCCAGGCAATACCCGACGCCATGGACCTGCTTGCAGTCGCAGATGGCGGTAACGGCATTCAGGCTGTCCATCACGCCTTGGCGCAAATAATCCTCCATCCCCAGGTCGCGCTCGTTCGGGCCGGGATTGCGCCAGGAAATCATGAATACCGTGTGGCCCCGCGCCAGAAGGTACCGCACCAGGGAATTCTCGGGTGACAGGTCGAGGATGTAATATTTCATGATCCAGGCGGGAACGATCAGCACCGGCTCGCCCCTTACCCGATCGGTCGCCGGCAAATATTGGATCAATTCGATCAGCCGATTGCGGTAGACCACTTTGCCGGGAGTGCAGGCCAGCGTCTCGCCGACCCGATATCGTTCGTCACCGTCCGGCCGCTGGCCGGCCAAGGCGCAGCCCAGGTCTTCACAATATTTCTGGGCGCCTCGCAGGAGGTTGCCTCCGGCCTGCTCCAGCGTTGCCTTGACAACTTCCGGGTTGGTTGCCGGCCAATTGGAGGGGGCGAACATGTCGAGGACCTGCCGGGCGGCGAAACTGACCACTTGCTGGTGATGGGGCGAAACGCCGCGAACATCCGTCGTGGCGTAATGCCACCACTGTTCGGCCAGCAGGAATGCCTGCGAGTAGATATTGTAGGGGAATTCCCCCCATGCCGAGGCGGCAAAGCGCGTGTCTTGCGGCAGCGGCTCGATGAACGGCTCGTGAGCCTGTTGCGTGGCGGCCCGCCCGGCGTAGAGGCCGAAGCGGTAGCCCTTGGCCAGCGCGTTCTGCGTCAGTTCGTTGACCTTGCCCGGAGAGTTGCCCAGATGCACCAGCCAATCGAGATAGGCCAGCATCAGGGAGGCGGGCGAAAGCCCCAGCGTCCAGCGCCCCTGGAGTGCATGGACCAGTCGGTCGGTGCTGTCGGTAATGGCCGGGAAGGGGAGGGATTCCTTGAATTCCATCCAAGCTTCGGGCACCCGCGGGGCGGCTGGCCGGTGCTGCGGCGCGGCGGTGACCGCGGCCAACCCGGCGGCTCCCGGAGCCGGTGCCGCGGCGGCAGCCTCGGCCGGTGAGTCGCCGCTTCGCCGGACTGCCGGCGATCGTCTATCTTGGCCCTGTGATTCGGCAGGATCGTCCATGAGATGCTCCCGTGCCGTTGGGGCCGCGCCGGCCTTCCGCGGACGCCGGAGCGGCGACAGCCCGTTGCTGCAAGTGCGAAATAATAATAGCCTAGTGGCGCCGATCCCTGTCATGGCAATTCGGTGGCTGGCGAAAGGCCTATCGCACTGGCTCATTCAAACGGTTCAGGGCACCAGATCTATCGAAGCCCATCGCCGGGCACAGGCCGCACTCGGCCCAGGTCGCCGTCCGCTTCCACTTTTCGTTGCTGCAGCGGCTGCGGCGCGAATGTGTTTGCAGGCGTGCCGGCATGCGACTAGATTCTATATTGGGGAATGGAAGGTTCGCCTACGGCCATGGCCACGACCTCGAAAGTGAGCGCGACATCGACGACCGGCCTCGCCTCGGCACCGAGCCGAGTGTCGACCGGCGGCCGCTCCACCGCGACCGACCGCATCGAGGGGCTCTTCGGCAGCCAGTCGGTCGGCGTAAGGGGGGGGTGGCGACCCAGCTACGAGGACTGGCACGACCAGGGCCAGTTCGATCAATTTCAGCGTCGGCAAGATGCCGAGCAGCAGCCGTTCACGCCGCTCGTCGGGCGGATTGCCGGGGCATTTCCGGCATCGGAGTCGGCCGCCGGTTCGTTCTCCTCGACGCCGCTCTTCCTTACCGATCTCCTGCACGGTATCGGCGTCTACGAATTCAATATGAAAGTCTTCGCCGGCACCCTCACCAGCCAGGGACAAATCGTCAACCGCTACTCCTGACGCGTCGCCCGGGACTTCTCCTGCACAGCACAGTCTTGCACAGGACACTTGGCGGCACGCATCGATGGCCGTTATCCTTGAGATGTCTCGGTGACGGAGGGGAAATGGCCGCGGCGGCGGTTGAGTCGAGCTTCGACGTAGCGTTTTGGTTCATTGACCGGGCGCTCGACGATAACGAATATCTGCAGCCGCAGAAGCTGCACCGGTTGATGTTCCTGTCGCAGGCTTATTTCGCCGTGGCCTATCACGGCCGCATGCTGATGCCGGCGGTGTTCGTCGCCGGCGACCTTGGGCCGATCGAGCCCAACGTGTTCCGCGCCTGCGCTCTCCAACGCCCCGCCATCGAACCTTCGCCGTTGCCGGATATGGTGGCTCAATTCCTCGACGGCGTTTGGCGGCGCTTCGGCTCCCATTCGACCGAATCGCTGAGCCGCCAGATCAACGCGCATGCGCCCTATCGCGACGCCTTGAACAAAGGACCGCGCAGCGAAATTACCCTGAAGGCGATGGTCGATTTCTATGGCCGAAAGGCCTCGGCCGCGCCGGAGGCGGCGACCGCCGTAGGTGCGCCGCCGGTCACCCAGGTGCTGCGCCCGCGCGTCATGCGCTCACAAGACGGCAAACCGGTGTCGGTGCGCAAATGGATGCCGCCCGTCAAGTCTCCAGGCAAATAGCCCGGCATGGCTGATCCCACGCCGCAGCAGCGGGCCGACTACCTGGTCCGCAAACTCGAGAACTTCATCCGCGACGGCAAGAGCGCCCGCGGCATGTCGTTCAAGACCTGGCAGGGGTTGGCCCGGGCCGAACTGACCAACGCCTTCGCCGATGTCGAGCGGCAATTGTTGCGCAGTCGCCAGGATGTTACCGCCAGACGCCTGATTCTTCTGGCAGCCACCACCGCCGTCAGCATCGGTTTCTGGGGCATGGTGGTGGTGCTCGACCATCACTTCGGTCTGCTGGCAGCCTGGATCTGTACCGCCGCGGGGGTGGTCGCGGCGGTGGTGGCCGGCGAGATCGCTTTTCGCCGCCTGGCTGCCCGCTACCGTACCATTGCCCGTCAGAAAGGGTTCGAGCGGATCGAGGATTTCGATCAGCAGTTGAAGCGCCTCGAGACGGAAATCTGGCTTAAGCTGAAAAGGGCGAAGGAGAGAGCCGAATCGGGCGACGACTGAGGGAGGCCGGGGAGACTCACGGCCATCGCGTGTTTCGGCTATTGCTTTGTCCCGCTTTGCTTTTCCTCGCGCAGCCTCTTCTTTTTCATGTGCTCGGCGAAGTCGGCGCAGGGGTCGGCGTCACTGGCCCTGGGGGTGAACCACACCGCGTCGAACGGCGGCTTTGCCGTTCCCCAGACCTCGCCATAGGCGGCAGGATCGACACGGCCATCCGCCACCTCGACGAAACCCAGAGAGAAAGTGGAGCGGCCGGGGGCCAGTGCGGTGATCTGGGCAGGGACGCCGCGGTCGGAGCGGACATGTCCGGCCCCGGCGACGAGGACGGCTCCGACCGGCGCGTCCGTGGTCATGGCGCGGGCCATGGCGGCGTCGCGGGCGCGCTGCACTGCTACCATGCCGGGGACCATCTGCTCCGGCAGCTGTCCGCAATGGGATTGGCGGATCTCCTCGGCCATCGCGCTATTGGTGGCGCGATCGAGCGGCTGGTCCAGCCGGTAGAAGGCTCGGCTTGCCGTCGGCAGAGGCTGCTGGCGGGCCAGCGCCCGGACGTCGGCCAGCGGCAGGTTGGCCGTACGGATTTCCAGGCCGGCGCCCAGCGCCGCGGCGAAAATCGGCTCATAGGTCGGCCATGCCGGCCACCCGCTCTGGTCCCAGCCGACCGCCGCAGCCAGCCCGACGACCCGCCGCGGATTATCGGCCAGATACCGGCGCAGCGCAGGTTCCTGTTCCGGGCCCAGCATCTCGAAAGCCACCGGCGGCCGGCGGCCGACCGCGATGATCTGCTCGATCGCCCAAGCCTGCAGGCGGTGATGATCCAGGTTGTCATGCTGCTCGCCGAGCAGGACAAAGTCGGCCGCCACCATGCGCCGGACCAATTGTTGCGCGTCGATGAAGCGCCCTTCCGCCGGCAGCCAGATGCGCCCGACCAAGGGATGGTTCTGCGACAGGGGCGACTGCCAGGGAGGCACCGGAAGGTCGGCGCCGGCGGCGGGAACAGCGGTGAGAAGCAAGAGCAGGGCGGTCAGAATGCGCATGTGGCCTCCGGAACTGGTAATCCTGGCACAGCGGCATCATTCCCGCCACCGGTGGAAGCGAATCGGTGGTTGCGCCGGCCCGGCCGACGCGTCACAGTCGCGCCGTTCACCGCGGTCAGGATCGTAGTCCCCATGAAGGTCATTGGTCTTTTTGCCCTCCTCGTCGCGCTGCTGCCGTCCGCCACATGGGCGGCGGAAGTGTCACCTTTGTCCATCAAGACCGCGGATGGCCGTACCCTGGCCTTTTCCGTCGAATTGGCCCGCACGCCCGAGGAATGGAGGGTGGGTCTGATGAACCGCGCCCATCTCGCACCCGACGCCGGAATGCTGTTCGACTTCGCTGCCGACCGGCCGGTCGCCATGTGGATGAAGAACACGCTGATTCCCTTGGACATGATTTTCATCTCGCGCGACGGCCGAATTACCGGCATCGCCCAGCGTGCGGTACCCCTGTCTCTCGAGATCATTGCGTCGCCTGGCCCGGTTCGCGCCGTCCTGGAAGTGAACGGCGGTGTGACGGAGCGTCTGGGGATCGCTAAGGGCGACCAGGTTATCCATCCGATGTTTACGCCGAAATAAGGCCTGAACCGCGGGAAAGCGCGATCATGATCGCATTGAGCCACCCTTGAGGCGGAGCCCCCGGCGAGGGCAAACCGTATGATCCCTCAGGTTCCGTCGCCCTTCGATGACAGTTGCTGCCCAAGGACCGGCGTCCACTGTTCGCCGGCGGCGACGACGCAACTGCTGCCATCCGGCCGAGTGACCAGAATGGTCCACGTCTTGCCGCTGCGGGCGGTGAAGACCTCGATGACGTTGCCGGTATTGGACATGCCCATGGCGGAGGGGCTTTCCCGATAGTCATGCGACAGGGTGTCGAGGATGGCCGCCCTCGGGCCGCACAGGTCTTCGGCGGTGGCTGGCAGGGCGACAAGCCAAAGGGCTGCCGTGCCCGCCGTCAATGGCGACATGCTGACCTCCTGTTGCCTGGAGCGATCCGATGTACATGGCGCGGCTTCCCGCCGCTGTCACCGGCGGCCTGGGCGCATTACTTCTTTTGGAAGGCGCTCCGGCAGTCGGCGCAAAGCCCTTCGACTTCGATGGTCTGCCGGTCAATGGTGAAGCCTCGGGCTTCCGCCCCCTGGCGAACCGCCAGGCCGATGGCCGGGTCGTCCAGTTCGGCCGCCCGGCCGCAGGTGGTGCAGATCAGGAACTGCGCCGAGTGAGAGGCTTCCGGCCGCGGGCAGCCGACAAAGGCGTTCAGCCGCTCTAGTCGGTGGATCAGCCCCTGCTGCAGCAGGAAGTCGAGGGCGCGATAGACGGTGGGCGGCGCGGCGGCCTGGCCTTCCGTTTTCAGTGTATCCAGCAGGGCGTAAGCGCCGACCGGTTCGTGGCTGGTCCACACCAGTTCGAGAACCCGCCGGCGCAACGCGGTAAGCCGGGCGCCGCGCTGTCCGCACTTGATCTCGGCGGCGTCGAGCGCGGCGCGGACGCAGTCACGGTGGTCGTGAACGGGCGAAGGGAAGGCGCTGGCGGGGAGGTCCATGAACCGGAGCTTGTTGCGAGTGGGGTTGTTACAACATAACATCACCCCTATTTATCTGCCAACTTGCAGAAGGATGCCGCAGTGATCGATCCCGCGGCGGCGCTTGCCGCCATAAATTTCAACGCCGACGGTCTGGTCGCGGCAATCGCCCAGCAGCACGACAGCGGCGAAGTATTGATGATGGCCTGGATGAACCGCGAAGCAGTCGAGGAGACCTTGCGTAGCGGCCGGGTTTGTTACTTTTCCCGGTCGCGCCGCCGCCTTTGGCGCAAGGGTGAGACCTCTGGGCAGCGGCAGCGGCTTGTCGAATTCCTCGTCGATTGTGACGGCGACACGGTGCTGTTGCGCGTCGAGCAGGATGGCGTAGCTTGCCACACCGGCCATCGCAGCTGCTTTTTCACCGCAGTCACCGGGGGGGGCGAGTTGGCCGAAGTGACGCCTGTTCTGACCCCGCCCCAGGAGCTTTACGGCAAATGAGCGACGACCTCGAAGTGAACGATGACCCCCAGGCAGTGGCGGCGGCGGCAATTCCCATCACTATCCTTACCGGGTTCCTGGGCAGCGGCAAGACGACGGTGCTCAACAACCTGCTCGAGCGTCCTGAACTTGGCGACTGCGCGGTGCTGATCAATGAATATGGCGAAGCGTCCATCGATCACCTGCTGGTTCGGCAGATTGCCGAGGATGTGGTGGTGCTCGACAGCGGATGCCTCTGCTGCACCGTGCGCGGCGACCTGGTGACGGCGTTGCGCGACCTTTTCCTCAAGCGGGTGAAGGGCGAGGTGTCGGAGTTCCGGCGTGTTCTGGTGGAAACCACCGGCTTGGCCGATCCGGCGCCGATTCTTCATACGCTGATGGCCGACCCGCTGCTGG
Organism: Pseudomonadota bacterium; assembly: GCA_021781575.1. GTDB lineage: Bacteria > Pseudomonadota > Alphaproteobacteria > Rhodospirillales > Magnetospirillaceae > DUZF01. Next base: position 20,612 of record JAJXWP010000002.1, read on the forward strand.
GCGCGCGGTACCGGCTCGATGGCGTGGTCTGCACGGTCGATGCGGTGAACGGGGCGAAGACGCTGGATCAGAACCGCGAGTCGGTGAAACAGGCGGCGGTGGCCGATCGGCTGCTGCTGACCAAGCTCGACTTGGCCGATCCGGTGGCGGTGGAAGTCCTGCGGGCGCGGTTGGCTGGCCTCAATCCCGGAGCCCGGCTTCTGGCGGTGGCGAACGGCGCTGCTGACCCGGCCGATATTCTCGACTGCGGACTGTTCGACGGGACGACGCGCATCCCCGACGTCGCCCGCTGGCTCAACGACGAGGCGGTGGCGGCGCAGCAGCATGGTGACCATTGCGGCGCCGATTGCGGCCATGATCATCACCACCATGGCCACCATCATGAGCAGCAGCGGCACGATCGGGCAGTGCAGTCGTTCGTCGTCACGTTCGATCAGCCGGTTGACTGGGAGCCGCTGGTGATGGCTCTCGAGTTGTTGGTCTCGACGCGCGGGGAGAATCTTTTGCGTGTCAAGGGGATCATCAATGTCAGGGACGCCGACAAGCCGTTGGTCATTCACGGCGTGCAGCATCTGTTCCACCCGCCAGTGGAATTGCCGGCTTGGCCTGACGACGACCGCCGCACACGGATCGTCTTCATCACCCGCGACCTGTCGCGTGCGCCGGTTGAAACCCTATTGAAGACAGCCGTGGCAGGGGCGACAAAAAATTAAAGTGCATCTAAGAATGATTCGCATTGATCCCCGGCCAAAATCTTGATAGGATCCAGGCGAAGTTGGCCTTTGGAGGTCAGCCTCCCTCTCTTAGACATCCTTGTACACCCGCCCCTCCGGGCGGGTGTTTTTTTCGGTGTCAAGAGGTCGCGACCGCAGCCACGGGACCGTTCTCATCATCCAGGCCGAAGGGCCGTTCGGTGTCGAAATCGAACAGGGCGGGAGCCTGGGCGATCAATGCCCGCAGAAGCCGTTCGGCACGGTCCGCATCGCGGAGGGCGGCCTCGTCCAGCAATACGAGGTAACGCGGGCGCAGCAGTTCGACCTTGGCATTGTGGATGATTCGCACCGTCTCGACGAAGAGCTCACGGGCACCGTAGGGCAGCCCCTCGCCGCGCAGAAGGCGGTCGTCCCATACTTTGAGGAGTCGAAGATTGGTGCTGATCAGGGCGTGCAGCATGGGTACCTGGAGCTTGCGAAAATAGACTTCCAGGTCCTCGAATTCCGCCGGTTGGCTATTCCCCCAGTGCTCGACGTCGCCCAGGGACATCTCGGCAAGGTGGCTCAGCATCTGGAATTCTTCACTGAGTTCTCGGAACTGCTGATAGAGCAGTTTGAACTCGGTATATTCCTCGGGGGAAAAGACTTCAAAGCGCTTGGCCGCCTTGGCCATGCTTTCCAGCTCGATCAGGCGTGCGGCCAAGGCCTCGACAAAGCGACGTACATCATTACGCATCTTGGTGACGACTGTCTGCTGGGTCACCGTGCTGGAAATCGAGCGATTGCGTCGCATTTTATTTAAATGCCATCACTAATTTACCTGTACATTGTATCACAACCTTTTCATGCGATATTTAGTATTTTTAATAGGCCCTTTGTTCTGGTTGGTTATTGTGTTTTACCAAGCCGCTCGAATCCTGCCGCCAAGTCGGCTATGAGATCTTCGGGGTCTTCCAGCCCGGTGTGTATGCGCAGGGTCGGCCCGGTTGCCTGCCAGCGGGTGGCGCTGCGGACGACATGGCCGGTCGTCGGGATGATCAGGCTTTCGAAACCGCCCCAACTGTAGCCGAGGGCGAAATGTGCCAACCCGTCGAGGAACCGTTCGACGGCGACCTCGGGAAAGGGACGCAATTCCAGGCCGAACAGGCCGCAGGCACCGTCGAAATCGCGTAGCCACAAGGCGTGGCCCGGATCGTCGGGCAGCGCCGGGTGCATGACGCGCGCCACTTCCGGGCGTGCTTGCAGCCAACGGGCGAGGGCCAGGCCGGACTCCTGATGCTGGCGCAGGCGCGCGCCGAGGCTGCGCAGGCCGCGCAAACCCAGATAGACTTCGTCGGCTCCGGCACAGACGCCGGCCGCCGCCACGGAACTCTTGACCGTGTTCCACAACGCTTCGGTGGCGCAAGTGATGACGCCGAGCATGGCATCCGAATGGCCGACGATGAACTTGGTGGCCGCTTGGATGGAAATGTCGACTCCCTTGTCGAAGGGTTTGAAGAACAGCGGGGTGGCCCAGGTATTGTCCATCGCCACGACGGCGCCACCAGCATGGGCGGCGGCGGCGATGGCGGGAACATCCTGCATCTCGAAAGTCAGCGAACCGGGGGCCTCGACGAAAACGAGGCGGGTTTCCGGCCGCATCAGCGAAGCGATGCCGGCCCCGATCGACGGGTCGTAGAAGGTGGTTTCGATGCCGTAACGCCGCAACTGCTCGGTGCAGAAGCGGCGCGTTGGATAATAGACCGTGTCGACCATCAGCAGATGGTCTCCGGACTTCAGCAGCGCCATCAAGGTGCCGGTGATGGCGGCCAGTCCCGAGGCGGTGGCTATGGATCGGTAACCACCTTCAACAGCGCACACCGCTTCTTCGAAGGCGAAGCTGGTGGGGGTACCGAAGCGGCCATAGCGCATTCCGTCGAACGGGTGTTTTTCGCCGCTCTTCATTGCGGCTACGGTCGGATAGGTCACCGTCGATACGTGGTAGACCGGCGGATTGACGGCGCCCGAATGCGCCTCTGGGTGGCGTCCGGCGTGGACGAGGGTGGTCTGCTGTTTCATGCTGCCCCGGCAGGTGGAAAAATCGCAGCGGGCATTTTCGCACCGGCGGCTCTCACCTGCCAAGCGCGGCAGCTTTGGGGCTATTTGTTCTTTTCCGCCGAATGCTGAATTCCCCGGCCGGCTGACTGCACGTCCTCGCCGAACCCTTCCGTGGTATTGCAGGCAGCCAGCAGGGCGCTCATCGTCGTCATCAACAGGACGACGGCCAGGGCCGCCAGGGCCGAGCCGCGGCCAGCGCCGCGTGTCCGATAGTTCAGCATCGAATCCTCCCGGTGATGAGAATATGACGGATGGCGCCTGCGCCATCCGTCATATTCTCACCCCAATTCGATCGGCCAGGGGCCGTCCGATCGACGTCCTGGGAAAGCAGGCGTTCGCGGCCGACTATGAGCAGAAATACCGGCTCCGGTTTCAGATGGGGCGGTCGTGCAACGTCATCAACCGCGTGCAGCCGCGCGGAAGGGTATGCCGGTCACAGACGGCGGGCGGGCTCAGTCGGCAATGGCGACGGTATCGTCGGCCAGTCCCCATTCAGCCCAGGAACCGTCGTAGATCGCCGTTTCCTCGTGGCCCAGCAGATAAAGTCCGAGGGCCAGAACGCAGGCGGTGACACCGGAGCCGCAGGTGGCGACCACCGGTTTGCCGAGTTCGATGCCGGCTTTGGCGAAACGTTCGGCCAGAGCCTCGGCAGGAAGAAAGGTCTTGCTGTGCGGGTCCAGCAGATCGTTCCAGGGAAGGTTGAGGCTGCCCGGTATATGACCGACCTTGCGATGTGGCCACGGCTCCTTGTCCCGACCGGAAAAGCGGCCGGCCGATCGCGCGTCCACCACCTGGTCACGGCGGCTGGCGATATTGGTCTTTATCTGGTCCTTGCTGCGGACCAGAAGCTGGTTGACCCGCGGCATGAAATGGCGCTCCCGCGGCATCGGGGGGAGATCCTCGGTGGGGCGCCCTTCACGAAGCCATTTCGTCATCCCTCCGTCGAGCACGGCGACGTCGTTGTGGCCGAAGACGCGAAACATCCACCATACCCGCGATGCCGCGGCGGCACCGCCGGAGTAGTCGTAGACGATGATGCGGTTGCCGTTGCCCAGGCCAATCTTGCGAACCTTGCTGGCGAACTTGGCGGCGTCGGGAAGCATGTGGGGCAGGGCCGTGTCGGTATTGGCGATCTCGTCGATGTCGAAGAACACCGCGCCTGGAATATGCTGGCGCTCATATTCCTGCCGTGCGTCGCGGCTCGTCGCCGGATGGTACCAGCTGGCGTCGACGATGCGCACATCGGGCGCCTTCTGGTGTTCCGCCAACCATTCGGTGCTGACGATGGCGTCGGGATTGACGTAGGGCATGCTATGTTATCCCCCTGTTTGCCGTGTCGTGTTCAGGCGAGCCAATCCGGCGCCGGAAGGTTGCGCTCGCGCAGAAAAGTGGGATTGAACAGTTTGCTCTGATAGCGCGTCCCGTAATCGGCCAGAACGGTCACCACCACGTGGCCGGGCCCCAGTTGCCGGGCCACCTTGACTGCTCCCATGATGTTGATCCCCGACGACCCCCCCAGACATAGACCCTCGCGTGCCAGCATGTGGAAGATCATCGGCAAGGCTTCTTCGTCGGTCACGCGGACCTGGCCGTCGATGGGAGCGCCCTCGAGATTGCGGGTGACCCGCCCTTGCCCGATGCCCTCGGTGATCGACGAGCCTTCGGCCTTGAGTTCTCCGTGATCGTACCAGTTGAACAGGGCCGATCCCATGGGGTCCGACAGGAAGATGCGGACATCGGCATTGCGCTCCTTCAAAGCCATGCCGACCCCGGCCAGCGTTCCGCCGGTTCCAACCGCGCAGGTGAAAGCATCCACCTTGCCATCGGTCTGCCGCCAGATCTCCTGTCCAGTCGTCCGGTAATGGCCCAGCCTGTTCGCCTGGTTATCGAACTGGTTGGCCCATAAGACGCCGTTGGGTTCCGAGACGGCCAGTTCCTTGGCCAAGCTTTCGGAATAGCGGACGTAGTTGCCCGGATTGGCGTAGGGCACCGCCGGCACAAGCCGAAGATCGGCGCCGCAGAGCCGGAGCATATCCTTTTTTTCCTGGCTTTGCGTCTCCGGCATGACGATCACGGTGCGGTAGCCGCGAGCATTGCCGACCAGGGCCAAGCCGATTCCGGTGTTGCCGGCGGTGCCCTCGACGATGACGCCTCCCGGTTTAAGCGCGCCCCTCTGCTCGGCGTCCTCGATGATGGCGAGAGCGGCGCGGTCCTTGACCGATCCGCCGGGATTGAGGAATTCGGCTTTGCCAAGAATGGTGCATCCTGTCATTTCCGATGCCTTGCGCAATCGGATCATCGGGGTGGAACCAATGGCATCGATAAAGCCGTCGCGGATATCCGGCATGGCCGCTCCAGGTTTATGGTCTGTTCAGACTTCTGTTTCAGACTAATGGCGCATGAAATGCCGATCAAGCTGTCCAGCGGGCGCGAAGGGCGGCGCGATTGAGCGCCAGCCACTGAAGGGCGATCACCGTCATCGAATTGGCTACCTTGCCGGATGCCACCCAGCCGATCGCTTCCTCGGCCGGAGCCGCGAACACGCGGATGTCCTCGCCTTCTTCCGGCAAGCCGTGGATTCCCGACAACTGGCGCGCGTCGACCCGGGCGCAATAGAGCCGCATGGTTTCTGTGCTGCCGCCGGGGGTTACGAGATAAGTACAGATCGGGACAAGCTCGGAGATTTCGACGCCGGCTTCCTCCTCCGCTTCCCGGACAGCGACGGCCTCCGGTGTCTCCCCGCCGTCGATGATTCCCGCCACCACTTCGATCAGCCAGGGGTGCCAGCCGGCTGCCAATGCGCCTGCCCGGAACTGTTCGATCAGCCCCACTTCGTCGCGCTCGGGGTCATAAAGCAATACTCCGACGGCGTGGCCTCGCTCGAATATTTCGCGGCTCATCGGTTGCGTCCAACCGCCGTCATGCAACCTGTGGCGCAACACATAGCGATCGATGCGGAAATAGCCGCGAAATGGTGTGGTCTGTTCCAGAATGTCCACGTCATCGCCCATCGAGCGGTCCCTCCTCCGGCACACCGGCCCGTTCTATCTCGGGGCTGGCGTGCTGACAAGGCGGCGCGTGCCACCTTCCGCCATGCGACCGATCGGTGATGGGTGGCTGCCCGTCATTGTTTTTGGGCGGTCCGGAATGCTATAAGCCTATCACCAAAGCGCGGCCAAAATCCGAACGCGGCCCCAGCACGATGCTCGAAGACCTGCGCATCCTTGTTGTCGATGACGACGCAACCATCCGTCGATTGGTTGAGCATATCCTGCGCGGTGTCGGCGTGACCGCGCTGCAGAGCGCAGGCAGCGCCGACCTGGCGCTCGCGGTGGTCGCCAAGTGGCGTCCCGACGTTCTGCTGGTGGACTATGTGATGGAAGGGATCGACGGTATCACCTTCACCCGCCTGGTCCGCAAGACCGTCGATACCGCCGGCAGGCGCCTGCCGATCGTCATCATGACCGGCTATGCCGAGTTGTGGCGTCTGGACCAGGCGAAAAAGGCCGGGGCCGACGAATTCCTGGTCAAGCCCTTCACCGCCAAAGCGCTGTTGAGCAGAATCCGCCGCGCCGTCGACGCCTCGCGCAGGTTGGCCCAAGGCAATCACACGACGGCGGATAGTCCGGCCTGAGCGCCCGCTACCGGCGACTCATTCCGCCGCCTGGCGCGCGACCAGGCCGATGGTGGCCCCGATCTCGTCGGCAAGCGACCGCATCTCCATGGCCGCTGCCCCCTTCGGCTGGGTTTCGACCACGCCCTTGCCCTCCAGCATGCTGGCGGCGAAGGCGCTGCGATTGCCCAGCGAAGCCTTGGCCAAGGGCAGGTTCTCCTCGGCGATCTTGCCGCGGATAACGTCCACCAGCTTGCCGCGCGACGGTAGTCTGTTGAGTACCAGCAGGGGGCTGCTCTTCTCTCGCTGGGCCAGGGTCAGGGTAGGGGTGATCGCCCATAGATCCATCGGACTCGGCTGGACCGGCACCAGGATCAGCGAGGCCGCCCGGATGGCTACGCGGGCATCTGTTTCGGCATGCGGCGGGGTGTCGACGATAAGGATGTCGAAATTGCCTTTCAGGCGGTCGATTTCGGTGGCCAGCTTCCAGCCTTGTACCGCCTGGGCAACCAGACGGCCATCAGCGGAGCCCTTTCGCCGCAGGTCGTACCAGGCGGCAAGCGAGCCTTGCGGATCGATGTCCAGCATGGCGACGCGATGCCCTTGCCGAGCCCAGGTCACCCCAAGCTGGATGGCGATCGTGGTCTTGCCGGCGCCGCCCTTCTGCTGCGCGATCGCCACCGCCTTGGCCGTCATGGTCCGCTCCTGCCGTAGATACCCCTGTCGCGCGCCAAGGCTGAACCCTTCCGAGGCAATTTTCAAGGCATAGCGGCGGCCGATGGACTGGCAGGAGCGGGGCGTCGCCTGTGATTCGGGTCACATTAAGGACATTGGGCGAAGTTCTATAAATCCAGTTCGCAGATATCGAGGTTCGCCATGCATCGGGCGGTACACCCACTGATGATCGTCGGTCTGGCCCAATGGGCGGCATTGGCCTGGTGGCGGCGTGTCGACGGCATTCCCGTGCACGCGTCCTTCCGCTTGGTTTGCATCGAGTTGTTCGGCGCGGAGCCGCGGGTGGCCTGGGATCCGGCCGAGCGGTTGCTGAGCGCCGGGCTCGACCTGAATCCGGGTACGGTCTGCCTGGTGCTGGCGGGCTATTTGATCGTGCGAACGGCGTTGGGGCGGTGGGCCAGCGAACGCGGCCGCCGGCTGTTGCTGGAACGCCAGCGGCGCGATTTGCGCGGGCGCCCCAGCCGACCGGTCACTGGTCCTTAATGCCAAGTTGCGGTGATCGGGACCGATCGCTGCCCGTCAGTCGCCGGGCGGGCTTCTCCGAAACCCTTGGCTCCGCGCGAACGTCTTGGGCGACCGTCCTCGGCTCACCGCGGCCGCGGCGTCCCACCTCAGGCGATCCGCAATCCGGCGAAGCGCTCCAGGCCTAGTCCCTGCATGTCGATGTCCGTCGGGTGGCCCGAAATCACGTCGGCCAGCACCTTTGCCGAGCCGCAGCTCATCGTCCAGCCGAGCGTGCCGTGGCCGGTGTTGAGAAACAGGTTGCCGATTCGGGTGGCCCCCAGGATCGGCACCGAATCCGGAGTTACCGGGCGCAAGCCGGCCCATAGTTCCGCCTTGGCATAGTCCCCGGCACGAGGAAACAGGGCCTGGGCATGGGCCACCAGGGCTTCGGCACGAGCGGGGGTCATCGCCTGATTCCAGCCGGCCAGCTCGGCGGTGCCGGCGCAACGGAGGCGGTCCCCCAGCCGGCTGTACACCATCTTGTGCTCGTCGTCGGTGATGCTGACCTGGGGGGCCTCGGCGTCCGGCGGCACCGGCAGGGTGGCGGAGTAACCCTTTGCCGGGTAGATCGGCAGCTCCAACCCGACCTGCCGGGCCAATTGCGGGCTCCAACTGCCCAGTGCCAGCACATAGGCATCGGCGCGCAGGCGGCCGTGATCGCTGGCAATGGCGCTGATGCGGCCAGCATCCCATTCAAAACCTAGGATACGCGTGTCGTAATGGAAGGTGACGCCGCGCTTGGCGCAGAGGACGGCCAGGCTCCGGGTGAATTTGTGGGCGTCGCCCGATTCGTCGTCAGGGGTGAAAATGGCGCCGGCGAGCTGCGAATGCACCGCGGCCAGGGCGGGCTCGATGGCGACCGCCTCGTCGGCCGTCTTGACTTGACGGCGCAACCCGAACCGCGCCATCAGTTCGGCCGCTCCCACCGCATGGGCGAATTCCTTGGGATTGCGATAGACGTGAAGGATGCCCAGCGTCTTCTGGTCATATTCGATGCCGGTCTCGCGCCGCAGGGCCTGCAGGCAGCCTCGCGAATATATGGCGACGCGTAGTGTCCGGTCGGTATTGATTCGCGCCCGCCCGGCCGGGCAATTGAGCAGGAAGCGGGTGCTCCACGCCCATAGCGGCGGATCCCACCGCCGCCAGCGGAACACCAGCGGCGCGTCCTCCCGGCCCATCCATTGCAGTGCCTTGACCGGGGTCGAAGGGTTGGCCCAGGGCTCGGCATGGCAGGGGGAAATCTGGCCGCCGTTGGCAAAGCTGGTCTCCAGCCCGGCGCCGGGCTGCCGATCTGCAACCGCCACTTCGTGACCGGCCTTGGCCAGGTACCATGCCGTTGTGACGCCGACGACGCCGGCGCCGAGAACCAAAACCTTCACAATCCGCCCTCTGCAGGAGAAAGCTGGGAAGGCGAACTATATAGCGCGGCTAGCGCCGAGCGGCCAGCCTAACGTCTGCAATCCCAGGTTCATAAAGTATCATGGCAGTCTAGACTCGGGCCTGGCGGCAGCGGGATGATCGCTGTTCTCGAAATCAGAAAGCAGCCGGGGGTTGCCAAGTGGTTGGCAGGCATTACCCTGGTGCACTGAACCATTCAGAGGGTTCAGTGCACCAGGCTTTGCTTTCGTCCCTCGCCGGGCGGGGCCTGCGGTCCCTTGGCCGCCGCCTCAACGGCGGCTGGTTGGCTGATTTCCTTGTTCCAGCACCCATTACGGGCGTGGCCGAATCGTAGCGAAGCGAAGATATGTGCGGAGCGCGCAACCGCGCGGATGCGCCCGCCCGGCGACGGACTATGATAGACTTGGTGCACCGAACCATTCAGATGGTCCAGTGCACCAAGCTCGTTTCGGAGGCCGCCCTTGAGCTGTCTGCTGTCGATCAAGGAAATGTACGCCGCCGATGCTGCCGCCATGGCGGACGGGGTGGCGGGGCAGCGGCTGATGGAGGCGGCCGGCTGGCAGGTCGCTTCGGCGATCCGCCGGCGGTTCGCCCGACGACGGGTGGTGGTGCTGTGCGGCCCCGGCAACAACGGCGGAGACGGCTTCGTCGTCGCCAGGCTGCTTGCGTCCTGGGGATGGCCGGTGCGTCTGGCGCTGCTGGGCGAGGTTGATCATCTGAAAGGCGACGCGGCACTGATGGCCGCGCGCTGGCGGGGCGGCGTCACTTTGCCGTCGGTCGATCTGCTGGACGATGACCCGCTGGTGGTGGACGCACTGTTCGGCGCCGGCTTGACGCGGCCGCTCGACGGCCTGGCGCGGCAGCTTGTGGAAGCGATCAACTTGCGCCGGCTCGACGTGGTGGCTGTCGACATGCCCAGCGGCGTCGATGGCGATACCGGGGCGGTGTTGGGCGCCGCCCCCCAGGCTTTGCTCACCGTGACATTCTTTCGACCGAAGGCCGGCCATGCGTTGATGCCGGGCCGTCTGTTGTGCGGCGAACTGGTGGTGGCCGACATTGGGATTCCGGACGCTGTCCTTGCCGACCTCGCGCCGCGCGCCTGGATCAATATGCCCGCCTTATGGGCCGGGCGGCTGCCCTGGCCGGAGCCAGAAGGTCACAAATACAAACGCGGCCACCTGCTGGTGGCCGGCGGCGGCGCCCTCACCGGCGCGGCGCGGCTGGCCGCCTGCGCGGGGCGGCGGGCGGGCGCCGGCCTGACCACCATCGTCGCTCCGGCCGAGGCGCTGCCGATCTATCGAGCCGGGCAGCCGGGGATCATCGTGCAGGGCATGGAGACGTGGGACGACCTGATGGCCGACCGGCGGCGGAACGCGGCGGTGCTTGGTCCCGGCCTCGGGATCGGCGGGACCACCCGCCGCCTGGCGCTGGCCGCCTTGGCGGCGGGCAAGTCGTGTGTTCTCGACGCCGATGCGCTGACCAGTTTCGCTGAAGATCCCGCCGCCCTGTGGGCGGTGGGCGGAACGCCGGTGCTGACCCCGCACGACGGGGAATTCGCCCGCCTTTTCCGCCACCAGGGCGACCGCTTACGGCGTGCCCGCCTGGCCGCCGCGGAAAGCGGCGCCGTGGTGTTGCTGAAAGGGCCGGACACGGTGGTTGCCGCCCCCGACGGCCGGGCGGCGGTGACCGTTTCGGCGCCGGCCAACCTGGCCACGGGCGGCAGCGGCGACGTACTGGCGGGGATCATCGGCGGCCTGCTCGCCCAGGGCATGCCGCCATTCGATGCCGCATGCGCCGCCGCCTGGATGCATGGTGAAGCCGCCACCGCCTTCGGCCCTGGCCTAATCGCCGAGGACCTGATCGACGGCCTTCCGGAGGTTTGGCGCCATCTTGCCGAGGGGCGCCAGCCGCCCGGATTGAACCGGCCGATGCCTGACTGTCGGCCACCCACTCAACCACGGAGGCGCCCATGGAGGACCTGAAGCAGGTCGGTGCGATCGTCCCCGCCGTCGGCCAGGCATTCCGCGACAGATTGCGCAATCTGCGCGGCATGTGGCGGGATATCTCGACATCTCTCGGCAAGGGCCCGCGCTTCTCGCCGGAATTGCCGGCCGACGATGCCGAACTGTTGCGCGCCCAGATGCGGGATTGCTTGCAAGGGCGCGGCGGCGAGGTATCGGCCCGGGCCCGGGCGGCGACGCTGGGCCGGTCCTATCTGGCGCTCAACGACGAGGGGCGTCGCAACTTCCTGCGCCTGCTGGCGGAGGAATTCGGCACCGAGGCGAGCCGCGTCGACGCCGCCATGGCGGCGGTCGCCGCGGCCCAGCACCCGGTGGCGCGCCTGGCCGCGGAACGGTCCCTGCGGGAGGTCTTGGAAAGCCCCCGCCGGCGTCTGCTGACCCAGTTCAACGGCCTGCCCGAAGGGGTGAAGTTCCTGGTCGACATGCGGGCAGAACTGCTGCCGCTGGCCCAGGGCGATGCCGTCATGCAGGCGCTGGAAGCCGATTTGAAGGAGCTGCTGGCCTCGTGGTTCGATGTGGGCTTTCTCGAATTGCACCGCATCACCTGGCGCTCACCGGCGTTGATCCTGGAAAAGATCATGGCCTATGAGGCGGTGCATGCCATCCAGGGGTGGCGGGACCTGAAAAATCGGCTCGATTCCGACCGTCGTCTCTATGCCTTCTTCCATCCCCGCATGCCCGACGAGCCGCTGATCTTCGTCGAGGTGGCATTGGTCCGCGGCATGGCCGGAAACGTCCACGAACTGCTGGACGAGCATGCCCCGGTGGGCGATCCGGCGCGGGCCGACACCGCGATCTTCTATTCGATCAACAATGCCCAGCGAGGCCTGGTGGGAATCAGCTTCGGCAATTTTCTCATCAAACGCGTGGTGGACAGCCTGTCACACGAGTTTCCCAACCTGAAGACTTTTGCCACGCTGTCGCCGCTGCCGGGATTTTGCGGCTGGCTCGACAGGCGGCTGGCCGAAGGCGAAGTTAAGCTGCTGACCCCCGCCGAACACCGCATTGTCGTGGGCTTGAGTCAGGGATTGTCGGTGGGCACCAGCCTCAAGGCGCTGCTGGCCACCCCGTGGACCGAGGAGGACGGCGTGGCCGAGGCGCTGAAACCCATATTGATGCGCCTGTGCGCCCACTATTTGACGGAAAAACGCGACAGGACGGGCCGGGCGTTGGATTCCGTCGCCCACTTCCATTTGTCCAACGGGGCTCGCATGGAGCGGCTCAACTGGCTGGCCGATACATCGGGCAAAGGCTTGGCCCAGTCTGCCGGGATGATGATCAACTACCTCTACAAGCTATCGGACATCGAGGCCAACCACGAAGCCTATACCGGGCAGGGACGGCTCGCCATGTCGAGCACGATCCGGGCATTGCTGAAGGAGTAGGGGGCATGCTTCGAGGCGGCCGCACTGTCGTACGGCCGTCTCGGCATGAGGAAAATCAATAGCTTGCCCTCGTTCTGAGGAGCGCTTAACGGCGCGCCACGAAGGGCGGATGTTCAGTCCCGCCGGACTTCGGTCAGAAAGCCGTTGACCTGGGCCGACAGCCGCTCCGATTGGCGCGACAGCTCGCCGGCGGCCGTCAACACCTCGCGCGCGGCTTGACCGGATTCCCCCGCCGCCTGGGTCACCATGGCGATGCTCGATGTCACCTGGCTGGTGCCTTCCGCCGCTTGCTGGACGTTGCGGGCGATTTCCTGAGTCGCGGCGCCTTGCTCCTCGACCGCGGCGGCGATGGCCGAAGAAATTTCACTCATCTTGCCGATGGTGTTGCCGATGCCCTGGATAGCCGTTACCGCATCCTTGGTGGCGTTCTGCACCGCGGTGATCTGGGACGAGATCTCGTCGGTGGCCTTGGCCGTCTGATTGGCGAGGTTCTTCACCTCGCCGGCGACCACGGCAAAGCCCTTGCCGGCGTCGCCGGCCCGCGCCGCCTCGATGGTGGCATTGAGTGCCAGCAGGTTGGTCTGCGAGGCGATGTCGTTGATCAGCTTCACCACCTCGCCGATGCGCTGTGCCGCCGTGCTCAAGCCCTGCACCAAGGTGTTGGTGCGCCGGGCCTCGTCCACCGCCGAGCTGGCGATGGTGGTCGATTGCGATACCTGCCGGCTGATCTCCTGAATCGACGTGGCCAGTTCCTCGGTCGCCGTCGCCACGGTTTCCACATTGGCCGAAGCGTGCTCCGCCGCCGTGGCGACTGAGGTGGCCTGACGGCTGGTCTGCTCGGCAGTGGCGGCCATGGACTGGGCTGTCGCCTGCAATTCCGTCGCCGCCGACGACACCATGTTGACCATGCCCGAGACCTGGGACTCGAATTCGTCGGCCCTGATGTTCAGTGCGCGGGCCTTATGCTTCGTTGCTTCGATATAGACGGAGATGGCCAGGTCCATGTCGAGGAAGACCGCTTGATTGATCGCCGCCACGACCTGCGCCAGGCGCTCGGGCTTCTTGCGGTAATGTCGCGTGGCCAGTTGCACCAGCCGGTTCAGGACCAGGCAATAGCCCGCCATATACCAGCGCGGCTCAAGACCGATGCGGGCATGGGCCTGTCCGATGCGCGTCACCTGCTGAAAGTACTCTTCGTCATATCGACCGCTGAAGACATTGTTCAGCCAATGGGCCTTCTGCATGCGCCGGGCATGTTCGATGGAATGTCCGGCGAATACCTTGGCCAAATCCGGCGTACGATTCATGTGCTGGTAGAAGGCCTCCAGAATGGCATCGATATCGGGAGCCAGCAGAGGTTGGAATTCCCGCAGCGCATTCCGCGTCGCGTCGTCGATGGAAAGAAACCCAAGGCGACCAGCGCGGTCGAAATCGATGCTCATGCCCGTCTCCTCCGGAGGGAAGTCGCCACTATACCAAAGACCTAAGCTCCTCGGCATAGCCGAAAGCGTATTGGGTGGAATGTTTCCTGGGGATTAATGTCGGGTCCCTGCAACGCTCGGGCACCCTCCAGGCCTGTTGTCGCTCCGGCGTTTGGTAAGGGCCGACATGGTTTCAGGGTTTTGCCCTGGTTTCCTGCGGAACGACTGTGTTATAGACTTCGGCTCTGGCCGGGCGACCGGGGGCGGGGGCGCGTCCTGCGGGCGTGGTGGAACTGGTAGACACACTGGATTTAGGTTCCAGCGGCGCAAGCCATGGGGGTTCAAATCCCTTCGCCCGCACCACTTTCCAGCCCCGATACCCTTGGCCATGCCTGGAGCCCAGGCTATGTTGCAAAACCGCCCAAGGCGGTCAATATTGTCGTTTTTCGATTGGCAGAGAATTCAATGCAGGTAACTCAAACCAACGCCGATGGCCTGAAGCGCGAATTCAAGGTCGTCATTCCCGCCGGACAGCTTGCGACGAAGATGGAGACTCGCCTGGTCGAGGTGGGGCGCAATGTCCGCATTCCGGGCTTCCGTCCCGGCAAGGTGCCGATGGGCATTCTGCGGAAGAAATATGGCTCCTCGGTGATGGGGGAGGTTCTCGAGTCGGCCGTCAACGACGGCGCCAAGCAGGCGATCCAGGAGCACCAGTTGCGCCCGGCGCTGCAACCGAAGATCGAGATCACTTCGTTCACCGAAGGCAGCGACCTGGAATTCACCGTCGCGGTGGAAACCCTTCCCGACGTACCGCTGATGGAGCTGGGCAGCCTGGCTCTGGAAAAGCCGGTGGCGGAAGTCGCCGACTCGGCGGTCGATGAGGCGCTCAACCGCATCGCCACCAGCCGCGAGAAGACCGAAGTGGTGGGCGACGGCCACGCGGCGGAGAAGGACGAGGTGGTGGTCATCGACTTCCTCGGCAAGGTCGATGGCGTTGCCTTCGACGGTGGCAAAGCCGAGGGATATTCCCTGAAGCTCGGGTCGAACACCTTCATTCCCGGTTTCGAGGACCAGTTGGTCGGCACCAAAGCTGGTGACGAGCGGGTGGTGAAAGTCACCTTCCCCTCCGAGTACGGCAATTCGGACTTGGCCGGCAAGGAAGCCGAGTTCGAGGTCAAGGTGCATGAGGTCCGGAAGGTCGTGCCGACGGTGGTCGACGACGAACTGGCCAAGGGCCTGGGCCTCGAAGACCTTGAAGCGCTGAAGAAGGCGCTGCGCGAGGAGATCGAGCGTGATTATGCCGGCCTGTCGCGCGCCCACCTGAAGCGGCGCCTGCTCGACCAGTTGGCGCTGCATCACGAATTCCCCGTTCCGCAGGGCATGGTGGACCTGGAGTTCGACGCCATTTGGAAGCAGCTGGAAAAAGACAAGACCGAGGGACGCCTCGATCCGGCCGATCAGGGCAAAAGCGACGAAGAGCTGACGGCCGAATACCGGGCCATCGCCGATCGCCGGGTCCGCCTGGGCCTGGTGCTGTCGGAAGTGGGCCGCAAGAACAACATCGCCATCACTCAGGAGGACCTGAACCGGGCGGTGATGAACGAAGCGCGCCGCTTTCCCGGCCAGGAGCATCTGGTTTTCCAATATTACCAGCGCAACCCCGACGCGATGAACGGCCTGCGCGCACCGATCTTCGAGGAAAAGGTCATCGATTTCATTCTCGAGCTGGCCAAGGTCTCGGACAAGACGGTGTCGCTGGACGAGCTTCAGCAGGACCCCGACGCCCAGTCCGCTTCGGCGGCGCCGACCGAGGAAGACAAGCCGAAAAAGAAGGCAGCCAGGAAAAAGAGCTCGGCCGAAGAGTGACCGTATTCCGCCGGCGCGGGCAGGGTGCCCGCGCCTGCAAGGAGGCGGGCGCGATGCCCGCCGCCACCGATTTGCCTGTCGGTGTCTGCCGCAGACCTCAAGGACAAGGACGGACGATGAAAGACCGAGACCCAATCGATCTCTACATGAACACCTTGGTGCCCATGGTGGTCGAGCAGACCAACCGGGGAGAGCGGTCATACGACATTTATTCACGCCTGCTGAAGGAACGCATCATCTTCCTGACCGGTGAAGTCTTCGACCAGGTCTCGTCGCTGATTTGCGCGCAGCTGCTGTTTCTGGAATCGGAAAACCCGACCAAGGATATAGCGTTCTACATCAACTCGCCGGGCGGGGTGGTAACCTCCGGGCTGGCGATCTATGACACCATGCAGTATATCCGGCCGCCGGTCTCGACCGTCTGTATCGGTCAGGCCGCATCCATGGGGTCGCTGCTGTTGGCTGCCGGAGCGGCAGGCAAGCGCTACTCGCTGCCCAACTCCAGGATCATGATTCATCAGCCCTCCGGCGGAGCCCAGGGGCAGGCCACCGACATCGAGATTCAAGCGCGCGAGATTCTTGCCCTGCGCGCGCGCCTGAACAATATCTATGTCCATCATACCGGCCAGAGCCTCGACGTGATCGAGCGCGCGATGGAGCGCGACAAGTACATGACGGCGGCGGAGGCCAAGGAATTCGGGCTGATCGACGATGTGGTGACCAATCGGCCGCCGCAATCCGAGTCGACGGCGGCGGCGTGAGCGCTTGTGAAGCGGCGTGCCGGAGGGGCCCATTATGCCTGCGACCGAGGTTGCGGGGAGGGCTTGGTTATGGGCCACATTTGGCATTGTCTGGCGACGTCGCGACGGTCTAACATGATTTTTCGACAGCCGCGCTACCCTAGGGAGAAGCGATGACCAAGTCCACCAGCGGCGACTCCAAAAACACTCTCTACTGCTCGTTCTGCGGAAAGAGCCAGCATGAGGTGCGGAAGCTGATCGCCGGGCCGACGGTATTCATCTGCGATGAATGCGTCGAGCTGTGCATGGACATCATTCGAGAGGAACACAAAACGCACCTGGTGCGGTCCCGCGATGGTGTGCCGACCCCGCGCGACATTTGTGCCGTGCTCGATGACTACGTGATCGGGCAGGAGCATGCCAAGCGCGTGCTTTCCGTCGCCGTGCACAACCACTACAAACGACTGGGGCACGGGGGCAAGAACCCGGATATCGAGATCGCCAAATCCAACATCCTGCTGGTCGGCCCGACCGGTTGTGGCAAGACGTTGCTGGCGCAGACCTTGGCGCGGATTCTTGACGTGCCGTTCACCATGGCCGATGCGACGACTCTGACCGAGGCCGGCTATGTCGGCGAGGATGTCGAGAACATCATCCTCAAGCTGCTGCAGGCGGCAGACTACAATGTGGAGCGCGCCCAGCGAGGCATCGTCTATATCGACGAGGTGGACAAGATCAGCCGTAAGTCCGACAACCCGTCGATTACCCGCGACGTTTCGGGCGAAGGCGTTCAGCAGGCCTTGCTGAAGATCATGGAGGGGACGGTGGCCTCGGTACCGCCGCAGGGCGGGCGCAAGCACCCTCAGCAGGAGTTCCTGCAGGTCGACACCACCAACATTCTGTTCATCTGCGGCGGCGCGTTCGCCGGTCTGGAGAAGATCATTGGCGCCCGCGGCAAGGGCACATCCATCGGCTTCGGCGCGGACGTGCGCGGCCCGGACGAGCGGTCGACCGGCGACATCCTGCGCGAGGTCGAGCCAGAGGATTTGCTGAAGTTCGGTCTGATCCCCGAATTCGTTGGGCGTCTTCCGGTCATCGCCACTCTCAGCGACCTCGACGAAAGTGCGCTTGTCGATATCCTTTCGAAGCCAAAGAACGCCCTGGTCAAGCAGTACCAGCGCCTGTTCGAGATGGAAGACGTGCGTTTGACCTTCAGTGAGGATGCACAGAAAACCATCGCCCAGAAGGCCATCCTGAGAAAGACCGGAGCCCGCGGCTTGCGGTCGATCTTGGAAGGGATTCTGCTTGATACGATGTTCGATCTGCCCGGGCTGGACGGCGTCGAAGAGGTGGTGATCAACGGCGAAGTGGTGGAGGGGCGTGCCAAGCCTCTTTATATATACGCGGATCGTCGCGAAGACATCGGGTCCAGTGCATAGGCTCTGTCTACCCCTTGAACTAAGGGGAGATGGCACCGAAGTCTTAGAGCTGGACAGAGAAAAAACAGCCGGTCCGGCGTCGTGTCGGGTCGCCCGTCACAAATGAGGTAGCATGGTCGAACTAGCGCGCGGAGACATCTTTCCCGTTCTTCCGCTCCGTGACATCGTCGTCTTTCCCCATATGATCGTCCCCTTGTTCGTCGGGCGCGAAAAATCGGTGCGCGCCCTCGAGGACGTCATGAAGGAGGACAAGCAGATCCTGCTGGTGGCGCAGAAGAATGCGGCACAGGATGACCCGACTCCGGACGATATCTACAAGGTGGGGACCGTCAGCACGGTTCTGCAGTTGCTGAAACTGCCCGACGGGACGGTCAAGGTTCTGGTCGAGGGCGGGCAGCGGGCCAAGATCAATGGCTTCACCGACAACCAGACGTTCTTCCAGGCCTATGGCGACGTGATCGGCGAGAAGCCCGGCGACCTGCAGGAACTCGAAGCCTTGTCTCGGTCGGTGGTCTCGCAGTTCGAGCAGTACATCAAGCTCAACAAGAAGATCCCGCCCGAGGTCCTGGTGTCGATCAACCAGATCGAGGATCCCGGCAAGCTTGCCGATACGGTGGCGTCGCATCTGCAGCTGAAGATCGCCGAGAAGCAGGAACTGCTGGAAATCGAAACCATCTCCGAGCGTCTGGAGCGGGTCTATTCCTACATGGAGGCCGAGATCGGCGTCCTGCAGGTGGAGAAGAAGATCCGCAACCGCGTCAAGCGGCAGATGGAGAAGACCCAGCGGGAGTATTATCTCAACGAGCAGCTCAAGGCCATCCAGAAGGAGTTGGGCGAGAGCGAGGACGGTCGCGACGAGGCGGCCGAGCTCGAGGAGCGGATCAACAAGACCCACCTGTCGAAGGAGGCCCGCGAAAAGGCCATGGGCGAGCTGAAAAAGCTGCGCAGCATGAGTCCGATGTCCGCCGAGGCGACGGTGGTGCGCAACTATCTCGACTGGATCCTGTCGATCCCGTGGAAGAAGCGCACCAAGGTCAAGCGGGACATCAAGCTGGCCGAAGACATCCTGAATGCCGATCACTACGGCCTGGAAAAGGTGAAGGAGCGCATTCTCGAATATCTTGCCGTCCAGCAGCGCACGGTGAAGGTACGAGGGCCGATTCTGTGCCTGGTCGGGCCGCCGGGCGTCGGCAAGACCTCGCTGGGGCGCTCCATCGCGCGGGCGACGGGGCGGAATTTTATTCGGGTATCCCTGGGCGGCGTGCGCGACGAGTCGGAGGTTCGCGGCCATCGGCGCACCTATATCGGATCGATGCCGGGCAAAATCATCCAGGGGATGAAAAAGGCCAAGTCGTCCAATCCACTATTCCTCCTCGACGAGGTGGACAAGCTGGGCGCCGATTGGCGCGGCGATCCGGCATCGGCGCTGCTGGAAGTGTTGGATCCCGAGCAAAACGTCAGCTTCAACGACCACTACCTGGAGGTCGACTACGACCTGTCGGACGTGATGTTCGTCACCACGGCCAATACCTTGCGCATGCCGCAGCCTCTGCTGGACCGCATGGAGATCATCCGCATCTCGGGCTACACCGAGGATGAGAAGGTGGAGATCGCCAAGCGCCATCTGCTCGACAAGCAGACCAAGGCAGCCGGACTGAAGAAGGGCGAGTGGTCGATCTCGGACGACGCGTTGCGCGATCTGATCCGCTATTACACCCGCGAATCCGGCGTGCGCAACCTTGAGCGCGAAGTGGCCAACCTGGCGCGCAAGGCGACCAAGGAAATCCTCAGCAAGGGTGCCGGGGCCAAGGTCGCGGTGACCCGCAAGAACCTTGAGAAATATGCGGGGGTCCGGCGGTTCCGCTATGGCGAAGCCGAGATGGAGGACCTGATCGGCGTGGTAACCGGCTTGGCTTGGACCGAAGTGGGCGGCGAGTTGCTGTCCATCGAGGCGGTTTCCATGCCGGGCAAGGGGGTGTTCACTCATACCGGCAAGCTGGGCGACGTGATGCAGGAGTCGGTCCAGGCGGCACGGTCCTATGTGCGGGCCCGCTCGGTCAACTTCGGCATCAAGCCGCTGGTGTTCGAGAAGCGCGACATCCACGTGCATGTTCCGGAAGGTGCGACGCCGAAGGACGGGCCGTCGGCCGGCGTGGCCATGTGCACCGCCATCGTCTCGGTGCTGACCGGAATTCCGGTACGCAAGGACGTCGCCATGACCGGCGAGATTACGCTACGCGGGCGGGTGCTGCCGATCGGCGGCCTCAAGGAGAAGCTACTGGCGGCACTGCGGGGTGGCATCAAGACCGTCCTCATCCCCAAGGACAATGAGAAGGATCTGGCTGACATTCCCGACAATGTGAAGCGTCACCTGAGAATTCTTCCGGTTGCGACCGTCGATGAAGTTCTGACCAATGCCCTTACCGGGACACTGGTTCCCATCGCTTGGGAGCCGGATCAGGAGCCTGTGGCCGTGCCGAAGGCTGAACCGGTGGAAGGGGAAGTGGGGGTCGTTACCCACTGAGTCCTGGCCGTTTCGGTCTGCTGAAATGGCGAAGGGTCGCCGCGGAAACGCGGCGGCCCTTCGTTTTTTATGCAAAACCCGCAGTGTTCCTCAAAATGATCGCCGATTTGGCGGAAAAGCTTGGAATTGGATCGCTTCTCCGATTGACGAGTCTCCAATACCCGTTTTAGACTGTGTTCATCCTTTATGGTAGTTGGCGTATGACTGACTATAACTTGCGGTTTTTACTGAAGGGGGCCCCGAGGTGAATAAGAACGATCTGGTGACAGTGGTGGCGAGCGCCGCAGGTCTTTCCAAGGCTGACGCTGCCAAGGCCGTTGACGGCGTTTTCGCGGCGATCACCGATGCGCTGAAGAAGGGGGAGGAAGTCCGCTTGGTCGGCTTTGGCACTTTCAATGTCGCCGAGCGCGCCAAGTCCGAGGGGCGGAATCCCCGGACCGGTCAGAAGATCACCATCCCTGCTTCCAAGCAGCCGAAATTCAAGGCCGGCAAAGGCCTGAAGGACGCCGTCAACTAAGACGGCGTTACGCACACAGGATTATCGGACAATGCCGGCGGCGCAAGCGGCCGGCATTGTCGTTTTTTCAGCCATCGGCGTTGCCTTTTCTTCCTGAGGAACGGATACTCCGGGGCTTACCGGTCCTGCCGGGCGGTTAGCTCAGTTGGTAGAGCGCCTCCTTTACACGGAGGATGTCGGGGGTTCGAGTCCCTCACCGCCCACCACTCCCCACTCCCCACTCCCCACTCCCCATTCACCGGTTACCCGGATGTCGGGCCGCTCACGGCGGCGCCGCTCGGCGGCGGCGGGGGATAGCTCTGGGCTGGAGCACCGGGAACCTGGTTTCCCTTGGCGTACATGCACTGCATATAGGCGTTGTCGTATTGTTGCTGAACCGACCCCTGCGCCTGGTTTGAGCCATCGGTGCCCACGGCCGTCCCCAGGAGGCCGCCTCCCGCCGCGCCGACGCCGGCCCCTTGTCCGCCCCCGAGAGCGGCGCCCAAACCGGCGCCGAGGATGGCACCCAGCAATGTCGAGCCTATGGCCGTGTTATTTGCCGCCTCCGTTTGGCCGCGAACCTGATTTTGGGCGTAGTCCTTGCACAGCGCCTGATCCGCCTGGAACACCTCGAACGGCTTGTTCGGCGCCGGCATGACCAGCACCGTCGGCCCCAAGGGTTGTGTGGCACAGCCATCGAGCAAGGCCGCCGCAAGGACGGCCGCGGTAAACGAACCGAGCGAACGGGGCGGCGGACAAGCGGAGCGGGGCATGGCGGTCTCCTTGCACAGTGAACGGCTGTCCTTGCTGTTCTGTCCGGTGCCGGCACGAAATTCGGGCCTGGGGTCGATTATCCGGGGGTGGGGCATCACAAGCGGAGGGCTCCTCCGAAAGCAGCGGCCGCCCAGAACACCCGTCTGCCCGCCCATGTTGTGGTTACAGCAAATCAAATAAGGAGGCAGGTGATGGCTACCACAAGCACCTATTACGGTTATGGCGGCCCGGCGCCGGCGCCGGCGCCGAGCGCGAGCGCCATGACCGGCACCACGGCGGCGACACCGGCGACACCGGCGGCCCCGGCGACGCCCGCCGCAGTGCCGTTACTTCACCCTGCCGCCGCGCCGCCGATCCCGACGGTTCTTCCCACCGCCGCGGCTCCCTCAGCTCCGGCCGCTTCCGGTTCGCCCGCAGCCCCGCCGGCGGCTGGTGGAGCCGCCAGTGCCTCGCCGACCTATTATGAAGCGACGTTGACTCCAGCCAACCATTCGGGAGCCAACGGCATTGCCCTGGTGACTCAGCAGGACAGCATGCTGAACGTGACTGTCGACGCCACCGGCCTGGTGCCGAACCAGATGCATCCAATGCATATCCACGGTTTCTCCAATGGCCAGCCGTCTGCACTGCCAACTCCCACCAACGACACCGACCATGATGGCTACATCAATTTCAACGAGGCGCAGGCGGTGGCCGGCCCGGTGCTCCTCAGCCTGAGCACCAACCCGCAACTGGCGGCCCAGTCCCAGGGCAGTCACCCCGGGGACGTGTTCCCCACCGCCGACGCCAGCGGCAACCTTGCCTATCACGAGACATTCGATTTCAGCGGCAGCGCACAGGCGCAGGCGGTGCTGAGCGCTGTCGAGCCGCTGGGCATCCGCCTTGTCGAAATCCACGGAATGACCGTTGCGCCAGGCGCGGTGACGGGGACGGCAGGGGAATCGGCGGGCGGCTATCAGCCAAGCCTGCCGGCCGCTGGCGGTCTTCTGCACCAGATCCCGGCGACGACGGGAGAGGTGCTGACGCACTTATTGAGTGGAATGCCGCTGGAACATGTCACGCTCGGCTGAGGGTCACTCCGTCGAGGGGAGCCCGCCGTATCACGGGTCGATCGGCGGGCACCCGCGCGCCGTCGTCCATCAAGCCGGCTACCGGCCGCTCCGGCGGTGCACCGGAGTCCTGATGCTGCCGCGCCGTTCCAGCCGGGTTCCGGTCTGCGCTTCCAGCGCCGCCAGCAATGTCGCCAGCTCCGCCGCGCCCAGCCCCATGTCGAAGGCGATGTTCACCGCTTCGGTGCGCAGCGTGCTCGCCTCATGATCGGGAACCTGGGCCAGGACTTCCTGGACAAGTGCTTCTACCAGTTGGGTCGTCATTACCGGGCCTCGGATTGGTGAAGGGGAACGGGGGATCATGTTTGGTAAAGAGGGGACCCGGCCAGCACGCGTTGGCGAGATCTCGAAAGTGGTAGCGGAAATTCCGGGAGCATGTTCGCCCGGTGGCGGCCCGGCCGGCTGGGCGGCGCGGCTGGAACCGGTGGAGGCTCGGGCCGACCTATATACTTCTGCGTGTTGGGCGACAGGTGTCGTCCTGTGCCATTAAATAAAACCGACGAACTGTCTCAAGTAAGCGGCAATGTCGGAGCGACGCGCCGAGCCGAGCTAAACCGCTTGTTGGGGTGGCCGGCGTGCCCCCCTTTCACCAGTAAAGTCACCGGGAACTTGTGACTTACCCAGTCCAAACTACAGGTTGGACTGCAATCTCCGAGGACCAGTCGGACAGAGGTAAAGGCTGCTCAAAAGTGGCAATACGATGGCTTGTTTGCTTGACACATCCCCAGGCCTGGGATACATCAGCCGCACCCGCGCAGCTTTGCAGCGGGGGTGTAGCTCAGTCGGTTAGAGCGCCGGCCTGTCACGCCGGAGGTCGCGGGTTCGAGCCCCGTCACTCCCGCCATCCCTGAGGGGTGGGCAGAGGTATTGCGCAACGGAGGATTTAGTCCAGGAGGCGTTGCGCGGTTTCAAATCCGGATATCGGGCCTCTCGGCCTTTGCTGTCATTTTCCCGATTTTTTGTTTTATTGGGGAAGTGCTGGCTGATACTTGGGTATGACCCGTTCCATCGCCAGAATATTTGGTCGTTCAGTCTGAGGGCAGAATCATGGATGCCATGCTCCTCGAATACCTGCCGATTCTCATTTTTCTCGGCATTGCCATACTGATCTCCGCAGCCATCATCGTCGGCTCCTGGCTGGTGGCCCGGCAAAAACCCTATCCGGAAAAGGGTTCTGCCTATGAATGCGGCTTCGACGCCTTCGAGGATGCCCGCGTCAAGTTCGATGTCCGCTATTACCTCGTCGCCATTCTTTTCATCATCTTCGACCTTGAGGTGGCCTTTCTGTTCCCGTGGGCGGTATCGCTCGGAAAGATCGGCCTGTTCGGCTTCTGGTCGATGGTGATCTTCCTGGGCGTCCTGACGGTCGGCTTCATCTACGAGTGGAGAAAGGGAGCATTGGAATGGGAGTGAACCGCGAGCTGCCGGCGGCCCCGGCCGTCGCGCCGATCGGCCCCGGCCCCCACCAGGACATGGTGATGCAGGCCGTGGCCGAGGAGTTGAACGACAAGGGTTTTGTCCTGGCCAGCGTCGACAAGCTGGTCAACTGGGCGCGCACCGGCTCGCTCTGGCCAATGACCTTCGGTCTGGCCTGCTGCGCCATCGAGATGATGCATGCGGCCTGTTCGCGCTACGACATGGACCGATTCGGCATCATCTTCCGCCCCAGTCCGCGCGCTGCCGACCTGATCATCGTCGCCGGCACTCTCACCAATAAGATGGCTCCGGCGCTGCGCCGCGTATACGACCAGATGCCGGAACCGCGCTGGGTGATCTCCATGGGCTCCTGTGCCAATGGCGGCGGCTATTACTACTATTCCTACTCCGTGGTACGCGGCGTCGATCGCATCATCCCGGTCGACGTCTATGTGCCTGGCTGTCCGCCGACGGCGGAGGCGCTGATCTACGGACTGCTGCAATTGAAAAAGAAGATCAACCGCACCGGCACTATCGCGCGCTGATTTTCATCCCTTCGGGGAATCGACCATGACTGCCATTCGGCGAGTGACCATGACGCAACCTCTGCAAGACCTCGGGGAATACATTTCCTCAGCCCTTTCCCAGGACGTGCTCGCAGCCGAAGTGCTGAAGGGCGAGTTGATCATCACTGCCCGCACAGCGGCGATCCAGAAGGTGATGACGTTCCTGCGCGACGACGCCAACTGCCTGTTCAAGCAGTGCATGGATGTTTGCGGGGTGGACTATCCCGGGCGCGAACAGCGCTTCGAGGTGGTCTACAACCTGCTGTCGCTGAAGCACAACCAACGTATCCGCGTCAAGGTGAGCACCGACGAGGACACGCCGGTGCCGACCGTAACCGGCGTGTATTCCTCGGCGGGCTGGTTCGAGCGGGAAGTGTGGGACATGTTCGGCGTAGCCTTCGCCGACCATCCGGATCTGCGCCGCATCCTCACCGACTATGGGTTCGAGGGTCATCCGTTGCGCAAGGACTTCCCGCTGACCGGCTATGTGGAATTGCGTTACGACGACGAGCAGAAGCGCGTGGTGTACGAACCGGTGAAGCTAACCGCCGATTTCCGCAGCTTCGACTTCCTCAGCCCGTGGGAGGGGATGCTTCCGGGCGACGAGAAGGCGGAAGGGAAGGACTGATCATGGCCGAGACCCAACTCAAGAACTACAGCGTCAACTTCGGCCCGCAGCATCCTTCCGCGCACGGCGTGCTCCGCCTCGTTCTGGAAATGAGCGGCGAGGTGGTGGAACGATGCGACCCGCACATTGGTCTTCTGCATCGCGGCACAGAAAAGCTGATCGAGAACAAGACCTACATGCAAGCGGTGCCGTACATGGATCGGATGGACTACACGTCCTCGATCAACAACGAGCACCCGTTCGTCATGGCGGCGGAAAAACTTCTTGGCATCGAGGCGCCGCCACGTGCCCGCTATTTGCGGGTCCTGTGGGACGAGTTGGGCCGAATCAACCATCACTTGCTCAATCTGGGTACGAATGCCATGGACGTCGGCGCCATGACGCCGATCCTCTACCTGTTCGAAGAGCGTGAGAAGATCTGGGAATTTGCCGAGCGGGTCTCTGGCTCGCGCATGCACACGGCCTACTACCGCATCGGCGGCGTCGCCTTCGACCTGCCGGCGCGCCTGGCCGACGACATCCTGGCCTGGGCCGACTCCTTCGAACAGGTGGTCAAGGACGTCGAAGGGCTGCTGATCGACAACCGCATCTGGAAGCAGCGGATGGTCGACATCGGCGTGGTGAGCGCCGAGCAGGCTCTCGACTGGGGGTTCGCCGGGCCGCAACTGAGGGCCTCGGGGGTGCCCTGGGATCTGCGCAAGGCGCAGCCATATGCCGCTTACGAAGACATGGAATTCGACATTCCGGTGGGCAAGAACGGTGACTGCTACGACCGTTACATGGTCCATATCTTCGAGCTGTACGAGTCCTGCAAGATCATCCGCCAGGCCATCGCCAAAATGCCGGCGGGGCCGGTACGGGTCGACGACCGCAAGGTTTCCCCGCCACCCAGAGCCCAGATGAAGAGCTCGATGGAAGCGCTGATCCACCATTTCAAGCTGTTCAGCGAAGGCTTTCATGTGCCCGCCGGGGAGACCTACGCGGCGATCGAAGGCCCGAAGGGAGAACTGGCCGTCTATCTGGTTTCGGACGGCACCAACAAGCCGTACCGCTGCAAGATCCGACCGCCGGCCTTCGTCAATCTGCAGGCGCTCGACATGATGTCGAGGGGGCACATGCTGGCCGACGTCGTGGCGAACATCGGCACCATTGACTTGGTTTTCGGCGAGGTCGACCGATGAGCAGTTCCACTACAGACACCACCGTGCAGCCGGAATCCTTTGCCTTCACGGCGGAAAACCTGGCCAAGGCGCAAGCCGTGATCGCCAAGTACCCGCAGGGCCGCCAGCGTAGCGCGGTGATGCCGCTGCTCGACATCGCGCAGCGCCAGGAGGGCTGGGTGTCGCTGGCGGCGATGAACTACGTCGCCGAGATGCTCGACCTGGCGCCGATCAAGGTCTACGAGGTGGCCACCTTCTACACCATGTTCCAGTTGAAGCCCGTCGGAAAGTATCACCTTCAGGTGTGTACCAACCTGCCGTGCATGTTGCGCGGATCCGAGGAAATCGTCGAGACCTGCAGGAAGGAACTGGGCGTTGGCCTGGGCCAGACCACGGCCGACGGCCTGTTCACCCTGTCCGAGGTGGAGTGCCTGGGCGCCTGCGTCAATGCGCCGGTGATGTGGATCGGCGACGACTATTACGAAGATCTGGACGTCGAATCGGCCAAGCAGATCATTCTCGCCCTGAAGCGCGGCGAGACGCCCAAGCCCGGCTCCCAGACCGGCCGCCAGGGATCCTGCCCTGTCGGCGGACCGACCACGCTGACCAGCCTTCAATCCAGCTTGCCTGGGGGAGACGCCTGACATGCTGCGCGACCAGGATCGCATCTTCACCAATCTCTACGGCATCCACGACTGGCGCCTGAAGGGCGCCAGAGCGCGCGGCGACTGGAGCGGCACCAAGGAGATCATGGCCAAGGGCCGCGACTGGATCATCGAGGAGATGAAGGCCTCGGGGCTGCGCGGACGCGGCGGGGCCGGCTTCCCCACCGGCCTCAAATGGTCGTTCATGCCCAAGGAAGTGGGCGTCCGCCCGCATTACCTGGTGGTCAACGCCGACGAGGGCGAGCCCGGAACCTGCAAGGACCGGGACATTATGCGGTACGACCCGCACAAGCTGGTCGAGGGCTGCCTGCTGGCCAGCTTCGCCATGGGAGCGCATGCCAGCTACATCTACATCCGCGGCGAGTTCATCCGCGAGGCGGAGAATCTGCAGGCGGCCATCGACGAGGCTTATGCTGCCGGCCTGATCGGCAAGAACGCCTGCGGGTCGGGCTGGGACTTCGATCTCTACATCCATCGCGGCGGCGGCGCCTATGTCTGCGGCGAGGAAACCGCCCTCATCCAGTCGCTCGAGGGCAAGAAGGGCCAGCCGCGGTTGAAGCCGCCGTTTCCCGCCGGCGTCGGCCTTTACGGCTGCCCCACGACGGTCAACAACGTCGAATCCATCGCCTGCGCGCCGACCATCCTGCGCCGCGGCGGGACCTGGTTCGCCGGGATTGGTCGCCCGAAGAATTCCGGCACCAAGGTGTTTTGCATCTCGGGCCATGTCGAACGCCCCTGCAATGTCGAAGAGGAAATGGGCATCCCGCTCAAGGAACTCATCGAGAAGCACGCCGGCGGCGTGCGCGGCGGCTGGAGCAATTTGCTGGGCATCATCCCCGGCGGTTCATCGGTGCCCGTGCTGACCAAGGAGGTCTGCGACACGGTGCTGATGGATTTCGACAGCTTGCGGGAAGTGCGCTCGGGGCTGGGCACCGCCGCGGTGATCGTCATGGACAAGTCCACCGACATCGTCCGCGCCATCGCGCGGTTGGCGAAGTTCTACAAGCATGAGAGCTGCGGCCAATGCACTCCCTGCCGCGAGGGAACGGGGTGGATGTGGCGGGTGATGGAACGCATGGTCACCGGCAATGCAACGATCGATGAGATCGACATGCTGGAAGATGTCACCCGCCAGGTGGAAGGCCATACCATCTGCGCTCTCGGCGATGCCGCGGCCTGGCCCATCCAGGGTCTGATCCGCAGCTTCCGCCCCGAATTGGAACGGCGAATTCGCGAAGCCCGCGCCAACGCCCGCGCCGCCTGAGGAGCATGACGAATGCCTAAGTTGACCATCGATGGACGCGAGGTGGAGGTCGAGGCAGGTACGACGATCCTGCAGGCCGCCGACTACCTCGGCATCGAAATTCCCCGGTTTTGCTATCACGAACGCCTGGCCATCTCGGGCAACTGCCGCATGTGCCTGGTGGAGGTCGAAAAGGCGCCCAAGCCGGTGGCCTCCTGTGCCATGCCGGTCGCCGACGGCATGGTGGTGCACACCGACACCCCCATGGTGTTGAAGGCGCGCAAGGGCGTGCTCGAGTTCCTGCTGATCAACCACCCGCTCGACTGTCCGATCTGCGACCAGGGCGGCGAATGCGACCTGCAGGACGAGGTTATGGCCTATGGCGCCGACCGCGGGCGGTTCGCCGAGAACAAGCGCGCGGTAAAGGACAAGGACTACGGGCCTTTGGTGAAGCCCACCATGACCCGTTGCATCCACTGCACCCGCTGCATCCGCTTCATCACCGACGTGGCCGGCGTTCCCGAACTGGGAGGTACCGGGCGCGGCGAGAATCTCGAGGTCGGCACCTATGTGCAAAAGGTCCTGTCCTCGGAGCTCTCCGGCAA
This sequence comes from Pseudomonadota bacterium, assembly GCA_021781575.1. Classification (GTDB taxonomy): domain Bacteria; phylum Pseudomonadota; class Alphaproteobacteria; order Rhodospirillales; family Magnetospirillaceae; genus DUZF01. Next base: position 49,730 of record JAJXWP010000002.1, read on the forward strand.
TATCATCGATCTGTGCCCGGTCGGGGCGCTGACCAGCAAGCCCTATTCCTTCGCGGCCCGGCCGTGGGAGCTGAAGAAGACCGAGAGTATCGACGTGTTCGACGCGGTCGGCAGCAACATCCGGGTGGACGCCCGGGCCAACCAGGTGATGCGCGTCGTGCCCCGGACCAATGACGACGTCAACGAGGAGTGGCTGGGCGACAAGAGCCGCTTCGCCGTCGACGGCCTGATGCGGCAGCGGCTCGACCGGCCTTATGTGCGCAGGAACGGCAAGCTGGAACCGGCCACCTGGCCCGAGGCGTTTTCCGCCATTGCCGCCAGGCTGAAGGGGGCGGCCGGGGTCAAGCTGGCGGCCATCGCCGGCGACCAGGCCGACGCCGAAGCCATGGTGGCGCTCAAGGATCTGTTCACTCGGCTGGGTTCGCCCAGCCTGGACTGCCGGCAAGATGGCGCCAAGCTGTCCGGTCCCCGCGTGTCCTACCTGTTCAACAGCACCATCGCCGGCATCGATGCGGCCGATGCCCTGATGCTGATCGGTACCAACCCGCGCCTCGAAGCGCCGGTGATCAATGCCCGCATCCGCAAGCGCTGGATGGCCGGAGGCTTCTCCGTCGGCGTCGTCGGCCCCAAGACCAACCTGACCTACAAGCACGAGCATCTGGGCGAAGGCGCCTCGGTGCTGAGCGCGATCGCTGACGGCAGCCATCCCTTCGCCGCCAAGCTGAAGGCGGCGAAGCGCCCGATGCTGATCATCGGGCAAGGCGCGCTGGCGCGCGTGGACGGAGACATCCTGCTGGGGCTGGCTCGCAAGATCGCCGAAGCCACGGGCATGCATTCGGCCGAATGGAACGGCTTCAACGTCCTCCATACGGCGGCCGCCCGTGTCGGCGGCCTCGATCTCGGCTTCCTGCCCGCCGGCGGCGGCCGCGACGTGGAAGGCATCCTGGCCGGGGCCGAGAAGGGCGAAGTCGAGGTGGTCTACCTGCTGGGCGCCGACGAAATCGACATGCAGCGCTTGGGCAAGGCCTTCGTGATCTATCAGGGCCATCACGGCGATGCCGGCGCGCACCGCGCCGACGTGATCCTGCCGGGCGCGGCGTACACGGAAAAGAGCGGCACCTATGTCAGCACGGAGGGCCGCGTCCAGCGCACCCAGCTGGCGGTGTTCCCGCCGGGCGAAGCGAAAGAGGACTGGAAGATCCTGCGCGCCCTCTCCGAGGTTCTGGGCAAGGCCCTGCCTTACGACACCCTTGCCGAGGTGCGGGCGCGGCTGGCCGACGTTAACCCGGTGTTCGCCGCGGTCGACCGTATCGAGCCTGCGGCCTGGGCGTCCTTCGGCGCCGACGGGGTGCCAGCGGCCGATCCGCTGGCTTCGCCGATTGATAACTACTACATGACCGACCCCATCAGCCGGGCCTCCAAGACGATGGCGGAGTGCACGGCGACTTTCGTCGGCTGTGCCCATAAGAGGACCGGAACCAATGGCTAACTTGTGGACAGGGTACGTCTGGCCGACGGCCATCACGGTCGCCGAGATCATCGCCATCATCGTGCCGGTGCTCGTCGGGGTCGCCTATCTGACCTATGCCGAGCGCAAGGTCATCGGCGCCATGCAACTGCGCAAGGGGCCGAACGTCATCGGCCCGTTCGGTCTGTTCCAGCCGCTGGCCGACGGCGCGAAGCTGTTCTTCAAGGAGACCATCTTCCCCAACCACGCCAGCCGCGGCGTGTTCCTGGTCGCTCCGGCGCTGACCTTCTTCCTGGCGATGGTGGCCTGGGCGGTCGTACCCTTCGATGAAGGCTGGGTGCTGGCCAACATCAATGTCGGCGTCCTGTACCTGTTCGCCATTTCGAGCCTCGGCGTCTACGGCATCATCATGGCCGGCTGGGCATCCAACTCGAAATACGGTTTCCTCGGCGCCATGCGGTCGGCGGCACAGATGGTCTCCTACGAGGTTTCCATCGGCTTCGTGATGATCGCCGTGCTGTTATGCGTCGGTTCGCTGAACCTGACCGACATCGTGCATGCGCAGGAGAAGGGGGTGTGGTTCATCATTCCGCACCTGCCGCTGTTCATCATCTTCTTCATCTCCGGGCTGGCGGAAACCAACCGTTCGCCGTTCGACTTGCCGGAAGGCGAGTCGGAACTGGTGGCCGGGTACATGGTCGAATATTCATCGATGCCCTTCGCCATGTTCTTCCTTGGCGAATACGCCAACATGATCCTGATGAGCGCCACCATCACTACCCTGTTCCTTGGTGGCTGGCTGTCGCCGCTGCCCTTCGCGCCCTTCATCTGGGTGCCCGGTGTCATCTGGTTCGTGCTCAAGGTCTGCTTCCTGCTGTTCGGCTTCCTGTGGGTCCGCGCCACCATGCCGCGCTACCGGTATGACCAGTTGATGCGCCTGGGCTGGAAAGTATTCCTGCCGTTCTCGCTGGTCTGGCTGGTCCTGACCGCAGGTGTTCTCGAATTCGGCGGCCTGCTGCCGAAGTGAGGAGTGAGTGTGATGTCGTTCCTTGACCGTGCCGCGCGCGACTGGCTGCTGACCGAGCTTTTCTCGGGCATGGCGATTACGCTGCGCTACTTCTTCAAGCCGAAGGTAACCATCAACTATCCCTTCGAAAAAGGGCAGATCAGCTCGCGCTTTCGGGGTGAGCACGCGTTGCGCCGTTACCCCAACGGCGAGGAACGCTGCATCGCCTGCAAGCTGTGCGAAGCGATTTGCCCCGCCCAGGCGATCACCATCGAGGCCGAGCCCAGGGAAGACGGCAGCCGCCGCACCCGGCGCTACGACATTGATATGACAAAATGCATCTATTGCGGCTTCTGCCAGGAATCCTGCCCGGTGGACGCCATCGTCGAGGGGCCGAATTTCGAGTACGCCACCGAGACGCATGCCGAGCTGCTGTACGACAAGGCCAAGCTTCTATCCAACGGCGAGCGCTGGGAGGTCGAACTGGCCGCTCGCATCGCCATCGAAGCGCCGTATCGCTGAGGGGAATGTTCCGGATGACGACCTGCTGCTTGATTTCGTCATCCCCGGGCTTGACCCGGGGATCCATGGATTGCCGGCGCAAGCCCGGCAATGACGGTACATCTACTCCTCACCTTCGTTTATCTCCTGACTCGGAGGGGGCCGCATGATCCAGGCTCTCGTCTTCTATGTGTTTGCCGCCATCACGGTGGCAAGCGGCGTGATGGTGATTTCGGCCCGTAACCCCGTCCATGCGGTGCTGTTCCTCATTCTCGCCTTCTTCAATGCGGCGGGCCTGTTCCTGCTGGCCGGCGCCGAGTTCCTGGCCATGGTGCTGGTGGTGGTCTATGTCGGCGCGGTGGCGGTGCTGTTCCTGTTCGTCGTCATGATGCTGGACATCAACTTCATCAAGCTGCGCGAAGGCTTCCTCCAATACCTGCCGATCGGCGGCCTGGTAGGACTGATCCTGCTGGCTGAGCTGGCCCTGGTGTTCGGTAGCTGGAGCTTCGCGCCGCATGCCGCTCTGTCGGTGGCGACGCATGTTCCGGACCTGCATGTGGTGACCAACACCGACGCCCTGGGGCGCCTGCTGTTCACGCACTACTTTTATCTGTTCCAGGTGGCCGGCCTGGTCCTGCTGGTCGCCATGATCGGCACCATCCTGCTGACTCTCCGGAGCCGTCCGGGCGTGAAGAAGCAGAACATCGCCCGGCAGAACGCCCGCACCAAGGAAACCTCGGTCGAGCTTCGCAAGGTTCCGACCAGGGGAGGCATCTGATGCTCGAGATCGGACTGGCCCATTACCTGACCGTCGCCGCCATCATCTTTACGCTCGGCGTCTTCGGTATCTTCCTCAACCGGAAGAACGTCATCATCATCATGATGTCGATCGAGCTGATCCTGCTCGCGGTCAACATCAACTTCGTCGCGTTCTCGCACTTCCTCAACGACTTGACCGGGCAGGTCTTCGCCATGTTCGTGCTGACGGTGGCCGCCGCCGAGGCGGCGATCGGCCTGGCCATTCTGGTGGTCTTCTTCCGCAACCGCGGCACCATCGAAGTCGAAGAAATCAATCAGATGAAAGGCTAGGCGGGGCATGTACGCTGCAGTTGTCTTCCTCCCGCTGCTGGGTTCGATCATCGCCGGCTTCTTCGGCCGCAAGATCGGTGACCTTGGCTCGCAGATCGTAACCTGCGTCGGCGTTGGGCTGTCGGCCCTGCTGTCGGTGCTGATATTCATCGAGGTGGTGGTCAACGGCCACACTTTGACGGTGCCGCTGCTGACCTTCATCCAGTCGGGTGACATCCACGTCGAGTGGGCGCTGCGCTTCGACACGCTGACCGCGGTGATGCTGATCGTCGTCAACTGGGTGTCGTTCATGGTGCATGTGTACTCGATCGGGTACATGCACCACGATCCTTCGGTGCCCCGGTTCCAGAGCTACCTGTCGTTGTTCACCTTCGCCATGCTGATGCTGGTGACCGCGGACAACCTGGTACAGCTGTTCTTCGGCTGGGAAGGCGTGGGGCTGGCGTCCTATCTGCTGATCGGCTTCTGGTACGAGAAGCCGTCGGCCTGCGCCGCCGCAATCAAGGCTTTCGTCGTAAACCGCGTCGGTGACTTCGGCTTTGCGCTGGGGATCTTCGGCGTCTACATGCTGTTCGGCAACATCAACTTCGATCCGATCTTTGCCGCGGCGCCGACCAAGGCAGCCGCCGTGCTGCATGTGTTCGGCCGTGATTTCCCGGCCCTGACCATCTGCTGCCTGCTGCTGTTCCTGGGCGCCATGGGCAAATCGGCCCAGCTCGGCCTGCACACCTGGCTGCCCGACGCCATGGAGGGCCCGACCCCGGTTTCGGCCTTGATCCATGCCGCCACCATGGTGACCGCCGGCGTGTTCATGGTGGCCCGCATGTCGCCGCTGTTCGAGTACTCGCAGACGGCGCTCAACGTGGTTACCATTGTCGGCGCGGCGACCGCCATGTTCGCCGCCACCATCGGTTGCGTGCAGAACGACATCAAGCGGGTGATCGCCTATTCGACCTGCTCGCAGCTCGGCTACATGTTCTTCGCCATCGGCGTGTCCGCCTATCAGGCGGGCATCTTCCACCTGTTCACCCACGCCTTCTTCAAGGCCCTGCTGTTCCTCGGCGCCGGCTCGGTGATCCACGCCATGTCGGACGAACAGGACATGCGCCGCATGGGCGGCATCTGGAAGCACATTCCGCTGACCTATGCACTGATGTTCATCGGCAGCCTGGCATTGGCCGGCATTCCGCCGTTCGCCGGCTACTGGTCGAAGGACACCATCATCGAGGCGGCGTGGGGCGCCGGTACACCGATCGGGCAGTTCGCCTATGTGATGGGTGTCGCCGCCGCCTTCCTGACCGCCTTCTATTCCTGGCGCCTGCTGATCATGACCTTCCACGGCAAGCCACGGGCGGATGAGCATGTGATGGCCCATGTGCATGAATCGCCGGCGGTGATGACCATCCCGCTGATGGTTCTGGCGGCCGGCGCCATCTTCGCCGGGTATATCGGCTTCGAATACTTCGTTGGCGAAGGCATGACCCAGTTCTGGGGCAAGGCGATCTTCCTTCTGGGCGACCACGAGGCGATCCACAACGCCCATCATGTGCCGTCAATCATCAGCCTGCTGCCCAGCGTGGCGGCGGTGTCGGGCATCGCTCTGGCCTATCTGTTGTATATGTTCGCTCCGGGCATCCCGGGCGTGCTGGCGCGGCAGTTCCGCGGCCTGTACCTGTTCCTGCTGAACAAGTGGTACTTCGACGAGCTCTATGACCGTGTCTTCATCAAGCCGGCGTTCTGGTTGGGCTACGGCATGTGGAAGGGAGGCGACGGAGCTCTGATCGACGGCTGCGGACCGGACGGTGTCGCCGCGGCGACGCGGGACGTGGCCCGTCGCATGAGCCTGCTCCAGACCGGCTATCTCTACCATTACGCCTTCGCCATGCTGATCGGCGTCGCGGGGTTCGTTACCTGGTACATTGTGAAAGTGGGCTGACGCGCGATGACTGACTGGCCTCTGCTCTCCATCACGACGTTCCTGCCCCTCCTGGGCGCGGCGTTCATCCTGACCATCAACGGCGAAGCCAAGGTGGTCGCCCGCAACGCGCGGAACGTCGCGTTGCTCACCAGCATTGCCACCTTCCTGGTGTCGCTGCTGGTATGGGCCAACTTCAACCCCGGCACCGCCGACTTCCAGATGGTGGATCAGGCGAGCTGGCTGCCGGGCTTCGACATCTCCTACAAAATGGGCGTCGACGGCATCTCGCTGTTCTTCGTGCTGCTGTCGACCTTCCTGACTCCGCTGTGCATCCTTTCCGCCTGGGAAGCGGTGCAGACACGCGTCAAGGAATACATGATCGCCTTCCTGATCCTCGAGACCATGATGGTGGGCATGTTCTGCGCCCTTGACCTGGTGCTGTTCTACACCTTCTTCGAGGGCGTCCTGATCCCGATGTTCATCATCATCGGTGTCTGGGGCGGACCTCGGCGTGTCTATGCGGCCTTCAAGTTCTTCCTGTACACCCTGTTGGGGTCGGTGCTGATGCTGCTGGCCATCCTGGCCATATACTTCAACGCCCATACCACCGATATCCAGGTTCTGCTGTCCCATCCGTTCCCGGCCGCCCTGCAGTCGTGGCTGTGGCTGGCCTTCTTCGCCTCGTTCGCGGTGAAGGTGCCGATGTGGCCGGTACATACCTGGCTGCCCGACGCCCATGTGGAAGCGCCCACCGCCGGATCGGTGATCCTGGCCGGGGTTCTGCTGAAGATGGGTGGGTACGGCTTCCTGCGCTTCTCGCTGCCCATGTTCCCGCTGGCCTCCCACGATTTCGCGCCGCTGGTCTACACCCTGTCCATCGTCGCGGTGATCTACACCTCGCTGGTGGCCCTGGTGCAGGAGGACATGAAGAAGCTGATTGCCTACAGTTCGGTGGCCCATATGGGTTTCGTCACCATCGGCATCTTTACCGTGCAGGTTCAGGGCATCGAGGGCGCCATCTACCAGATGCTGTCGCACGGGATTGTCGCCAGCGCGCTGTTCCTTTGCGTCGGCGTCATCTACGACCGCATGCACACGCGTGAAATCGCCCGCTATGGCGGCCTGTCGAACCGCATGCCGCAATATGCCTTCGTTTTCATGGTGTTCACCATGGCCTCGGTGGGGCTGCCCGGCACCTCTGGCTTTGTCGGCGAATTCCTGGTGCTGATGGGGGCCTTCCAGGTCAACAGCTGGGTCGCGGCATTTGCCGCCCTGGGGCTGATCCTGGGCCCGGCCTATATGCTGTACCTGTACCGCCGGGTCATTTTCGGCAAGCTGACCCGCGAGGACCTGAAGTCGATCCTCGACTTGAGTCCGCGTGAAGTCGCCGTGTTCGTACCGCTGATCTTGGTGGTGCTGTGGATGGGGGTGTATCCATCCTCGTTCCTGGCTCCCATGCATGCGTCGGTGGCTAAGCTGATCAACGACTACCAGCTCGTGCAGACGGCCGGCGACCCGGCGTCGCTGGCGCTGCGCTGAGAGGGGAGGGGATAGACGTGGAACTGCCCAATTTCTCGCTGGCCCTGCCGGAAATCTTCATCGCCTTGTCGGCCATGGCCCTCCTCGTGCTGGGAGCCTTCCGCAAGCAGGAAGCCACCCAGGGCATCGCCATCCTGGCGATCATCACCATGGTGGTGGCGGCCTTGCTGGTCCCCGCGGCCGGCGGCAACCGCGCCGAAACCTTCGGCGGCATGTTCGTCGTCGACGGATTCGCCGTGTTCTCCAAGCTGCTGGTGCTGGTGGCGTCTTCGCTCTGCCTGGTGATGTCGATCAACTGGCTGGTGAAGGAAAAGCTGGAGCGCTTCGAATATCCGGTGCTGGTTCTGTTGGCCACGCTCGGCATGCTGATGATGATCTCGGCCAACAACCTGATCTCGCTGTACCTGGGGCTGGAGCTGCAGAGCCTGGCGCTCTATGTCCTGGCCGCCTACCAGCGGGACAGCGGGCGGGCGACCGAGGCGGGCCTGAAGTATTTTGTCCTGGGCTCGCTGGCCTCGGGCATGCTGCTCTACGGCTCGTCGCTGATCTATGGCTTCGCCGGCACCACCGGTTTCGACGACCTGGCCAAGGTGCTGGCGCATGGCGGGATCCCGGTGGGCGTCATCGTCGGACTGGTCTTCGTCATGGCCGGCTTGGCCTTTAAGATTTCCGCCGTGCCGTTCCACATGTGGACGCCCGACGTCTACGAAGGCGCGCCGACGCCGATCACCGCCTTTTTTGCCGTCGCCCCGAAGATCGCCGCCTTCAGCCTGCTGGTGCGGGTGATGGTCGGGCCCTTCGGCGAATTGACCGCCCAGTGGCAGCAGGTGGTGATCTTCGTTTCGGTCGCCTCGATGCTGGCGGGGTCGTTCGGGGCCATCGCCCAGAACAACATCAAGCGGCTGATGGCCTACAGCTCGATCGGCCATGTCGGCTACGGGCTGATCGGCCTGGCCGTCGGCGACCAGGTGGGCATCCGCGGCCTGCTTATCTATCTGGCCATCTACCTGTTCATGAATGTCGGCACCTTCGCCATCATCCTCGCCATGCGCCAGAAGGGCCGGCTGATGGAGGGTATCGATGACCTTGCCGGGATGTCCAAGACCCACCCGATGATGGCGGCGGCGATGGCCATCTTCATGTTCTCCATGGCCGGTGTGCCACCCATGGCCGGGTTCTGGGGCAAGTTCTACGTCTTCATGGCGGCCGTCGACAAAGGGTTCATCGCCTTGGCCATCATTGGCGTGCTGACCAGCGTGGTGAGCGCCTATTATTACCTGCGGATCATCAAGGTGATGTATTTCGACGAACCGAAGGAGGCGCTGGATCGCGGCGTGAGCGGCTCGTTGAGCTTCATCATGGGGGTGAACGCCCTGTTGATCCTGGTCTTCACCTTCGTTCCGTCGCCCCTGGTGTCGAGCGCCGGAGCCGCAGCCGCCTCGCTGTTTGGAGGATGACCCGGCTCTCCCTGCCGCCGCCGTTTTCCCTCGTCGCCCTGGAGCGCATCGACAGCACCAACGACGAGGCCAAGCGGGCGGCGGCCGCGGGGGCGGGACACGGTACGGTGGTCTGGGCCACCGAACAGACAGCCGGTCGCGGTCGCCGCGGCCGGCTGTGGGTTTCTCCGCCTGGCAATCTTCATTGCTCGTTCCTGCTGCATCCGGGGGACCAGGTGGCGGCGGCGCCGCAGCTGGCCTTCGTCGCCGCCATCGCTCTGCACGACGCTTTGGCGGAACTGGTGCCGACGGGTGGGTTTCAGGTCAAATGGCCGAATGACCTGCTCGCCGGCGGCCGGAAGATTGCCGGCATGTTGCTGGAGCCGGCCCCTCCTTGGATCATCCTTGGGGTCGGCGTCGATATTTCGGTGGCGCCCGATCCGGCCCTTTATCCGACGACCTGCCTGCGCCGGCTGGGCAGCGGCGCCGAATCCTTCGACGTCCTGGAAGGTTTCTGTAGACATCTGCTGCCCTGGTACGAGCGTTGGCGGCAGGAAGGCTTCCAGCCCATTCGGCAGGCCTGGCTGGCCCGCGCCGCCGGCGTCGGCGGGCCGGTCACCGTGCGGCTGGCCGACGGCACAGCCTTTGACGGGCGCTTCATCGGGCTTGACGAAGGCGGGGCATTGCTGGTTGAAACAACGGACAGGAAATCTAGGGCCATTCTGGCCGGCGATGTCTTCTTCGGTTCCGCCGCGGGCCGGTAGTGCTTAGACTTATCGAGATAAGTCGGAGCACGGGGTTTCACCACTAGGCGTTAAGGTCGCTTTTCATGCTTCTCGCCATCGACTCCGGTAACACCAACATCGTCTTTGCCCTGTTCGACGGCGACACGGTGAAGGGTGAATGGCGCTCATCCACCGATCCCGAACGCACTGCCGACGAGTTCGGCATGTGGCTGTGCCAACTGATGGCGATGCAAGGGGTCGATCGCCGCGAGGTGCAAGCCTGCATCATCGCTTCGGTGGTGCCCGCCGTAGTGTTTTCACTGAAGCAGCTCTGCCGCCGATATTTCGGCTGCGAAGCGCTGGTGGTGGGGGATGACGGGGTGAATCTCGGGATCCGCGTGTTGCTGGATCGCCCGGAAGAGGTGGGTGCGGACCGCTTGGTGAACGCCGTGGCGGCACATAAATTCTATGAAGGACCACTGATCATCATAGACTTCGGCACCGCCACCACATTCGACGTGGTCGATGCTCACGGCAATTACTGCGGCGGCGCTATCGCTCCGGGCATCAACCTGTCGCTCGAGGCCTTGCATGCCGCCGCGGCGAAGCTGCCGCGGGTAGCCATCGGGCGGCCCCGGTCGGTGATCGGCAAGGCGACAGTGCCGGCCATGCAGTCCGGTATCTTCTGGGGGTATGTGGGGCTGATCGAGGGATTGGTGGAGCGCATCAAGAAGGAATTCGGATCCGAGATGACGGTGGTGGCGACCGGCGGGCTGGCCCCCTTGTTCATCGAGGCGACCGAGGCGATCCAGCGCCTCGATCGCGACCTGACCTTGCGGGGTCTTCTGGAAATCCATCGGCGTAACGCGCAGTCATGAACCCGGAATGCAAGGACGGGCTGGTCTTCCTTCCCCTCGGCGGGACAGGTGAGATCGGCATGAATCTCAACCTTTATGGTTGTAGCGGCAAGTGGCTGATCGTCGATCTCGGCGTGTCCTTCGGCGACGACAGTACGCCGGGCGTCGACGTGTTCATGGCCGATCCCGCCTTTATTGTCGAGCGGCGCGATGATCTGCTGGGTATCGTGTTGACCCATGCCCATGAGGACCACTTCGGCGCCGTCCAGTACCTTTGGCCGCAGCTACGCTGCCCTGTCTACGCCACTCCGTTCGCCGCCGGCCTGCTGCGCGACAAACTGTGCGAAGTCGACCTCGACGGCGAGGTCGAGGTCATTGAATTGCCGCTGCGGGGCAGGGCAAAAATCGGCCCCTTCGATATCGAACTGGTGACGCTCACCCATTCCATTCCAGAGCCGAACTCGGTCGCCATACGGACGCCGTTCGGCACTGTGCTGCATACCGGAGACTGGAAATTCGATCCCGATCCGCTGATCGGCGATAGGGCCGACGTGGAGCGCCTGCAGCGGCTGGGCGACGAGGGGGTGCTGGCCTTGGTCGGCGACTCGACCAATGTCTTCAGCCGCAGCGCCACGGGTTCGGAAGCGGCGGTGCGCGAAAGCCTGGTGGAGTTGTTGGGCCACTACCGGCGGAGGATTGCCGTGGCCTGTTTCGCCACCAACGTGGCACGGCTGGAATCCATCGCCATGGCCGCTGCCGCACACGACCGCCATGTGGCGCTGGCCGGGCGCTCGCTGTGGCGCATCGACCGGGTGGCCAGGGAAAACGGCTACCTGAAGGACCTGCCGGCATTCCTGACAGAGCACGACGGGGCATATCTGCCCGAAGACAAGGTGGTCTTCATCTGTACCGGAAGCCAGGGTGAACCGCGCGCCGCGCTGGCCCGCATCGCCGCCAACACCCATCCCCATGTAACCCTGGCGGCGGGAGACGTGGTGATCTTCTCGTCGAAGATCATCCCCGGCAATGAAAAGGCCATCTATCGCCTGCAGAACAAGCTGGTCCGGCTGGGCGTCGAAGTGGTCACCGAAAAAGATCGGTTCGTTCACGTGTCCGGGCATCCGGGCCGGGAGGACATGGTCCGCATGTATGACCTGGTGCGGCCACGGATCTCGGTGCCGGTCCATGGCGAAGCGCGCCACCTGCAGGAGCACGCCAATCTGGCCAAGGGGCGCGACGTGCCGCATGCGGTGATGCTGCAGGACGGCGAGATGTTGAGGCTGGCGCCGGGCGCGCCCGAGGTCGTGGCCACTGTCGAGAGCGGCCGCCTGGCGGTTGACGGAAACCGCCTGGTGCCGCTCGATTCGGTGATCATGCGCAACCGGCATCGCATGGTGCACAATGGCAGCGCCGTGGTGACCGTCGTCCTCGATCGTCTCGGCAAGTTGCTGGGCGACCCCCAGGTGTCTGCCATGGGCCTACTGGACGCCGAGCATGAGAGCGACGAGCACGACGCGGTGGTGGAGGCGGTGCGCGAGGCCATTGCCGAAATGCCCTATCTGGCCCGCCAGAATGACGAGGTGGTGCGGGAGACGGCACGGCTCGCCGTCCGTCGTCACTTGAAGGAAAGCCACGGCAAGAAGCCGCTGACCGACGTGCATCTGGTCCGGGTGTAGAGCTGGGGGATCTGTCGCTGTTGGATGCCGTTGAACCGGGCGACCCCTGCCGCGATTGCGGGGCATGCTGCCAGACCCTGAGAGTCTCGTTTTATCATGGCGAATTGGACACGCAGCCGAACGGATTTGTTCCCGCCGACCTGGCCGTCCAACTGGGCCCGTTTCGCGCATGCATGAAAGGCACGCAGTGGGGCGGCGGGCGGTGCCTGGCGCTGACCGAGGACAAGCGATGCAGCATTTACGAGCATCGCCCGACCCCTTGCCGCGACTTTCCCGCAATCGTCGACGGCGCACTCAATCCGAAATGCCTGGAATTGAGAAAGAGCTGCGGCATCCGCCAGGAAAACCCCGGGTAAGGCCGATCTGCCGTATTATAACCTGCAACCCACAACGCGAGGTGTCCATTCCATGATCGGCAAACTGAACCATGTGGCCATCGCCGTTCCCGACCTCGAGGCCGCCGTCCATACCTACCGGGACGTCCTGGGCGCCAAGGTGTCGGCTCCTCTGGCCCAGGTGGCCCACGGCGTGACGGTGGTTTTCGTGGAACTCGACAATACCAAGGTCGAACTGCTCCATCCCCTCGGCGAAAAGTCGCCGATTCAAGGGTTCCTCGAGAAGAATCCATCGGGTGGCATCCATCATGTCTGCTATGAGGTCGCCGACATTCTCGCTGCCCGCGACAAACTGAAGGCGGCCGGGGCGCGCGTGCTGGGCGATGGGGAGCCGAAGATCGGTGCCCACGACAAGCCGGTATTGTTTCTGCATCCCAAGGACTTCAACGGCACCCTGGTCGAACTGGAACAGGCTTGAGCTGGTACTGCGACATTGCCCCGGGGCATCCCTACCACGGCCCCTATCATGACCAGGAATACGGCTTCCCGCTGACCGACGATCGGGACCTGTTCGAGCGCCTGTGCCTGGAGATTTTCCAGGCAGGTCTATCCTGGTTGATCGTCCTGAAGAAGCGGGAGGCCCTCCGCGCCGCCTTCGATGGCTTCGATCCGGCCAAGGTCGCCGCTTATGGCGACTCCGAGATCGAGCGGCTGCTGGCCGACGCGGCGATCATCCGCAACCGCCGCAAGATCCTGGCGGTCATCGGAAATGCGGGGCGCCTGTTGCAGCTTGCCGCCGGGTACGGATCGTTCGCCGCCTGGCTCGAAGCCCACCATCCGCGGCCGAAGGATGACTGGGTAAAGCTCTTCCGGCGAACATTCGCCTTCACCGGGGGCGAGGTGGTCAATGAATTTCTGATGAGTATCGGCTATCTGCCGGGCACGCATCGGCCGGATTGCCCGGTGCAGTTGCGCCTGGATGCGCTGTTCCAACGGTCAGGCGGGGCATCGCCATCTGGTTGATCGGGAGACATAGGGCAAAAAAAGAAACGGCAGGGCGCGATACCCTGCCATTCCCGATTGTACCCCACCGGCTAGGCAATCTACCTCGGCCGATTCCTCCCAAAACTCAGGCACCCGCTTCAGGGCTTTGTTGCCCTCTTTATTTGGTCAGTTTACGCAATCATGTTATCGAAGTCACGAAAAATCCTGACAGATGTTGCGGAATGGCGGGGAAGCTTGCCAGATGGCAGGAATGTGAAGCAACATCAGGGCGATAGGAAATATGGAGTCGGGCGCATGCGCATCGTGCTGATCCTAGCCGCTCTGCTTATAGTCCATTCAGCAGCCTGGGCCGATCAGGTGACGGTCTCCGGTGGTACGATCTATGTGACGCGTGATGACTGCGCAATGCTCCAGCAGCACCAGCCGTCGCCCGATGTGACCTTCCGGCCGGGAGTCGACGTGAACGGAAAATACGTCGCTCCGGCCGACCTGCCGGGCACCGATTACTCCAACCTGCTGCCCGACACCATCAAGTTCGATGTGCTGGCCAACCCGTTGACCTATGGCGGCGGCGCCGGCAACCAGGCGCTGAACCAGGTTCCTGGGCGGTTCCTCAATACGGCCATGCCGGTCGCCCATGTCGCCGTGGACCTGAAGACCGGCGATGTGACTTTGAACGGCCAGCCGTTGTCCGGGGTGCAGACCAAGACCTTGCGAGACGCCTGCCGAAAGGCGGGATTTCATTGATTTCTCGGCACGCGCTGTGGACATGTGAAAAATCCAGGTTAAAGTCACCACCCTCCGTTCATTGTCCCAGGGATCTTGAAAAGGCATGACCCGCGCACTTCCCGTAACCCGCGAGGAGAACTTTCCCGAGTGGTATCTGGCCGTCGTCCGCGACGCCGACATGGCCGAGACCAGTGCGGTCCGCGGCTGCATGGTCATCAAGCCGTGGGGTTGGGGAGTGTGGGAGCTGATCCAGGGCGAGCTGGATCGCCGGATCAAGGAAACCGGCCATGAGAACTGCTATTTTCCGCTGTTCATCCCGTTGCGCTTCCTGGCCAAGGAGGCGCAGCATGTGGAGGGTTTCGCCAAGGAAATGGCGGTGGTCACCCACCATCGCCTGAAGACCATCGACGGGGTGCTGCAGGTCGATCCCGAGGCCGAGCTGGAAGAGCCGCTGGTGGTGCGCCCGACTTCCGAAACCATTATCGGCGACACCTTCCAGCGCTGGGTGCAAAGCTATCGGGACCTGCCGCTCCTGATCAACCAATGGGCCAATGTGGTCCGTTGGGAGATGCGTACCCGACTGTTCCTGCGCACGGCCGAGTTCCTGTGGCAGGAAGGGCATACCGCCCATGCCGACGCGGCCGAAGCGATGGACGAAACCTTGCGCATGCTGGAGGTCTATCGCCAATTCTGCGAGACCGTCCTGGCGATGCCGGTGGTGGCCGGCGAGAAGCCGGAAAACGAACGGTTTCCCGGCGCCGTCAGCACCTATTCGGTCGAGGCGATGATGCAGGACGGCAAGGCCTTGCAGGCCGGGACCTCGCATTATCTGGGCACGCATTTCGCCGAGGCCCAGAACATCCGTTATCAGACCTCCGACGGCCAGCTGGCATTCTGCCACACCACCAGCTGGGGCGTGTCGACGCGCCTGGTCGGCGGCGTCATCATGACCCATGGCGACGACGACGGCTTGCGGCTGCCGCCGGCCATCGCGCCGCGCCAGGTGGTCATCGTGCCGATGCTCCGCGACAAGCCCGAGGATGCGGCCGTCCTCGATTATTGCGAAGAGCTGCGCGCCGAGCTGGTGGCCCGGCACGGCGCCTTCGGGCCGGTACGCGTCCTGGTCGACAAGAAGCCGCTGAAGTCGGCGGACAAGCGGTGGAACTGGGTGCGCCGCGGCGCTCCGCTGATCGTCGAGGTCGGCCCCCGCGACGTTGCCGGCGGCAACGTCACCTATATGCGCCGCGATCGCCTGCGCAATGGCGACAAGGTGATCTCGCAAAGCAGTTCGCGGGGTGATTTTGTCGCCGGCGTCACTGCTTTGCTGGCCGAAATACAGGCCAGCCTGTTCGCCGAGGCAAAGCAGCGCCTGGAGGCGAACATCCGCTCCGACCTGACCTCGTTCGACGACATCGCCGCCTATTTCGGCCCGTCGACCGACGAAGAGAGTGACGTTTTCAAGGGCTGGGTGCGCGTCGCCTGGTGCAAACCGACCGGCGCCGCCCTGGAACAGGTGGAAGAGCGGCTGAAGTCGCTGAAACTGACCATCCGCAACGCTCCCTTGGACCAGTCCGGATCCTTCGGGCCTTGCGTGTTCACCGGCGCTCCGGGTGTCGAGGAGATCCTTGTTGCCCGGGCATATTAGGCGTTTCCCTGTCATCCTGAGCCCGGCGAAGGATCTGGCCGGCCAGACGAGCCCCCGTGCTTGGCTCGGGATGACGGTCTCATCAATGGCGGCAAATCGATGATCTTTTCCCCCTTTGAACGGATGGTGGCGGCGCGCTATCTGCGAGCCCGCCGCCGTGAAGGGTTCATTTCCATCATCGCCTGGTTCTCGCTGCTGGGGATTGCCCTGGGCGTCGCAACTCTGATCATCGTCATGTCGGTAATGAACGGCTTCCGGGCGGAGCTGATGGGCCGTATCCTTGGCCTGAACGGCCATGTCGGCGTATACGCCCAGGCCGGTGGCCTGAGCGATTTCGACAGCCTGGCCGATAAGATCCGCAAGCTGCCCGATGTGGTCAGCGTTACGCCGATCGTCGAAGGCCAGGTGATGGCGACCTCGCCCAACGGTGCGGCCAGCGGCGCCTTGGTGCGCGGCATCCGGCCGCAGGATCTGCTGTCCCGCACCACCGTGGCCAAGGGTATCCGGGCTGGCGACCCGACACAGTTCCACGGCGACGACGCAGTGATCGTCGGCAACCGGCTGGCCGAGAAACTGGGTCTCCGGGTCGGCGACAAAATCACCATCATCTCGCCGAAGGGCAATGTCACCGCCTTCGGCACCGTGCCGCGCATGCGCGCCTACAAGATCGTCGCGTTGTTCAACGTCGGCATGTATGAATACGATTCTTCGTTCATTTTCATGCCTCTGGAGGCGGCGCAGATCTATTTCATGCTGCCCAACCGTGCCACCGACCTGTCCGTCATGCTGACCAATCCGGATGACGTGGGCAACGTGGTGGACGGTATTCGCCACTTGGCCGGTGACGGCGTGCGGGTCTACGACTGGCAGCAGGCCAATGCCAGCTTCTTTAACGCCGTTCAGGTCGAGCGGAATGTCATGTTCCTGATTCTCACCCTGATCATCGTGGTTGCCGCCTTCAATATCATTTCCAGCCTGATCATGCTGGTGAAGGACAAGGGGCGTGACATCGCCATCCTGCGCACCATGGGCGCGACACGTGGCATGATCATGCGCATCTTTTTCATTTCCGGGGCCAGCGTCGGGGTGATCGGTACCGCTGCCGGCGTCGGGCTGGGACTGGCCTTCGCCCTCAACATCGAATCGATCCGCCAGTTCCTGCAACGACTGACCGGGCGCGAACTGTTTTCCGCCGAGATCTACTTCTTGAGCCAGTTGCCGGCCAAGGTGGACGCGGTGGAGGTGGGGCTGGTGGTGGCCTTGGCCCTGGCGCTGTCGTTTGCCGCCACCATCTATCCGTCCTGGCGGGCGGCGCGCCTCGATCCGGTGGAGGCGTTGCGCTATGAGTGACGCGGCGCTCGTCCTCGACGGCATCCGCCGGGCCTTCCGCCAGGGGCGTGATCAACTGAACGTGCTGGATGGCGCCCGCCTGGCCGTGCGCAGCGGCGAAATCGTCGCCCTGGTCGGGCCTTCCGGCGCCGGCAAGTCGACGCTGCTGCACATCGCCGGCCTGCTGGAACGGCCGGATGCCGGCGAGGTGCTGGTGGGCGGAGAGGCCTGCGGCAAATTGTCCGATGACCGGCGTACGGCGATCAGGCGACGGCAGTTGGGTTTCGTTTATCAATACCACCACCTGCTGCCAGAGTTCTCGGCACTGGAGAACATCGTTCTGCCGCAAATGATCGCCGGCATCGACCGCCGGCAGGCGGCGGCGAAGGGGCGGGAACTGCTGGAGCGCATGGGATTGACCGCTCGCGCCGAGCACAGGCCGGGCCAGCTTTCCGGTGGCGAGCAACAGCGCGTCGCCATCGCTCGCGCCCTGGCCAACGACCCCCGTCTGTTGTTGGCCGACGAGCCTACCGGCAATCTCGATCCGCATACCGCCGAGGCGGTATTCGACGAATTGCTGCGTTTGGTGCGGGGTGCCGGCCTGGCCGCCCTGGTCGCCACCCACAATCCCGAGCTGGCGCGGCGAATGGACCGCGTGGTCAGACTGGAGGAGGGGCGGCTGGTGGAAGGGTGACGGAAGCCTTTCTCCTTTTTTCGGGCGAGATGGTCTGGACAGGCTATCTACGGTCGATATTGTGATGCCTTTCTGTTGATTCAGACAGCGGCTGCGGCCGGCCGGACCGCGACTTGGAGGGGTGGGTATGGATACGCCCGGCGAGAAGGATCCCGGCAAGGATGGAGGCGGGAGCGCCAAGCCTCCGCTTGCCGTGGTCGGCATCGGTGCCTCGGCCGGGGGATTCGAGGCGATGCGCAGTTTCCTGCTGGCCATGCCGCCCGACAGCGGTCTCTGTTTCGTCTACATCCAGCACTTGGCACCGGACTATAAGAGCCTGATGGCCGAACTGCTGGCGCGGTTCACCAAGATGCGGGTGGCGGAAGCGGTGGACGGCATGGCGCTGGAGCCGAACCTCGTGTTGGTTGCTCCGCCCAACCGCTATGTGGCGGTGGTGGACGACCATCTGCGGCTGACCGAGCCCATCGAGCCGCGCGGCGTGCGCCTGCCGATCGACTTCTTCCTGCAGTCCCTGGCTCACGAGAAGCGTGAGGCGGTCATCGGCATCATCTTGTCGGGCGCCGGAAGCGACGGTGTGCTGGGCGTGAAGGCGATCAAGGAATGCGGCGGCATGGTGCTGGCAGAAGAAGCCGCCGCCTATGATACCATGCCGCGGACCGCTATCGAGACCGGCCATGTCGACTGTGTTTTGCCGACCGCGAAGATGCCGGAGATGCTGCTGGCGTTCGCCAGTCATGACTATGTCACACAATCCAATCGTGCCAAGGAATACTCGCAAGACACATTCATTCGTATTATGAATGTAATTCAAACACATACAAAGCGGAATTTTAAGGAATACAAGAAGAAAACGGTAATCAGGCGGATCGAGCGGCGGATGGGGCTCAATCGCATTAATGACATGGAGGTATATGTCGAGTTTTTGCGAAATAGTTCTGTCGAGATTGCCGCTTTGGCGAAAGATTTATTGATCAGTGTGACGAATTTCTTCCGCGATAGCGAATCCTTCGAGTCGCTTCGGCGAGAGGTCTTGGTCCCTCTGGTCCTGCGAGCATCGCCGGAACGTCCGTTGCGCGTCTGGGTGGCCGGTTGCGCCACCGGTGAAGAGGCCTATTCGGTGGCGATGCTGCTGATCGAGGCGTTCAGC
The DNA here is from genome assembly GCA_021781575.1 of Pseudomonadota bacterium. Taxonomy (GTDB): domain Bacteria; phylum Pseudomonadota; class Alphaproteobacteria; order Rhodospirillales; family Magnetospirillaceae; genus DUZF01. The sequence continues at coordinate 68,829 of JAJXWP010000002.1, forward strand.
GACGCTGGACGGGAATATGCCGCCCAGATCTTCGCCACCGACATCGATACGGACGCCCTGGAAGTGGCCCGCACCGGCCTTTATCCCGAGTCGATCGAGGCCGATGTTTCCCCGACCCGCCTGGCCCGCTTCTTCACGAAGGAAGGAATTTTCTACCGGGTCACCAAGCAGTTGCGCGAATCGGTGATGTTCGCCGTGCAGAATCTGCTGACCGATCCGCCGTTCTCCAAGATGGATCTGATCACCTGCCGCAACCTGCTCATCTATATCGAGCCGGATGTGCAGAAGAGCGTCCTCAGCCTGTTCCATTTCGTCCTCACCGAAGGCGGCGCCTTGATGCTGGGAAGCTCGGAGACCATCGGGCGCCTGACCAACCATTTCGAGCCGATTTCCAAGAAGGACCGGATCTACCGCAGGGTCGGCGCCACGCTGCTCAGCCATGTGCAGTTCCCGTTGCTCGCGATGGAGGAGCGGGGTGGCGTCGCCGTCGCTTCCAGCCATGCCGGAACGGGGCGCGAACCGCTCCCCGCGGAGCTGGCCCGCCAGGTGCTGCTCGAGCAATACGCGCCGGCTTCGGTGCTGGTCAATCGCCGCGGGCAGGTTTTGTATTTCTATGGCGACACGACGAAATATCTTGAATTCCCGACCGGCGAGCCGAGCCAGGATCTGATAGCCATCGCTCGCGACGGCCTGCGGACCAAACTGCGCGCGGCATTGCATCGGGCCATTCAGTCGGACGAAGAGATTTCGATCGGAGGAGTTCGCCTGCGGCGCAACGGTGGCTATTGCCAGACACGGTTCCGCGTCGTACCGCTGCAACGTTTCAGAGGCACGAGCGGCCTACTGCTGGTCAGTTTCACCGATGAGCCGGAAGCGCAGCCCGAACAGCCCGGCGCGGGTGAGCATCCTGACAAGGACGATGGGGCGATCAGGCACCTGGAATCGGAACTGCAGGCGACCAAGGAAGACCTGCAGAGCACGATCGAAGAACTGGAAACCTCGAACGAGGAGCTGAAGGCCTCGAACGAAGAGATTATGTCGATCAATGAAGAACTTCAGTCATCAAATGAAGAACTGGAAACTTCAAAAGAAGAACTGCAGTCTCTCAATGAGGAATTGACCACCGTCAACAGTCAGTTGCACGATAAGGTTGATGAACTTGAGACAACCACCAACGACCTGGTCAATCTGCTATCCAGCACGGACCTCGCGACGATTTTCCTCGACACCGAGCTCAGGATCAAACGGTTCACTCCCTCGATCAACCGGCTGTTCAATTTAATCCCCTCGGACATCGGCCGGCCGGTCAGCGATATTTCTCAGAAGTTCTACGACGACAGCTTGCTGCCCGACTTGAAAGCCGTCTTGGCCAAGCTGGTCCCCGTCGAAAAGGAGATTGCGACGATGGACGGCGGTTATTGCATCCGCCGGATCCTGCCCTACCGCACACAGGACAATCGGATCGAAGGGGCAGTGGTCACCTTCACCGACATCACCCAGCTCAAGACGATGTCGGAACGCCTGGAGTTGCGCGCGCAGCGCGGCGGCGTGGTGATCGAGATCGGGCAGCACGCCCTGTCCGGTGTCGAGCCCGACAGCCTGCATGCCATGGCGCTGCAAGCGGTGGCGGAGACGCTGAAGACCGATCTGGTCTGCCTTTTCCAACCGGGTACCGAGGGACAGGACCTTCACTTGTGCGGCCATCATGGGGAGCCGGCGGCACTTCCGCCGCTCACCGTCGGCAAGGATGGGGCGGTCGACGTCGGCTATGTCTTCTGGGCTCGCGACAGCCTGCTGGTGAGGGATTTCAGCCGGGAAAAGCGCCTCCGCCCGGCCCTGAGAGCGGTACGGCCGGATATCGCATCCTGTATCGCCACGGTCATCGATGGTCGTTCCGGCCCGGCCGGCGTACTGGTCGCCTATGCCTGCTCCAGCCACCATTTTTCCGATGATGATGTCGAGTTCCTTCGGGCCATCGCCAATCTGCTTGGCATGGCCTCCGAGCGCCGACAGGCCCAGTTGGAGATCGAAGCGGCACGGGATGCGCTGGCCGAGGCCAAGGTCAGGGCCGAGCAGGCCAGCGATGCCAAGACCCGCTTCCTGGCGGCCGCCAGCCATGATTTGCGCCAGCCGGTGCAGGCCGCCAGTCTGTTCCATGGGGCTCTGGTTTCCGCCAACAAGGACAAGAAGCTGGGGCGTATCATCGAAAATCTCGGCAGCAGCCTCCATGCCATCGGCACTCTGCTGGAAAGCTTGCTCAATATCTCGAAGCTCGATGCCGGCGTGATCCGGATCGAAAAGCGCACTCTGCCGCTGGATGAGGTCTTGCAGCCCCTGGCGGCGCGCACCGCCGCGCTTGCCGAGGCGAAGGGCCTGCAGCTTCGCTATGTGCCGACCCGCGGCGCGGTCCATACCGACCCGGAACTGTTGGCGCAGATGGTGCAGAACCTGCTGTCCAACGCCATCCGCTATACCGAGCGCGGCAAGATCCTGGTGGGATGCCGGCATCGCGGCAGGCGCCTCGATCTTGCGGTTTGCGACACCGGGATCGGTATTCCCGAAGGGCATCTGGCAAGTATTTTCGCCGAGTTCTACCAGGTCAGCAACGAGGCGCGGCAGTCGTCGAAAGGACTGGGCTTGGGCCTCTCCATCGTCGAGCGGATCGCCCGCCTGCTCGACTGCCCGGTGAGCGTTCGCTCAACGGAAGGCAAGGGCTCGATCTTTATTGTTTCGATCCCGCTGGCGGATCGCGCCGTATCGTAGGCGGCATCGCCGAGACCAGCTTCCGCAACGCCGCCTCGTGCCGCTCCAGTTCGGCGATGCGCCGATGCAGACGCTCTGCGAGAGAGGGGTTTCCGGAGCGCGCGGTCCGTTCCGCCAGTCTGCGGTAAACGCGCAATTGGTCGTGATGCAGGCGCAAAGCGCTCCACACCGCGCGGAGGGTCTCCATTCCCATCGAGGCCAAAAGAGCTTGCGGGGCGTATTGATGACCCAACTCGCAGCGATACCGCTGCAGGCCGGCCACCGCCAGTTCCTGCAGGGGGCCGCCGCAATCCGGGCAAATATAGACCGCCCCTGTTGGCAAGTCGGCCGGTGCCCCGACATCGGCCGGCACGGCGGGGAGAGGAGGCAAGGCCTCCTCGGTGAGCTGGTGGAGCAGGGCGGCGATCGCGCTTGCCGGCACCACATGGTCGATCGCCACGTTGTCGATGGCGTTCGCCGGCATTTCGGCGAATTCGGCGTCGAGGGGATCCTGGACGATGGTGGCCCCGCCCGCTTGCTTCAGCACGTGCAGGCCGAAGGTCCCGTCGTCCAGGGTGCCGCTCAACAGGACCCCGACGGCGGCCCGGCCGCGCGCCGCGGCCGAGCAGAACAACACGTCGATGGCCGGCCGGACGCCGTTCTGTTGTGGTTCCCGGTTCAGTGCCAATCGATTGCCGGTGACCAGCAGGTGGCAGTCGGGGCGCGCCACATAAGCCCGCCCCAACTCGAGCGGCATGCCGTCCTCGGCGTCGACCACCGGAAAGTTGCCCGCCCGGGCAAGAATAGACTGCAGCATCGAGGGCCGCTGAGGCGCCAGATGCTGGGTGACCAGCACCGAGGCCGGCAGGGTCGGCCGGAGTCCGGAAAAGATCCGGCGCATCGGCTCAAGACCACCTGCCGATGCGCCGATCACCACGAGGTCGCGATTGTGCAAGGCGGGCCCTCCCTGCTGGAAAACGTCTGGAGGGGCAGGTTGTTCCGTCCGGCCGAGGGGTGGCGCAGCGCGCGGACTTGAACCATCGTTCAGTGCCCTTTACTCTCCTGGCTCTCGAAGGATAGTGAAGGACTTGCATCGCCATGAGTTTCCGGGGAACAGAGACCTACGTCGCCACCGACGATTTGCGGGTGGCGGTCAATGCTGCCATAGCCCTGGAGCGGCCGCTGCTGGTCAAGGGCGAGCCAGGCACCGGCAAGACGGTGCTGGCCTATGAGGTGGCGAAATCGCTGGGGCGCCCGCTGATCCCCTGGCACATCAAATCGACCACCAAGGCCCAGCAGGGGCTTTACGAGTACGATGCAGTGTCGCGCCTCAGGGATTCGCAATTGGGCGACGCCCGCGTCCGCGACATTTCCAACTATATCCTGCGCGGCAAGCTGTGGGAGGCGTTCGAGGCGGACATCGCGCCGGTGCTGCTGATCGACGAGATCGACAAGGCCGACATCGAGTTCCCCAACGACCTGCTGCTCGAACTGGATCGGATGGAGTTCTACGTCTACGAGACGCATCAGACGGTCAAGGCGCGCCAGCGGCCGATCGTCGTCATCACCTCGAACAACGAAAAAGAGCTGCCGGACGCCTTTCTGCGGCGCTGCTTCTTCCATTACATTCGCTTTCCCGACCGCGAGACGATGGAGAGGATCGTCGACGTCCATTTCCCCAATCTGCGGCGCGACCTGCTGCGAGAAGCGTTGACCGTGTTCTATCAGGTTCGCGAGGTGCCCGGCCTGAAGAAGCGGCCCTCGACCTCGGAACTGCTGGACTGGCTGAAGCTGCTGATGGTCGAGGATCTGCCGGCCGAGGTGCTGCGGGCGAAGGACGCCAAGACCAGCATTCCACCGATGTACGGCGCCCTGTTGAAGAACGAGCAGGATGTCCATCTGTTCGAGCGGCTGGCTTTCCTCGCCCGACGGGAGCGGTAGATCGCCGATGTTTCCTACGTTCTTCCTGGCCCTGCGCGAGGCCAAGTTGCCGGTTTCCCTCAAGGAATACCTGACCTTGATGGAAGCCATGCGGGCCGGGTTGGCAGACTACAGCCTGGATGACTTCTATTTCCTGTCGCGGGCCTGCCTGATCAAGGACGAGCGCAACATCGACAAGTTCGACCGGGTGTTCGGCCAGTGCTTCCAGGGCATCGAGTCGCTGGAGCAGGGAATCGAGGCGGAGATCCCCGAGGAATGGTTGCGCGCCTTGGGCGAACGTCACTTGAGCGACGAGGAGAAGCAGCGGATTCAGGCCTTGGGCGGCTGGGACAAGCTGATGGAGACGCTGAAGAAACGCCTGGAAGAACAACAGGGGCGGCATTCCGGCGGCTCGAAGTGGATCGGCACCCAGGGCACCTCTCCGTTCGGCGCCAACGGCTACAACCCGGAAGGGGTGCGCATCGGCCAGGACCGCTCTCGCCATCGCCGCGCGGTCAAGGTGTGGGACAAGCGGGAATTCCGCAATTTCGACGATACGGTGGAACTGGGCACCCGCAACATCAAGGTGGCGCTCCGCCGGCTGCGGCGCTGGGCCCGTGAGGGCGCCGCGACCGAACTGGACCTGCCGGCCACCATCGCCTCGACGGCGCGCAATGCCGGCAGCCTCGATCTGAAGCTGGTGCCGGAACGGCGCAACACCGTCAGGGTCCTGCTGTTTCTCGATGTCGGCGGATCCATGGACGACCATATCCGCATCTGCGATGAATTGTTTTCAGCGGCCCGCAGCGAATTCAAGCATCTCGAGCATTTTTATTTCCATAACTGCCCCTATGAAGGGGTGTGGCGCGACAATTCCCGCCGCCAGGAGCGCGTCGATACCTGGTCGGTGATCCACACCTACCCGGCTGACTATAAGCTGGTGTTCGTCGGTGACGCGTCGATGAGCCCTTATGAGATCGTCGAACCCGGCGCCAGCGTGGAACATTGGAACGCCGAGGCGGGGTCTGTGTGGATGGAGCGCCTGCTGTCCGCCTTTCCCCATGCCGTGTGGCTCAACCCGATGGCCGAGGACGCCTGGCCTTACACGCCGTCGGTCGGCCTCCTGCAGCGGCTGATGGCAGGGCGGATGTTTCCCCTGAGCCTGGCTGGGCTCGACCGGGCCATGGCCGAACTGGGGCGCTGACCGGCCCGGCCGTCAGGAACCTTTTTTCGGTCGCGGGTTGTCGTCGTCCTTGGCGGGGACGGTCATCTGGCCCAAGAGATCGGTCAGGGTGTTGTGCAGGGCGACTTTTTCGTGGGGTGGGAGAAGGGCGATCACGCGGGCCAGCCGCCGCAAGGGATCCTGCGATAGGGCGTCCCACCCGCGAGGGGTCAAGGCGATGCGGCGGGTACGGTCCTTGGTCCGTTCGGCGTCGACGCTGACCAGCCCCTTCCTCGCCAGGACAGCCACGGTTCGCGAGGCGGAACTGTGGCTGACGCCGAAAAACTCGGCGAGCGAGCCGACCGTCCGCTTGCCGGCCGAGTTATGGCCAAGCCACCGCAATGCCGACCACTGGACGGGGCGCAGCGAGTCAGTGAAACACTCAGCCTGGGTCAGGCGCCCGATGCGGTCGAGCAATGTAGCGGTCGCAAACGGAAGCGGATCGAAGTCCATGATGATGCGTGTAAAGAATTCGCTGAACGCATCAATCATATGCTCGAAACATAAAATTTCAATGCGGCTATTGTATCGAAAAAAAACTAATGTGCATACGGCACATAATGCCAACCATTGAGACAAATAACAGGAAAGCAGTATTAATTTTGTGTAATTCTGTAACTTCACAGTGTTTTATCAATCATATAAATCAACTATTTATTAAAAGTCTTGCCACGATAAATTTTCTCCGGATCCAGAGTCCCGCGAAATCGGCGATTCCGAGAACAGAAGACATCGTGCGTGAAAGTTGTGCTGGATATTGTGCCGAACGCACGTCCGGCAATGCCCCCTTGTGGCGCTTAAAAACGTGCAACTTGCACCAAAGAACCAAAATCCGTACTCTTCCATTGTCGCTTGTGCCCTGCCTCGTCGAATGCTTTCAGCCGGGCGGCCGTCGGTGACATGTGACGAGGATCGTGAGGTTGGACCGTGTCCGGAGAGCAAACACCCATAGCGGTATCGGCCGATCCGCCTGTCTGTTCGCTTCCCATGGTCCCCGGCGGGCGTTGCCGCCTGTTCGAGGCCTGGGCCCAACTGATCCCGGTCGGCCTGTTCGCCACCGACGCGGCAGGGGTTTGCCGCTATGCCAATCCGGCGATGCTCGGTCTGCTGGGGGAGGTCCCGGTCTCTTCTCCGGTACGGGATTGGTTGGGGCAGGTTCATGTCGAGGAGCGGGGTTCGGTGGTCGCCGAATGGAGCCAAGCGGTCAGTCGGGGCGAGCCGTTTCGCCGGGAATTCCGGCTGGAGGAAGGCAAGGGGGCGGCCTGGGTGCACTGCCATGCCTTTCCTCTGCGGGACCACGACGGTGCGGTGAGCGGTTTCGTCGGTGCCGTGGTCGATGCCACCGAACGCCGCGACACCCAGGCCCGGCTGGACTTTCTGGCCTACCACGACGCGCTGACCGGCCTGCCGAACCGCGACTTGGCCCGCGACCGGCTGCGCCAGGCCATGTCGTTTGCCGCGCGCGGCGGATTCCTCGTCGCCCTGCTGCTGGTCGACATCGACCATTTCAAGATGATCAACGAGTCTCTGGGCCATTCGGCCGGCGACGCGGTGCTGATCGCCGCGGCCGACCGGCTTCGGCGGTGCGTGCGCGAGGCCGACACCATCAGCCGATTGGGTGGCGACGAATTCCTGTTGATTCTGACCGACCTGCGTGCCTCGGATGCCGTCGCCACGGCCGCGGCGAAAATCCTGCAAGCCTTGTCCGAACCGTTGACCATCGACGGGCATGAACTGGGCGGGTCGGTGTCCATCGGAATTTCCGTCCATCCCGAGGATGGCTCGGATTTCGACACGCTGCTGGGAAAGGCGGATACCGCCTTGTACCAGGCCAAGGCGGCAGGGCGGAACACCTATCGTTTCTATGCTGAGCAGATGAACGCTGACGCCTTGCGCAACCTCGAGATCCGCAGCCAGTTGCGGTGGGCCCTGGCGCGCGGCGAGTTCGAATTGCACTATCAGCCGGTGGCCTCGGTCGCCGATGGTTCCGTCGTCGGCGTCGAGGCGTTGATTCGCTGGAACCATCCGGAACGCGGACTGGTCTATCCGGACGGCTTCATCCCGGTGGCTGAGGAAAGCGGCCTGATCGTCCCCGTCGGCGAATGGGTCTTGCAGGAGGCGTGCCGACAGGCGGCGGAATGGCGGCGCCAGGGGATGGCCCGCCTGTTCGTGGCGGTCAATTTGTCGGAAGTCCAGTTTCGCCGCGGTGACATCGCGTCCTCGGTCATCGCCGCCCTGGCGGATAGCGGGATCGAGCCTGGGCTGCTGGAGTTGGAACTCACCGAGTCGATGCTGATCGGCAGCGACGCGCGTGTCCTATCGGCGATCGACCGCCTTGCCGGCCTCGGCGTGCGGTTTTCCATCGATGATTTCGGTACGGGCTATTCCAACCTGGCCTACTTGAAGCGGTTTCAGGTGCACAAGCTGAAGATCGATCGCTCGTTCGTCGGCGGTCTCGGCCAAAGCGGGAGCGACGCGGCCATCGTGCGGGCGATCATCCAGATGGCCCGGGCGCTCAATCTCGAGGTGGTGGCCGAAGGGGTGGAGGACAGGCGCACTCTTGAGTTCCTGAGGGAACAAGAGTGCGACCTGATGCAGGGATATTATTTCTCCAAGCCGCTGCGCAACCCGTTCAAAATGGATGGACGTCCCCTGCGGCCGGAGGCCTGGGCGGGGCTATAGCTCCTTGTGGCTGCCATCGCAGAACGGCTGGTTCTTCGTTCCCTTGCAGGCACAAAGATAGGCGGTCTTGCTTTCGCTGGCGGTAAAGGCGTGGGGGGTGAATTCGCTGCCCTTGTGGCTGCCGTCGCAGAACGGCTGGTTGCCGCTTTTGCCGCAGCTGCACCAGTAGTAGGTCTTTCCCGCTTCCAGTTCGACGGCGATCGGCGACTTTTGCGCAATGACGGGGGGCATAAGGAGATCCTTTCGTCGGAGTAGGTGGAGCCCCCAACTTAGGGATTGGCGCCCCCGGACATAATCCCCCGCAGTAGAAAAATTTAGTTGCTCGGCCCGCAACAGTGCCGGGCATCGCCGGCCGGGTCATTATCAGTCCCATCGCCGGGCGGGCGCATTCGCGTCAGCCCGGCGATGGGTATGAACCAAGCGACAGAGTGAGGATTCCCGGCTAGACTGCCGGCCATGCCGCATTCCGATTTCGTTCATCTGCGCCTTCACACCGCCTACTCGCTGTCCGAAGGGGCGATCAAGGTCAAGCAGCTGGTCAAGCTGTGCCAAGGGTTTCACATGCCGGCGGTGGCCATCACCGATACCGGAAACCTGTTCGGCGCCCTCGAATTTTCGTCGGCCTGCGCCGAGGCCGGCGTTCAGCCGATCATCGGCGTGCAACTGCATATCCGCCGCGACGACGAGGCGGCGAAGGGCTTCGGGGCGGCTCGCGATCCTGGCCGGAAACCTGAGCCGGACCAACTGGTGCTGCTGGCGCAGAACGCCGCCGGTTACGGCAATCTGCTCAAGCTGGTGTCCAAGGCCTATCTGGAGACCGAAGGCGGAGAAACGCCGCAGGTGGCCATGGCGGACCTCGAAGGGCTCGCGGCAGGCCTGATCGCCCTGACCGGCGGGCCGAAGGGAGCCGTTGGGCGGCTATTGGCGGAGGGCCAGGCGGGCAAGGCTGCGGAGGCTCTGCTGCGGCTGGGCGCGGCCTTTCCCGGGCGGCTTTATGTCGAGCTGCAGCGCCATGGCCTGGAGGTGGAGGAACGGATCGAACCCGCTCTGCTCGACTTGGCCTATGAGCACGACCTGCCGCTGGTGGCGACCAACGAGCCGTTTTTCGCCGATGCCGGCATGTATGAAGCACACGACGCGCTTTTGTGCATCGCCGAAGGCGCCTATGTCAGCCAGGACGACCGGCGTCGCCTGACACCCGAACATCGGTTCAAGTCGGCCGAGGAAATGCGGGCGCTGTTCGCCGACCTGCCCGAGGCGGTGGACAATACGCTGGTGGTGGCCCGGCGCTGCGCCTTCATGGTGACCAAACGCAAACCGATTCTGCCGCCGTTCCGCATGCCGGGGCTGACCGAGGCGGATGTCCTGCGGACCAAGACTTTGGAGGGGCTGGAGCAGCGCCTGGCAAAACATGTGTTCGCCGACGGCATGGCCGAGGCGGAACGGGAGGCGGCGGCCAAACCCTATCGGGAGCGCGTGGAATACGAGCTGGGCATCATCACTCAGATGGGATTTCCCGGCTATTTCCTCATCGTCGCCGATTTCATTCAATGGGCCAAGGCCAACGGCGTACCGGTCGGCCCGGGCCGCGGCTCCGGCGCCGGCTCGGCGGTAGCCTGGGCGCTGACCATCACCGACCTCGACCCCCTGCGCTGGGGCCTCTTGTTCGAGCGGTTCCTCAACCCCGAACGCGTGTCGATGCCCGACTTCGACATCGACTTCTGCCAGGACAAGCGCGAGCGGGTGATCCATTACGTGCAGCAGCGCTACGGCTATGATCAGGTGGCGCAGATCATAACCTTCGGCAAGCTGCAGGCACGCGCCGTTCTGCGCGACGTCGGGCGCGTGCTGCAGATGCCCTATGGCCAGGTCGATCGCATCTGCAAGCTGGTGCCGAACAATCCGGCGGACCCTATCAGCCTCAAGGATGCCATCGAAAAAGAGCCTCTTCTCAAAGAGATGCAAAAAAGCGATGAGACGGTGGCTCATCTCCTGGACATGGGCATGAAGCTGGAGGGGCTATACCGGCACGCCTCGACCCATGCCGCCGGCGTGGTGATCGGCGACCGTCGCCTGGACGATCTGGTGCCGCTTTACCGCGATCCGCGCTCGGACATGCCGGTCACCCAGTTCAACATGAAATGGGTGGAAGCGGCCGGCCTGGTCAAGTTCGACTTCCTCGGCCTGAAGACGCTGACGGTGATCTATCGGGCGGTGGAAAACGTCGCCCGCAGCCGCAAGGTCGAAATCGATTTGTCGGCCATTCCGCTGGATGACCCGGCGGCTTACGAATTGCTGGCGCGCGGCGAGACGGTCGGGGTGTTCCAGCTGGAAAGCGCCGGCATGCGCGATACGGTCCGCAAGATGCGGGCCGACCGATTCGAAGACATTATCGCCACGGTGGCGCTCTACCGCCCCGGACCGATGGACAATATTCCTCATTACATCGCCGTGAAGCTCGGCGAGGAGGCTCCCGACTACCTGCATCCCCGCCTCGAATGGATCCTCAAGGAAACCCATGGGATCATGATCTACCAGGAGCAGGTGATGCAGATCGCCCAGGAGCTGTCCGGCTATACGCTGGGCGGCGCCGATCTGTTGCGCCGCGCCATGGGCAAGAAGATCAAGGAGGAGATGGATGCCCAGCGCAAGCTCTTCGTCGACGGGGCGGTGGCCCGCGGCGTCGACCAGGGCAAGGCGTCGGAAATCTTCGATCAGGTCAACAAATTCGCCGGCTACGGCTTCAACAAGTCGCATGCGGCGGCCTACGCCTTGGTGGCCTATCAGACGGCCTGGCTGAAGGCCCATTATCCGGTCGAATTCATCGCCGCGTCGATGACCTACGACATGCACAATACCGATAAGCTCAATGTTTTTCGCCAAGACCTTGATCGCTTGAAGATCAAGTTATTGCCCCCAGATGTTAATAAATCCGGCGCGGATTTCTGGGTGGAGCGGATCGGGAACGGAGAGTTTGCTGTGCGCTATGCTTTGGCCGCCTTGAAGAATGTCGGCGCCGCGGCGATGGAAGGCTTGGTGGAAGAGCGGCGTAAGGCTGGTCCGTTCAAGGATTTGGGCGACTTCGCCCGCCGCATGGACGGCAAGGCGATCAACCGGCGGCAGATGGAAAATCTGGTGCGTGCGGGCGCCTTCGACGGCCTTCATAGAAACCGGGCGCAATTGTTCGAAGGCATCGAGACGGTTCTGCGGGAAGCCGCGGCGGCGGCAGATGAACGGGATTCCGGGCAGTCGAGCCTGTTCGGCGGGTCGGGTGCGGCTTCGCCCAAGCTGGCGCTGGCGACCCGGCCCGACTGGTCGCCGGCGGAGCGGCTGCAGCACGAGTTCGATGCCGTCGGCTTCTATCTTTCGGCCCATCCGATGGACGCCTATGCCAAGAGTCTGCAACGACTCGGCGTGATGAAGGCGGCGGAAATTGCGCGCCATCTGGCTGCTGGCGGCAAGAGCCGCCTGAAGCTGGCCGGGACGCTCAACGCCAAGCAGGAGCGAATATCGAGCCGCGGCAGCCGGTACGCCTTCCTCACCGTGTCAGACGCCTCCGGACTGTTCGAAGTGATGATCTTCTCGGAGGTCCTGGCGGCGTCCCGCGATCTTCTGGACTCCACTGCACCGCTGCTGATCACCGTCGAGGCGAGGATGGAGGAAGACCAGTTGAAGCTCACCGGCCAGCAGATCGAAAGTCTCGACCAGGCGGCGGCCAGGGCATCGGCGGGCCTGCGCATCACAATCCGCGACGACGCGCCATTGGTCCCGCTGAAGCGGCTGTTGGCCAAGGAGCCGAGGGGCCGTGGGCGCATCGCGGTTGTCGCCCAGACGGAAGAGCGTGAAGTGGAGGCCTGGCTGGCCGGCGGTTTCGCCCTGACACCGTCGATGGTGGGGGCGGTGAAAACCATTCCCGGCATCGTCGAGGTGCAGGAAATTTAAGTCGATTCGAAAGTGCGGGACGGGTGGTGGCGATGTGGCGATTGCGATGGCTGATCCTGGGGGTTGCGCTCCTGGTCGGCGGCTGCGAGGGAATTTACGAGGACGGAGCCGGCTACGGTTGGGGGGGCGGCTATGGCGACTATTCCTGGTACGACGGCGGCTATTATCCCTGGTACGGCGGCAGCGGCCTGTTCTGGGGTGGCGGTCCGGCGGTCGTCGAGCCCTATTACGGTCGCCCCGGCTTCGAGGGGCATCACTGGCATGGCGGCTGGCACGGCGGTTGGCGTGGCGGCTGGCACGGCCCGGGGCATGGCCCTGCGCATGGCGGGTTTCACGGCGGCGGCTTCCATGGGGGCGGCTTTCACGGGGGGGGAGGCCATTTTGGTGGCGGCCATTTTGGTGGCGGCATGGGGCATATGGGCGGGGTCCGATGAATGGGGCGGCGTGTGAACTGGATGGAGGACGGAATGAAGTTTCGCAGCTGTCTGGCGTTCTGCCTGGCTATCACGCTGGCGAGCTGCGCCAGCCCGCCGACGACGGCGGCCGACGCGCTCGATAACGACAAGGCAGCCGCCGCGGCCGCGGATGATGGCGACTTCCCCGAGGCGATCCGGCTGTTGACCGAGGCGCTGGCGGTGCCGGATCTTTCCGTCGACCAGCGGGCCGAACTGACGTTGCACCGTGCGTTCGCCTATGACGAAAACGGCGAATACAACCATGCCATCGTCGACTACGACAGCGTTCTGGAGATGAAGCCGGGGGCGTCCCAGGTTTATTTTCGGCGAGGCATCGCCCGTCGCGAGAAAGGTGAATACGAGCAGGCGCTCGGCGATTTCGAAGCGGCGGCCAAATCGGCCGCCCCCGGTGTCGCCGACTGGCCGTTCCTCTATGGCGACCGTGGTGTGGTGCGGTTCGCCCTGGGCCGGTATGGCGAAGCGGCAAAGGATTTCGGCCGTGTCGTGACGGCCGAACCGAGCGACGCCTACGGTATCTTGTGGCTGCATATTTCCCGCAGCCGCGCCGGCGCGCCTGAGCCGGCGAAATTCACCGAAGAGGCGGCCAAGATCCAGGGTGACGACTGGCCGAATGCGGTGCTCGAACTTTACCGCGGCAAGATGACCCCGCAGCAGCTGCAGACCGTCGCGACCGAGGGCGATGAGGAGGAGCGCCAGTTCAAAGGGTGCGAGGCCGACTTCTTTATCGCCGAGCAGGATCTGATTCAGGGGAAGGTCGAAGCGGCGAAGCCGCTCCTGCAGATGGTCACGAAGGATTGCTCGCCCAGCCTCGCGGTACATGCCGGCGCAGCGGGGGAACTGCGGCGGATCGGGGGCTGATGGCTCTTGCCAAAGCCTATTCGAGGTGCTAGGTAGCGCCTCTCAAATCCGCACGCGGGTTCGCGGACGGCCGTTGGCCGTTCGTTCCGGTGCCGGGCAGGGCCCGGCCACATCCCGCGGAGGTTCAACCGGAGAAGCAAAGGATTCTCTATGGCTCTGCCGACGTTCACCATGCGTCAGCTCATCGAAGCTGGCATCCATTTCGGTCACAACACCCGCCGCTGGAACCCGAAGATGGCTCCGTACCTCTTCGGTGTACGCAACGGCATTCACATCATCGACCTGCAGCAGACTGTTCCCATGCTGCATCGCGGCATGCAGGCGGTGCGCGACGTCGTCGCCGGCGGCGGCCGCGTGCTGTTCGTGGGCACCAAGCGGGCGGCTGCCGACATCGTCGCCGACTCGGCCAAGCGTTGTGGCCAGTACTACGTCAACCACCGCTGGCTGGGCGGCATGCTGACCAACTGGAAGACCATCTCCCAGTCGATCCGCCGCCTGCGGGAAATCGAAGAGCGCATGCATTCGGGCAATGTCCAGGGCCTGACCAAGAAGGAGCAGCTCAACCTGTCGCGCGAGCAGGAAAAGCTCGATCGCGCCTTGGGCGGCATCAAGGAAATGGGCGGTTTGCCGGATATTCTGGTCATCATCGACACCAACAAGGAGTCGCTGGCGGTTCAGGAAGCCAACAAGCTGGGCATCCCGGTGGTCGCCGTGCTCGACAGCAATTCCGATCCGCATGGCGTGACCTATCCGGTGCCCGGTAACGACGATGCGCTGCGGGCCATCCACACCTATTGCGACCTGTTCGCCGGGGCCGTTCTTGACGGCATCCAGGCGGAAATGACCCGCTCGGGCGTGGATGTCGGCGAGGCCGCCGAGGCTCCCGTCGAGGAAATTGTCGAGGCGGCCGCGCCGGTTGCCGAGGCTCCGCCGGTCGAGGAGCAGCCGGGCGCCTGATCGCCGCCCGGCGCAATCTCCACAACGTCATCGGATGGCGGCGGCGACGGCCGCCGCCATTTGTTTAGTTTTTTCACCACGGAGGGCACGGAGAGCAGGGAGGAAATCAGTCGTCACCGACGTTCTCCCTGTTCTCCGTGCCCTCCGTGGTAAACCTTTCTCACTTATAGGAAGAGGATACCCATGGCCGAGATTTCCGCCTCGCTTGTCAAGGAACTGCGCGAGAAGACTGGCGCCGGCATGATGGACTGCAAAAAGGCGCTCAACGAAACCGCCGGCGATATCGAAGCTGCCGTCGATTGGCTGCGCAAGAAAGGGCTGGCCGCTGCGGCGAAAAAGGCTGGTCGCGTCGCTGCCGAAGGGCTGGTGGCGGTGGTGTCGAGCGGCGGCAAGGGCGCTCTGGTCGAGGTCAACGCCGAGACCGACTTCGTCGCCCGCAACGAGCAATTCCAGGCATTCGTGCGCAAAGTTGGTGAGATGGCGCTCGAGCTCGGCGATGA
Source organism: Pseudomonadota bacterium (assembly GCA_021781575.1). GTDB lineage: Bacteria > Pseudomonadota > Alphaproteobacteria > Rhodospirillales > Magnetospirillaceae > DUZF01. The sequence continues at coordinate 84,128 of JAJXWP010000002.1, forward strand.
CGTCGCCGTCCTGAAAGCCGCCAAGACGGCCAGCGGCAAGACTCTCGAGGAAGAGCTTTCCAGCCTGATCGCCACCATCGGCGAGAATATGAATTTCCGGCGCGCAAAGCAGCTCAAGGTGTCGCAGGGCGTGGTGGCCAGCTATATGCACAGCGCCGCCGCCCCCGGTTTGGGCAAGATCGGCGTGCTGGTGGCCCTGGAATCGGCCGGAGACGCCGCTAAACTGGCCGATCTGGGAAAGCAGGTCGCCATGCATGTGGCGGCCGCCAACCCCCTGTTCCTTTCCGTCGATTCAGTCGATTCGGCGGCGCTCGAGCGGGAGCGCGCGGTCCTCAGCGAACAGGCCGCGGCGTCCGGCAAGCCCGCGGCCGTCATCGAGAAGATGGTCGAGGGGCGCATCCGCAAGTACTACGAAGAGGTCGTGCTGCTCGAGCAATTGTTCGTCATCGACGGCGAAACCAAGATCGCCAAAGTGGTGGAGAATGCTGCCAAAGAGCTCGGGGCGCCCATCAAGGTGACGGGGTTCGCCCGCTTCGCGCTTGGCGAGGGAGTCGAGAAGGAAGAGAAGGACTTCGCCGCCGAGGTGGCTGCCCAGTTGGGGCGCTGACCCCGGCCTCCGGTCGCCCGCCGGTCAACCCAGAAAGGGCGAGACAGCGGCAGGGAATGGTGTATCATCCCTGCCGCGAGCGGGGCCCTTGAGGGCCCGCGCTGGCTGCCGTTTGCCGCCCCACGCGACCCATCCAGACAAAGGCCGACCAATGCCCGATGCGCCCAACTTCCGCCGCGTGTTGATCAAGCTGTCGGGGGAAGGCCTGATGGGCAAGCGCGAATACGGGCTCGACGGGACGACCTTGTCGCGCATCGCCGGCGAGATCCGGTCGGTGGTGGACCTGGGTGTCCAGGTCTGCCTGGTGATCGGCGGCGGCAACATCTTTCGCGGCATCTCCGCCGCCGCCGTCGGCATGGAGCGGACCAGCGCCGACTACATGGGAATGCTCGCCACCGTGCTGAACGCCCTGGCCATGCAGAATGCCCTCGAGCGGATCGGCCTATCCACCCGTGTCCAATCGGCTATACCCATGGCCATGATATGCGAGCCCTATATCCGCCGGCGGGCTATCCGGCACATGGAAAAAGGTCGTATCGTCATTTTTGCCGCCGGCACCGGCAACCCGTTTTTCACCACCGACACTGCCGCCGCCCTGCGCGCCGTCGAGATGAATTGCGACGTTCTGGTCAAGGCGACACAGGTGGATGGGGTCTACTCGGCCGATCCGCGCAAAGTGAAGGATGCGACACGTTATGATAGGCTTAGTTTCATGGACGTGCTGGCCAACGATCTGCAGGTGATGGACGCCACGGCCATTGCGTTGTGTCGCGAAAACGATCTTCCCATCCTCGTCTTCAATTTGCACGAGGAAGGTTCTTTCGCCAAAGTGGTGGCCGGCGAGGGCCGGTTTACCATCATTGAAGAAGGAAAATAGCCGTGTCGGTAACCAATTATGCCGATCTCAAAAAAGACCTCAAGCGCCGCATGGACAGCGCCGTCGATGTCCTGAAGAAGGAATTCGGAGGCCTGCGCACCGGCCGAGCGGCGGCGTCCCTGCTGGAACCGGTGGTGGTCGAGGCGTACGGCAGCGCGATGCCGCTGAATCAGGTGGGCAACGTCAACGTACCCGAACCGCGGATGATCACCGTTCAGGTGTGGGATAAGGGCATGGTCAAGGCGGTGGAGAAAGCCATTCGCGACGCCGGCCTGGGGCTCAATCCCTCGGCCGACGGCCAGACCGTCCGGGTGCCGATTCCGGCATTGAACGAGGAACGCCGGATCGAGTTGCAGAAGGTGGCGGGGAAATACGCCGAACAGGCTCGCGTGTCGGTGCGCAATGTCCGTCGCGACGGTATGGATGCCTTGAAAAAGCTCGAAAAGGATGGGCACATTTCCCAGGACGAGCACCGTCAGCACGAAAAAGAGATCCAGGTGATTACCGACGAGACGATCAAGCGGATCGACGAAGCACTATCCCACAAGGAAAAAGAAATCATTCAGGTCTGAAGGCATGGAAGCTTTGCAACCCAAATCGGGTGCGCCGTCGCCGCCGGTTCACGTCGCCATCATCATGGACGGTAATGGGCGGTGGGCGAAGGCCCGCGGCTTGCCGCGCACGGCCGGGCATAAGCGGGGGGCCGAAGCGGTGCGGGCGGCGGTGAGAGGCGCCTCCGACCTGGGTATCTCCTATCTGACGCTGTTCGGGTTCTCGGCGGAAAACTGGAAGCGTCCCCAGGCCGAGGTGCGCGACCTGATGGGCCTGCTGCGGCTCTATCTGCGCAACGAGATCAATGAACTGCACGGCAACGGCGTGCGATTGCGCGTCGTCGGCGACCGCCGTCGGCTTGACCCCGACATCGTTGCCCTGATCGAGCACGGCGAGCGTAAGACGGCGGGCAATTCCAAGCTGACCCTGGTTCTCGCGCTGAGCTACGGCGGCCGGCAGGAACTGGTGTCGGCGGCACAGCGGCTGGCCGAAGAAGCGCGGGCAGGAAGACTCGATCCCGCCGCCATCGACGAGCGGCTTCTCGCCGGACAGTTGTTCACCGCCGACATTCCAGACCCCGACCTGTTGATCCGTACCAGCGGGGAGAAGCGGATCAGCAACTTCCTGCTATGGCAGTGCGCTTACGCCGAGATGGTTTTCCTCGACGTCCTCTGGCCCGATTTCTCCAAGTCCGATCTTGAGTTCGCGCTGCACGACTTTCACCGTCGCGAGCGCCGCTACGGCACCGTCGGCTGAACTTGCTGGTCCCGCGGATCCTCTCGGCCCTGATCCTCGCGCCCTTGGCCCTGGCGGCGGTGTGGGCCGGGGGTTGGGCCTTCGCTTTGCTGGCGGCGCTGTGCGGCGCCCTGATGGCGTGGGAATGGTGCAGGCTTTGCCTCGGCCATTTCGGCCCGGCCGGCGTCGTGCTCGGCCTGATGGCAATCGCGGTGGCCCTTGGTGGCGGTTCCCGGCCGGAAGCCGGGCTGGCGGTCATTGCCGCGGCCGCCGTCGCCGCGCCTCTGGCCCAGCGGGCGGCCGGGCGGTCGATGGCATGGATGGCGGCTGGAGCGTTCTATCTGGGGCTACCGGAACTCGCCCTGGTCTGGTTGCGCGGGCAGGGGCGCGAGCCGCTGTTCTGGGTGCTGCTGGTGGTCTGGGCGACCGATATCGGTGCCTACGTCGCCGGACGCGCCATCGGCGGCCCCAAGCTGCTGCCAAGCGTCAGTCCGAAGAAGACCTGGGCCGGCCTGTTCGGCGGCATGGTCTGCGCGGCCGCGGCGGGGGCCGGCGTCGCCGCCTATGCGGGCGCGTCGGGTATTCTTCTGGCTGGCATGTCGGCTGCACTTGCGGTTGTGGCGCAAGCGGGTGATCTTGCCGAATCGTCGGTGAAGCGGTATTTCGGAGTCAAGGATTCGAGCGGCCTCATCCCAGGCCATGGCGGAGTGCTGGATCGTCTGGACGGATTGCTTGCGGCAGCGCCCGTTGTGGCGGTGATTTACCTGGCGATGCATTCCGGGCTCGAGTATTGGCGATAGAGATTTGATGGGGCAACACGATGGGCAATGACGTGCGGACGGTGACTATTCTCGGCTCCACAGGTTCGGTGGGCTGCAACACCGTCGATCTGGTGGAGCGCGAGCCGGAACGGTTCTCGGTCGAAGCCCTGGTGGCCAACAGCAATGTGGACAAGCTGGCCGAGCAGGCGCGCAAGCTGCATCCGCGCTATGTGGCGATCGCCTCGGAGAAGGCCTACAAGCCGCTCAAGGAGGCATTGTTCGGCCATAAGATCGAGGTGGCGGCCGGCCCGGCTGCGGTCATCGAAGCGGCAGCGCGCCCCGCCGACTGGGTGATGGCGGCGATCGTCGGCGCCGCCGGCCTGCAGCCGACCCTGGCCGCGGTGCGTCGCGGCGCCACCATCGGGCTGGCCAACAAGGAGACGCTGGTCTGTGCCGGCGCTCTGGTGATGGCCGAGGTGGCCGCCTGCGGCGCCACCCTGGTGCCGGTGGACTCCGAACATTCGGCTATCTTCCAGGTATTCGACTTCGAGCAGAAGGACAAGGTCGAGAAGATCATCCTCACCGCATCGGGCGGACCCTTTCGCAAGTTCAGCCGCGAGGCCATGGCCGCGGTCACTCCCGCGCAGGCGGTGGCCCATCCCAACTGGGACATGGGCGCCAAGATCTCGGTGGACTCGGCGACCATGATGAACAAGGGCCTGGAACTGATCGAGGCCTTCCATCTGTTTGGCTTGCCGGAGGAGCGGATCGAAATTCTGGTGCATCCGCAGTCGGTGGTGCACAGCCTGGTCGCCTATGTGGACGGCTCGGTTCTGGCGCAACTGGGCACGCCCGACATGCGCACCCCGATCTCCTATGCGTTGGGCTGGCCGAAGCGGATGGCGACCCCGGGCAAGCTTTTGGATCTCGGGGCAATCGGCAGCCTGACCTTCGAAGCGCCCGATCCGGTACGTTTTCCTGCGTTGCGTCTGGCCCGTGCGGCCTTGCGCAAGGGCGGCGGCGCGCCCACCATCTTCAATGCCGCCAACGAAGTGGCGGTGCAGGCGTTCCTGGGTGGCGCCATCGCGTTTCTCGACATCGCCGCGGTGGTCGAAGGCGTGATGGAGACCCTGGAGGGAACGCCGGTGGATTGCCTCGATGACGTGCTGGCCCTGGATATGCAGGCGCGTCACGTGGCCGGGGAACGGGTTAGGCTGGCTTCATGATTCATTTTCTTGTCGGGTTCTGGGACTACGTCGTCGTCTTCCTGGTGATTCTTACGGTAGTCGTTTTTGTTCACGAGTTGGGGCACTTCCTGGTGGCGCGCTGGAACGGCGTGCGCGTCGACGTCTTCTCCATCGGTTTCGGCCCCGAATTGTTCGGCCATACCACCAGGTCCGGTACACGCTGGAAGGTAAGCCTGCTGCCGCTGGGCGGTTACGTGAAAATGTTCGGCGATGCCGACGCCGCCAGCACGCCCGACCAGCGGACCACCTTTACCGCCGAAGAGAGCCGGGTCGCCTTCCAATGCAAGAAGGTCTGGCAACGGGCTGCCATCGTCGCAGCCGGTCCGGCGGCCAACTTCGTGTTCGGTATCGTGGTGCTGGCCGTCATGTTCATGGTCTACGGCGAACCGCTGACGGCCCCGGTGGTCGGCCAGGTACAGCCGGGCAGCGCCGCGGCCGAAGCCGGCCTGCAGCCCGGAGACCGCGTGCTGGAGGCCAACGGCAGCAAGGTGGGCCGCTTCCAGGACTTGCAACGGATCGTCCGCCTCACGGTGGGCGGGCCGGTTTCCATGGTGGTCCGGCGCGGCGACCAGCGCATCGATGTGCTGACCCATCCGCGGCTGATGGAAATCAAGGACGCCTTCGGCAATCTGCACAAGACCCCGGTGCTGGGGATCGTCGCCGATCCGAACGCTACCGAGATCGTTCACTTCGGCCCGGCTTCGGCGCTGTGGGAGGCCATGGGGCAGACCGGGGAGATGGTGTCCACCACCGTTACCGGCCTGGGGCAGATGCTGTCCGGCGAGCGCGGCACGGAAGAACTGGGGGGGCCGCTGCGCATCGCCAAGGGCGCGGGGCAGGCGGCAAAGCTTGGGCTGGGTAGCGTCGTCTTCTACACGATCCTGTTATCGATCAATCTGGGGCTGATTAACATATTTCCCGTACCGCTTCTCGACGGCGGGCATCTGTTGTTTTATGGTGTCGAGGCCTTGCGAGGGAGGCCGCTCGGTCCGAAGGCGCAAGAATATGGTTTTCGCATTGGTCTGTTTCTGGTATTCGCCTTGATGCTGCTCGCCACCCGCAACGACCTTGTGGACTTGCGGGTGTGGGAATTCATCAAGGGGATCATTTCCTGAGCAGGCTGTCCATTAGGGGGAATCTTGCTCCGTCTTTTCCGCTCGTTGCTCGCTACCGTGGTGATCACGCTGGTGATGGTCTCCGCGATCCCGGTGCTGGCCCAGGAAGGCGGCGTGATTCGCCAGATCGTTGTGCAGGGGAACGAGCGCATCGAACCGGAAACCATCCGTTCCTACATGTCGGTCGCCGATGGCGATCCCTTCGATGACGCGAAAATCGACAAATCCCTGAAAAGCCTGTTCGCCACCGGCCTGTTCGCCGACGTCGCCATCCACCGCGAAGGCGACACGCTGGTGGTTCGGGTGGTCGAGAATCCCATCATCAACCGAGTGGCGTTCGAAGGAAACCACAAGGTCAAGAGCGACGACCTGCAGAAGGAAGTCCAGCTCAAGCCGCGCAGCGTCTACACCCGCACCAAGGTGCAGAACGACGTCAAGCGCATCCTCGACATCTACCGGCGGAATGGCCGTTTCGCCGCCTCGGTCGACCCCAAGATCATCGAGTTGCCGCAGAACCGCGTTGATCTGGTGTTCGAAATTGCCGAGGGGCCGGCCACCTATGTGACCCGCATCAACTTTATCGGCAACAAGGAATACAGCGATTCCGACCTGCGCGAAGTGCTGCAGACCAAGGAGGAGCGCTGGTACCGCTTCCTGAGTTCCGATGACACCTACGATCCCGACCGTGTCAACTATGACCGTGAGTTGCTGCGCCGACACTATCTGCGGCATGGGTTCGCCGACTTTCGTGTCATCTCGACGGTCGCCGAGCTGTCTCCGGACCGCGAAGAATTCTTCCTGACCTTCACCATCGAGGAAGGGGCGCGCTATACGGTCGGCAAGATCGATGTGAAGAGCGCCATCCGCGATCTGAAGGCGGAGGACCTGCGCCCCACCATCACCAACATCGAAACCGGCGACATCTATAACGCCGACGAGATCGAAAATACCGTCCAATCGCTGACCGACGTGGTCGGTACCAAAGGCTTCGCGTTCGTCGATATCAGGCCGATTCTCACGCGGAACCGCGAGAAGCACACGATCGACGTCACGTTCGAGGTCCAGGAAGGGCCGCGGGTATTCGTTGACCGCATCGACATCGAAGGCAACGTCCGTACCCTGGACAAGGTGATCCGGCGAGAAATGCGCCTGGTCGAAGGTGATGCCTTCAACGCGGCGAAGCTGCGCCGTTCGCGCGAGCGCCTGAAGGATCTCGATTTCTTCGACAAAGTCGACGTCAACGCCGTGCCGTCGGAAACGGCGCAGGACCGGACGGTTATCAAGGTGAACGTGGCCGAAAAGTCCACCGGCGAACTATCGTTCGGCCTCGGTTGGTCGAGCTTCATCGGTGCCATGATCAATGTCGGCGCCCGCGAGCGGAACCTGCTCGGCGGCGGTCAGGATCTCAGCATCAATGCGACGCTTGCCCAGTATATGTCGAATGTCAATATTGGGTTTACCGAGCCATACTTCCTTGATCGTCGTTTGGCTGCCGGATTTGACTTGTTCTCGATCATGACAAGCCCGCTGGATTACCTGGTCTATTCAGCGACAACGAGCGGCTTCGACTTGCGTATGGGGTATTACTATACGGAGCACTTGAGCCAGCAGTGGAAATATACGGCCAGCGTCACCGATGTGAACAATATCCAGCCGGGCGCCTCGGTCTACATTACCGATCAGGCCGGCTGGTCCACCTTGTCCTCCATCGGCCAGACCCTGTTCTACGACCGTCGGGACAGCAAGGTTGACCCCACCACCGGATATTACCTGCGATTCGGGAACGAACTCGCCGGCGTCGGCGGCACAGAGCATTTCCTTCGCACGAATGCCAGCCTCGGGAGGTACTTCCGCCTGGGCGAACAGACCGTCCTTCAATTGTCGGGCACCGGCGGCTATATTTACGATACCGGGAACCAGCCGATCCGCATCAACGAGCTTTACTATCTGGGCGGTGACATCATGCGCGGCTTCTTCGATGCCGGTATCAGTCCGCGTGATGCCAATACCAACGACGCGCTGGGCGCCCTGTGGCAGGCCGTCGGCACCGCCGAAGTTCGCTTCCCGCTGGGACTGCCCAAGGAGTTGGGGGTGCAGGGCAAGCTGTTCACGGATATCGGTACCGTTGGCCACACCGATCCCGGGGTGAGCAAGACGATCAACCCGCTGAACAACGAGCCCGTGGTCGTCGCACAGTCGAGCGCGCCGCGTCTATCGGTCGGCACCGGCGTGGTCTGGCGATCGCCCATGGGGCCGATCAACATTGACCTCGGCGTGCCGATCCTCAGGCAACCGCGCGACGAGACCCAATTCTTCCGCCTGAATTTTGGGACGAGGTTCTGATGTTTATCAGGAAATCCGGCATCCAGGCTCTGGTCGCCGGGGGACTGTGCGGGGCACTGCTGCTGTTCCACGCCACGGCCGTAGCTGCCGCCGAAAAAGTTGCCGCGCCGGTTCCGCCCCCGGTAATCGGCATTGTCGACGTCGACCAGATTCTGCAGGAATCAGCCGCCGCCAAGAGCGTGCGGAGCCAGGCGGACCGATACCAGCAGACCTTCCAGCAGGAAATCAGCAAGGAAGAGGCGGGCCTGCGCACCACACAGCAGGAGTTGGAGGCCGAGCAGCAGCACAAGACGGTGGCGCCGCAGGCTTTTGCCGAGAGGGCGCGGGCTTTCGAGGCCAGCGCCGCCGAGTTCCAACGCAAGGGGATGGCGCGCCGCCGCGCCTTCGACAAATCGGTCAGCGCCGCCATGGCGCAGGTGCAGAAGGCCATGCTGGAAGCCAGCCAGGCCGTGGCCCAGGCGCATGGGGTGACCGTCCTGCTGCCACGCAACCAGGTCTTGCTGTTCGATGACAAGATGAACATCACCAGGGAAATCATCGTGGCGATGGACAAGAAGCTGACGCATGTCGACTTCCCTCCTCCGAACGTGGAGGCGGAGATGGGAGCGGCGCAGCACGGCGGCAACACGAAGAAGAAGTCTCAGTAGTCCATGGCCGATCCGCGCTTCTTCGCCAAGGCTGGTCCATTCACCTTGGCGGAACTGGCCTCGCGTTGCGGGGCTGATCTGGCCTCCGGTGTGGATCCCGAGACCTGTGTGGTCGACGTGGCCGCCCTCGATGCCGCCGGGCCGGAACACCTCTCGTTTCTCGACAACAAGAAATATGTCGAGGCCTTTTCCCGCAGCCGCGCCGGGGCCTGCCTGGTGCATCGCGACATGGCGAGATGGGCGCCTCCGGGCATGGCCCTGCTGTTTTGCTCCGATGCCTACCGGGCTTACGCGCAGATCGCCACCGCGTTTTACCCGCCGGAAGCGGTCGTACCGGGAATCGCCGCCGGAGCGGCGATCGATCCGACGGCGGTGGTCGACGGGCGGGTCCGTGTCGAGCCGGGTGCGGTGATCGGGGCCGGCGCCGCGATCGGACCAGGCTGTCTGATCGGCCCCAATGCCGTGATCGGCCCTGGGGTCGTGCTTGGCGAAGACTGCGTGATCGGGGCCAACGCTTCGCTCAGCCACTGCATCCTGGGCAACCGGGTCCGCATCTATCCCGGGGCCCGCATCGGCCAGGATGGCTTCGGCTTTGCCATGGGGCCGGCCGGGCATTTGAAAGTGCCGCAACTGGGCCGCGTGCTGATCCACGACGACGTGGAAATCGGGGCCAACACGACCATCGACCGCGGCGCTGGTCCGGATACCGTCATCGGAGCCGGATGTAAGATTGATAATCTGGTGCAGATCGGGCACAACGTGCAACTCGGGCGTGGATGCGTAATCGTCGCGCAGGTCGGGATCTCCGGCAGCACCCGGCTCGACGACTTCGTCGCGGTAGGAGGGCAGGCCGGTATCACCGGCCATCTGAGGATCGGCGCCGGCGCGCGGATCGCCGCGCAAAGCGGAGTGATGCGCGATGTCGAAGCGGGGGGCACTGTCGGCGGTTCGCCGGCCGTTCCGATGAAGGAATGGCTCAAGCAGGCGGCCGTGCTCGGACAACTGGCGCGCAAGAAGGGGCGATGAGGGGACAAGCTGGATGGATACCGTGGACAACCGGACCGGCAAAACGATCGACATCAACCGTGTCATGCAGATGATCCCGCACCGCTATCCGTTTCTGATGGTGGACAAGGTGATCAATGTCGTGCCCGATGCCAGCGCCGTCGGCATCAAGAACGTCACCGCGACCGAGCCGCATTTCCAGGGGCACTTCCCGCAACGGCCGATCATGCCGGGGGTGCTGATCATCGAAGCCATGGCGCAGACCGCCGCCGTGCTGGTGGTCGAGACGCTCGGACCGAGCGCCGAAGGCAAGCTGGTTTATTTCATGTCCGTCGAGAACGCACGCTTTCGCAAGCCGGTTGTGCCGGGTGATACTTTGCACATACATGTTCAGAAGGAACGCAGTCGGGGCAATGTGTGGAAGTTCCGCGGCGAGGCCAAGGTTGACGGAGCGCTGATGGCGGAAGCGACCTATGCCGCGATGATCATGGACAGCTGATGGCCGATATTCACCCTTCCGCTATTGTCGCTCCCGGGGCATCCATAGCCGCGGGGGCCGAAATTGGACCGTTTTGCGTCATCGGCCCGCAGGTGGAAATCGCCGGCGGGGTAAGGCTCATTTCCCACGTGGTGGTGGACGGCCTGACCAGCATCGGCGAGGGAACGGTGGTCTATCCCTTTGCCTCGCTGGGGCATCGGCCGCAGGATCTGAAATACAAGGGTGAACCGAGCCGCCTGATCATCGGCAAGCACAACCAGATCCGCGAGAACGTCAGCATGAATCCCGGCACCGAAGGCGGCGGCATGGTCACTCGTGTCGGCGACAACGGCCTGTTCATGGTCGGCGCCCATGTCGCGCATGACTGCCAAGTCGGCGACGGCGTCATTTTCGCCAACAACGCCACGTTGGGTGGGCATGTCACCGTCGGTGATTTTGCCGTTCTGGGCGGTCTGTCCGCGGTCCACCAGTTCGTGCGCATCGGGCGCCACGTCATGGTGGGCGGCATGACCGGGGTCGAAAATGACGTCATTCCCTTTGCCACGGTAACCGGCAATCGCGCCCATCTGTCCGGCCTGAACCTGGTCGGGCTGAAGCGCCGGGGCTATTCTCGCGAGGACATTCATGCGTTGCGGAATGCCTATCGCCTGTTGTTTGCGCCGGAAGGCACCATGGCCGAGCGGCTCGAGGAAGTGGCCACGCAATTCAGCGACGTCGCGCCCGTGATGGAGATCGTCGATTTCATTCGGGTCGACAGTTCGCGCGCGATTTGCCAGCCGAAGCTGGCGAATGGCGCCTAAGCTGGGCATTCTTGCCGGTGGCGGAGGGTTGCCCCGGCAATTGATCACGGCCTGTCAGGCCGAAGGCCGGCCGTTTTTCGTCTTGGCCTTCTCCGGTCATGCCGAACCATCCACCGTCGAGGACGTTCCGCATGCGTGGCTGCGGCTGGGCGAAGCCGGCAGGGGCTTCGACCTGCTGCGTGAAGCCGGTGTCCAGGATGTGGTGATGGCCGGGCCGGTGCGACGGCCAAGTCTGCGCGACCTGCGGCCCGATTGGCGGACTGCACGGTTCTTCAGCCGCATCGGCCTGAAGGCCCTGGGCGATGACGGGTTGTTGAAGGCGGTCATTGCGGAACTGGAGGGCGAAGGGTTCCGCGTCATCGGCGTCGACGCGGTCCTTCATCACCTGTTGGCGGAAGACGGTGTCTGGGGCATCGTCGCGCCGGACGATCAGTCCCGTGCCGACATCGAGCGCGGCCTGCAGGTGGCCCGCGGTCTGGGTGGCCTCGATGTGGGTCAGTCTGTGGTTGTGCAACAAGGCATTGTCCTGGGCGTCGAGGCGGTGGAAGGAACCGACGCCCTGCTCGGCCGTTGCGGCGAGCTGCGGCGCACCGGACCTGGCGGCGTCCTGGTCAAGATCTCCAAGCCGGGCCAGGAGCGCCGCGCCGACCTGCCCACCATCGGCCCCGCGACTGTGCGGAACTGCGCCGCGGCGGGTCTGCGGGGTATCGCCGTCGAGGCTGGCTCGACCGTCGTGGTGGCTCGATCGGCGGTCATCGCGGCGGCGGATGCGGCCGGCATGTTCGTTTGCGGCATTCCAGCGGGCAAGGAGCCCGGCAAATGAATCCCGGCATCGGTGAGGTCGGCTGTGCCGGCTGACCCCCTGATCTATCTGATCGCCGGAGAGCCGTCGGGTGATCTGCTGGCGGCTGGCTTGATGGCCGGGCTCAAGGCATTGACCGGCGGACGGGTTGCCTTTGCCGGCATCGGCGGAGAAGCGATGCGCGGGGAGGGGCTGGTCAGCCTGTTTCCCCAAGCCGACTTGGCAGTCATGGGGCTGGCCGAGGTGGTGCCGCGGATTCCGCGGATCCTGGGGCGGCTTGACCAGACCATGGCCGACATTGCGGCTCGGCGGCCGGCGGCCGTGGTGACGGTGGATTCCTGGGGCTTCACCGGGCGTGTCGCCAAGCGGCTGAAGGCTCGGGGCTCGGTCGTCCCGCGCATCCACTACGTGGCCCCGATGGTCTGGGCCTGGAAGGCGCAGCGCGTTCACCAATTGGCCGAGCGGGTCGATCTCCTGCTCTGCCTGCTGCCAAACGAACCGGCGTATTTCACCGCGGCCGGTCTGCGGGCCATCCATGTTGGCCATTCGGTGCTGGAAAGCGGCGCCGACAGGGGGAATGGCCCGGCATTCCGGGACCGTCACGGGATCGCTCCGGAGGCCCCGCTGCTCTGTGTCCTTCCGGGCAGCCGACGCTCGGAGACCTCGCGCCTGCTGCCGATCTTCGCCGAAACGGTAGGACGCCTGGCGGCGGATCGCCCCGGCTTGCGGGTTGTCGTGCCAACCGTTGAGACAGTTCGCAACGAGGTGGCCCACGCCATCGGATCCTGGCCGGTTTCGACGATCCTGGTGACTGGAATGGCCGATCGCTACGATGCCTTCGCTGCCAGCCGCGCCGCCTTGGCCGCGTCCGGGACAGTGGCACTGGAACTGGCCTTGGCCGGGCTGCCTATGGTCGTGGCCTACCGGGTGGCACGGCTGACTGCCTTGTTGGCACGCCGACTGTTGAAGATCCGTCATGTCAGCCTGCCCAATCTCTTGATGGACAGGGCCATCGTGCCTGAGTATCTGCAGGAAGAGTGCCGGCCTGACAGGCTGGCCGCGGCGGTCGGCTTGCTGATGGATGACGAGACGGTCCGTCGGGGACAGTTGGCCGGTCTGGCCGCGGCGCTGGACAGGCTGGGCCGCGGCGGCGACCCCCCAAGCCTTCGCGCCGCCCAGGAAGTGCTTCGTCTGATCGAAGGAGAACACCGCCAATGACCGCCACGCCCTATCGCCTTCTGCACACCATGTTGCGTGTCCGCGACCTGGAGACGTCTCTGGATTTCTACACGCGCCTCCTCGGCATGACCCTGTTGCGGCGCACCGACTACCCGGAAGGCAAATTCACCCTCGCCTTCGTCGGCTACGGCGGTGAAGAGGATCATTCCGTCGTCGAACTGACATTCAACTGGGGGCGTGAAGAGCCTTACCAGCTGGGAACGGGCTTCGGCCACCTGGCTATCGGCGTGCCGGATATCTACGGCACCTGTCAGCGCCTGGCCGCGGAGGGCGTCGTCATCTCCCGGCCGCCGGGCCCGATGAAGCACGGCACCACCGTGATCGCTTTCATCGAGGACCCGGACGGCTACAAGATCGAATTGATCGAGAAGAAGTAGCCGGATACCGTTATTCGGCTGGCACCTCGGCAACCGAGGGACCTGCTCCGTATGCGACATATACATGCAGGCGGCGCCCGTCCTTCACCGCCGTACCGTTCCACCCGGTATGGATCGGGGTGGTTTGCGGGTTGCCACCGGTGCCGTGCGTCTGCGGATTTGGGTCGGCCGGGGTCGGATAGAGCGAGGACAACTTGATGTCGTTGTAGCCTTGCGACCGAAGTTGACGGGCCAGTTGAGCTTGGCTCATGACGCCGGGAACGGTCACATCAACGCGCGGCCTGACGCCGAACAGTTGCTGTGCCGCCACCGGCATTGGAGAAGCCAAGAGCAGGGCGGCCACAGCACCTGCAGCGACTTTCGAAATGCGGGCGATTTTTGCCATGGAACTTTACCTGTGCGGTTACTGTCTATGCATAGAGCGTCGAACGCAGAAACAGAACCTCGCTTGGCCGTGTTTCGTGCGGAGCGAGATTGTGGCTGATGCACCCCTAAGCGTACTGGCATTCGACCTCGGAGGTAGCCGACGTCTCTTGTGATCCGCGCCAGGCGATCGGTTGCCTGGCATCCGGATGCGCCCGCCCGGCGAGGGGCAAAGACCAAGGCTGGTTCGCGATCAGACGGAATGGCCTTCTCTTCTCGTCACCCCCGGGCTTGACCCGGGCGTCCATGGATTGCCGTCCCCCGGTCAAGCCGGGGGAGGGCAATGACGAACAAGGGGGACGACCCCGTCTGAGCGCGAACTGAACCAGGTTGGTAGAAGGTTATCCGACTGAGTTCTTCCCAACGGTTTCAAAGAAAACATATGCTGCCACCATTGCCAGCGCAGGAGGGTGGAGGGAAACCGCCATGAGATGGAGAATAGCGGCATTCGTTATTTTAGTTCCTATCTGCAGTATGTTTTCCCGGGAAGTAGAGGCCCAGGTTCCCTTCAGTCCCTTTTCATCAGTTGGGGTCGAGGCATCGGCCGGTACTCTGGGGATTGGTCCCGAGGCGGATTTTCGTCTCGCATACCTGCCGCTGGGCGTTCGGTTGGGGGCAAATTTTCTTGATTTCAGCCACCACCTCAACAGCCAGGATGCGCGCTATGACGGCAGGGCTCACCTTTCCAATGGCGGGGTGATCGTCGATTGGTATCCGTTCTTTTACGGCTTCCGCCTGTCCGCCGGAGTGAAGATCAACGGTAACGACGCGACCTTGAATTCGTCGCCGAACGCCGCTGGACTGATCACCGTCAACAACCAGGCCTATTCCACGGCCGGCAGCAGCGTCACCGGGAAGATCTCCTTCGATCGGTATGCGCCATATCTGGGAATCGGGGTCGGCGGCGCCATCCTTGGCGGGCTGACTTTGGCTGTGGATGCGGGTGCCATGTTCCAAGGCCGGCCGAGCACGGCTCTGGCCGCCAGCGGTCCGATCAGCCAAGCTCCCGGCTTCGCTGCCAATCTTGCCGCCGAACAGCAAAATCTGGAGAACAAGATCCGGGACTTCATGGTCTATCCGGTGGTGCAGGTCGCCTTGGGCTGGCGGTTCTGAATGGCGGAGCTTCAGAACGGACCGTGGCGCCATAGCCAGGTCAGGGCACTGCCGACGGCGAGAACCGCCGCCAGCCATTTTGTTCTGCGCCGCAGGGGCGGATGGTTGTCGTTCGCCGGGGTAAGGGAGACAAGGGAAGGGTGTGGGGCCGCGCGGTGAGCGCGGCCCCTTTCGTCACGAGGCGTAAGTTGCCTGATTTCACCCACGGGCGTGCAGCGGAACGTACTTGCGCTGCGGCGAGCCGGTGAAGAGCTGGCGCGGCCGGCCGATCTTCTGGTCGGGGTCGCCGATCATCTCGTTCCACTGGCTGATCCAGCCGGCCGTGCGCGATACGGCGAACAGCGCGGTGAACATGCTGACGGGAATGCCCATGGCGCGGAAGATGATGCCCGAATAGAAATCGACGTTCGGGTACAGCTTCTTTTCGACGAAATAGGGATCCTCGAGAGCGATACGCTCCAGTTCCATTGCCAGTTGGAGCAGAGGCTCGTCGCGCACCCCCAGTTCGTCCAGCACCTCGTGGCAGGTCCGCTGCATGACCTTGGCGCGCGGATCGTAGTTCTTGTAGACGCGGTGGCCGAAGCCCATCAAGCGGAAGGAATCGTTCTTGTCCTTGGCCTTCTTGATGAATTCTGGAATCCGGTCCTTGGAGCCGATCTGGTGCAGCATGTTGAGCACCGCCTCGTTGGCGCCGCCATGGGCGGGGCCCCACAGCGAAGCGATGCCGGCGGCAATGCAGGCATAGGGATTGGCCCCCGAGGAACCGGCCATGCGCACGGTCGAGGTCGAGGCGTTCTGCTCGTGATCGGCATGAAGGATGAGGATGCGATCCATCGCCTTGGCCAGCACCGGGCTCACCTTGTAGGGCTCGCAAGGGGTGGCGAACATCATGTGCAGGAAATTCTCGGCGAAGGTCAGGTCGTTACGGGGGTAAATGAACGGCTGGCCGATGGCGTATTTGTAGGCCCAGGCGGCGATTGTCGGCATCTTGGCGATCAGACGGTAGCTGGCGATCATCCGATGCTGGGGATCGTTGATATCGAGGGTGTCATGGTAGAAGGCCGACAGAGCGCCGACCACGCCGCACATCACCGCCATCGGGTGGGCGTCGCGACGGAATCCGCGATAGAAATAGTTGATTTGCTCATGCACCATCGTGTGATGGCGGATGTCGTCCTCGAACTTGCCCTTCTGCTGGGCGTTCGGCAGTTCACCCTTGAGCAGCAGGTAGCAGGTTTCCAGGTGGTCCGAGTACTCGGCCAGCTGGTCGATGGGGTAGCCGCGATAGAGCAGCACGCCGGCATCGCCATCGATATAGGTGATCTTCGATTGGCATGAGCCGGTCGAGGTATAGCCCGGATCGTAGGTAAAATGGTTGGTTTGGGCGTACAGGGAGCGAATATCGATCACTTTCGGCCCGATGGAACCGGGAATCAGCGGGAACTCGTAACTCTTGCCGGTGCTATTGTCGATGAGGGTGACGGTTTCTTTTTGAGCCGCGTCGGTCGGCTTTACATCCTGTGTCATCCGGACAACTCCCTTAGATCGATCTGAAAAACGACCGCGCGCCGTGAATTTCAACGACGGCAGCTATGGCACTTGGCCCCCATCCCACATTCGCACGTCCTGTACTCGGGCCAGGCTCTCCTCCCGCCCGAGAATTTGCAGTACCTGGAAAATCGGCGGCGACACCGTCGCCCCGGTCAGGGCGGCCCGCAACGGTTGTGCCAGCTTGCCGAGTTTCAGTCCTCGCGCCTCGGCGAATTGCCGTGCCTCGGACTCGAGGGCATCTTGCTCCCATGTCGGCATCGCGGCCAACGATTGCGCGAACGCGAAAAGAATATCGCGCCCTTCCGCGTCGAGCAGCTTGAGCGCTTTGTCATCCATCGGAAGCGGCCGGGCGCGGACATAGAATGCAGCGCTGTCGGCCAGGTCGAGCAGGGTCTTGGCGCGCTCCTTGAGCCCGGGCATGGCTTTTTCCAGCACCGTCTGGTCCGCTTGGCCCAGCGAGCGTCCGGCAAACTGTTCGAGGCGCGGCTTGATCAAGGCGACCAGTCGCCGGTCGTCCGCCTGGCGCAGGTAGTGACCGTTCAGATTGGTCAATTTGACCATGTCGAAACGGGACGGGGAACGGCCGATTCCGGCCAGATCGAACCAGGCAATGGCCTGTTCGGTGCTGATGATCTCGTCGTCGCCATGTCCCCAGCCCAGGCGCAGCAAATAGTTGCGCAATGCCTCAGGGAGGAACCCCATGTCGCGATAGGCTTCGGCGCCCAGGGCGCCGTGTCGTTTCGACAGTTTGGCGCCATCGGGACCATGGATCAGCGGGATATGGGCGAACTCTGGCGTCTCCCAGCCACAGGCGCGGTAGAGCTGGATTTGTCGGAAGGTGTTGGTCAGATGATCGTCGCCGCGAATGACATGGGTGATCGCCATGTCATGATCGTCGACCACTACCGACAGCATGTAGGTGGGCGTGCCGTCGGCGCGCAACAGGACCATGTCGTCGAGTTGCTCGTTGGCAACCCGCACCTCGCCCTGCACGCGGTCTTCGATGACGGTTTCTCCCTCCTTCGGTGCTTTCAGGCGGATCACCGGTGGCACGCCGGGGGGAGCCTCGGCCGGATTGCGATCGCGCCATCGCCCGTCGTAACGCACGGGCAGGCCCTTCGTCTTCTGCTCGGCGCGCATGGCCTCGAGTTCCTCGGGCGTGCAATAGCAGCGGTAGGCTTTGCCCTCGGCCAGCAATTGCTGCGCCACCGCGGCATGCCGGGCAGCCCGCGAGAACTGGAATACCGGTTCTTCATCCCATTCGAGGCCGAGCCATTTCAAGCCGTCGAAAATAGCGTCAACCGCCGCTTGGGTTGAACGGGCGCGGTCTGTATCCTCGATACGGAGCAGGAACTTGCCGCCTTGATGGCGAGCAAATAGCCAGTTGAACAGCGCCGTTCGGGCACCGCCGATATGCAGAAAGCCAGTGGGGGACGGGGCAAAGCGGGTGACTACGGTCATCGTTCGAAAGAAAACCTCGTACTCGAAGGGTGAAGCCGCGGGGGTGTATGTAGCATATTCTTTGTGGCGGTGCGACAGGGGCATTGGAAAAATCGGGGGTTGGCCTGGGCAACAATCGAATTATTACCCTTGTGGCTGAAATTGAATATTGGCAGTTATGGCTACCAGTTGCATTGGGGGCGGGGATCGGCGCGTATTTTGCGTTTCCTGTGGAACCGGTGCGTTGGGCCGGGCCGCTGGCGATGCTTTTCTGCGGCGTGGCGGCCGCCACGCTGCGGCGCTGGCCGCTGGCCGTTGCTGCGATGGTGCCGCTGCTGCTGGCGGCGGTCGGCTTCACCGTGGCCGCCGAACGTTCGGCGCGGGTTGCCGCGCCGGTGCTCGGCCACGCCACCGGGGCCATTCGCCTGTCCGGCCGGGTGGCCGAGGTTGAGCCACTGGAGAACGGCCAACGCCTGATCCTCGACCAGTTGGATCTTCCATGGTCGGCAGAGGAAGCGCCGCTGCCTCGACGTGTGCGACTCCACGTGCCGGCCAGGGTGGAGGCCCGCCCCGGCCAGCGGATTGCGCTGCAAGCGGTTCTGATGCCGCCGCCACCGCCGGCCGCGCCGGGAGCCTACGATTTTTCCCGGCAGGCCTGGTTCAAGGAATTGGGGGCTGTCGGCTACGCCGTAGGCCCGCCGCGGATGATGCCGGCCGCGGGCGACGAGGGGCCGGTCGAGACGGTTCGTCTCCGGCTGGCCAATTTGCGCCACGATCTTACCGCCCGCATCGTCGCCGCCATCGACGGCTCAGGGGTCCCCGGCGGCGTCGGTGCCGTGGCGGCGGCGATCATCACTGCCGAACGCGGGCCGGTATCGCCCGATCTTCTGCAGGCCTATCGCGACGCGGGGCTGGCTCATATTCTGGTGATCGCCGGCATGCATATGAGCATGGTGGCCGGCCTGGTCTTCGTCGCCATCCGTGGTGGTCTGGCGGCCATTCCGGCGTTGGCGCTGCGCTTCCCGATCAAGAAGTGGACCGCCGCCGGCGCCCTGGTCGTCACCGTCGGATATCTCGTCATCTCGGGGGCGCCGGTGCCGACCCAGCGGGCCTTCATGATGAACGGCATCCTGCTCCTTGCGGTGCTTCTCGACCGCGAGGCACTCTCGCTGCGCAGCATCACCTGGGCGGCGACGGTTATCCTGTTGCTGGAGCCCGAGGCGCTGGTCGGTGCGAGTTTCCAGCTGTCCTTCGCCGCCGTCTATGGGCTGATCGCCGGCTACGAGGCGCTGGGCCCTCGGGTGGCGCGATGGCGCAGCGGCGGCGAGGGGTGGTGGCGCACGCCGGCGTTCTATGTCGCCGGCATCCTGTTGACCACACAGATCGCCGGTTCGGCCACGGCATTCTACACCGTATTCCACTTCAACCGGTACGCGACCTATTCCTTGTTGGGCAATTTTCTCGCAGTGCCGGTGGTCGGCTTCTGGGTGATGCCGGCGGCATTGCTGGCGTTCTGCCTGATGCCATTTGGCCTGGACGGCTGGGGCTGGCAATTGATGGGATGGGGCATCGTCTGCGTCAACCACATTGCCCGGTGGGTGGCGGCGCTGCCCGGAGCGACAGCCAATCTGCCGAGCATCCCGCCTTCGGCACTCGTCATTTATACCTTGGGTGCTCTGTGGCTGTGCCTGTGGAAGACGCGCTCGCGGCTGTGGGGCTTGGCCGGCATGGCTGCGGCGCTGCTCATCTATGCGGTTCATCGGCCGCCGGACCTGCTGATCGATGGTGGGGGCAAGCTGATGGCCGTCCGCACCGTCGACGGGCGGCTGGCGGTGTCACAGACGCGAGGGGCGAAGAGCCTGCGTGAGGCTTGGACGAAGCAAGCGGGGCAGGGCACCTGGGCTCCTTATTGGGGAGAGTTGGCGGGCGAGCAGCTGCGTTGCGACACCCTGGGCTGCGTCTACCGCAGCCACGGCCATGTGGTGGCGCTGGCCCGCCATGCCGAAGCCCTGGCGGAGGACTGCCGGCAGGCCGATCTGGTGGTGCTGCCGGCACCCTATGGCATGGCGTGCCCATCGGCCCGGACGGTGATCGACGGGTTATCGCTGGCTCGCCATGGGACTCACGCGGTGTGGTTGGACGACGATGGCTCCATCCGCATCCGGACGGTCGAGGACTGGCAGGGCGACCGGCCCTGGACTCGTCGCCTGCCGGTCGGGGAGGAGCGGTAGGATGAGCCCTGAGGTTTGCGGTAAAGGCTCAGTCCCGGTCAGCGGAACAGATGCGGCCAAATGCCGGTCAGCCCGACGATTATGAGGTAAAGCGCGACGAGGTAGCGCAGCAGCTTGGGGATGAGGAGGATGAGGATGCCGGCGATAAGCGCTATCACGGGCTGCAACAGGACGACATGAACGGTCATTGGGCTGCCTCCAGTTTGGACGTGCGATCCGTTATTAGTTAAGCGCTCGTTCGGAAATGACGCAGAGATTTCCGGACGAGCGCCTATCGCCGAACGGGGCCTTAATACCGGCGCAGCAGCCCGACCAAGCGACCCTGAACCTTGACGCGGTCGGGGCCGAAAATGCGAATCTCGTATTTCTGATTGGCCGGTTCCAGGGCAATGGAGGCGCCTTTGCGGCGCAGCCGCTTGAGCGTCGCCTCGTGATCGTCGACCAGGGCAACGACGATCGAGCCATTCTCCGCGGTGTCGCAACGCCGGAGGATGACCACGTCGCCGTCGAGAATTCCGGCATCGACCATGGAATCCCCTTCGACCGTCAAGGCGTAATGTTCGCCATTGCCGAGCAGGCTGGAGGGAACGCTGACCGTGTTGGAATAGTCGCGCAGGGCCTCGATCGGGGTGCCGGCGGCGATCTTTCCGTAAAGCGGCAGGTCGATGGCGTCGGCAGCCCCGCCGATGGCGGCGCCGGGCAATGCGGCCTTGAAATCGCCGCGGATGACATTGGGGGAGAATTTGGGCGCCGGAAGGGGGGGCGATGGCTCGACGGCCTCGGTGGCTCCGAGGTTCTCCGGCAGCTTGAGGACCTCAAGGGCGCGTGCGCGGTGGGGCAGGCGGCGGATGAAGCCTCGCTCTTCCAGCCCGGTGATCAGCCGGTGAATGCCGGACTTGGACTTGAGATCAAGGGCCTCTTTCATTTCATCGAAAGAGGGGGATACGCCGGATACTCGCAATCGTTGATCGATAAAAATGAGCAACTCGTATTGCTTGCGCGTCAGCATCTCGCCCTCCGCCCCGGCCGCAGCCACAACATATGGAACAAACCCGCAACATCAAGCTATGTTCTAGTTTGGTTCCGGGGGCTCGTCAAGCCGTAATGTCTCAAGCGACCATGGGGATTCATCCGGGCCCGAGGTGGCCGGCGGGCGGTGGGTTCAGTCGGCGTTGAATACTCCGCTCTTGCCGCCGGCCTTGTGCACCAGGCGGATGTCGGTGATGCGCATGCTCCGGTCCACGGCCTTGCAC
Source organism: Pseudomonadota bacterium (assembly GCA_021781575.1). Classification (GTDB taxonomy): domain Bacteria; phylum Pseudomonadota; class Alphaproteobacteria; order Rhodospirillales; family Magnetospirillaceae; genus DUZF01. The sequence goes on from JAJXWP010000002.1 coordinate 105,745, forward strand.
ATGTCGTAGACGGTGAGAGCGGCGACCGAGACCGCGGTAAGCGCCTCCATCTCGACGCCGGTCTGGCCGGTCAGCCGGCAGGTGGCGGTGATGTCGATGGCCGGGCGGGCGGGGTCGCAGCGCAACTCCACCTGCACCGACGACAACGCCAGCGGGTGACATAGCGGGATCAGGTCGGGCGTGCGCTTCGCCCCCATGATGCCGGCCAACTGGGCGACTGCCAGAACGTCACCCTTGCCGACACCGCCGGCCTGGATCAGCGCCATCGTCTCGGCCGCCATCAGCACCGACCCTTTGGCCACGGCGACCCGGCTGGTCGCCGCCTTGCCGCCGACGTCGACCATGACCGCATTGCCTTGGCTGTCGAAATGGGTAAGTTCCGCCATCTGCCGTCACACCAAAAAAGGATCGGCCAGCAAGGCCCGCGTCGCTTCCGTCAGGTCCGGCTGGCGCATCAGGGATTCGCCGACCAGGAAGCGGCGCGCTCCGGCCTTGGCCATGCGAGCCAGGTCGGCCGGCGTCTTGAGGCCGCTCTCGGCGACCAGGACACGGCCGGGGGGCAGGCGGGCAGCCAGGCGTTCGGTGGTGGCGAGGTCGGTGGTCATGGTCTTGAGGTTACGGTTGTTGACCCCCAGCAACGGCGAACGCAAGGCCAGCGCGCGGTCGAACTCGGCTTGGTCATGCACCTCGACCAATACATCCATGCCGAATTCCACTGCGGCCGCCTCCAGTTCGGCGGCCTGGGCGTCGGACAGGGCGGCCATGATCAGCAGGATGCAGTCAGCGCCGAGGGCCCGCGATTCGGCGATCTGCCACGGGTCGATCATGAAGTCCTTGCGCAACACCGGCAGGGTGACGGCCTGACGGGCCGCCGCCAGGAACTCATCGCGGCCCTGAAAATAGGGTGCGTCGGTGAGTACCGACAGGCAGGTGGCGCCGCCGGCCGCGTAGGCGCGGGCCAGCGTCGGCGGGTCGAAGTCGGGGCGGATCAGCCCGGCCGACGGTGAGGCCTTCTTGATTTCGGCGATCAGACCGTAGCCGTGGGCAGCGGCACGATCGAGGGCGGCGGCGAACCCCCGCGGGGCAACTTGCCGCCGGGCCTGCTCCTCGACCGCCGAAAGGGGGCGCGCTCCCTTGGCCGTGGCTACATGGTCGCGCTTGGCCGAGCAGATTTCCGCAAGGATGTCGCTCACGCCACCAGTTCCCGGTTGGTAATGGCGACCATCTGCTCCAGCGTCGCGCGGGCCGCCCCCCCGTCGATGGCCAACGCCGCCTGTGCCACGCCTTCCGCCAGATTGGGCACGCGGCCGGCGACCACCAGGCCGGCAGCCGCGTTAAGCAGTACGATGTCGCGGTAAGGTCCGGCTTCCCCGTCCAGCAGGCGGCGCAGCGCCGCGGCATTGCACTGGGCGTCGCCACCTTTGAGGTCGGCCGGCGTGGCCGGTTTCAGTCCCACCGACTCGGGGTGGACGGTGAAACGGTGCACCGAGCCATTGTGCCATTCGGCCACATGACTGGGGCCCGTCGTGGTCAGTTCGTCCAGTCCGTCCGAGCCGTGCACCACCCAGGCGCGTTCGGCGCCCAGGCGCCCCAGAACCTCGGCCAGCGGCACCAGCCATTGCTCGGCGAACACCCCGACGATCTGCCGCGTTGTCCCGGCCGGATTGGCCAGAGGTCCAAGCAGGTTGAACAGCGTGCGGGTGCCCAGTTCCACCCTGACGCCGGCGACATGGCGCATGGCGGCGTGGTGCAGCGGCGCCATCAGGAAGCCGATGTTGTTGGCCCACAGGCATTCCCGCACGAGGCTGGCGTGAGCGTCGATTTTGACCCCTAACGCCGCCAGGACATCGGCGGATCCGGACTTGGACGACAAGGCGCGATTGCCGTGTTTGGCCACCGGTACGCCGCAGGAAGCGATCACCAGGGCGGCAGCGGTGGAAATGTTGTAGGTGCCCGCGGCATCACCGCCGGTGCCGCAGGTGTCGATGGCGCCGGCAGGCGCCTCGATGCGGCTGGCCTTGGCACGCATGACGCGGGTGGCGGCGGCGATCTCGTCGATCGATTCGCCGCGGACCCGGAGCGCCATGAGGAATCCCCCCATTTGCGCCGGAGTGGCATTGCCCGACATGATCATGTCGAAAGCGGCTTCGGCCTCGGCCTCCGACAGGGTCTCCCCGGCGGCGACGCGCGCCAGCAGGGGCTTCATGACAGTGAAATCGGTCATCAGGCGGCGTGCCCGCTGCGGCGCAAGGCGAGGGACATAAAATTACGCAACATTTGGTGTCCATGCTCCGAGGCGATGCTCTCCGGGTGGAACTGCACGCCATGAATGTTCAGCTGACGGTGGGCCAAGCCCATGATCAACCCGTCATCGGTCCAGGCGGTCGCCTCCAGGCAGGCCGGCAGGGTGGCGCGGTCGACCACCAGCGAGTGGTAGCGCGTGGCCAGGAACGGAGTCGGCAGGCCGGCGAACAGCCCGGTCCCGATATGATTGATGGAACTGGTCTTGCCGTGGACGGGCTGGGGGGCTCGGACCACCTTGCCGCCGAAAGCCTGACCGATGGCCTGATGGCCCAGGCACACGCCGAGAATTGGCACTTGGCCGGCGGCCTTCCTGATCAGTTCGAGGCAGATGCCGGCGCGGTCCGGGTCGCAGGGACCGGGGGACAGCACGATGCCCTCGGGAGCCATGGCCAGCGCCTCGTCGGCGGTCAGCGCGTCGTTGCGCGCCACCTCCACCTTCGCCCCCAATTCACCCAGGTAATGCCAAAGGTTGTAGGTGAAGCTGTCATAATTGTCGATGAGCAGGAACATGGCCGCCGACCTGTGGAATGAAGGCGGAAAGAATGCCGCCCGGCGGCTGGCGGCGTCAAGCATGTGGGTAGCTCGGCAGGTGGGGGGCCGGGAGCGCGGCCCCGGCCCGCGATGAACCGGAGCCGCGCGGTGCCCACCACCGTCCGCCCGCGCCGGCGCTGGGCGCCTCGCCGGTGGGGCGGTCGGCTTCCGCTATGCCGCCGTGGCCCCGTGATGCATATGGAGCCAGCGGATTTCGCCGATAGCGGCGACCAGAACGACGAAGCCCAGGACGATATGGGCATACATCGCCATCGAGATGGTCGTAAAGCCGATTGCCCAGGGCGACAGAATCATCCAGGCGCCCAAGGCGCCCTCGACCCATTCCTCCCATTCGGCGAAACGGGCAAGGGCGATCAGAGCCATCGCTGCGACGACCACGCCGCTGGCCCAGGAGGTCCAGGCCGCCGTACGCTCGGCGGCATAGCCGAGGACCCATGGGGCGACGAACAGCAGGATCCCGGCAATCAGGTTGACGACGTCGACGATGCTTTCTTTGCGTTTCAGAAACCAAGTCATGGCTACCCTCCCTCCGGTCGGGAAGCATTAAGGTTCTACCGCGTAGTAGGTAGGAACGAACGCGGATAAGAACAAGTCGCAATTGTAGGGTGGGCCGGCGACCGATCCACCCGGCAGGCAAATTTGGCAATGAGCCAGTCTTTTCCGAAGCGGCCTAACTCCGAAGAATGCTGGACCAGGCCGCGTTCGTGGGGCCTCCATTGGGAATGGATCGAACAGTCGAGGACGCCCAGCCATGGCTCGTGCCGTTGCAATCGCCTTATGCGGCCTCTTGTGCTGCGTCGGCCGGCCGGCTTCTGCTCTGATCTGTGAAGACCCGCAAAGCGGCACCGCCCGTGAGTCGGGAACGGACAGTTGCCTGCTCGGCGAGAGGCAGATCCTGCCGCAAGATGCCGGCGAGGGCGGGGTTGCGCCAAAGCCCGCGGCACCGCGCGCGGTCGAAACCTCGTCGCCGGCACCGCCGGCGGAGGGCAAGGTGGTCAGCACGGCCGCGCTCCCGCCTCATCCGCCGCGGCCATCGCCGCCACGGCACCGGCCAAGCTGTCTCGGCCCCACCGCCGCCGTCGCCAAAGCCGAACAAACGATTCGCATGCATCTCGGTGCCGTCACCTTCGCCAGTGGGCGCGTCATCATCAATTCCGTCTTGGGGGGCACTTATAGCGCCAGCCTGGGGACGCTTGATCCTGCGGTGGTGGTGCAGGCCGAGGCGGGACGGGCCAGGTTGACCATCAACTGTACTGCCGGCAACTGCTGGAGGGTGCGCCGGGCTGGGGCGGTCGAAAGGTCGGCTTCGGCCAGTTTTCCGCTAGACCAGGACGGTCAGGCCTCTCCGGTCGGCCAGGCACTAGCCAAGCTGATCCGCCAATGCAGGGAAGATTAGCCGGTTCTTGACGCGTTGCACCGCGCCACATCACATTAGGCGAATGACTGAAGGAATATCTGCCCAGGATGACGCGGCCGGGTCGGCTCGGCCCAGGGATCGGAGCACCGGCAGCGCCGTGGCGTTCTCCAATGTGCGGGTGGGGCTCGGCAGCCCGTTGCCGGTCTGCCGGCGACCATAATGGAGGATTGGCTGCGCGAGCTTTGGCCGCGGCATCGGCGGGCGATCCTGGCCGGCGCGGCGATGCTGGCCGTTGGGCTGGCCATCGGATTGGCCGCCGGCCGCGTGCTGGTCCCGGGGAACCGGGCGGTGCTGCCGGCAAAATCGGCCGCCGCGCCGGCTCAGCCGGCCGCACCGCCGGCCGCAGCATTGCCGGGTCCGACCGTGACGAATGGGGTGACGAGCGATCCGCCGGCGACCGAGACCAGCCCGCACACGGTCGTCGAGGACGAACCGCTTGTTCAGCCGCCGATGGCGGCTGAAACCCGGTTGGCGGCGTTGCCGCCACCCGCTCCGCCGCCGGCGCGGCGCGAAAGACCGGCCTGGGAGCGGTTTGCCGTGGTGGCACCGAATCCCGGCGGATTACCGATGGTCGCGGTGATTATCGACGACATGGGGTTGGACAGGCGGCGTTCGGAACGCATCCTGCAACTGCCGGGGCCGTTGACTATTTCGTTCATGAGCTATGCCGAAGAACTGGGGCGGCAGACACAAGAGGCGCGCGCCCATGGCGACGAACTGATGATGCATGTGCCGATGGAGCCGTTGGGCCAAGGCATCGACCCTGGTCCCGGCGCCCTGCTCGACCGGCTGACGCCGGAGGAACTGCGCAAGCGGATAGGCGCCGACCTCGATCGCTTTACCGGCTATGTCGGCATCAACAACCACATGGGCAGCAAATTCACCGCATTCGCGCCGGGCATGGAGATGCTGATGGAGGAACTGCATCGGCGCGGCCTGCTGTTTATCGACAGCCTGACCACCGATCACAGCGTCGGACTGGCGCTGGCCCGGCAGGCCGGTGTGCCGACGGCGGGGCGCAACGTGTTCCTCGACAACGAGGCGGATGTCGGGGCGATCAACGGCCAACTGGCCAAGCTCGAGGAAATCGCCCGCAAGAAAGGCAATGCCATCGCTATCGGCCACCCACGGGACGCGACCATTGCCGCCTTGGCGGGCTGGCTGCCGACACTGCGGGCAAAGGGCCTGGTGCTGGTACCGGTAACCGCCGTGGTGCAGGCCCGCCAGCATGGCGACACGCGTTACAGCAGGGGGCCGGACACGCCGGCGCCGCCCGGGCGGAATTAGCTTGGTGCGGCCGGATATCGCCGGAGACAGCCAAGGAAAACGGCAAGGGAAACGGCCGCGCCATTGACCGCGGCGGAATTCGCGCCGATGATCAGCCGCAAGCCAACTTCAAGGCGGAGAATCATTCCATGGCGAAAACATACAAGGTGGCGGGCATGACCTGCGGCGGATGCGTGCGCTCGGTGGAGCAGGCGATCAAGGCGGCGGCGCCGGGCGCCAGCGTGAGCGTCGATCTGGCCAGCGGCAAGGTCACCGTCGACGGCGTTGAGGAGGCGGCGGTGGCCAAGGCGGTGGACGACGCCGGCTTCGAGTTCCGCGGGGCGGCTTAGGCCGATTCCCTCCTGGACCAGGGGATCGGCAGGTCCCAATTCCCGTCGCGCCCGAGGGGCGATTGGAAAACGGGTGACAACGGATGCCGCTACGCGGCCAACGGATAAGTGAGATTTCAAATATCTCCGCCGAAGGCGGCAAAGTCCTTAATCCGTGTTTATCCGGCGTTATCCGTATTGCCCAAGAGCCCAGGACTAACCCGCGTCCCGGCATTTCAGCAGGTTCATCGCCTTCATCGTCATCACCACCTCGTCGTGCTGATTGACTACTTCGATGAAGGAACGGACCATGCCGCGGTCCGGCTTCGAGCGGGAGCGATTGGTTTCCAACACGGTGACGCGCACCCGCAACACGTCGTCCGGGCGCACCGGCTTGGTCCAGCGCAGTTCGTCGATCCCCGGCGAGGCCAGGCTTGCCACCTTAGACAGGTAATGGTCGGCGTAGAGGCGCATCATCAGGCCGGCCGTCTGCCAGCCGCTGGCGATCAGCCCGCCGAATGGCGTCTTTGCCGCCGCCTCCGGATCAATGTGGAAATCCTGCGGATCGTAACGCTTGGCGAATTCCATGATCTCGTCGGCATTTACCGAGGCGCTGCCGAATTCGTAGACCGCTCCGGCGACATAGTCTTCGAAATAACGCCGGTCGATCGGCACCTGGAACTGCGCTCCCATGCTCATCCTCCGTTACGGCCGGCGAAGGTCACCGCTTCCTCGGCGGCGCGCAGCAAAGCCCGGGCCTTGTTCCAGCACTCCTGGTATTCCGACTCGGGTATCGAATCGGCGACGATGCCGGCGCCGGCCTGGACCACCATCTGACCGTCCTTGACCAGGGCGGTGCGCAGCGCGATGCAGGTGTCCATGGTGCCGTTGGCGGCGAAATAGCCGATGCAGCCGGCATAGAAGCTGCGCCGGTCGGGTTCCAGTTCGTCGATGATCTCCATCGCCCTGACCTTTGGCGCGCCAGACACGGTGCCTGCGGGAAAGCCGGCGAACAGGGCATCCATGGCATCGTGACGCGGATCCAATTTGCCTTCCACATTCGATACGATGTGCATGACGTGCGAATAAAGCTCGATCACCATCTTCTCGGTGACCTTCACCGTACCCACTTCGGCGACCCGCCCTACATCGTTGCGTCCCAGATCGAGCAGCATCAAATGCTCGGCCAGTTCCTTGGGGTCGGCCAGCAGGTCGGCGGCCAGCGCCTTGTCTTCCGCATCGTCGGCGCCGCGCTTGCGGGTGCCGGCGATCGGCCGGATGGTGACCGTGCCGTCGCGCAAGCGGACCAGGATTTCCGGGCTGGATCCCACCAGGGCGAAATCCCCGAAATCGAGAAAGAACAGGAACGGACTTGGGTTGGTCCTCCGCAGCGCCCGGTACAGCGCGAAGGGCGGCAGCCGGAACGGCACGGTGAGCCGCTGTGATAACACCACCTGGAAGATGTCGCCGGCCAGGATATATTCCTTGGCCTTGTTGACCATCCGATGGAAATCCTCGCGCGACATGTTGGCCGCTTCGGCCGTGGGCGGCTGTTCGTCCAACAGGGTGTTGCGGCCGTAGGGCAGGCAGCGCTCGAAATCTGCAACCACGTCGGCCAGCCGTTCGCAGGCCTGGGAGAATGCGGCGCGCGCGTCGACCCCGGCTTGTGGCCGCGCCGGGGTGACGACGGTAACGGAATCATCCACGTTGTCGAAAATGGCCATCACCGTCGGGCGGAGGAAGATGCCGTCCGGAACGCCGATGCCGTCGGGGTTGCCATCGGGCAATCGCTCCACCAGCCGGACCATGTCGTATCCCATATAGCCGACCAGACCGGCGGCCATCGGAGGGAGGACATCGGGCAGGTCGATATGGGATTCGGCCACGACGGCGCGCAGCGAGGCCAGCGTACCGTCCGCTTCGGCGACCGGGCAGGGGCGGAACGCGTGCTGGTCGAAGCGGGCCTGGCGGTTGATCTCGGCCGAATCGCCTCGGCATCGCCAGATCAGGTCCGGCTTCATGCCGAGGAAGGAGTACCGCCCGCGCTTGGCGCCGCCCTCGACCGATTCCAGCAGGAAGCTGTTGGGCCGGCCGTCAGCCAGCTTCAGCATGGCCGAGACCGGCGTTTCCAGGTCGGCGACCAGTTTGGTCCACACGACCTGGGCCACGCCTTCATCGTAGCCGCGCTGGAAGGTATTGAAGTCAACGCCCGTTTTCATCTGTCGGTCCGCGTCATTTCTGGAACTGATCGTCGATCAGCGAGGTGTTGACGCGCACGGTATAATCCTTCTGCAGTTTGGCCAAATATTCCTGCATCAGGTCCTCGCCGAGGGCTTCACCCAGCTTCTTGCGGGCGTTGTTGTAGGCCACCGCATCGGCCTTGGGATCGGCGGGGATCACGCTTTGCAGACGGGCCAGCATGGCGCCGCCCCGCAGGGGCACCACGGCGACGCCGCCAGGGGCGGTCTGCTTGAACATTTCCGCCGCCAGCAGGGGTGGCACGTTGGCGACCCCGCCGCCGGTGCGCAGGAACGGCTTGGTGGTTTCCACCTTGAAGGGGCCTGCCACGGCCGCCAGCGATTCGCCTTTTTTCAGGCGCTCCGCCGCCGCTTCGGCCTCCTTGCGGGACACCTGTTCCTTCTGGTCGTCGGTCCAGGCGGCGATGACCTGATCCTTCACCGTGTCGAACGGCTTGACCGCCGGCGGCGTGACCTTGTCCACATGGAGGACGAAATAACCGCTGTTGTCCTTGAACTGCGTAACTTCGCTGGTATCGCCCTGGGGAGTCTGGAAGGCCGTCGCCAGGAAGTCCGACAGCAGGGGGACGCCCGGCGCCGGCTTGCCGTCGGGGCCGTCACCCTTCGCGTCCATTGCCGCCACCTTGAGCGGCTTGACGCCGACCGTGCCCGCCGCCTCTTCGATGCCGGCACCTGAGCCGATGGAATCTTCAAGCTTGGTCGACAGGGCGTAAAGGCGGTTGGCCGCTTCGTCGTTCACCAGGCCCTGCACGATGATGCTGCGTACGTCGGCGAGGGCTCGGGTCTTGCCCGGCACCACCGAGGCGACGTGCAGGACATGCCACCCGAGAGGCGACTGAACAGGACCGACGATGCCCGGGCCGGGAGCGCCGAAGGTCGCCTCGGCCAGGCCCTCGATGGGCATCTGCCGGCGGTCGACCCACCCCAGGTCGGAGACGGTGTGGCCGGCGGCCTTGGCGGCCGCGGCAAAATCCTTGCCCTTGCGCACCGTGTCGGCAAAGGCCTGCGCCTTGGCCTTGTCGGCAAACAGCACCTGCTGGACGTCGCGTGTCTCGGGCGTTTGGAATTCGCCTTGCCGCGCCTGGTATGCCTTCTGAACGTCCTGCTCCGACGGCTTGATGTCGCCGGCGACGTCGGCCGTCCGGATGACCACCGCGCTGACCGCACGCAATTCCGGAGCCATGAACTGGCTGGAATGAGCCTTATAGAAGGCCTTCAGCGTGGCGTCGTCGGGTTTGGCCGGCTCAGGCATCTTGTTGGCGGGGAAGCTTACGGTTTCCGCCACGCGCTGCTCGTTCCGATAGCGGAAAAGAGGCTCGGCCAGAGCTGCCGGTACCGTTGCGCCACCCCCGATCAGCCGGACCAGCTGCTGGCGTGCGAAGTCGGCCCGTTCAAGGCCGAGATACTGGCGCTCGGTCAAGCCGGCCCGCGTCAGCACCTGCTGATAAATGTCCTTGTCGAACACATGCAGTTGGTTCTGGAAGGCTGGCGTGCCGGCGATGATCCGGCGCATGGTGTCGTCGTCGACGCCCAGTTTGAGGTCATCGGCTGCCTGGTCGAGCAGGCTACGGCTGACGATCTGTGCGATGGTGCGTTGCAACAGGCCAAGTTGGCGCGCCTGATCGATCGACAGCTTGCCACCGAACGCGGCGGACAGCCGTTCGACATCTCTGCGGAATTCATCGACCACCTCGGTGGCCGAGATATTCTGCCTGCCGACGACGATTGCCGGGGTGGCCGCGACGCGCATGCGAATGACGTCGCCAATACCCCATACGCCGAAGCTGAGGATCAGAAGACCGAAGAGAATCTTGATGTACCAGGACTGCGAAGCCTTGCGGAAAGCGTCGAGCATGTAAAATCCGAGCCTTATATGGCGAGAGGCGGCATCATAAAAGCGGCTCTGGACTGCGGCAACTCGGAAAACGGAATTGTCGTCACGCAGCCCTTATCCGTACCACCAGCTACCTGGAATTCGGCAGGGCCCCATGCTAAATCCTCGCTGCCAAAATTAAACTGGGAGGTGTGGGATCATGTCTCGTCGTCCGTTGATCGCCGGTAATTGGAAGATGAACTGCCTGAAGGGCGACGGGGTCGCCCTGGCCGAAGGCATCGCTGCCAGGTTGAAGGCCGAGCCTCCGCAGGCGGATCTGCTGGTCTGTCCGCCGGCGACCCTGATCGACGCGGTTGCCCGCGCCGTCGCCGGCACGCCACTGGCGGTCGGCGGGCAGGACTGTCACGCGGCGAAAAGTGGCGCCCATACCGGCGACGTCGCGGCACCGATGCTCAAGGATCTTGGCGCGAGCCATGTCATCGTCGGCCATTCGGAGCGGCGCAGCGATCACGGCGAGACCGATGCGACGGTAAGGGCGAAGGCGGCCGCCGCCCATGCCACCGGGCTTGTCGCCATCATCTGCATCGGCGAGACGGAAGCCGATCGCGACGGCGGGCGTACGCTCGCGGTGGTGGGCAGCCAGTTCGAAGGCTCGCTGCCGCCTGATGCGACGCCGGAGAACACGGTCATCGCCTATGAGCCGGTCTGGGCGATAGGCACCGGTCGGACGCCGACCAACCCTGAAGTGGCGGAGGTGCACGGCGCCATTCGAGCCCTGGCGGCCAAACGCCTGGGGACCGACGGGGCGTCCCGCCTGCGCATCCTTTACGGCGGTTCAATGAAGCCGTCGAACGCCGAGGACCTGCTGGCGCTCGAGGACGTGGACGGCGGGCTGATCGGCGGCGCCAGCCTGAACGTGGAGGACTTCTGGGCGATCGCTCGAAGCAGCCGTTAGAACAGGTGCGCGGTCATCTCCGGAGCGCTTCGGTTCCGAGACGCCGCCCCGATCGGACGGCTCCTCATCCTGAGGAGCCGCCGAAGGCGTCTCGAAGGATGCCCCCGCTTCTCGAGTCCGTCCGCGTCCCGCTAACCGCGGCCGGGAAATAACTGCATCATGCCCGCTCAAACGAAGGCCCGTCCGGTTTATGCCAGTCGACCGGCCTAATCGATTGCCGCTATTCCCATTGGCGTTACTACCTCAATGGAGATACTCAAGATTCGGTTCCGGCGTTATTCTTTCAGATGACGCAAGCATGAAGGAAGCGGGGCAGGGCTGTCTCCCCATGCTGGTGAGACAGCCCGCCGCCCGTCTTGGAAGCAAGGATTCCATAATGCCGAATATGGAACTCGGAGCGAATGATCCGAGCACGTCGTCGGTTGCTCTTTTTATCGATGATCAAGTGATTGCCGACGGGATACTGAGCCGATTCGACATGGCCGAGCGGCCTGCCGCGGTGGCCCGCATCGATCCCGCCACGCTGCGCCGGGATTGCGAGTGGCCGGACGGCGAAGTGGCGTTCATCTCTCTTTCATGCATGCGCCGCCTGGCGGATGCTCACGGTGAGCGGTGGCGTGGCTATTGCGCGTCTCACACAGTCGTACTGGTGATGAATTCGGTCGATTTCATCGATAGTTGGGCGTTTCTCGAGATGGCTGGCGGGGTCTGGTTTCTCGACACGGCCATGCCTCCCGTTACCGCGGTCATCGCTCTCGCCAAGGCCGGCTTGTCGGTCCTGCCGCCCACGGCGGTCATGGACATCGTCGGCGACCGCCTGCGTTGCGACGCGATTGCCACGTTGAGCGGGACCGACCTTGCCATCCTCGATCAACTGGGGGAGGCCAAGAGCAACCGGTCGATCGGCTGCGCCCTCGGGCTGAGCGAGGCTCAGGTGAAGACGAGAATGCGCAGCCTTCTGCGGCTGCTGAAATGCCAGAACCGCACCGCCGCGGCGGTCTTCATCACCGGGCTGGGGGACCGGCGCCGGCGAGCCGAAGAGCGGCAGCTTCCGCCGGGCGGGGTGAAGGGAGGCGCCCGGGCCGACACCGAGCAGGCCAAGCCCCGCGTTTCGGCCTGACCAGCCCAGGCAATATTGCGCGGTCATTGGGGGGCAGTCCGGCCGCATCTGCACATCCGGACAAGCGCGAGCTTGCCATCGGTCGGCAAGGCGAATAAAAAGACGCCAGTCTGTCAGCCGCCCCGAGTACTGGGGCGGCAGCCTCTTGTCGGTGATCACATGCTGAACGTGCTTCTCGTCGTCCATCTACTTCTCGCCATCGCCCTGGTCGGGGTGATCCTGCTTCAGCGCAGCGAAGGCGGAGCCTTGGGCATCGGTGGTGGCGGCGTGATGACCGGCCGTGCGGCGGGTAATCTTCTGACCCGTACGACAGCCATCCTGGCCACTGGGTTCTTCCTGACCAGCCTTGGCTTGGCGATCTTGGCCAATGCGCGCAGCCAGCCGCACTCGATCATGGATCAGTCGCCGGCCGGCTCGGCTCCTGCCGCTCCGGCGGCCCCTGCCGCTCCGACCGCGCCGCTGAGCCGGTAACCTTTGTCTTTCTCGGGAGAGGCGGCAGTGATGACCGCCTCTCTTTTTTTTGTCGTTTTTTGGGGCACCCCCACTTGGGTGCCGGTGACCTCTGGTGTATTGTAACAGCCCATGACGCGCTTCATCTTCATTACCGGCGGCGTGGTGTCCTCGCTCGGCAAGGGTCTCGCTTCGGCGGCCCTGGCTTCTCTCCTTCAGACCCGCGGTTTCAAGGTGCGTCTGCGCAAGCTTGACCCATACTTGAACGTCGATCCCGGGACGATGAGTCCCTATCAGCATGGCGAGGTCTACGTCACCGACGACGGCGCCGAAACCGACCTCGACCTCGGCCATTATGAACGCTTCACCGGCGTTTCATCGCGCCGCTCGGACAACATCACAACGGGACGCATCTATTCCAACGTCATCGCCCGTGAGCGACGCGGTGATTATCTGGGGGCCACCGTGCAGGTGATCCCGCACGTCACCGACGCCATCAAGGAATTCATCAAGTCGGATATCACCGACGAAGACTTCGTTCTTTGCGAGATCGGGGGCACGGTCGGCGACATTGAAAGCCTGCCGTTTCTCGAGGCGATCCGCCAGTTGGGCAACGAACTCGGGCGGGAGCGCACGATGTTCGTCCATCTGACGTTGTTGCCTTGGATTCCGGCGGCCGGAGAGCTTAAGACCAAGCCGACCCAGCATTCGGTGAAGGAGCTGCTGAGCGTCGGCATCCAGCCCGACATGCTGATGTGCCGGGCCGATCGGGAGATCCCGGTGGGCGAACGGCGTAAGATCGCCCTGTTCTGCAACGTCCGCGAAGAGGCGGTGATCGCCGCGCTGGATGTGGATACCATCTACCAGGTGCCGGTCAGCTATCACGAACAGGGGCTCGACCAGCAGGTGTGCAAGCATTTCGGGCTGGCCGCCGCGCCGCCACCCAACCTGTCGCGCTGGCAGCAGATCGTCGAGCGCATCCGCTATCCGGAAGGCGAGGTGACCATCGCCGTGGTCGGCAAATACACCAGCCTGCTCGACAGTTACAAGTCACTGGCTGAGGCGCTGCATCACGGCGGCATCGCCAACAATGTCAAAGTGAAATTGAACTGGCTGGACAGTCAGATCTTTGAAACCGAGGGCGCCATCCACGCCCTGGAGGATGTTCACGGCATTCTGGTGCCCGGCGGTTTCGGCGAACGCGGAGTGTCCGGCAAGATCGCCGCGGTGAAGTTCGCTCGTGAGCGCAAGGTGCCCTATTTCGGCATCTGTTTCGGCATGCAGATGGCGGTGATCGAGGCGGCGCGCAGTCTGGCCGGCCTGCCCAAGGCCAATTCCACCGAGTTCGGCCCTTGCGACGAGCCGGTGGTGGGGCTGATGACCGAATGGTTGCGCGGCAACCAGTTGGTCCACCGGGCTGCCGGTGATGATTTGGGCGGTACGATGCGCCTAGGCGCCTATGACTGCCGGCTGCTGGCCGAGAGCCGCGTTGCCGAGATTTACGGACAGTCGCATATCAGCGAGCGGCATCGCCACCGCTATGAGGTCAATATCGAGTACAAGGAACGCCTGGAGCGCGCCGGTCTGGTCTTTTCCGGCCTGTCGCCGGACGGTATTCTCCCGGAAATCGTCGAGCGGCACGACCATCCCTGGTTCATCGGGGTGCAGTTCCATCCCGAGTTGAAGTCGAAGCCGTTCGATCCACATCCTCTGTTCACTTCCTTCATTCACGCAGCAGTTCAGCAATCCCGCTTGGTGTGATGGAAAAAGAATGATGCCTCGCGTGTTGCCGGCTGCTTCTGGGCACCCAGATGGACACAGACGCGCAGGGATGAACGCAGAGAGATTGATACCCTTCGTCTATGTCCATCGGTGGCCGCGTCGCGGTACCCGCATATATTTCCGTTCTCTTGATCCCGCTGTCCGCCTATGACCACTCCCCGTCACCTCGCCATCGGCTCGGTTACCCTCGGCAACGATCTGCCGTTCGTGCTCATCTCCGGCCCCTGCCAGATGGAGAGCCGCGATCATGCCCTGGAAACGGCGCAAGCGCTGAAGGAATTGTGCGACCGGGAAGGGGTCCCGCTTATCTACAAGACTTCGTTTGACAAGGCCAACCGCACCAGCATCGAGGGGCAGCGAGGCATCGGGTTGGATCGGGCGCTGCTGGTTTTCGCCGAAATCCGGCAACGGCTGGGCATTCCCGTGCTGACCGATGTTCATTCCGCCGAGCAATGCGCTCGAGTCGCCGAGGCGGTGGATGTTCTGCAGATTCCGGCCTTTCTGTGCCGTCAGACCGACCTGCTGCTGGCTGCCGGCGCCACCGGCCGGGCCATCAACGTGAAGAAGGGCCAGTTCCTGGCGCCATGGGACATGGCCAACGTGGTCAAGAAGATCGAGAGCACCGGCAACCACCGGATCATGCTGTGCGAGCGCGGCGTCAGCTTCGGCTACAACACCTTGGTGACCGATATGCGCAGCCTGCCGATCATGGCGCGCACCGGCTGCCCGGTGGTGTTCGACGCCACCCATTCCGTGCAGCAACCGGGGGGGCAGGGCACCAGTTCGGGCGGTCAGCGCGAATTCGCTCCGGTGCTGGCGCGCGCCGCAGTGTCCATCGGCGTCGCCGCGGTATTCGCCGAGGCGCACGAAAATCCGGACCGCGCTCCGAGCGACGGCCCCAACATGATTCCCTTGTCCGAAATGCCGGCGTTCGTCGCCACTCTGGCGGCCTTCGACCGTCTGGCCAAACATATCACTTGAGAAATTAAGCTACGGAGAGAATTTCCGATGACCGCGATCACCGATATTCACGCGCGCGAAATCCTTGATTCGCGCGGCAACCCGACCATCGAGGTCGACGTCATTCTTGAATCGGGTGGGTTCGGCCGTGCCGCGGTACCGTCCGGGGCCTCCACCGGCGCCCACGAAGCGGTGGAATTGCGCGACGGCGACAAGAGCCGTTTCGGCGGCAAGGGCGTGCTGAAGGCGGTGGAAGCGGTCAACGGCGAAATCTATGACGCCTTGTCGGGCATGGATGCCGAAGAACAGTTGGTCATCGACCGCACCATGATCGATCTTGACGGTACGCCCAATAAAGGCCGCCTCGGTGCCAACGCCCTCCTCGGCGTATCCCTGGCGGTGGCCAAGGCGGCGGCCGAAGATGCGGGGCTGCCGCTATACCGCTATGTCGGCGGCACCAGCGCGCACGCTCTGCCGGTGCCGATGATGAACATCATCAACGGCGGCGTCCACGCCGACAATCCCATCGACATTCAGGAATTCATGATCGTCCCGTTGGCCGCGCCGACGGTGGCCGATGCCGTGCGCTGGGGGTCGGAAGTCTTCCAGGCTCTGAAGAAGGCCCTGAAGGACGCAGGCCACAATACCAATGTGGGCGATGAAGGCGGTTTCGCCCCTAATTTAAAGAGTGCCGAACAAGCCCTCGACTTCATCGTCAAGTCCATCGAAAAGGCCGGCTACAAGCCGGGCGAGGAAATCGCTCTGGCACTCGACCCGGCCTCGACCGAATTCTTCAAGGACGGCAAGTACGTCCTATCGGGCGAGAAGAAGACGCTCGATGCCAAAGGCATGGTCAAGTACTACGCCAAGCTGGTGGACAACTTCCCCATTGTCTCGATCGAGGACGGGATGGCGGAAGACGATCTGGAGGGGTGGAAGCTGATCACCGATACGTTGGGAAAGAAGATCCAACTGGTCGGCGACGACCTGTTCGTCACCAACCCCGAGCGGCTGGCCATGGGTATCGATAAGGGCTTGGCCAATTCCATCCTGGTCAAAGTCAATCAGATCGGAACCTTGTCGGAAACCTTGGAGGCGGTCGAGATGGCGCACAAGGCCGGCTATACCGCGGTATTCTCGCACCGTTCCGGCGAGACCGAGGATTCCACCATCGCCGATCTGGCGGTGGCGACCAATGCCGGGCAGATCAAGACGGGGTCGCTGTCTCGCTCCGACCGCTTGGCGAAGTACAACCAGTTGATCCGCATCGAAGAAGGCTTGGGGCCAGTGGCGCAATTTAGCGGCCGCAACGCCTTCAAACGGAAGTAACGGTCAGCTGCCGAGGATATGGAGAGCACGGAGAATGGATTGACCTCCGTGTTCTCTGTGTTCTCCTCTTCGAATACTTATTGACGCCGGGAATCAGAGTGTGATTCCATATGGCGCATGATGATCCTGGATGAAATACGCCATCGTGCGCGTCATGTGATCGGCCCCTTCCTGGGGCTGACGGCGGTTGTGTATTTTGCCTATCATACGGTGCAGGGGGACCGCGGCCTGCTGGCCTGGTGGCGCCTCAATCAGGAAATCAAGCAGGCCGAGGACAGCCTCGGCCAATTACAGACCGAGCGCGACAACCTTGATCGCCGGGCTCGCCTGCTGCGGCCCGACCATCTCGATCCCGACATGCTGGAAGAGCGGGCTCGCATGATGCTGAATCTGGGGCGGGACGACGACATCATCATTCTTCGTTCCAAGCGCTGAATCGGGCGCCCGCCAGCAAGTTCAATCCTTTCATTCGCAGTTCGCCGCGACGGCGTCGGGGTGATTCTCCGGGCGCGGAGCAACCATGCCGTTTGCGATCGGCGGACAAATATGCGGCTGGGGGCTCGCATCGCCTGGGCAGATCGCTTATCTCCTTCGTGAGGCTGGACCTATAGGGTTGCGGCCGCGCAATATCATTCCGCCGAGGCAAGCTCGTTAACCTGCTTAACTGTAACGCAGTTAAATGCGAAAATCGCGTGTAAATGCAGCAGCTTATATGCAGCAATGTGCTTGCGTGATGGAATGAAAGCGAGTATCAACTGGGGCCAATCCGCGGAATTGTCCCGGTGGGAGGGAATGAATGGCCATTGCGAGACGTAGGGCGCGGTCCGGAGCGCCGGCTCTGACGAACGAGGATCTCGTCAGCTTTTACAAGGATATGCTGCTGATCCGCCGGTTCGAGGAAAAGGCCGGCCAGCTGTACGGAATGGGCCTGATTGCCGGCTTCTGCCACCTTTATATCGGCCAGGAGGCCGTGGTGGTCGGCATGCAGGCGGCGATCGCGTCGGAGGACAGCGTCATCACCAGCTACCGCGACCACGGACACATGCTGGCCTGCGGCATGGACCCCAAGGGGGTGATGGCCGAGCTTACCGGGCGTAGCGGCGGCTACTCCAAGGGCAAAGGCGGTTCGATGCACATGTTCAGCCGAGAAAAGCGCTTCTTCGGCGGTCACGGCATCGTTGGCGCGCAGGTGCCCCTGGGCACCGGCCTGGCTTTCGCCCACAAGTACCGGGAAGATGGCGGAATCTGCGTGTGCTATCTCGGTGACGGCGCGATTAACCAAGGACAGGTTTACGAGTCCTTCAACATGGCTTCGCTGTGGAAGCTCCCGGTGATCTATGTCATCGAAAACAACAAATACGCCATGGGCACGTCCATCGAGCGCGCCTCGGCCGGAACCGAGCTTTGCCGTCGCGGCGCCGCCTACGACATTCCGGGCAAGCAGGTGGACGGAATGGATGTCCTGGCGGTCAAGGCGGCGGGGGACGCCGCCGTGGCCCAAGTCCGCACCGGCGAGGGGCCGTTCATCCTGGAAATGAAGACCTATCGGTACCGCGGCCATTCCATGTCCGACCCGGCCAAATATCGGACAAAGGAGGAAGTGGCCAAGATGCGCGAACAGCATGATCCCATCGACAAGATGAGCAAGAAGCTGATCGAGGACGGCGTGCTCAATGAGGAGCAGTTGAAGAACATCGACCGCGAGGTGAAGGCGATCGTCGGCGAGGCTGCCGACTTCGCTCAGACAAGCCCCGAGCCGGATCCGTCCGAGCTGTGGACCGACGTGCTGATGGAAGCCTGAGGGGAATCGACATGCCTATCCAGATACTTATGCCCGCCCTGTCGCCGACCATGACCGAGGGGAAGCTCGCCCGCTGGCTGAAGGGAGAGGGTGACCAGATCCGATCGGGCGACGTCATCGCCGAAATCGAGACCGACAAGGCGACCATGGAAATGGAGGCCGTCGACGAAGGCACGTTAGGCAAGATCCTGATCGCCGGCGGTACCGATGGGGTGGCGGTGAACACGCCGATCGCGCTGTTGCTGTCCGATGGCGAAGACAGGGAGGCCTTGGCCGGCGCCATGGAGGGCCCACTATCGAAGTCGGCGCCGGTGGGCGCCAAGGCGCCCCAGACCCCGGCTCAGCCGGCTCCCGCTCCGGCCGCCGGTGCGGCGAGCGCGCCGGCCGAAAAGGTCTACGCCAAGACCGTCCGTCAGACCGTCCGCGAAGCCTTGCGCGACGCCATGGCCGAAGAAATGCGCAGCGACCCCGATGTCTTCCTGATGGGCGAGGAAGTTGCCCAGTACCAGGGCGCCTATAAGGTCAGCCAGGGTTTGCTCGACGAGTTCGGGCCGAAGCGGGTGATCGACACGCCGATTACCGAAATGGGCTTTGCCGGGTTGGGCACCGGCGCTGCCTATGCCGGGTTGAAGCCGATCGTCGAATTCATGACCTTCAACTTCGCCATGCAGGCCATCGACCAGATCATCAACTCAGCCGCCAAGACCCTTTACATGGGCGGTGGCCAATTGCCCGTGCCGATCGTCTTCCGTGGCCCCAACGGCGCCGCGTCGCGGGTGGCTGCCCAGCATTCGCAATGCTATGCCTCGTGGTATGCCCATTGTCCGGGGCTGAAAGTGGTGGCGCCCTATTCGGCGGCCGACGCGAAGGGGCTGTTGAAGGCGGCCATCCGCGACCCCAATCCGGTGGTGATGCTGGAGAACGAACTGCTATACGGCCAAAGCTTCGAAGTTCCCGATGACCCGGATTTCATCGTTCCCATCGGCAAGGCGAAGATCGAACGGAGCGGTGGTTCGGTCACCATCACCGCCTTTTCCCGCATGGTCCATGTCGCCCTGGAAGCGGCCGCCGCCTTGGCCAAGGAAGGCATCGAGGCGGAGGTGATCAACCTGCGGACCATTCGCCCCCTGGATGTCGACACCATCGTCGAATCGGTCAAGCGGACCAACCGCATCGTTACCCTTGAAGAGGGCTGGCCATTTGCCGGCATCGGTGCGGAGATTTCGGCCGTGGTGCAGGAGCGGGCCTTCGACTGGCTGGATGCCCCGGTGACCCGGGTGACCGGCAAGGACGTGCCGATGCCCTATGCGGCCAATCTGGAACGGCTGGCCTTGCCGCAGGTCGATGAAGTCGTCGCCGCGGTCAAAGCCGTCTGCTACCTCTGAAGGAGGACCCTCCATGCCGATCCAGATCCTGATGCCTGCCCTTTCACCAACGATGAGCGAGGGAAACCTCGCGCGCTGGCTGAAGAAAGAGGGAGACATGGTCAAGTCCGGCGATGTGCTGGCCGAGATCGAGACCGATAAAGCAACCATGGAGTTCGAGGCGGTCGACGAAGGCACCCTGGGCAAGATCCTGGTGCCGGGCGGGAGCCAAGGAGTGAAGGTCAACCAGCCCATTGCGCTGCTGCTCGAGGAAGGGGAGGACGCTTCGGCGCTGGCGGCAGCGGCCCCGACAGCGAAGCCGGCTCCGGCGCCGGAAGCCGCGCCCGCCCTGGCTTCGGCACCGCCGACGGCGTCAGCTATGGCTCCGATGGCGGCCGCACCCTCGGTCCACGGGGACCGCGTGTTCGCCACCCCGCTGGCCAAGCGCCTTGCCAAGGATGCCGGCCTCGAACTCAAGGCGGTGACCGGCACCGGCCCACATGGCCGGATCGTCAAGGCCGATGTGGAAAAGGCGGCTGCCGGAGGCGTCGCCAAGGCGGCACCGGCAGTGAGGCCGGCCGAGGCGGCAGCGGCAAGACCCGCCGCCGCGCCTGCTCCCGCCGCGGCGCCCGAGTTCGGCCCGGCCTTCACCGAGCAGCCGCTGTCCTCCATGCGCAAGGTCATTGCCCGCCGGCTGACCGAAGCGAAGCAGACGGTGCCGCATTTCTACCTGACCATCGATTGCCAGCTGGACAAGCTGCTGGCCTTGCGGGCCGAGCTTAACGGCCGCTCGGACCAATACAAACTGTCTGTCAACGACTTCATCATCCGAGCGGTGGCGCTCGCCTTGCGGAAGGTGCCGGCGGCCAATGCCTCCTTCACCGAGACGGCGATCCGGCTTTACAGCGACGTGGACATTTCGGTGGCGGTGGCCACCCCCAACGGCCTGATCACCCCGGTGATCCGGCATGCCGACCACAAAGGCCTCGCCGCCATCTCCAACGAGATGAAGGGCTTGGGCGCCAAGGCCCGCGACGGCAAGCTGAAGCCCGAGGAATACCAGGGCGGCGGCTTCACCATTTCGAACCTCGGCATGTACGGGATCCGCGACTTCGCCGCCATCATCAACCCGCCGCAGGGCTGCATCCTGGCTGTCGGGGCGGGTGAGCAGCGGCCGGTGGTCAAGGACGGCGCTCTGGCCATCGCCACGGTGATGACCTGCACCCTGTCGGTCGACCACCGCGTCGTCGACGGCGCCATCGGAGCCGAATTCCTCGCCGCCTTCAAGGCGCTGATCGAAGAGCCGCTGACGATGCTGCTCTAATCAAATCGATGAGCCGCGGAGAACAGGGAGGGTACGGAGGAATAAGCGTTCTCCGTGCCCTCCATGACTTCCGCGGTGAACACTCACCCAATAAGGGGTTGCATAATGTCCGATACTAATTTCGACATCGTCATCATCGGCGGCGGTCCCGGCGGTTATGTGGCGGCGATCCGCGCGGCCCAGCTGGGCATGAAGACCGCGGTGGTGGAGCGTGAGCATCTGGGCGGCATCTGCCTGAACTGGGGGTGCATTCCGACCAAGGCTCTGCTGCGCTCGGCCGAGGTGTTCCGCAACATGAAGCATGCCGCGGCTTACGGACTGGCCGCTGAGGGCATCGGCTTCGATCTGTCGAAGGTGGTGGCCCGGTCGCGGGCGGTCGCCGGGCAGTTGCAGGCTGGGGTCAAGCATCTCCTGAAGAAGAACAAGGTCGCTGTGTTCGAAGGCCATGGTGCATTGGCCGGGCGGGGCAAGGTGGCGGTCGGCGACGCCATGCTGTCGGCCAAGCATATCATCCTGGCTAGCGGCGCCCGCGCTCGCGCCCTGCCGGGGCTCGAACCCGATGGGAAGCTGGTGTGGACCTACAAGGAAGCGATGGTGCCGGACGTCCTGCCGAAGCGCCTGCTGGTCATCGGCTCGGGTGCGATCGGCATTGAATTTGCCAGCTTCTACAACGCCTTGGGGGCCGATGTCACGGTGGTCGAGGTGATGGAGCGGGTGCTGCCGGTGGAAGACGAGGAGATCTCGGCCTTCGCTCGCAAGTCTTTCGAGAAACAAGGCATGAAGATCCTGACCTCGGCCACGGTGAAGGCCATGGCGAAGACCGCGAACGAGGTGAACGTGACCGTCGAAGCGTTCGGCAGGACCCAGGACATCACCGTCGATCGGGTCATCCTGGCGGTCGGCATTGTCGGCAATGTGGAGAATCTCGGCCTGGAGAACACCAAGGTCGTGGTCGATCGAACCCATGTGGTGGTGAACCAGTGGCTGGAGACCGGCGAGCCCGGCGTCTATGCCATCGGCGACCTGGCCGGCCCGCCCTGGCTGGCCCACAAGGCCAGCCACGAAGGCGTGGTCTGCGTCGAGAAGATCGCCGGCGTCAACGACGTCCATCCCATCAATGCCCGCAACATTCCCGGCTGCACTTATTGCCATCCGCAAGTGGCCAGCGTCGGGCTGTCCGAGGCCAAGGCCAAGGCGGACGGTTTCCAGGTGAAGGTCGGCCGCTTCCCGTTCATCGGGAACGGCAAGGCGATCGCTCTGGGCGAGACCGAGGGGATGGTCAAGACCGTGTTCGACGCCAAGACCGGCGAACTGCTAGGCGCCCACATGGTTGGCGCGGAAGTGACCGAGTTGATCCAGGGCTACATGGTGGCCAAGACCCTGGAGACGACGGAGGCTGATCTGATGCATGCCATCTTCCCGCACCCAACCCTTTCCGAGACGATGCACGAGGCGGTGCTTTCCGCCTACGGGCAGGCGATCCATTTTTAGCACCTATTGCGTTTCGTCATTCACAAGCGGGCGGCGAACAGGATTTTCTTGACCTGCCTCGCCGCCTCTACAATATCGGACCCATGACTCACACCCCCGTCATCCGTCACCCGGAAAAGGTCAACCGGCTAGATAATCCGTCACCGCGCAAGCCGGCATGGATTCGCGTCAAGGCGCCTACTTCGGCCGAGGCGGCCGAGGTCCGCAAGCTGATGCGCGAGAAGAACCTGCACACGGTTTGCGAAGAGGCCGCTTGTCCCAACATCGGCGAATGCTGGAAGCACCGGCATGCCACCTTCATGATTCTGGGCGACACCTGCACGCGGGCATGCGCCTTCTGCAACGTCAAGACGGGCAAGCCGGCCGAGTTCGATCCTGTCGAGCCCCTGCACTTGGCGGAGTCGGTCAAGGCCATGGGCCTGGCCCATGTGGTGATCACATCGGTCGATCGCGACGACCTTGACGACGGCGGCGCCGCTCAGTTTGTCGCCTGCATCGACAAGGTGCGGGAATTGTCTCCGCAAACCACGGTCGAAATCCTTACTCCGGACTTCCGGGACAAGGCCGGCGCGGTCGAGACGGTGGCTCGGGCCCGGCCTGATGTTTTCAACCACAATCTCGAGACGGTGCCGCGGTTGTATCCGGCCATCCGGCCCGGCGCCCGCTATTTCCTGTCGCTGCGCCTGTTGCAACGGGTCAAGGAAATCGAGCCGGCCACCTTCACCAAATCGGGAATCATGGTGGGGCTCGGCGAGGAGCGGCAGGAAGTGATGCAGGTGATGGACGACCTGCGCGCGGCTGGCGTAGACTTCCTGACCATTGGGCAATACTTGCAGCCGACGCCGAAGCATGTCGCGGTCGAGCGCTTCGTCACACCCGACGAATTCGAGGAGTACAAGATTCTGGCCCGTGCCAAAGGTTTTCTTCTGGTTTCCGCATCACCGCTGACCCGCTCGTCGCATCATGCCGATCGTGACTTCCAGGCATTGAAGGAAGCCCGAGCCCAGCAATCTGGCGTGGCCTGACCATGCCGACACATGCGGAGAGGCGACATCTGCCGTATAGCTCGCGACAGCTTTACGATCTGGTGGCGGATATCGAGCGCTACCCCGAATTTCTGCCCTGGTGTGTTGCGGCGCGTATCCGGCGGAGGGATGGCAATGTGCTGCTGGCCGATCTGGTGATCGGCTTCAAGATGATCCGCGAGCGCTACACGTCCCGGGTAACACTGAATGAGGGCCGGATCGACGTCGTTTATGCCGAGGGGCCGTTCAAGCACTTGAATAATCATTGGGTTTTCGAGCCGGCGGAAGACGGAGGGACGATGATCGATTTCTTCGTCGACTTTGAATTCCGGTCGAAGGTGCTCCAGACCTTGATCGGTGCTTTGTTCAACGAGGCGGTAGGCCTGATGGTGGGGGCGTTCGAAAAGCGGGCCCGCCAGCTTTACGGAGCCGGCGGACGCCTGGCTGGCCACCCGGGCTGACATTCGTCAATGTTCGGCAACACGTTCAACGTTGAGACGATGGATGCGTTGGACTGGGCCGTTGCCGGCGGGGGAACGCTGACTTGTCTGCTGTTCTTGTGGCGCTGCATCGTCGGGCTCAACCTTCTTGAGCCGGGCGCTTTCTGGTCGGCGGATGGACGCGCATTGGCGCTGGCGCTGGCCGTGTGGTCCGTCTTGTTGGCGGCAGATTGGGTGTGGCCGGTGCGAAGCACCATCTATGTGGTCAATAACGACCATGACAAGCTGGATGTAACCGCGGGGGATGAGAATATCTGCCTGCCGTACAAGAGTTACAGCGTATTCGTCTGGCGCTCCGCCAAGCCCGGCGAAGTGGTCGTACACAATATTCGGACGGGTGAACTAAGCCGATACCACATCGGGGCCGGCATCTGGCTTATTAATGGCGCGCATGCCAAGGTTGCGGCAGATTTCATGGTCAATACCGGCTCGTGGGAGGGGGCGACGACGGATGCTGTGGCCCTGGCAGGGCAGCAGGTCATGCATGTCCCCGTAAGAGGCGGTCGGTCGATCCATTTCTACTCGACCCTGCCGCTCGACCGCATTTTCGCCTTTGGCGGTGACCTTGTCGCCCGCCATTTGCCGGGCCCTTGCGCGGTCGGTCGGTAGATGGCGGTGAAAAACGCCGAAATCGGTGGGGCTTCTCAATTGGGGGCTTGCATTTTTCGAGAACGCCGTCCAATTCTGAATTCCTTCAGCCTCGTATCTTTGTATGTTCGCCGTCGAGCGAGTCTCCAAGGAATTGGCAAGAAATTCGTAGCCGACCTGATGCCGGGCCGGCGCTACCATACGGGACAATACTGAATGACGTTGGTCGTGACAGGACGCACTGTCTTGGGCGTTCTGAATGCCGAAGATGGAAAGACGACTGTCGATGCCTTGCAGGCCAAACTGGGTGCCGAGCAGGTCGCATTGGTGCGGGTGATACGGTCGCTGAGTGCGGCGCGGCTCATTGCCACCGAGGACGTGGGGGGGAATCCCCACACCGTTACCCTTACCGATGCGGGCCGCAAATGGTGCGCCGGGGAATTCAGCGGAGCGGCGAAGCCTGGACAGCAGGCGGCGCCCGCCCAGCCGACGCCGTCGGAAGCCAAGATGCTGGAGATCAAGACTCCCCGGCTTTCGGAGCCGCCGGCAAGAAGCATGGACCTTCGCTCGAAACCCCAGCCCCGGCACGGCGACCGGATGCGTGGCGTCG
Source organism: Pseudomonadota bacterium (assembly GCA_021781575.1). Taxonomy (GTDB): domain Bacteria; phylum Pseudomonadota; class Alphaproteobacteria; order Rhodospirillales; family Magnetospirillaceae; genus DUZF01. The sequence continues at coordinate 131,004 of JAJXWP010000002.1, forward strand.
ATGTGGTGCGGGTGAGCAGGCGCCAGCGCACGCTCAACCCGCCGGCCAAGCCGGAAGCCGAACGATCGGCCGAGGCCACGGTGCTGGCTCCGCCGGTGGTGTCGGTGGCACCGCCCTTGCCGATACCGATACCGAAGCCGGCCGCAATGCCGGCGCCGCTTCCGGTACCCGCCGCCAAACCGCCGGTGCCGGCCGAACGGCAGCTTCCCGAGGCGTCGGAACGGCCGGTTCCGTTGAAAGACAGCGAAGAAAGTGTGCCGGTCCGCTACACCGTCGACCAGGACGGATTCGTCACGCACATTAACGGGCGGAAGATCTTTTAGGCCGATGGGGCGTCGGCACCAGATTACCCCATCCGTACCCCAGGGCGGGGACCTGCTCGCCGCCGAAGGCGATATTGCGCTGGCAAGCCAGCCGGCCACCCAGTCGCTCATAGAAGAAGCGCGACGGATTTTCCCGCAGTACCCAGATCAAGGCCGAGTGGAGACAACATTCTTCAAGGCGAGCGAACATGGCGCGAAGCAGTTGCCTGCCGATGCCGAGGCCCTGGGCGTCGGGCAGGACGTAAAGCATGTAGACTTCGCCGGCGAAGGGTAGGCGGTGGTCTCGCTGTGGCCCGCAATAGCCGAAGCCGACGATGCCTTCTTCGGTCCTCGCCACCCAGGTATCGCGCGGCGAGAGCTTGATCGGGCCAGCCCATAGTCTCGCCTGGCGCTCGGGCGACATGGCGAGCAGGCTACTGTCCGCCAGCATTCCAGCGTAGGTGGTGCGCCAGGTTTCTACTTCGACCCGGGCAATGGCTGGGGCATCGCCCGGCCCTGCCGGCCCCAGCTCTACCCGCATGGATCGCTCCCGAGCCATCGTCTGTTTGGTCCTGAACAAACGTTTTAACCGAATGTGGGGACGCCGGCCGCCTCATCCAATGCCCATCGGTTCCCGTGAGGTCTGTGGTGACGGCTATTCGTTGATCACCCGCATCAGCAGTTCCATGGCTGCGACCGCCGATGCCTCCCGGACAGCGTCGCGATCGCCGCTGAACAGCTGATGTTGGTGTAGCGTGTGCTTTCCGGCGGCGGCGGCGAGGTGCACCGTTCCCACGGGCTTGCCCGGCAAGCCGCCGGTGGGGCCAGCAATGCCGGTGATGGCGAGGCTGGCGGTGGCGGCGGAATTGCGCAAGGCTCCTTCGGCCATGGCCCGGGCTACCTCCTCGCTGACGGCGCCGACGCGGCCGAGGAGGTCGGCCGGGACACCCAGCAGATCGGTCTTGGCGGCATTGGAATAGGTGACGAAGCCGCGCTCGACGAAAGTGGAACTGCCGGGCAGGGACGTCAGGACGGCGGCCACCAGCCCGCCGGTGCAGGACTCGGCCAGGGCGAGCGTCGCGCCGCGGGCCTTGCAAAGCTCCATCACCTGCCGCGCCGTGGCGGTCAGTCCGCCGGGCAATCCGGTCATCGCACTCCTCCCAGTCGCTGCAGAACAACCATAACGAGCAGTCCGTACAGTCCTGCCAGCACGTCGTCGAGCATGATTCCGAGGCCGCCATGAATCCTCCGGTCGGCCCAGCGTACCGGCCAGGGCTTGGTGATATCGAACAGGCGGAATAGCAGGAAGCCGATGCCGTAGCTGAGCAGATCGGGGCGAACGGTCAGCAGGACAAGCCATTGGCCCACCACTTCGTCGATCACCACCTGCCCCGGATCCTCGGCTCCGGCCGCCGCGGCATGGCGGCCGGCCGCCCACCAGCCGACAAGAAATACCAGCAAGGCTCCTAGGCCGACGGCGAAACTGCCGCCGCTTCGGGCCAATGCCCAGGCGAAGGGCAGGGCGGCTAGCGATCCCCAGGTGCCGGGGGCCTTGGGCAGCAGCCCGGCGCCGAACCAGGTGGCCAGGAGGGTGGCCGGGTCGCGCAAGGACGGGGGCGGTGGCGTCAAAATGGCCTTCCAGAGGAAGCATCGGGAGTCGGCGGAGGATGGCGGCGTTCCGCCACTCAGGCTTTCAGCAGATCAGGAAGCTCGGCCAAGCTGTGGACCTCGAGCTGCGGGCCGGCCGGCAGGATTTCCCGCGGCAGTCCGGCGCGATTGACCCACGCGACGTGGAAGCCGAAGGCGGCGGCACCGGCGGCATCCCAGCCATTGGCCGACATGAAGGCGACATTGGCCGGCGGGGCGTCGAAGCGATCCTGGACCAGAGCGTAAACCGAGGGGTGGGGCTTGAACACGCCGACGCTTTCCACCGATAGAACCTCGTCGAGCAGAACGTCCAGCCCTGTCGCCATGGTGGCCGATGTCAGCATGCTGGGCGAGCCGTTGGACAGAATGGCCAGCCGGTGACCGGCCGCTTTCAGCGCTTCCAGGGCGCTGCGCGCCTCGGGATAGGCCGCCGGGGTCAGATAGGCCTCCATCAACCGGGCACGCAAAGCCATGTCGCCAATGCCCAAGGTCTTCATGGCGTAATCGAGGCTTTCGCCGGTGACATGCCAAAAGTCGGTATGCCGTCCCATGAGGCTGCGCAGCCAGGTATATTCCAGTTGTTTGCGCCGCCAGGTCTCGGACAATCGGGTTGCCAACTCGCCAAGCTGCTCGCGGCAGGTTTCAACGATTGCAGAAAGGTCGAACAAGGTGCCGTACGCATCGAAGACACATACGGAAATTCCTGTCGTCGGCGCTCGTGTCATGGCCTTTCCCCGCTGAGTTAGGTTTATCTCTTGAGGTCACCTTCCAGCGACCGGGCAAGATCCGTCGCGCCGAGCCGGCGCCGGTAGATCTGCACTCCTTCCAGCACTCGCTGCACATAGTTGCGGGTCTCGGAATAAGGAATGCTTTCGATCCAGTCGACGGCGTCAACCGCGGGATTGCGGGGGTCGCCCATATCCCGGATCCATTTTTTCACCCGCGACGGACCAGCATTATAGGCCGCGACCGACAATATGTAAGAGCCGTTGAACTCATCGAGAAGGTTGTTGAGATAGGCCGAGCCCAGCTTGACGTTCAGGCCGGGGTTTTGGGTCAGGGCGCTGGCCAGCGCACTCTTTCGCTTGAACGCCACTTTCAGGGCTTTGGCCACCTTGGCCGCCGTTGCCGGCATGAGTTGCATAAGGCCGCGGGCACCGGCGGAACTGACCGCCTCGAAGTGGAACGCGCTCTCCTGGCGGATGAGACCGAGGACCAAAGCCTGCTCCGGCTTCTTTCCCACCCGCAGCGGGGGAATCGGGTAGCCGGAGGCGATCAGAGGAACACCCAGCCTCTCCGACTGCTTAGCCACGGTCACGGCGATGTCGGCGCGCCCCAGCGTCGTCGCCAATCCGGCGGCGAGGGCTCGTTCGCCGGGTGTCTTGGCCATCTCGGTCATGCGCAGCATGAAGGGGCGGAGCAGGTCGGTTTCCTTGATTTCGCCCAGCATGCGCGCGGCCTTCACCAACTCCTGATGCTCGAAGTCGCGAATGTCCTCGGCGCTGGGCAGCGGGTCCGCCGGCAATGGCCAGAGCTGGCCGTGGTCGATCTTGGAGGCGGCAAGCTGGCCGTAGAAAGTGGTGACATGCTGGGCGGCCAGGTTGAACCAGCGGACGGCATCGTCACCCTTCCCCAGCGCCTCGGCCGATCGGCCGGCCCAATATGCGGCCCGGGAACGGCTTTGCGCCGTGCGCACATGCTCGTACATGCGGGAGAAATGATCCAACGCGATCTGGCGGTCGCCGAGGAAGCGCAGGGCGATCCAGCCGGATAGCCATTCGGCGTCGGCAAAGGCGGCGCCTTCGGTCTGGCCGTGGTCGCGGGCGAGTTCATATGCCTGGGAAATCCGGCCTTGCTCCAGGGCGCGGCGGGCGAGAATGGCCCGTTCGACCCACCACAACTCGGGATGGACCATCTCGCGCAAGGGGCGCTTCAACAGCGCGATGGCCTGGTCGTCCATATCGTGCTGGCGCCGGTAGCGGAGCAGTTCGTAGACCAGGCCGGGGGCGTCCTTCAGGCGGTCGGGAAGGTTGGCGGCCAGACTCACGGCATTCGACGCGCCGTCGGCCAAGGCCATCCGGGCCTTGGCAAGAGCCTTTTCTCCGTCGTCGACCCGCCGCATCTGTTGCTGGGCGGCCGTGTCAAGGTGCCCCCACAGCAGCCGGTCGAGGCGAGCGATCTGGTCCTGCTCGGTCAGCAGGTCGCGGAAATTGGCCAGGAATTCTCGCTCCTGAAGGGGACCGAAATCGCCATTCACCCAGGCCTTGCGCAGCAGCTTGGCGGCCCGTTCCCGTTCACCGGCGTCGATCAGGGCCTTTCCGAAGGCCATGGCACCGTCGACGGTCTGAGGCGCATGGTCGGAAAACCAGGCCAATACGGCGCTGTCGGGGGTCGCAACCGAAATGGCTTCCTCGGCCCGCCGCAACAGCACCGGGCCCTGTGGCCAATCGGGGTTGGCGCGGATGAAATCGGTGATCTCGCCGAAGGTGGCGCCGGAATTGGGCCGGGTGTACTCAAGCCAGTGCAGAACCTTATCGAGCAGCTTGCTGTGTGCCTTGCCGGCCGCCGCCAGGGCCCAGTCGAAATGGTCCTTTTGCGCGGCATCGAAGGCCTGACGGTAGAGTTTCTCGTCATCGGCGGACAGCAAGTTTGCTTTCGCCGGAACCGCTCCGAGCAGGGCGGCGACGACCAGGCCGACGGCAACCCACGTCTTGACCAAACACGCCTCGATACGAAAAGCCCCTCTGGGGCGCAACTCACTACTTTTTGTTGGGAGCCAGCCCCAGCGGCCGGCATTCTAGACGGGGACGCTTCGGCGGAGCAAGGCAAACCGGCATCGTCGCAACTCTTGCGGGGCGGGCGGACGGCCGCTATGTTCCTTTACTTTTCGCTACCATGGCGCTTGATGGGCGCGTAACGGAGACGATCATGTTCAAGGGTTCGATCACCGCTCTGATCACGCCGTTCAATAACGGCCGGATCGACGAGGCGTGTTTCCAATCCTTCGTGGAATGGCAGATCGCCGAAGGAACCGATGGCCTCGTGCCTTGCGGGACCACTGGTGAATCGCCGACGCTGAGCCACGAAGAGCACAACCGGGTGGTCGAACTGGCGGTCGAGGTGGCGAAGGGCAAGGTGCCGGTGATCGCCGGCGCCGGTTCCAATTCCACGGCGGAAGCGATCGCCTTGACGCGCCATGCGAAGAAGGTGGGGGCCGATGCGGTCTTGGTGGTGACGCCGTATTACAACAAGCCGACTCAGGAAGGCCTGTACCAACACTTCAAGGCCATCCACGATGCGGTGGACATCCCCATCGTCATCTACAACATTCCCGGGCGCAGCGTCGTCGACATGAGCATCGACACCATGGCGCGGCTGGCCAGGCTTCCCAACATCGTCGGGGTGAAGGACGCCACCGGCGACCTCCTGCGCCCGATCCGCACACGCGCCGCCATCGGTAAGTCATTCTGCCAACTGTCCGGCGAAGATGGAACGGCGGTGGCCTTCCTGGCCAATGGCGGCGTCGGCTGCATCTCGGTGACCTCGAACGTGGCGCCCCGGCATTGCGCGCGGCTGCAGGACGCCTGGGCGGCCGGCGACCTGGCGACGGTCGACGAACTGCGCGACGGCTTGGCGTCGATCAACGACGCCCTGTTTTGCGAGACCAATCCGGCTCCGGTCAAATATGCCGCCAGCCTGATCGGCAAATGCGACGGCTCACTGCGCCTGCCGCTGGTCGAGATCGGTGAAGCCAGCCGGACGAAGGTCCAGGCGGCGATGAAGGGCCTCGGGCTCATATAGATCCATGGCGCGTTCGACCCTGATCGCCGGAAACATCGCCTCGGAAAACCGGAAGGCGCGCCATGAATATACCATCCTCGAGACCATCGAGGCGGGTATCGTGCTGGCCGGAACCGAGGTCAAATCGCTGCGCACCGGGCGGGCCAACCTTGCCGATTCCTTTGCTGGGCAACAGGATGGCGAACTCTACCTGTTCAACGCCTACATCCCCGAATACCAGGTGAAGACGGCTTTCTCCCACGAGACGCGGCGGCCCCGCAAGCTGCTGGTGCACCGGAAGGAGATGCGCAAGCTGCTGGGCTCTATCACCCGCGAGGGAATGACCCTGGTGCCGCTCTCCATCTTCTTCAACCAGCGCGGCTTGGCCAAGGTTCAGCTGGGGCTGGCCAAGGGCAAGAAACTGCACGACAAGCGTGCGGCGGAAAAGGAGCGCGACTGGCGGCGGGAAAAAGCCAGGCTGCTGCGCGACAAGGGGTGACGATCGCGCCGGCGCGATCAGACCGAAGCTGATCCCAGAAGCCACATATCCGATAGCGCTTGGATAAGATGCGAACTATACTCAGTCGCATATTGACCACCCATTTTTGGAAAGGTCAGCCCCGGTCATGTCCGGTCGAAGGAGAGCTTCGGGCGCCCTTCATCATGACGCTGTTGCGCAAGCGCTGCGAAAAAGCGACGAGCGCTTTCGGCAGGTGGTGGAGTTCGCCCCCAATGCCATGGTCATGGTCAATGCCGATGGGCAGATCGAGATGGTCAATGCCCAGGCCGAGCAGATGTTCGGCTATGGCCGGGCGGAACTAGTCGGCCGATCAATGGAACTGCTTGTTCCGCACCACTTTCGCGGCCATCACCCGGCCATGCGGGCATCCTTTTTCAGCGCGCCCAGTTCGCGGCCGATGGGGGCTGGCCGGGACCTGTTCGCCCTGCGCAGGGACGGCACCGAATTTCCAGTGGAAATCGGCCTCAATCCGATCGAAACAGCCGACGGCCTGATGGTTCTGTCCTCGATCATAGATATTTCAGATCGCAAGCAAAAAGAAGAGAAAATACAAGCCGCACTCAAGGAAAAGGATATATTACTTGGAGAAATTCATCATCGTGTAAAAAACAATTTGCAGATCATTTATAGTCTGCTGGACATGCAGGCCGCCCGCATCGACGACGATGAGTTGGTGACCATGCTGAGGGACAGCCAGAACCGCATCCGATCAATGGCTCTCATCCATCAGACCCTGTACCAGTCGAAGGACTTCGCCCGAGTCGATTTCGGCAGCTTTCTCGATGTGCTGGTTCCAACGCTGGCCTCGTCCTATGGGGCAAACGTCGGCCAGATCAGGCTGCTGGCGGCGGCGGAAGACGTGCTGTTGCCCCTCAGCACGGCCATACCCTGCGGCCTGGTGGTCAATGAACTGGTGACCAATGCTCTCAAACATGCGTTCCCCGGGAACCGGCGCGGCGAGATCAGCGTCAAGCTTGTCCGCGAGATGGGTAACCAGGTGGTTCTTTCGGTGAGCGACGACGGTGTCGGCATTCCCCAACAGCTCGACATCGAGCAGACCGACAGCCTGGGCTTGCAGCTGGTGACACTGCTGGCCGAGCAGCTGGGCGGTCGGCTGTCTGTCCAGCGGGCCAATCCGACGCGGTTTCTCCTGCGCTTCCCAGTGCAGAAATAGCCGGAGGGAAAACCATGCCTGGTGCCAAAATCCTGATTGTCGAAGACGAACGAATCGTCGCTCTGCATCTGCGCCAGCAGCTCTCCAAGCTCGGCTATGAGGTCACCGCCATCGCCTCGTCTGGGCTTCAGGCGATCCATCAGGCGAAGGCCCACCGCCCTGATATCATCCTCATGGATATCCACATCGAGGGCGACATCGATGGAATCGATACGGCCGCCCAGATCAAGATCGAACTCGCCGTTCCGGTGATCTTTCTGACGGCCTATTCCGAGGAAGCAACCTTGCAGCGGGCGCGGGCGACCACTCCCTTCGGCTATCTGCTCAAGCCCTTCTCGGAGCGGGAACTTCACGCCACCATCCAGATGGTCCTGCAGCGCCATCAGGTCGAAGAAGCGTTGCGGCTGAGCGAGGAGCGTCTCAGTCTGGCGCTCGAGGCGGCGGGCATGGGGTCCTGGGAACTGGATGCGCGCAGCCGGAAGATCCTGCGGGCCGGCCAAGCCGATCGGATCTTCGGGTTTTCCTCCGAAGTGTTCGCCGGAACCCTGGAAGATCTTCTCCGCCAGGTGCATGCCGAGGACCAACGGCTGGTCGCCGAGGCTTTCGGCCAGGTTCTTGCGGACGACATGCTGTGTCAGATCGAGTTCCGCCGGGTCTGCCCCGGTGGTGGCGTCCGCTGGCTGTGTGTCCAGGGCAAGGCCTTCCCGGGAAGCGCGGAAGGGGCGAAGCGGATTATCGGCGTGGTCCAGGACGTCACCGATCGCCGGCTGGCGGAGGAACGCCTGCATCAGGCGGCAACGGTGTTTGAAACCACCCAGGACGGCATCGCGATCCTCGATGCCGAACTTCATCCGATCACCCTGAACCGCGGCTTCTGCGAGATCACCGGCTACTCTTCCCATGAACTGCTGGGCCAGGCGCTTTACCTCTTCGAGCCGAGCGAGCATTCGAAGGAATTCAATCAGGACTTCAACTCGGCACTGACCGACGCAGGGCATTGGCGCGGTGAAATGCGTGGCTGGCGCAAAACCGGGGAGGAGTTCCCCATGCTCGCCAGTGTCGCCGCGGTTCGGCCGGGCCGTGGGCAAAATGCCCAGTACGTCGCAGTGTTTTCCGACATCACTGCCGTCCGCAAGGCGGAGGAGCAACTGAAACACCTGGCCCATTATGACCAGCTCACCGGCTTGCCCAACCGGCTGCTGGCGATGGACCGGCTGGAGCATGCCATGGAGCGGTGCAGCCGAAGCCAGGGGCGGGTGGGTGTGTTGTTCGTCGACCTCGACCATTTCAAGACCGTCAACGACTCGCTGGGGCACAATGTCGGCGATGATCTGTTGCGCGCGATCGCCCAGCGCATGCGCGAGGCCGTGCGCGGCGGGGATACGGTGGGCCGCCTCGGCGGGGACGAATTCATGGTCGTCCTCGAAGAGGTGGCGGACCTTTCCGAAGTGACTGGCATCGCCCGCAAGCTCATTGCCGCGCTCGCTCAACCGGTCGCCGTTGCCGGGCATGAATTGAAGGTGTCGGCCAGTATCGGCATCAGCCTTTATCCCGACGACGGATGGAGTCGCGATACGCTGCTGCGGGCGGCCGACACCGCGATGTATGCCGCCAAGGAGCGTGGCCGGAACCGTTGCGCCTTCTATACCGGCGAAATGACGGCCAAGGCCACCCATTTCATGACCTGGAGTCAGGACCTGCGGCGCGGCTTCGATCAGGGAGAGCTGACGCTCTATTACCAACCACAGTTCTCCCTGCGCGACGGCGCGATGACCGGAGTGGAAGCCCTTCTCCGATGGCGCCATGCGGACAAGGGGTTGCTCGGCGCCAGCGACGTCATTCCCATCGCCGAGAAAAGCGGACTCATCGTGGCCATCGGCGAATGGGTGCTGCGGCAGGTTTGCCGGCAACTGGCGGAATGGGGCGCCATCGGTTTGTCGCCTGTCCGCGTGGCGGTCAACGTCTCGCCCTACCAGCTGCAAAGCGGCCACCTTCAGCAACTGGTCGGCGAGGCTGTCGGCAGCATAGGTATTCCGCCGGAAAGTCTGGAAATCGAAATAACGGAAAGCATGCTGCAGAATGAGCATGAATGCATCGGCACGCTCCGTGCTCTGGAACAGATGGGCGTTGCGCTTGCCATCGACGACTTCGGCACCGGATATTCCTGTTTTGGCTCTTTGAAGTCCCTGCCGATTCACCGGCTGAAAATCGACCGGGTGTTCATCCAGGATATTCCGACCGATAACAATAGCGCGGCGATTACCGAGGCGATCATCGCCATGGCCCACCGGCTGGGTCTCAGCGTGATCGCCGAAGGCGTCGAGACCCGCCAGCAGGAGGAATTCCTTCGCGCCCGGGACTGCGAGGAAGTGCAAGGGTTTCTGCATGCGAGACCGCTGCCGGCGGCGGCCATCGCCGGATTGCTCCAACGCCGTGCTGATCGCCCGCCCAACTGGGCTGCAGGTGAGGGGGCGGCCGGGCCGGGGCCGCTCAACTGATCTCCGGGCCGTTGCCGGTGTCGCCATCGGCGATCTTTATCCATGTTAATGAACGATCGGCTCAATTGCTGTGGAATAGGCCGACAGGCTGCGGAAAGTCTTCGCAGATCCATGGCGTAAATGTAGGGACGGCGGGGAGGAGACTATCATGCGTTTGCCTCGCGCCGCATTGGCCGGCCCCGCACATTTCCCGGATAAATACGCGGATGCGGGCACCGGCATTCGGCCGCCGATGGATTGGCAGGGGGTATCTGGCTCTGCCGACTACGAGCGCCGATTCCGTCTCGGGGCCATCCGGGTGCGTCGCGACGCCGCCGACGAAGCGCGGCGGCAGGCGTGCGACGCCTTTCTGGCAGGCGATTTCGGCAGCGCCTACCGGCTGCATGTGGAGGCCGATCAGCATGAAGATGCCATCGAGCATTACTCAATCGAGATCGGGCTGATCAATCTCGATATGCTCCGGCAGTTCCCCCGGGTTCGCCTGTGCGGACAAAGGATCAGCTCACAGCAGGAGCTGACGCCGTCGGCAGAAAATACTCCGGAAAATCGACAAGATAGCCAGGACGCCTCGCAGGACGTGCAACTGCAACTCGGATTCCTGCCGGACCGTCGGTAGCCCGGTCCCCGATTTCCTCGATGGCGATGAATTCCGTTCCCGGGAGGGGGGAGCATCGGTGTTCTTCCATGCTTGGATAACGTCCGCGGCGGCGATGCCGCCGCGGACCTGGGGGTGAATTCCTCCGCCCTGAGCCCCATATTTGGGATAACCAACGAGAGGGGCGAGGTGCATGGCCGACGAAGACGAAACTCCGCTCCTCGGAGCCCTCAAACAGAAGCTGATCGCCGCCAAAGAGAAATGGGCGCGAGAAGGACGGTCGCTGACCGGTCGGCCAGACGGCACCCATCAGCGACGGCTGCCACCTGGGCAACGGCTGGTGAGCGATTGGCCGGTGCTCGACCTGGGCGTGGTTCCCAACCTGTCGACGAAGGACTGGAGGTTTTCGGTCGGCGGCTTGGTGGAACGGCCGGTGTCGTGGAATTGGGCTGAATTCCTGGCGCAGCCGCAACTGACCGTTCATTGCGACATGCATTGCGTGACCACCTGGTCCCGCTACGACAACGACTTCATGGGGGTACCGGCGCTGCATCTCCTCGATCTGGTGCAGCCACGGGCGGAGGCCCGGTTTCTGATGCTGCGGTCTTTCGACGGGTATACTACGAACCTGCCGCTGGCTGACTTCGCCGACGAGGATGTGCTGCTGGCTCACAGCTGGCAGGGCGAACCGCTCAGCCGCGAACACGGCGGGCCGATGCGGCTGCTGCTGCCCAAGCTTTATCTGTGGAAGAGTGCCAAATGGCTGCGCCACATCACAGTCACCGACACGGATAGTCCCGGCTATTGGGAACAGCGCGGCTATCATATGCGCGGCGACCCGTGGGACGAAGAGCGGTACAGCTGAGGCGCCATGGAGTGGCTTCTGGGGTGGCCTGCAGCGGTTATGTCAGGCGGCGCAGATGGGGCTTCGCCGGCATGTCCTGCTGAAGGATGTGATCGATCAGCCAGCGGCTGAGGAACTCGGCCATATCCACAGTCAAGTCACGCCGTTTGTCGCTCGTCTGGAAGTTCTCGTGGAAATGACGGATCTGGTCGACAAGACGCCGATGTTCGGCGATATGCGCCGCCAAGTCCGGGACGTCGGCTCGCTCCAGCATCCACTCCTCGCGGCTGAAATGTTCCGACGTTTGCCCGACGATGTTTCCCAGAATCGAGTTCAGTTCGGCGATTGAGGCCCCAGATTGGCTGCGGCTGAAGAAATGGTTCAGCCGGGCAACGAGGTTCTTATGATCGTTGTCGATGGCCGGAATGCCAATGGCGTAGGTATCGCTCCATTGAATGAACATTGGGTGGCCTCATTCATTTGACGGACTTCAGTCTACAGGGCCATTCATTCTTGAGTGTCTCTATCATTCACGCGCAAAACAGACTGGAAAACAAGTGGTTTTCAATTATGCAGTACGGCAAGACAAAGGTCGATGACCCGACGGAACATATCTTCGGTCAGTCTGCCGGTGTTGGTGTTCAGCCGTGAGCAATGGTAGCTGTCGACCAGGATCAGCCCGCCTGGCAGCGTGTGTTGGGCGCCGTGCGCGAAGGGAAGGCCGCTGCGCCTCAGCCCGCGTGCCGCCAGCACGGCGTCATGGGCAAAGCCACCAATCGCCAGAATGGCCCGCAGTTGCGGCATCGCCGCCATCTCGTCGATAAGGAACGGCCGGCAGGCCGCCGCTTCGGCCGAGGTCGGACGATTGGCCGGAGGCACGCACCGCACCGCATTGGTAATGCGACAGTCAATCGGTTCCAGGCGGTCATCGGCCCGTTCCTCGTATCTGCCGTGGGCCAGGCCTTTGTCCAGCAGCGTGCCGTAAAGCAGGTCGCCGGCCCAATCACCGGTGAAGGGCCTGCCGGTGGCGTTGGCACCGCGCAGGCCGGGCGCCAAGCCGACGATCAGCAGGCGGGCGGTCAACGCGCCGAATGACGGGACCGGCGCGTTGTGCCAGCCTGGATGCTTTCGGCGATTGTCCTGGCGGAACGCAACGAGGCGCGGACACCGTGGACAATCCTGTCCCGGGCAGAGGCCAGTCATGATGCGAAAGGGTCAGCCCAGGTCTTCGGTCGGTTGACGGTCATCGCGATGAGCCGCGGCGGCGCGGGCGATCGCCGGTTCCAATTCCAGGAGTTCGACGAAGGTGTCGGCCTGGCGCCGCAATTCGTCGGCCACCATGGGCGGCTGCGAGCGGACGGTACTGACCACGGTGACACGCACACCCTTCCGCTGCACCGCCTCGACCAGACGGCGAAAGTCGCCATCGCCGGAGAACAGCACCACATGGTCGAGATACTGGGCCATCTCCATGACGTCGATGGCCAACTCGATATCCATGTTGCCCTTGATTTTCCGCCGGCCGGTGGCGTCGGTGAATTCCTTGGTCGGCTTGGTAACCATGGTATAGCCGTTATAATCCAGCCAGTCGACCAAGGGGCGAATGGGGGAGTATTCCTGGTCTTCAACGAGGGCCGTATAGTAGAAAGCGCGAATCAGGCGTCCTTTCGATGCGAACAATTCGAGAAGCCGCTTGTAGTCGATATCGAACCCAAGCGCCCGGGCCGCCGCGTAAAGGTTGGATCCGTCGATGAATAGACCGATGCGTTCCTGAGAATAAAATACCATAGGCATGACAACTCGCTTAAATGAATGGTGTTTGGCCGCCGCACGTCGGCGGCCCGCAATCGATCCTAAAGGTAAGCGGCGCGGAATAACGCCGCAAGGGTGCATCATGGAACGCAAGGGCGATCTTGACGCAATTCTCATCGGCCTGGGAGCCAACCTGCCGAGCCGCTTCGGCCCGCCGCGCCAATCGCTGGAGGCGGCTCTTGCACGGCTGGAGGAGGAGGGGGTGCGGATCATCCGGCGTTCCCGCTTCTGGCGGACACGGCCGCTACCCGAATCGGCCCAGCCGTGGTTCGTCAATGCCGTGGCGGCGGTGGAGACCGATCTATCCCCGGTTGCCTTGCTCACCCTGCTGCATCGGATCGAAGCCGATTTCGGCCGAGTGCGGGCGGAAATCAACGCGCCACGCGTATTGGATCTCGACCTTTTATCCTTCGGACGGGTAGTCTTGGCCGGGCCCCAGCCGCCGATTCTGCCGCATCCTCGGCTGGCCGAGAGGGCGTTCGTCCTATTGCCGGTCCGTGATATCGCACCCGGCTGGATGCATCCCGTCACCGGCGAGGGGCTGGACGCCATGATCGCCGGCCTGGCTCCTGGGCAGGAGGCGATGGCCGAAGGCTGACGTGGCCGTCATGGCAGCCTTGCTTTGCCCCTTGTAAAAAAATATATATCCTTTCCAAATGACTCGAATCTTCGGAGTAGATGTGAATGGCCCGCGTAACGGTTGAAGACTGTGTCATGAAAGTGCCGAACCGCTTTGAACTGGTGATGCTGGCCGGTCAGCGGGCGCGCGATATTTCTTCGGGTGGACGCCTGACGGTGGAGCGCGACAACGACAAGAATCCGGTTGTGGCGCTGCGCGAGATTGCCGAGGAGACTGTCGAGTTGGAGACCCTGCGGAACTCGCTGGTGCAGGGCCTGCAGAAGCATGTCGAGGTGGACGAGCCGGAAGAAGACGAGATCGACGTGTTGTCGGCTCGCGAAATGGTGCTCGATGCCGGCGAGGCCGCCGTCGACGAGGAACTGGTGGAAGACGGCCTGTCCATCCATGAGGACGGTGCCGAGATCGACTCGGAAATCGGCGGTTACGGCGAAGAATGACCTTTCGGCGGCGGGGCGCGATGGTGGTGGCTGCCGCCGCTCAATGCACGATCGGACTGGTCTTGGCCGTCGGCGGGTTTGTGGGTGACGGCCCATGATGCGTCAGTTCGAACTGGTCGAAAGGGTCAAGTCTTACGATCCGCTGGCGGACGAGGATGCGATCAATCGCGCCTACGTGTTCGCCATGAAGGCCCATGGCTCGCAATTGCGGGCTTCGGGCGATTCCTATTTTTCCCATCCCATCGAAGTGGCGGGGATCCTGACCCGCTACAAACTGGACGCAGCGTCGATCATTACGGCGCTGCTGCACGACACCATCGAAGATACTCCAGCGACGCTGGCCGATATCGAACGTTTGTTCGGCGGCGAGATCGCCCGCCTGGTGGACGGCGTGACCAAGCTGTCACGCATCGAACTGCAGTCGGACCATTCGAAGCAGGCGGAGAATTTTCGTAAGCTGGTGCTGGCCATGTCGGAGGACATCCGCGTTCTCCTGGTCAAGCTGGCTGACCGCGTCCACAACATGCGGACGCTGTGCTACATCAAGAATCCCGACAAGCGCCGGCGCATCGCGCTGGAAACCATGGAGATCTACGCACCGCTAGCCGAACGGATCGGCTTTTCCGAGGTCAAGAACGAGCTGGAAGACCTGGCGTTCGCCGAATTGCACCCGGATGTGCGCGATTCCCTGGTGGCGCGCCTCAACTTCTTGAGGGAAAAGGGCGGCGACCTGATCAGCCGCATCCTCGAGGAATTGCGAACGACGCTCAAGGACAACGGTGTCGAAGCCCAGGTGTCCGGCCGAGAAAAGACGCCTTATTCGATCTGGCGCAAGATGCAGTTGAAGAATGTGGCGTTCGAGCAGTTGTCCGACATCATGGCCTTTCGCGTCCAGGTCGGGTCGGTCGAGGATTGCTACCGCGCGTTGGGGGTGATCCACAGCCGCTATCCGATGGTGCCGAACCGCTTCAAGGACTATATCTCGATCCCCAAGCCCAATGGCTATCGGTCGCTGCATACCGGCGTGTTCGGACCGGAACGGCATCGGATCGAGGTGCAGATCCGCACGCAGGAGATGCACGACGTGGCGGAACTGGGCGTGGCCGCCCACTGGTCCTACAAGCAGGGCCAGCGCCCGGCGGACGGCAAGCGCTACCGCTGGCTGCGCGAACTGCTCGACATCATGGAGCATGCCTCGAACCCGGAGGAGTTCCTCGAGCATACGAAGCTCGAGATGTTCCAGGACCAGGTCTTCTGCTTCACTCCGAAAGGCGACCTCATTGCCTTGCCGCGCGGCTCCTGTCCGGTGGACTTCGCCTATGCGGTGCACTCGGAGGTGGGCGACCGCTGCGTCGGGGCCAAGATCAACGGGCGGATGATGCCGCTCAGGACACCGCTCAACAACGGCGATCAGGTCGAGATCATCACCTCGAAAGCCCAGACGCCCAATCCCACCTGGGAGCGGTTCGTCGTTACCGGCAAGGCGCGTGCCCGTATCCGTCGGTTCATCCGGACCCAGCAGCGCGCCCAGTACCTCGACCTTGGGCGGGCAATCCTGAACCGGGCCTTCAAGCAGGAAGGGTACGACTTTACCGAAAAAGGCATCGACGGCGTCTTGAAAATATTCAAGGCGGCCAGTGTCGAAGACCTGGTGGTTGATGTGGGCGAGGGGGTGCTGACCGGCCGCGAAGTGGTCGCCGCCGTCTATCCCGAGCTCAAGAGCAGCCAGCAGAAGCCGCAACCGGACAACGTGGTGGCGCTGAAGCGGGCGAAGGGCAAACACCCCGCCATGCCGGCCATGCCGATCCGCGGCCTGATCCCGGGCATGGCCATGCATTTTGCCGGCTGCTGCCATCCACTGCCCGGTGACCGTATCGTCGGCATCGTCACCACCGGGCGGGGCGTCACCATCCACACCATCGATTGCGATACCCTGGAACAGTTCGCCGAGACGCCGGAGCGCTGGCTGGATCTGGCGTGGAACCACGGACCGGAGGAGAAGGATGTCCATGTCGGCCGAGTCAACCTGGTGGTGGTCAACGAGCCTGGCAGTCTTGGCAACCTGTCGATGGTGATCGCCAAGAACCAGGGTAACATCACCAACCTGAAAATCACCACGCGCAATCCCGATTTCTTCGAGATGATCCTCGACATCGAAGTGCGGGACGTGAAGCATCTGACCAACATCATCGCGGCCCTGCGCGCCACCCCGGCGATCAACTCGGTGGAGCGGGCAAGAAATTAACCTTGAACTCGGTGGTTAATCCACAAGGCCTGACTATGACTGATAAACTCCGACTGGGAGTCAACATCGACCACGTCGCCACCATCCGCAACGCCCGCGGTGGAGTCCATCCCGACCCCGTACGGGCGGCGCTGGCAGCGGCGGAGGCGGGGGCCGACGGCATCACCGCCCATCTGCGCGAGGACCGCCGGCACATTTCCGACGATGACATCGACCGGCTGATGGATAGCCTGAGCTTGCCGCTCAATCTGGAAATGGCGGCGACGCCGGAAATGCTCGAGATTGCGCTGCGGCACCGGCCGCATGCCGCGTGCATCGTACCGGAGCGGCGCGAGGAAAGAACCACGGAGGGCGGGCTCGACGCCGTGCGCGGCCGGGACACTCTCTGCCCGTTGGTCGGCGCGCTGGCCGAGGCGGGCGTGCGCGTGTCGCTGTTCGTCGAGCCCGATCCCGCGCAGCTCGACGCGGCCAAGGCTGTTGGTGCCCCGGTGGTCGAGTTGCATACCGGCGCCTATTGCGATGCCGCGGCGCTACGCCGGCCGCACGAGTTGCAGCGGATCATCGCCGCGGCCGCCCATGCCGAAGCCATCGGCCTGGAATGCCATGCGGGGCATGGCCTGACCTACGATACGGTGGGGCCGATCGCCGCCATCCCCACGGTTGTCGAATTGAATATCGGCCATTTCCTGATCGGCGAGGCGATCTTTGTCGGTCTGGATGCCTCCATTCGCCGCATGCGCGCCCTGATGGACCAGGCCCGCGGCCGATGATCCTCGGCCTGGGCAGCGACCTCATCGACATCCGGCGCATCGAAAAGACCATCGAGCGCTTCGGCGACCGCTTCATCCAGCGCATCTTCACCGAAGAGGAGCAGCGCAAGGCTTTGCGCCGGGCGGCCAGTCCAAGCGGGCTGGCCTCGACCTATGCCAAGCGTTACGCCGCCAAGGAGGCCTGTGCCAAGGCCTTGGGCACAGGGTTCCGCGCCGGTGTGTTCTGGCGGGACATCGGCGTCGTCAACCTGCCCTTGGGACTGCCGACGCTGCAGCTGACCGGCGGCGCCGCGCGGCGACTGGCAAGCCTGGTGCCGGCGGGTCTGGTGGCGCACATCGCCCTGACTATGACGGACGAATATCCCATGGCGGAGGCGGTGGTCATCATCTCCGCCGAGCCTGAAATTGCCGGCCAGACTTGACATGAGCTGCCGGCTGGGGCTTGATCGGCGAACTTGATTCAGCCCCGAGCTCCTTATGTTCCCACCAAATTCGCGATCCATGGGCCCTTCACGCAAGAAATCCGGCGGCTTTGCCGAAACAATCAAGACCGTCGTCTACGCCGTCCTCATCGCGCTTGTGGTGCGCACGGTCGCCTTCGAGCCGTTCAACATTCCATCCAAATCGATGGTCCCGACTCTTCTCGTCGGCGATTATCTGTTCGTTTCGAAATATTCCTATGGCTATAGCAAGTATTCTCTGCCGCTTAGCCTGCCGTTGTTCAACGGCCGTATCCTGTTCCACCCGCCGGACCGCGGCGATGTGGCGGTGTTCAAGGTGCCGTCCGACAATCGTACCGACTACATCAAGCGAATCATCGGCTTGCCGGGCGACCATATCCAGGTGACGCACCGGGTGCTCTACATCAATGGCAAGCCGGTCGGGCGCAAACAAATCGAGGATTACGTCGAGCAGGACCCTCGCGGCGGCACGCAGCGTTATGCCCAGTATGTCGAAACGCTTCCCAACGGCCGGACACACCGCATCATTGAATATACGGGAACGGAGAGCCCGGCCGACAATACGCCGGAATACGTCGTTCCGCCGGACCATTATTTCATGATGGGAGACAACCGCGACAATTCCGAGGACAGCCGATTCCTTAACGTCGTCGGCTACGTTCCAGCCGAAAACCTGGTCGGGCGCGCCGAGATCATCTTCTTCTCGACCAACGGGTCTGCCGCTCTGTGGGAACCTTGGGCATGGCCCTGGGCGGTCCGTTGGAACCGCTTCTTTACGCTGATCCGCTGAGATGGCGGGCGATGATCGGGTCGAACTGGTCAGCCAGGCGCTGGAATATCACTTCCGGCGCCAGGAGCTTCTGGAAGACGCGCTGACCCACCCCAGCGCCAGCCAGGGGCGCGGAGCAAAGCGGCGAAGCGCCTATGAACGGCTGGAGTTCCTCGGCGACCGGGTGCTCGGTCTCGTCGTCGCCGAGATGCTGTTCCGGCATTTTCCGGAGGAGAACGAAGGCGCATTGGCCCGTCGGCATGCCGCCTTGGTGCGGCGGGAGGCGCTGGCCCGGGTGGCGGCGGTGCTTGGCGTCGACCAGGCGCTGCTGCTGTCAAAGGGCGAGGAGGAGGGCGGAGGACGTCATAATCCGTCGATGCTGGCCGATGCCTGCGAGGCGGTGCTGGGGGCGGTCTTTGCCGATGGCGGATTGGAGCCGGCGGCGCGGATCATCCGTCGCCACTGGCAAGTGATGATGGCGGAATCGGCGACGCCGCCCAAGGACGCCAAGACGGCGTTGCAGGAATGGGCGCAAGGCCACGGCAAGCCGTTGCCGCGGTACGAGACACTGGGAATAGAAGGGCCGCCTCATGATCCGAAGTTCCTTGTGGCCGTCACGGTGGATGGTTTGGCGCCGGTCACCGGCCGCGGCGCATCAAAGCGGGCGGCCGAACAGGTCGCGGCGGCCGCGCTGCTGGGAAGGGTGATGGCATGACCGGGGACAGCGAGAAGGGCGGCGGCGAGCGTTGCGGCTTCGTCGCCATCGTTGGAGCGCCCAACGCCGGCAAGTCGACGCTGGTCAATCGTCTGGTCGGCACCAAGGTTTCCATTGTTTCACCAAAGGTGCAGACCACCCGTAGCCGGGTCTTGGGCATCGCCATGGTGGGAACGCCGACGGCACAAGTGATCTTCGTCGACACGCCGGGCATCTTCCAGCCGAAGCGACGGCTGGAACGGGCCATGGTTCAGGCGGCCTGGAGCGGGGCGGCCGACGCCGATCTGGTTGCCCTGGTGGTGGATGCGGCGAAGGGATTTGACGACGATACGCGGGCCATCGTCGACCGGTTGAAGGAGGCGGGGCGCCAGGCGACGCTGGTACTTAACAAGATCGACCTGGCGAAACGCGAGAAGCTTCTTGGATTGGCCGCTCAGTTCGATGCCTTCGGGATCTTTTCTCGGATCTTCATGGTCAGTGCCGAGACCGGCGACGGCACGTCGGATCTGCTGGCCTATTTTGGTGCCGAGGTTCCGTCAGGCCCCTGGCATTTCCCCGAGGATCAGGTCTCGGACATGCCTATGCGTCTGCTGGCCGCCGAGATTACCCGGGAGCAGATCTTTCGCCAGCTCCACCAGGAGTTGCCTTACGCCGCCGCGGTGGAAACCGATCAGTGGCAGGAGCGTGACGACGGCAGTGTGCGGATCGACCAGACGGTGTTCGTCCAGCGGGACAGCCAGAAGGCTATCGTGTTGGGAAAAGGCGGCAAGCAGATCAAGTCGATCGGAGAGCGTGCTCGTAACGAGCTTGAAGAAATTCTGGAACGTCCGGTCCATCTGTTCCTGCACGTCAAAGTGCGCGAAAACTGGCTCGATGAGCGGCAGCGCTATCGCGACATGGGGCTTGAATTCGACGTTTGAGAATTGCCAGCCATTCAGGTCGGACAGTGGCCCGCGGGGCCTTCGGGCACCGGCGAGCATCTGCTAACCTGCCACCATGGAATGGACGGACGAGGGTATCCTGCTGTCGGCGCGCCGCCATGGCGAGGCATCGGCGGTCGCCAGTCTGCTCACGCATGCCCATGGCCGCCATGGCGGACTGGTGCGCGGGGGGGCGGGCAAGGCGCTGCGCGGGGTGCTGCAGCCGGGTAACCGTCTGGCCGTGACATGGAAGGCCAGGCTGCCCGAGCATCTGGGACATTTTACCTGCGAACTGGCAAGCGCCTTGGGGACGGCCTGGCTGCATGACCCGCTGCGGCTGGCAGCAATAGCCTCGGCCTGCGCCGTGGCGGAGGCCACGCTGCCCGAGCGTGAACCGCATGGGGCGGCCTACGAAGGATTGGCCGGGCTACTGACCTCGATGGAGGAGCCCGAGTGGCCCGCCCTCTATGTCCGCTGGGAGTTGGGTCTGCTGGGCGAACTGGGCTTCGGTCTTGACCTGGCGCGATGCGCCGTAACCGGCGCCACAGATGGCCTGGCCTATGTGTCGCCGCGCAGCGGCCGGGCGGTCAGCCGCACCACCGGCCAGGCCTATCGGGACAGACTGTTGGCCTTGCCGGGCTTCCTGGTGGGCGAGGGACGCAGTTCCGCCCCCGGCGAGGTGATGGCGGGGCTGGCTCTGACCGCCTATTTTCTCGAACGCCATGTGCTTGGACCACATGGTAAGCCATTGCCGGCGGCCCGCTCACGACTTGTAGAGCGCCTCAAGGCATGATCTACTAAATCTGGTAATCTGGAACAGAGGATTGGCATGACCGGATCCGTCTCCGCCGGCGACGTCAGGGACACGCCGCTGGCTGAAGCTTTGGGCGAGCGCTATCTCGCCTATGCGATGTCGACCATCGTGTCGCGCTCACTGCCCGATGTGCGCGACGGATTGAAGCCGGTGCATCGCCGGTTGCTGTACGCCATGCAGCAACTGAAGCTGGACCCCGCCGGCGGTTTCAAGAAATGCGCCCGGGTGGTGGGCGACGTCATCGGCAAATACCACCCGCATGGAGACGTTGCGGTCTACGACGCCATGGTGCGGCTGGCGCAGGATTTCGCCGTGCGCTACCCGCTGGTCGAGGGGCAGGGAAATTTCGGCAATATCGACGGCGACAACGCCGCCGCCATGCGTTACACGGAGGCCCGGCTGACCTCCGTTGCCGCTGCCTTGATGGCCGGACTGGACGAGGACGCGGTCGATTTCCGCCCCACTTACGACGGCACCGAGGAAGAACCGGTGGTTATGCCGGCGGCCTTCCCCAACTTGTTGGCGAACGGTGCCGCCGGCATCGCCGTCGGCATGGCGACCAGCATTCCGCCGCACAATGTCGGAGAGATCTGCGACGCTCTAAGCCACCTGATCACTCACCCCGACTGCTCGATCGACGAATTGGTCGGCTTCATGCCCGGGCCCGACTTTCCCACCGGCGGCGTGCTGGTGGAGACGCGGGATGCGGTGCTCGATGCCTACCGGACCGGCCGCGGCAGCTTTCGTGTCAGGGCCCGCTGGGGGGTGGAAAAGCTTTCACACGGCCTCTATCAGATCGTCATCAGCGAAATTCCCTATCAGGTCCAGAAATCGCGGCTGATCGAGAAGATCGCCGAACTGCTTGAGGGTAAAAAGCTGCCCCTGCTGGCGGACGTGCGGGATGAATCCACCGATGTCGTGCGTGTCGTGCTGGAGCCGCGCAACCGTACCGTCGAGGCCGACATGCTGATGGAGCAGTTGTTCCGGCAGACCGATCTCGAAGTGCGAATTCCCCTCAATATGAACGTGCTGGACGCCGAATCGGTACCGCGCGTGATGACCTTGAAGGAGGTGCTGCAGGCCTTTCTCGACCATCGCCACCTCGTGCTGATTCGCCGTTCCAACCATCGGCTGGGGAAAATCGAAAAGCGCCTGGAGATCCTGGAAGGCTACCTCAAGGCCTATCTCGATCTCGACAGGGTGATCCGGATCATACGCCAGGAAGACGAGCCTAAGCCCAAGCTGATGAAGGCCTTCGCCCTGACCGAAGTGCAGGCCGAGGCGATCCTTAACATGCGTTTGCGCAGCTTGCGCAAGCTGGAAGAAATGGAGATCCGCGGCGAACACGCCAAACTGTCGGCCGAGCGCGCCGAGCTGCAGGCCCTGCTGGCTGACGAAGCGTCGCGTTGGCGCAATGTCGCGGCCGAGGTGGCAGCGACCAAGGCCGAGTTCGGCAAACCCGATAGCCTGGGCAGTCGGCGGACCGAGTTGGGGGAGGCGCCCTCCGCCGTGGTGGTCCCGCTGGAGGCCTTCATCGAGCGCGAGGACATCACCGTCGTTCTGTCGGAGAAGGGTTGGGTTCGCGCCGTCAAAGGGCATGCCGACAATGGCGAGGACTTCAAGTTCAAGGAGGGCGATCAGCTCAAATACCTGCTGCAGGCCGCGACCACCGACAAAATCCTGCTGTTCGCCACCAACGGCCGCTTCTACACCATCGGCGGCGACAAGCTGCCGCGCGGCCGCGGCCACGGGGAGCCGCTGCGCCTGATGGTCGATCTGCCCAACGATGCCGAGGTCGCCGCTGTCCTGACTTATCGGCCGGGAGGACGTTTGCTGGTGGCCTCGTCGGGAGGCCGGGGATTCCTGGTAAAGGCGGACGAGGTGGTGGCCCAGACGCGGGCCGGAAAGCAGATCCTCAACCTGGGAGACGACGAGCAGGCGGCGTTCTGTCTGCCGGCCGAAGGCGACGCGGTGGCGATCGTCGGGAAAAATCGCAAGCTGCTGGTATTCAAGCTCGAGGAAATTCCCGAGATGACGCGCGGCCGCGGCGTGATCTTGCAGAAATACCGCGATGGCGGAACGGCGGACCTGAAGATGTTCACGCTGGCCGAAGGTCTAAGCTGGAAAATGGGCGACAGAACCCGAACGGAGACCAATCTGTTGCCCTGGATCGGCAAGCGCGCCACCGTCGGTCGCATGCCGCCGACGGGATTCCCGCGGAACAACAGGTTTATTTGAGTGGAGGTATTCACCACGGAGACACTGAGAACACGGAGAAAGACGAAAAGAGCAAAGCCCGGCTGATCTTCCTCGGCGTTCTCAGTGACTTCTGTGGTGAGTACCTTTTTACTTCTTCTCGTCGAACTTCAACGGCTGCCACCCCCCGGGGCCAAACGCTTCCAGGGGGGTGAAACGGGACTTGTACGACATCTTGCTGCTTTCGGCGATCCAGTAGCCGAGATAGACGTATGGCAGGTCCAGGCGCCGCGACTCATCGATCAGCCAAAGGATCATATAGGTCCCCAGACTGGCACTTGGGCAGGCGTTCGGGTCGTAGAAGCTGTAAACGGCGGACAAGCCATCACTCATGCGGTCGGCCAGGACCACCGCCTTCAAGGTGTTGTCCGGACTGCGGAACTCGACCAGGAAGGTGTCGATCGGGCTGTCCTCGATCATCGAGCGGTAGTCGTAGAAGCCCATCAGCGCCATGTCGCCCCCGGCGTGGCGTGCCTCCTGGTAGCGCGAGAACAGCCGGTATTGCTCGGCGGTCGCCCGCGCCGGTACCTGGCGGGCGATGGTCGTCGCATTGTGTTGGGCAATACGCCGCATGGTGCGATGCGGCTGGAATCCTTCGACGACGATGCGGACGGCGATGCAGGCGTTGCAGCCTGGGCAGGCCGGCGTATAGGCAATGGAGTGGCTGCGGCGGAACCCGGCGCGGGACAACGCCTCGTGCAATACCTCGGCGTCCGGCCCGGACAGTTCGGTGACGATTTTCCGCTCCAGGCGGCCGGAAATGTACGGGCAGGGCAAGGGCGCCGTGGTGAAAAAGAAATGCGGCCGCTTCAGCGGAATGTGATCCATGTCCCAGGCTCGTTTCGCAGCGTGACCTCTCGTGGGTCGCTATCGCTTCGGTGCGCACCCCTGTTCAAATATGGTGCAGAGATCATGGTTGCACCAGCGTGCCCCGGAACGCGGCCGCCAAGCACAACCACTTTGCGCAGTATAACCGTCTCCGCGTCACGCGGCTCTGGGAATGTAAGCTACCTTTTGAGATTGGCCTCGGTCGGCTTGGGCGGCGGCGGCAGGTCTTTGCCCGGCGCGGGCGGAATCGCGCCCGAGGCTTTCAATTCGTCCGGCAACTGACCGGTCTTGGCTTGCTCGGCCGAGACCGAGACGGTGGGTGGCGGCTGAGTCTGGCGCAGCAGCACGATGGTGATGCGGCGGTTGCGCGGATTCGCCGGATTCGTCTTGTCCAGGGGCTCGGTGTCAGCCTTGCCGACGACCCGGTCGATGCGATTGGCCGGCACCCCGGACGCGAGCAGGACGCGGCGGGTGGCCAAGGCGCGGTCGGCTGACAATTCCCAATTGCCGTAGCTCGACTGCCCGATGAACTGCGTCGAATCGGTGTGGCCGGCGATGGAGATCTTCTCCGGCAATTGCTTGACGACCCGGGCCACCATGTCGAGCAGGGCCCGGGTGTGCCCGTACATGTCGGGTGAGCCGCGGGGGAACATGGCCAGGCCGTCCTGGTCGACGATTTGGATGCGCAGGCCTTCCGGCGTATCGTCGACCATCAGGCTGTCGGCCAGTTTGCGCAATTCCGGTATGGAGTTCATCGCCTGCTTGAGGGCACCCTTCGCCCGCTCGAACTGCTGCTGTTCCCGTTCCGCGTTGGTCTTGATGATCTGCGCTTCGGTCAGCGCCTGGGCCTGTTGCAGCGTTTGGCCGCCTGGGCCGGCGCCGGCGCCCTCTTCCGCACCCTCCTTCGGCTCGGTCACGGCGTCACCACCCTGGCCGATGGAGGGAGGCGGCAGCGACAGGGCGAAGCTGGGCGTCGTCCCCTGGGACTCCATGGCTCCTTCGCCGACCGTCTTGCCGCCCAGCATGCCGCCGGCGCCGCTGGTCGATTCCGAGACCGTGGTTGGGGCGAAATAGTCGGCGATGCCCTGCAGCTGCTCCTCGGTGACCGCGTTGAGCAGCCAGAGCAGCAGGAAGAATGCCATCATCGCCGTCACGAAGTCGGCATAAGCCACCTTCCACGCTCCGCCATGATGGCCGGCGTGTCCCTTCTTGATCCGCTTGATGATGATCGGCTGTTCGGCCATCGCCTATGCGGGCTCAGTCGGGTGGCAGATTGGTGACGGTTTCTTCGAGTTCGGCGAAGCTTGGGCGCACATGGGGCGGCAGGCTCTTGCGGCCGAATTCGATGGAAACTTGTGGTGCATAGCCCATCATGTGGGCGAGCAGACAATTCTTCATGCAGCTCAGGTATTCGGCTTCGGTCTTGTATATGATATCGAGAATGCGGCCGAATGGGGCGAAGAAGCCGTAGGACAGCAACACACCCATAAACGTGCCGCAAAGTGCCGCACCGATGAGGTGCCCCAGGACCTCCGGCGGTTCGGTGATCGAGCCCATGGTGTGAATGACGCCCAGCACCGCAGCGACGATGCCCAGTGCCGGCATGGCGTCGGCCATGGTCGTGACGGCATTGGCGATGAGCGAGATTTCGTGGTGGTGGGATTCGATCTCGGCGTCGATGATGGATTCCACCTCATGGGCGTTGTTGGTGCCGAGCGTGAGCAGCCGAAGGTAGTCGCAAAGAAATTCCCGGCTATGATGGTCGGATGAAAACTTTGGGAATTTCTGGAACAGGGTGCTTTCGTCCGGTTTTTCTACGTGGCTTTCTAAAGCCAGATCGCCCTTTGTCTTGGCCAGCTTGAACAGCGAATAGAGCAGGCTGAGCAGTTCGAGATAGGATGCCTTGTTGTGTCGGGATCCCTTGAGCATCGTGGACATGGCCTTGCCCAGGCCGAAGATCACCGTTTTCGGGTTGCCGATGATGAAGGAGCCAATTGCCGCTCCCAGGATAATGAGCCATTCGAAGGGTTGAATGAGGACGCCGATCTCGCCGCCGTTACCCACATAGCCGCCGATGACGGAAACGATCACCACTGCCGCGCCAATGAGTACGAACATGCTCTACCTCTGTTGTGTCGGTCCTTCCGACATAGCTCCTTCGATGGGGGAGAATGCTATAATTCGGCCATCTTGTCGCCAGTCAACAACAGGAAGCGTAAAAAAAAATGAACGGCGATGGCGGCCCTACTGGGAAATTTGATGGGACCGCAGGTTTGCTGTATTAGTCTCGGCGTGAGAAAGGAAGGATTGGCCACGCCATGAGCTTCGATGCCCGCACTTTTCGCAATGCCTTGGGTTGTTTTCCAACCGGTGTGACCATTGTAACAACCACGGCAGGGGATTCCTCTCCGCTCGGAGTGACGATAAATTCCTTCTGTTCTGTTTCCCTCGATCCACCGCTGGTCCTGTTCTGCCTTGACAACAAGAACACTTGCCTGGATGCATTCAAGGCTGCCGGGTGCTTCGCCATCAATGTGCTGTGCCGCGAGCAGCGGGAACTGTCAATCCGTTTCGCCAGCCGGCTGGAAGGGAAATGGAAAGACGTGCCATACGAGACCTGGGCTGGTGGCGCGCCCATCCTGTCGGGATGCCTGGCGAATTTCGATTGCACCACCGTCGATATCCGTGACGGCGGTGACCATCAGATCTTCATTGGCCGTGTCGAGCGGCTGCGATGCGCGCAAGATGGTGAACCGCTGGTCTATTACCGCGGTTCCTACGCCGATCTGCGTGACGAGGACTGAGCCCGCGCCAGGTACAAGCGCTCAGTCCGCCGTGTTGCTCAGCAGCCGTGTCGGGTAGCCCGAGCGGCGCAGCATGTCGACGATTTCGCGTACATGGGCGACGCTGGTGGTTTCGATCACCGCGTCCAGTTCGGTGTATTTCACCGGGACATCGTGAAACAGGCGCTGGTGGGTGATCTCGATGATGTTGCCGTCGCCTTCGCCGATCAGCTTGGCGACGCGGGCCAGCGTGCCGGGGGCATCGGGGATTTCGATGCGCAGACGGGCCATGCGGCCGGCTCGTGCCAGGCCGCGCAGCAGAATCGAAGCGACCAGCCGGGCGTCCAGGTTACCCCCCGAAACGATCAGGGCTATGCGCCGCCCTTTGAATCGTGACGGATCGGCCAACAGGGCGGCGAGCGGTGCCGCGGCCGCCCCTTCCGCCACCAGCTTGTGGTTTTCCAGCATCATCTGCACAGCCCGTTCGATGGCCGATTCCGCGGCGAGCAAAATTTCCGACACATGTTTCCGCACGATCGGCTGGGTCAGTTCTCCGGGCTCCTTGACCGCGATCCCCTCGGCGATCGTCTGCCCGCCGCAACGCGGCGCAATACCCTCCAGCGCGTCCTTCATCGAGGGGTAGAGCTCGCTTTGCACGCCGAGAATCTCGATGGCCGGGTTCAAAGTCTTGACCGCAACAGCGATGCCGGAAATCAAACCGCCGCCGCCGACCGGCACCAGAATGGCATCGAGGTCCGGCGCCTGCTCGTAGAGTTCCAGGCCGATGGTGCCCTGGCCGGCGATGACCAGCGGGTCATCGTAGGGATGGATGAAGGCATAGCCTTCCTCGGCCGCCAGCGCCCTGGCCCGCTGGCCCGCCTCGGTCAGCGTATCCCCGTCCAGAACCACCCGGGCACCAAGCTCTTCCGTCCGTTCGATCTTGGTGAACGGTGTGCCTCGGGGCATGACGATGGTGGCGGCTATCTGCAAGCGGCGGGCATGCCAGGCTACCCCCTGGGCATGGTTTCCCGCCGACATGGCGATGACCCCGGCTTGGCGCTCGGCCGCCGAGAGCGACAGTATCTTGTTGAGCGCGCCGCGCGCCTTGAACGATCCCGAGGCCTGCAGATTTTCCAGTTTCAGCAGAACCTCGGCACCGACCTGCCGGCTGAGGGTGGGGCAGGGGACCAGGGGGGTGCGGACCACATGACCGGCGATTGCCGCCGCGGCCGCGCGAACACGAGCCAGGGAGAGTGTCATGGTGAGGGCTCCAGTACCAAGACCTGCGGCGGCGAACCGTCGCGCGGCAAGGTGATCGTTTCGCCTTGCCGCCAGGGGTCCAGCAGGTCTCCCCAATGCGGCGACAAGGGGCTTCCCGACTGGCCGGTGGCAATGACAAAGCGGCTGTCGTCAAGATCGGCCAAGTCATAGACCGCACGCATGCCGGCGCCATGAACGTTATGGAAGACCCCCGGCGCGGCCTCGAGGAAGGAGCCACGCTGAACGGTGAAGTCGTCGCCGCCGGTGGCCGCGGAGAGGCGCGTCATGGTGCTGAGCACGGGAATGTAGCGGTAGAGCATGGCGTCGAAAACCGCCTGATGGGCCTCGCCCCACTTCCACTGGCTCATGTCGGCGCCATAGCGCCGGGCGATGTCGTCAAGGGCGTGGTCGAGAGCTTCGGCCACCTTCTGCGCACAGTCCGGTGGCGTCCGTTGCCCCGGCGCCCCGCACCACACCGTTCGCCCGCTGAGTACAGCCTTGAGGAACAGTGGGCGGAGGCTGTGGAATCTGCCGGCGTTTTCGCGCAACCAAGGGCTGAGCAGTTCCTGCTGCAGGCGCAAGGCCCAGGTCTCGAAGATCAGTGGCGCGGCCAGATCGGCCGACGTCACGCCGCTCCATGTCTTGAGGATGGCGTAGGCGGCGGCGGCCCGCTTTCCGTGGGGCGGAAATTCCAGCAGAAGCGGCTTCAACTCCCGCGCCATCAAGGACGTCTCGTCCATCTGCATGGACATCATATCGTCCACCGAATGGCGGCGGCGCTCGTTCAGTCGCTCGATGATGCGCTCGGCTCGGTACGGTTCAGGCCAGGTGCTGGTGAGCAGATAGGGATAGTCGTCCGGCACCACCTTGTTGTTGGCGTTGACGATGATGCCGGACGGGGGGTCGAACACGCGGGGCAGGGCATCGAACGGGACCCAGCCGGTCCAGTCGTACTTTCCGCTCCAGCCGGGGCGGGGCAGGCTGCCGTCGCCATTCTTGCGGATGGGAACCCGGCCAGGCGACACCATGCCGATATGGCCGTCCACATCGGCATAGGCGATATTCTGCTGCGGCGACTGGAAG
This sequence comes from Pseudomonadota bacterium, assembly GCA_021781575.1. Lineage (GTDB taxonomy): Bacteria > Pseudomonadota > Alphaproteobacteria > Rhodospirillales > Magnetospirillaceae > DUZF01. The sequence continues at coordinate 160,157 of JAJXWP010000002.1, forward strand.
TCCTCCAGCGCCGCATTGAACTCCGCCCAGTTGCCGGCGCGATTGAGGCGATAGAAGCTCTGGGCGGTGCGATCGTCAGGGTCGAGGGCCGTGGCCGACAGGGCCAGAAGTTGCCCGTCTGCCCGATCGCCGAGGAGATCCGAGATGATCGGGCCGTGGCGGGTCTGTCGCACGGTAATGGTTACCGGGCTGCTCCCGTGCACCCTGATGAGTTCATCATGGACCTGAAACGGCGCCGCGCCATTGGGGGTCAGATACCCTCCGCCGGCCGGCTTTTCGATAAACAGATCCATCGTATCGCTGCTGGTGGTGGTGATCCCCCAGGCGATCCGCCGATTGTGGCCGAGAAGGTGGAATGGTACGCCTGGCACCGTGGCCCCCGACAGTGCCAGGCCGGGCGCCTCGATCACCGCCAGGTACCAGAGGATCGGCGCTTGGAAGTCGAGGTGGGGATCATTGGCCAGGAGCGGCTTGCCGGTCTCGCTGCGGTCGCCGGATACGACCCACAGATTGGACGCCAGCCGCGGCCGCAGGCTGTCGGGAATTGCCCCCAGCATGTGGTCAAGCAGTTCGTCGCTCAGCCCCAGGGTGGTGGGGCCGCCGTGAGGGTAGGCCGGCCACAGGTCCGTCACTTGAGCGGGCGGCAACAGCCGGAGCAGCCGGGCGCGTAACAACTTGTCCCACCAGTTGCCCGACAGTTGCAGCGCCATCAAGCGGCCCCACACCAGGCTGTCAGCCGGCTTCCAAGGTTCCGGCGTAAAGCGCAGGAGCAAGAATTCGGCCGGCAGCGGGCCCGAGTGATGGGTCAGGTAGGCGTTGACCCCTGCCGCATAGGATTCCAGGGCATGGCGAACCTCGGGGACGAGCAACTGGAAGCTCTGCTCGGCAAGCTGGTAAAGCCCGAGCGTGCGCATGAATTTGTCGGTGGGCAAGGCCTTCTCGCCGATCACCTCGGCCAACCGCCCGGCACCCAGGCGCCGTTGCATCTCCATCTGCCACAGGCGGTCCTGGGCGTGGATGAAGCCGAGAGCGAAATAGGCGTCGTCGGCATTTGCCGCCACCAGGCGAGGGACGCCATACTCGTCCCGGGCGACGGTGACGGGTGCCTTCAGGCCTGGCAAGCGCAACGTCCCCTCCCTTGGCTGTGACGAGCCGGACAACCACCAGGTCAACCCGCCGACAGCCGCCAGGAGGATGATTGCGACGGCGACGGTCAGCTTCAGGATCGCTTTCATCGGTGAAGAATGGCGTCGGCGCCCGGCGAATGCAATTCGGATGGAGTATCCCTGTGGAGGCGTCCGAAAAGATAGCCAGGCCGCCGCGACGCAGGCACAATGGTGGACCCGCGTGAATCGACGAGGCGCTATGCGACGGAAACACTTCCTAGGGCTGGGGCCGAACGGCTTCCATCGGATCGCCTATACCGAATGGGGCGACCCGGCCAACCGCCGGGTGCTGGTCTGCCTGCATGGACTGACCCGCAACAGCCGCGATTTCGAGCCCTTGGCGCAAGCGTTGGCCGAGGAATGGCGGGTCATCTGCCCGGATATGCCCGGGAGAGGCGACAGTGAATGGTTGCCGGCTAAGGCTGACTACAACTATCACCTTTACCAGAGCGATTGCGCCGCGCTGATCGCCCGGCTGGATGTGGACCAGGTCGATTGGCTGGGCACATCCATGGGCGGGGTGATCGGCATGGCCCTCGCGTCACGCATGGGGGCCCCGATCCGCCGTCTGATCCTCAATGACATCGGTCCGTTCGTCCCCGGTGCCGCCTTGCAGCGCATCGCCGCTTTCCTCGGCAGCGACCCGCGCTTCCGCAGCCTGGCCGAGGCGGAAGCGGCGCTGAGGAAGAGCATGACCACCTTTGGCATCCGCCAACCCGAGCATTGGCGCTTCGTCACGGAAGTCAGCACCGAACCCGCGGAGAACGGCACATATCGCCTGCGATACGACCCCGGAATCGCCGATACCTTCAAGGCGGCCCTCGACGACGCGAGCTTCTGGCCGTTGTGGGACAACATCCGCTGCCCGGTCCTGGTGCTGCGCGGCACCGAATCGGACCTTCTGCTGCCGGAGACGGCCGACGAAATGACGCGACGCGGCCCGAAAGCGGATGTGGTGGAGATTCCCGCTTGCGGCCATGCGCCGATGCTGCTGGAAGACGAGCAGATCACGCTGGTGCGGGACTGGTTGGCAAGGGAATAGGGGCCGGTCTGCCTGGAAATGACAGATCAAGCCAGCTGCTCGCCAGGGTGCGCGGAATATTTCTCTTGGGAAAGGTTAAGCCCCAGAGCAATATTGGTTCTGTATGTCGGCATTGCCATTGTGATGCTCATATTGGCTGGCGGCTTCAGATACCCGTTGGCTGCCGATTATCTGAACCATCTTTCGCGCCTGGATGTCATCGCATCCGACAAAACATCCTGGATACGTAAGTTCTTTGATGTAAAACTTTCCATTGTGCCAAATATCGCTGTCGATATTGGCGGGATGGTTTCCGCCTATCTTGGCCTGAGTGAGGCGGTATTCATAAAGATATTTTATATTGCGAGCGCCGGACTGATGTGGGCGGCGATCCTCATGTGCCATTATACTATACACAGAACGCTTAAAGTATCACTCCTATTGGCTCTACCTATTCTGTATTCGTTTGTTGTCACGTTTGCATTTCTTGATTTTGCGTTCGCTATGGCTGTTACATTTTTTATTTTTTCCTGGAAGATCAGGTGGCCGGGGAATGGCCATGGTTCTATAATATTACTCAACATACTATCTTCCATTGTATTTATGAGCCATTTTGGTGCATTTTTGATCCTGGCAACCGGGCTGTTCTTTATTCGGATTGGAGAGGGAAAGAAATGGCGGCAGGCTGTTGGATTGTCTGTCATAGAAAATATTTCTCCGGCAATACTTTATCTCTTTGCGCAGCATTCAAGAACAAATATAATAGAGTTTTCTGCCTTACCAAATAAGGTTGTGGGGATTGCCTTATCATTCGATATGGGATCGGCGCCGGTTGCATTTGCCGCCGCTGCTGTATTCTATAGTATATGTGCAGCATTCTGTTATATGGGAAGTTTTCGGCTGAAGCCGCCTTTCCGGCCTTTGGTTGTTGCATTCGCGGTTTTGGCTGTTCTTGCCCCATCATCCTATCAGTTATCTTATTATATTGACGCACGCCTGATCTGGATGGCCGCTCTTCTATTTGTAATTTCCGTTGAACCCCGCCTCGATCGGGCGTGGATGGAGCCGGTCATCGTCGGCGCGGTTGCCGGCGTCATGTGCATGAATATCACTGTATCTGCGATGAAGGGATGGGAATACAACAAAGACGTTGAGGAATTCCGCCGGGCAATCCGCCTGATTCCTCCCCACTCGGCAGTCTTCGTCTCGTCGGCCGATGAGGAGGACTGTCCGGCGCCCGCGGTCGAGGGGCGGTTCTATACCCATATGGCATCGCTGGTGACTATCGACCGCGATTCTATCCAGCCGTATATTTTCGCTCATCGCGGGGCCGAACTGGCCTACTATAAGCCGGAGTTCAAAGGCTATTTCAGTCCCATTCCGATCAGCCCGGTGGATGGGGCGCTGGCAGCCATGATGGTGACGAACGACCTGACGCCGCTTGCTTCCGGGGGGCTTTACAGAGGCTATTACCACCTCAGAATCCTGCCCTTCATGGACAAATGGAACGAGCGGTTTCCCTACGTCATCCATCTGACCATGGGCTGCACCGGGGACACACCCTATTCTCGTCTATTCCACGAAGTCGCTCGGGGGCGCTCTTTCGTCATCTACAGGACAGAGCGCTAATACCGAGCGGCGGTAATCGGAACCGATCGCCGCAGCCTCAGCTTTCGCCAGGAAACGACGGGTCGATGCGAGGGTCCGGCTGTCTGTCATCGACGGCGATGGCGTTGCGGCGCGACCGGGGACGGACGCCGTTCAGTGCGGCAACATATGGTGATGGCCGCCCCAGTGATGATTATGCCACCATTCCTTGAATTCCATCACCAAAGCAGTGCCGAATACCGATACCGCAGCGACGCCGACGGCAAGGCACAGCACGATAATGGTGGCGTCTACGATGAATTGGAATGTCATGGCGTCCTCCTCCGGGAAAACTGCCTGACACAATTTATACCACAAATTGGTGCGACGTTCACCCAATGCGATTGATTAGTATCTCATAAAACCTAAGATTAATGAGCCGCGTCAGAATCGGTGATGGAGCGGCGAGCGCCATCGCCCAGCGGGAATCTCAGGCCCTACCTTCCAGTGCCTTGCGGTGGGTGCGCACCGCTTCGCTGACGATCGGCTTCAGGCCTCCGTCAGCCGAGGGCTGCGCGTCCAGATGGGCCAGCAGGACTCCGCGCATTTTCGGATCCCAGGAGCGCTGGATGTGGCCGGCGATATCGGCCATCGCCTGGCGTCGATCGGGCATCGCCTCGAAGAAGGCGCCGATCTGGTTGGCCATCTTGATGAGCTTGTCGATAGTCATGATTGGGCAGTCCGTTCAAGGGCGCAGGCGCAAGGGGTGGGTATAAATCATGTGGCTGTCGCGGCGCAGGAAGGCCACCAGGGTGAGGTTCAGCCGTCCGGCCATGCGGATGGCGAGGTCGGTCGGGGCGGAGATGGCAGCCATCAGGCCGATCCCCATCGCCGCCGTCTTCTGGACCATTTCGTGGCTGGCCCGGCTGGTGACCAGAACGGCGCCTCGCGCGAAATCGGCACCGGCGCTGGCCAAGTGACCAACCAGCTTGTCCAGGGCGTTGTGGCGGCCGACATCCTCGCGCAGAGCCGCGATCCGTCCATCCGTGTCCAGCCACGCGGCGGCGTGGGTGGCGCCGGTGACCCGCTCGATGCGCTGCAGGTCGCGCAATTGGCCGAGTGCCGTATGCAGGCATTGGGGATCGAGACGCAGTTCCGTTGCCACGGGAGCGAGGTTGCGAAAGGCCTGTTCGAGACTTTCCGCCCCGCACAGGCCGCAGCCGGTGCGGCCCGCCAGGCTGCGGCGGTGGTTCTTGAGATTGTGCAGGCGCTCGCCGGCGATGCGCATCCGCACTTCGATGCCTTCCTCCCGCTCGACGATCTCCATATCGTAGATCTCGCGCGCCTCGCCCACGATTCCCTCGGTCAGGCTGAATCCCAGGGCAAAATCCTCAAGATCGCCGGGAGAGGCCAGCATCACCGCGTGGGAAATTCCGTCGTAGACGAGGGCGACCGGCACTTCACCGGCCACCTCGTCGACCCGGCACTCAACGGAACCACCTTCCCATCGTTCGGCGACTACCGATCCGACACTACTCCACATGCGCCGCCTCCAGGCCGGCACGACGGGCGGCCGCTCCGACGACGCGGGAGACCTGGACAGCCGTGACCTTGTATTCCGGGCAATTGGTCGCCCAATCCGAGTTGTCGGTCGTCACGATATTGGCGCCCGATTCGGGGAAGTGGAAGGTGGTGTAGACGACCCCGGGTTGCACCCGCTCGGTTATGCGTGCTCGCAGCACGGTGCTGCCGGCCCGCGATTCGAGCCCGGCCCAGTCACCGTCCTCGATGCCACGTTCCTCGGCGTCGTGTGGATGGATTTCAAGCAGGTCCTCGGCGTGGAAGCGCAGGTTTTCGGTGCGCCTGGTCTGGGTCCCGACGTTGTATTGGGAAAGAATTCTTCCTGTGGTCAACAGAAGCGGGAACCGTCGGGTCACCTTCTCATCGGTCGGCACATACTGGGTGATGATGAAACGCCCCTTGCCGCGGACGAATTTATCGACATGCATGGTGGGGGTGCCGTCGGGGGCTTCCCCGTTGCATGGCCATTGGATGCTGCCCAAGGCATCCAGGCGCTCGTAGGTGACGCCGGCGAACGTCGGCGTCAAGGCGGCAATTTCCGCCATGATCTCGGCAGGGTGACCATAACGCATGGGATAGCCGAGCGCATTGGCCAGCGCCATGGTGATTTCCCAGTCCGCCTTGCCGGCCTTCGGCGGCATCACCTTGCGGACCCGTGAAATCCGCCGTTCAGCGTTGGTGAATGTGCCGTCCTTTTCGAGGAAGGATGAGCCAGGCAGGAACACATGGGCATATTTGGCCGTTTCGGTGAGGAACAGATCCTGCACGACGACGCATTCCAGCGCCTCGAGGGCGGCCACCACATGTTTGGTGTTGGGGTCCGACTGGACGATGTCCTCGCCCTGGCAATAGAGACCCTTGAACCCGCCCTCGACGGCGGCATCCAACATGTTGGGAATGCGCAGGCCCGGCTCATGCTGCAAGGTGACGCCCCAGCGCTGTTCGAAGGCCCGGCGCGTCGGCTCATCCGAAACATGGCGGTATCCCGGCAGTTCATGGGGGAATGATCCCATGTCGCAGGAGCCCTGGACATTGTTCTGTCCGCGCAATGGATTGACCCCGACGCCTTCGCGGCCAACATTGGCGGTGGCCATGGCCAGGTTGGCGATGGCGATGACCGCCGTCGATCCCTGGCTATGTTCGGTCACACCCAGTCCGTAATAGATGGCGGCATTGCCTCCTGTCGCGTAAAGCCGAGCTGCGGCCCGGACCTGCTCGGCCGGGACGCCGGTGATCGGGGCGGTAGCCTCGGGCGAGTTTTCCGGCCGCGTCACGAAGGCGCGCCATTGTTCGAACGACTCGGTGTCGCAGCGGGCCTGGACGAACTGCTCGGCCACCAGGCCTTCGGTGACGACGACATGAGCCAGGGCGCTCAGCATCGCCACGTTGGTGCCTGGCCGCAGCTTCAGGTGGTGCTCGGCACGGACATGGGGACCCGATACCAGGTCGATGCGGCGCGGGTCGATGACGATCAGCTTGGCGCCCTGGCGCAGGCGGCGCTTCAGGCGCGAGCCGAAGACGGGATGGCCATCGGTCGGGTTGGCGCCGATGACGATGATCACGTCGCTCTTGTCGATCGACTTGAATGCCTGGGTGCCGGCCGATTCGCCCAGGGTCTGCTTGAGGCCGTAACCGGTTGGTGAGTGGCAGACGCGGGCGCAGGTGTCGACGTTGTTGTTGCCGAAGGCCGCACGGACCATCTTCTGGACCAGATAGGTCTCTTCATTGGTGCAGCGCGAGGAGACGATGCCGCCGATCGAATCGCGTCCGTGGGTCGCTTGGATCCGCCGGAACTCACTGGCCGCGTGAGCCAGCGCCTCCTCCCAGCTGACCTCGCGCCAGGGCTCGGTGATGCGTTGGCGGATCATCGGCTTGAGGATGCGGTCGGGGTGGGTGGTGTAGCCCCAGGCGAAGCGGCCCTTGACGCAAGCATGTCCCTCGTTGGCCTTGCCGTCCTTGTGGGGCAGCATGCGCACCACCTCGTTGCCCTTGACCTCGGCCTTGAATGAACAGCCGACGCCGCAGTAGGCGCAGGTGGTGACCACCGAGCGCTCGGCCTGGCCCATTTCGACGAGCGAATTCTCCATCAGGGTGGCCGTTGGGCAGGCCTGAACGCAAGCGCCGCAAGAGACGCATTCCGAGCCCATGAACGGCTGCATCTGCCCCGGTGACACGCGCGAGGCGAAACCGCGGCCGTCGATGGTCAGGGCGAAGGTGCCTTGCGTTTCTTCGCAGGCGCGGACGCAGCGGTAACAGACGATGCATTTCGCCGGGTCATAAGTGAAGTAGGGATTGGACAGGTCCTTGGTCTCGGCCAGGTGGTTGGCCCCGTCCATGCCGTAGCGGACCTCGCGCAGCCCGACGACACCGGCCATGGTCTGCAGCTCGCAGTTGCCGTTGGCCGAACAGGTCAGGCAGTCAAGGGGGTGGTCGGAGATATAGAGTTCCATTACTCCGCGGCGCAGGGCGGCCAAGCGCGGCGACTGCGTCCGCACTTTCATCCCGCTTTCGGCCGGCGTGGTGCAGGAGGCGGGGGTGCCGCGCCGTCCGTCGATCTCCACCAGGCACAGGCGGCAGGAGCCGAAGGGTTCGAGGCTCTCCGTAGCGCATAGCTTGGGAATGGCAATGCCGACTTCCATGGCCGCCCGCATCAGCGACGTGCCGGCGGGAACGGTCACCGCGATGCCGTCGATCTCCAGGCTGACCAGCTCGGTAGACGTCCGGGCGGGCGTGCCGTAGTCGATTTCGTGGATCTGGTTCATGACGGAACCCTCTGTTTCGGGCCGAAGTCTTCGGGGAAGCGGTCCAGGGCGGACAGCACCGGACTCGGCGTCAGGCCACCCATGGCGCAGAGCGAGCCCGCCTGCATGACATCGCACAGGTCGCGCAGCAGGGCGACTTGGGCCGGTCCGTCGCCGCCGGCGCCGATACGATCGATGATCTCCATGCCGCGGATCGAGCCGATGCGGCAGGGTGTGCATTTTCCGCAGGACTCGATGGTGCAGAATTCCATGGCAAAGCGGGCCTGGCGGGACATGTCGACGGTGTCGTCGAAGGCCACGATGCCGCCGTGGCCGAGCATGGCGCCGGCCGCGGCAAAGGCCTCGTAATCGAGCGGAGTGTCGAATTCCGCCTCGCTCAGATACGCCCCCAGCGGCCCGCCCACCTGGACGGCGCGGATCGGGCGGCCGCTGGCGCTGCCGCCGCCGAAATCATACAGCAGTTCGCGCAAGGTGGCGCCGAAAGCCTTTTCCACCAGCCCGCCATAGCGGATGTTGCCAGCCAGTTGGAAGGCCAGGCTGCCGCGTGAGCGGCCACAGCCATAATCCCGGTAGAAGCTGCTGCCGCGGTCGAGGATCACGGGTATGGAAGCCAGGGATATGACGTTGTTGACCACCGTCGGTTGGTTGAACAATCCCTGGGTGGCGGGAAGCGGCGGCTTGGCACGGACGATGCCGCGCTTTCCTTCCAGGCTTTCCAGCAACGCCGTTTCCTCGCCGCAGATATAGGCACCGGCCGCCTTGCGCACGGCCAGGTGGAAGCCCTTGCCGGAACCGAAGAGGTTGTTTCCCAGATAGCCTCGAGCCTCGGCGACGTCTAGGGCTTGAACCAGCACCCGGTAGGCCTGGGGGTATTCGCTGCGCACATAGATGAAGCCGTGGGTCGCTCCCACCGCCAGGCCGGCGATGGTCATTCCCTCGATCAGCAGGAAGGGGTCGCCCTCCATGATCATGCGGTCGGAGAATGTTCCGGAATCGCCTTCGTCGGCATTGCAGACCACATATTTTCTGTCGGACCGCGCCTCCAGCACGGTTTGCCATTTGATGCCTGTAGGAAAGGCTGCGCCGCCGCGGCCGCGCAATCCGGAATCGGTCACCTCGGCGACGATGCGCTGGCCGTTCCAGTCCAGTGCGCGCCGCAGGCCGCGGTAGCCGTCATGGGCCAGGTAGTCGTCGAGAGACAAGGGGTCGGTGCGGCCGACCCGGGCGAAAGTCAGGCGCTGCTGATTTTTAAGGTAGGGGATCTCTTCAGTCGGCCCAAGGCTCAAGGCATGATCGCCACCGCTCAGGAAGCCGGCGTCGAACAGGCCGGGGATGTCGGCCGCCGACACCGGGCCGTAGGCCAGGCGCCCACCCGGCGTCGCCACCTCCACCAAGGGTTCGAGCCAGAATAGGCCGCGCGAGCCGTTTCGAACGATACGCAGCGGCAGGCCGCGCCGCTCGGTTTCCGCTGCAATGGCGCGGGCGACGGCCTCGGCGCCCAGGGCGAGCGCGGTGGAATCCCGGGGGACGAAGACGGTAGCGGTCATTCATTCCTCCGTCGGATTGGCCCGCAGCGGCTGGATCAGGGAGTCGAAACGGGCCGGCGTGACGGCGGCATGCGGCTCGTCATCGATCATCATGGCCGGCCCACTGGCGCAATGTCCGAGGCAGAACACCGGCTCGAGGCTGATCGCGCCGTCCGCGGTGGTGCCATGAAAGTCGCAGCCCAGTTCGGCCCTGGCGTGGGCGATCAACGTTTCCGACCCTCGTGCCTGGCAGGCTTCGGCCCGGCACAGGCGTACTGTGTGACGCCCTCCGGGGTGCTGGCGGAAGTGATGATAGAAAGTGACCACGCCATGAACTTCAGCCCGCGACAGGTTCAGTGCCTGAGCGATCATAGGGATGGCTTCCGGCGGAACGTACCCCATTGCGTCCTGAATGGTGTGGAGGATTGGCAGCAGCGGTCCGGGCGTTGCCCGATGGGCTGCGATGGCGGCAGCGATGCCGTCGGTGGCGGGCGAATTTGGCGTGGTCACTGGACGCTTCCTTGATTGGTTCGATCTTTGGCCACGGACCAGGCATTTGTCAGATGGGGATGGTCCAGGCCAATTGTCATCGAATACTTTAGAATTATCGGAACATGACGAATGCTTTCTGCAAGGTGATCCATATTCCCCAGGCGAGCGGGATCCATACCGCCATCCAGGCCGCGGCGACCCGCCAACTATGGCTGAGTTCTCGGGCCACGGCGACGTTGTCGTCAACAAAATGGGGGTGGGTGTCGTCCGCCGCCTGTTTTTCCTCGGCCACCTCTTCCGGACTCATGTGCAGCGTTTCGGACACCGGGCGGACCAGCCAATTGCAGAGGAATCCCAGCAGCAACAAGGCGGAGAGGATGTACATGGTTATGTTGTAGGCGTGGCTGCGGGCCACCCCGTGGGCCAGCTGATATTCGCGGATGTAATTGACCAGAACCGGGCCGAGGACGCCGGCGGTCGCCCATGCGGTCATCAGCCGGCCGTGGATGGCGCCCACCATCTTGGTGCCGAACATATCGGCCAGATAGGCCGGTACGGTGGAGAAGCCGCCGCCATACATGGACAGGATGATGCAGAAGGCGCCGACGAAGAGCGCCAGCGCGCTGCCTTGGGCCATCCAGGGGACTGAGGCGTAGAGAACGAAGCCGAGCAGGAAGAACGTATAATAGGTGGCCTTGCGCCCCACCTTGTCGGACAGCGAGGCCCAGAAGAAACGGCCGCCGATATTGAACAGCGACAACAGGCCGGTGAAGCCGGCGGCCACCGCGGCGATCTGTCCCTTCTGCAACGGACTAAGGTCGTTGAAGGAGGCGTCGATGCCGATCAGTTTGCCGCCGAATACTTCCTGCAGCATCGGCGACGCCATCCCGATGATTCCGATACCGGCGGTTACGTTCAGCGTGAGGACCGCCCACACCAGCCAGAATTGCGGAGTCCTCCAGGCGACGTCGAGATGAACATGCTTGTCCATCATCAGCGAACCCTTGCTGCCCGTTGGCGGCGGCGTCCAGCCGGCGGGGGCCCAGCCGGCGGGTGGCAGGCGGTAGCCCAGGGCGCCACCCACCATGAAGACCAGATAGATGGCCGCCAATACCAGGAATGTCTGCCAGACGCCCACCGAGGTGGGAGTGGCGAAATGCTTCATCAGCTTGTCGGCCAGCGGTGCGCCGATCATCGCGCCGCCACCGAAGCCCATGATGGCCATGCCTGTGGCCATGCCGCGGCGGTCGGGAAACCACTTGATCAGAGTCGAAACGGGCGAAATATAGCCCAACCCCAGCCCGACCCCGCCGATGACGCCGGAGCCGAGCCACAATAGCCAGATCTGGTGCACGGCGACACCGAATGCCGAGACAACCAGGCCGCCGCACCAGCACAGGGCAGCGACGAAGCCGGCCTTGCGCGGTCCCGCTCGCTCCAGCCAGCCGCCCCAGATGGCGGCCGACGAGCCGAGGAAGACGAAGAACAGGGTGAACACCCAACCGAGCATGGATATCTTCCAGTCGCAACTGGTGGTGATCACCTCTTGAAAGAAGCTCATGCTCTGGGGACAGGCGATGGGCTCGGTGATGCCGACCGCCTTCGACAGCGGCAACCAGAACACGGAAAAGCCGTAAGCCATTCCGAGGCAGAGATGGATCGCCAATGCCGCGGGGGGAACCAGCCACCGGTTGAAGGCCGGGCTGGCGATGCTGCGTTCTCGGGCCAACAGGCCGGGCAAATGCCCAACATGAATGCTGCTCATGGGTCTCCTCGGTCGTTGTTCTCCCACGGGCGGAGCCCGCACCTGGGGAATGACCGGCTCGTTGAATTCACCGGTTCTTATTCCCCGAACTAAAACAATTAGGGAGCTTGGGCGCTGACTTGTACCGAGAAATGTCGAAGACTTATTCGAATTTGTCGAATATGCCGGCAAGGGCCCGCGCTTCATCGGTCAGCGCTTCGACCATCGGCGAGCCTGGCTCACGCGCCAGGGTGATCAGGCCGGTCGCCCAGACCACCGACGGCTCGGTCAACTCCAGCACACGCATGCCCTCGGGGGTGCCGATCAGGTCGAGCACACTGCGTGGTACGATGCTCGACCATGAGCCCGCGCAGACATGGGCCAGCATGCTGATGATGGAATTGGTCTCCATCGTCGGTTGCGGCCGGCAGCCCAAGCCGGTGAACACGGAATTGATGGTCTTGCGGTTCTGCATGTCGGGGGTCAACAGGCACAGCGGGATTTCGGCCGCCTGCCGCCAGGTGATGCTCTCCCGCCCGTCCAGTGCCGAGCTGGCGGCGGTGATCAGGACATGGGTCTCCTTCCACAAGGGCTGGGTCGCCAAATCCTCGGCATTCGCCGATTCCAGGTAGGCGATCGCTCCGTCGACAGCGAAACTGCGTAGTCGGGTGAGGATCTCGGGAGTGCTGAGCGACAGCACCTCGATGGTGACCATGGGATAGCGGCGCGAAAACGCCGATGTCAGAGATGCCACCACCGTCAGCGCGGTCGGGATGACCGCCAGGCGCAGCCGTCCTGTCAGGCCGCTACGCGACTTCGCCAACGCCTGCTTCAGGTCATTGGCGCTTGCCGCCATGCGCCGGGCATATTCAAGCACACATCGCCCTTCGGGGGTCAGCGAGGTGAAGGTTTTGCCGCGTTCGACCACCGCCACGCCGACTTCGCGTTCCAGTTCGCGAATTGCCGCCGACAGGGTCGAGGCCGAGATGTTGCAGACCGCGGCCGCCCGTCCGAAGTGCTTCTCCTTCGCCAGGGCGATGAGATAGAGGTATTTCCGCGATATCATCCGACCCGGCGCCCCGGCCGTGTCACCGCAACAATCTTGCCGCCTCGACCGCGAAATAGGTCAAAACACCGTCGGCACCGGCCCGCTTGAAGGCGAGCAGGCTCTCCATGACGATCTTGTCATTGTCGAGCCAGCCGTTGTTGATGGCCGCCTTCAGCATGGCGTATTCGCCGGATACCTGATAGGCGAAGGTGGGAACGGCGAAGCTTTCCTTTACCCGGCGGACGATGTCGAGATAGGGCATGCCCGGCTTGACCATGACCATGTCGGCACCTTCCTTGAGATCCATCGCGACTTCGCGCAACGACTCGTCGGTATTGGCCGGGTCCATCTGGTAGGTCTTCTTGTCGCCGCCCTTCAGCGCCGAGTTGGATCCTACGGCATCGCGAAACGGCCCGTAGAACGCCGATGCATATTTCGCCGCATAGGACAGGATGCGCACGCGCTCCAGGCCAACCTCGTCGAGCGCCTTGCGGATCGCGGCGATGCGCCCGTCCATCATGTCCGACGGGGCGACGACGTCGCAGCCTGCCTGAGCCTGGACCACCGCTTGGCGGCACAGGACTTCGACGGTGCGGTCGTTATCCACGTAGCCATCGATAAGCAGCCCGTCATGGCCGTCGCTGTTGAACGGGTCCAGGGCCACGTCGCATATGATGCCCATCTCGGGGAAGGCATTCTTGACCGCCCGCACGGCGCGGCATATCAGGTTGTCGGGATTGGTCGCCTCGGCGGCATCCGCGGTCTTCAGTTCCGGCGCGATCGAGGGGAACAGGGCAATCGCCGGAATGCCCAGTTCGGCCGCCTCGCCGACGGCTTCCAGCAGGGTGTCGAGGGAATGGCGCACGACGCCCGGCATCGACGGGATATCCACCTTGAGACCCCGACCCTCGGTGACGAACACCGGCCAGATCAGGTCGTCGGTGGAAAGGCGGGTCTCCGCCACCATCCGCCGCGACCAGGGGTCGCGGCGGTTGCGGCGTAGGCGGGTCTGCGGGAATTGTCCGGCGGCGAGCGGTCCATACACTTTGCTATGCGGCCTCCAAAGCCTGTTTCAGATCGGCGATGATGTCGTCGATATGTTCGATTCCAATGGAAAGCCGAACATACCCCTCCGATACGCCTGTCGCCAACTGGTCTTCGCGGGACAATTGCGAATGCGTGGTGCTCGCCGGGTGTATGGCCAAGCTACGGGCATCGCCGATATTCGCCACATGGTAGAATAGTTGCAGGGCGTCGATGAAACGCTTGCCGGCATCGACTCCACCCTTCAATTCGAACCCGAGCAAGGCGCCGTATCCGCCCTTCAGCACGGCATCGGCGCGCCGCCGGGCCTCGCCGGTTTGCTGCGAGGGATGGATGACCTTGGTCACTTTCGGGTGCCCGGTCAAATATCCGGCCACGGCGATGGCGTTGCGGTTGTGCTCGCGCATGCGCAAGGGCAGCGTCTCCAGGCCTTGGATCGTCTGGAACGAACTGAGGGGGCTGGCCGCTGCGCCGATGTCGCGCAGCAGGATGACGCGGGCGCGGATGATGTAGGCGATGGGGCCCAGGGGCTTGACGGCCTGGGTCCAGACGGCGCCGTGATAGCTGGGGTCGGGGTGGTTGAGCAGGGGAAAGCGGTCGCCGTGTTTCTCCCAGTCGAACTTTCCCGAATCGACGATCATGCCGCCGATCGACGTTCCATGGCCGCCGATGAACTTGGTCGTCGAATAGACCACGACGGCTGCACCGTGATCGATCGGCTTGGCGATGATCGGGGCCGAGGTGTTGTCGACGATCAGCGGAACGCCCAGTTCGTTGCCGACCTTTGCGACTTCGGCGATGGGAAATACCTGCAGCTTGGGATTGGGTAGCGTTTCGGCGTAATAGGCGCGGGTACGGGCATCGGTGGCCCGGCGGAAATTCTCGGGGTCTGACGGATCAACGAAGCGCGCTTCGATGCCCATCTGGCGGAAAGTGTTGGCGAAAAGGTTCCAGGTGCCGCCATAGAGGTCGGTGGAGGAAACGAAATTGTCGCCGGCCTGGGCGAGATTGAGGATTGAAAAGGTACTGGCGGCCTGGCCGGAAGAGACCGCCAGGGCGGCGACGCCCCCTTCGAGCGCGGCAACGCGCTTTTCCAGGACGTCCGTGGTCGGGTTCATGATGCGCGTATAGATGTTGCCCAGTTCGGACAGGGCGAACAGGTTGGCGGCGTGTTCGGTGCTGTCGAACTGATACGAGGTGGTCTGATAGATGGGCACAGCGACCGCACCGGTGGCCGGATCGGCGCGATAGCCGGCATGGAGGACCAAAGTCTCTGGGTGGCTGCTGTTTACGCTCATCTATGTGGTTCCTGATTACCGTTGTTTAAACGAGAAAACACCCTTGCTACATGGCAAGTCAAGAGGTTGCCAACAAATTAGAGTGCAATATATTTCTAATATACAGTAATTGTGTGTGTAACGGCATCGTCGCGATGTAGCCCTGGGGACTGCCAAGTCTCGATGACAGAGGCGTGTCGAGAGTTGATCGGCCCGGTGAGCGGATCCGATCACCCAGGCATGGTATGGAAGAACGCGATTCCCCGGCAGAACATCAGAGCCTGACGGTGCAAGCCTGGGCCTTCCACGCTTTACGAGATTTCCCGTTCAGAAGGCGACGTTCACTCGAAAAAAGGCCTGATTGCGGCCATAGTCCGCGTACTCGCTGACCGAGGTGCGGACCGTGTAGCGGTAATCGCATCCAAGCGTCACATACTCGGTAAGCGAATAGCGCAGGCCGACCGAGAAATCGCCTTCGTCGTCGTTACGCGACGTATCGACGAATTCGGCGCGGGCAACGGCGGCGCGGAGGATGCCGGTAAGGTTTTCCGTCAGCGCCTGTTCGATGCGGCCTCCGACGATGTTGTAGATGTAGCCCGGGCTTCCTGGCAGGGTCGTCTCTTCCAGAGACCGATTGAAGAATAAAACCATGACGGTCTCATAGGTCGGTTCCCACCGGAGATAGGCGGTGGCGACCGAGGTGTTCACATCTCGGAACCAGGTATCCTGGTAATCGCGGGTGGTGCCCCCGACATAGGCGTCGCCGGTAAGTTGTTCGGTGATCCGCAGGACAGCGCCGAGCCCGACCTCGGCGCCCTGGGAGCTTCGCGCATATCCGAAGTTGTCGATCCGCTGCTGGTATTCGTGGAACACGCCGGAGGCCTTGATGTAAGGGCGGAATGCCGGGTCCAGGTCGTACTGAACCAGTCCGCCGAACGAATAGCGTTCGCGGTTGCGGTCCGTCTGGTCGATCTCGCCATAGGAACCCATCACATTGCCGAAGGTGAGTTGCTCGGCGGAACCTCCCAGGCGGATCGAATACGAACCGATATTGTGGGCGATGCCGGCATAGGCGTTCAACTGGGTGTAAGGTGTCGGGGAAAGGCCGGCCACCGCATCGGGCGAGGCCCGGTCTTCATGGTCTTGCAGCGCCAGCAGGCCAAGAAGGATTTGCGTCGTGTCGCTGGCATCGATCCGCCCCTCGGTGCTGACATGCCAATCGGCGGTGTTTTCCCGACTGTGTTCATAGTAGCCGGTGAGATCGGTCTGCGCTTCGGCGACGAACTCGTTCTTCTCCCAGTTGGACTGCAAAATAGCGCGCGGCGAAACGGTGGCGACTCCGTCCGCGCGGGTCGAATGGTTCGTGGCGTAAATGTTGTCGTCGTAGAAGATGCCGCTCTTGATATCGGAATAAAGAGTGAAGTCGCCGATGCGCTGGCCATGGGTAATCGGGGCGGGCTGGGTGGTGGCGGCTTCTCCGTGCTCCCAGGTCGGAGCCACCGGCGCGGTGCGTGGATCTACCGCCGCAATCTGTCCCAGGGCGGCGCTGACCGCCTCGGCCACCGCGTGGTGCTGCGAGGGGGGCGCAGCAGCGATGATCCGGTCGGCGATGGCGCGGTAGATAGGCATGTTGGCGCCGACAAAGCCAGGCACCGGCGCCGCCGCGGCGCGGGCGAGGGCAACCGCGGCGGCGGCATTCGCCGCCAGGTCCGGCGAGGCGGTCAATATCATATCGAGTTCGCGCAATAGCGCGGCCGGCCCGTCGACCGCCGCCCGGTCAAGCTGGCCGGCGACTGCTATGGGGGAAGGGACCTGGGCCTGTACCGGTGAATTCGTCGCTAGCACGATGCCGACGGAGGCAAGTGCGGATAGCAGCTTTGGGAATGACATCCTGGGTCCCCTGAGATGAGCCGTAGAACTCCGAGATCCTGTCCCCCCCAAAACAAGACGTAAGAAGAATTCCGAGATTTAAAATAATTCGAGTTATTGTATCGGAAAGCGACGTAATACACGCTGTCTCTGAAATTATTCTAGAGAAGCAGCTTGCCTATACTATAGCAAAATAGGGAAACGGGTAACCATGAAGTTGTCGTCAGAGGCGGCCGGACTACCCGTGCCATCGGATTGCCTTGCCGTAGTCAGAAAGGCATTGGCGGCAATCTTGAGTGCAGCGATCGAGGGCGCAAGGCGTGGCATTCCGCCGACGTCTGCCACGCGCATTGTGCGCGGCTGACGCGCCGCGCGAGCATGCGGTGGTTTTGAGATCGGGACGGTGCCGAGTGACCGCGAGGAACATTGAAAGTCCTCGTGCCTCGTCGATCCGCGCGCCCACCGAGAATACGTCTAATTATCAAAAGTGGCGCGCGCCTAAATGTGAATCAACCCAAGATTAATCTGCATCAAGGCGACAACGTCGAATCGGTGATAGCCGTTGTGGTCATACGCAGGCGTTCCATGGATGGAGCGGTTGCGGCATGGGAGGAGGTCCTCGGTCTGAGCAAGGAGACTATCCAATGCTCGAACTGGACAACGAAAAGACGCGCGCCGTTCTTCTTCATAGGTGCCGCCTCTCAATTGTGTTGATCATTGCTATGGCCGCGATCGGCTATGTCGCCGCTTCCGGCTTGGCAGGCTCACCAGCAACCACGGCCAAGGCGCCCCCGCTGGCTGCCAGCCTGGAAGATGGCGCGCCGGTATGCACCGAGTACAGCCTCGGCCGACTGACCGCCGCATCGCGGCTTGCCGATCCAAACCGTAAGCTTCTCATCGCAGCCCAGTCAGCCCTTGCGCCCGGTTTCAAATCCGGCAAGGCGACGGACGGGCTGCGCCTGTTGGCCGATTACCAGGCCGAAATGGAGGCGGTGAAACCCAACCAGCTGGCGGCCGCTGCCTATCTGGCCATGGCCAGTACCATTCCTTTGAATCTGAAGGTGGTCGAACGCGTCAACAGCCTCTTGTGTGTAACCGCCAGTCCGGTTGTCGCCAAATCGGTAGCCGCCAATGCAGCTGCTCAGTGGCAGCAAATGCATGGCGGAAAGTGAGGCTGCCATGCGCAAGTCCAACTTCAACTCGGAACGTGAAACTTCCCGAAATCTTCGGTTGGCGCCGCAGTGCTGTGGTCTGGCGCTCACATCCCGCCGCGCGCTCCTCGGAGCAGTCCTGGGCTTGTTGGTCGGCGCCTCGCTCACCGCCAAAGCCCTCGCTCAGAGAGCGGCCGGCGGCGGGCATGCGGGAGGCGGGGAGAGCGGCGAGGCCCAGCCAAGGACGCCGAGCGAACGCGCCCAGGATACCTATCAGAAGGAGAAGCAGGTGCTCGGCGACGGCGTCAACGTTGGTGGCCGGGGCAATACACCGCAACAGGCCGGTCCGAGCTATGATCGTCGACCGACCTATGGCGGTGGTGGCGGTGCCCCGCCGTCGGGTGGCGGTAGTGGTGGTAACCCGTCCTCGGGTGGCGGTGGTAGCGGTGGCGGTGGCGGTGGCGGTGGCGGTGGCGGTGGTAACTCGCCGTCGGGTGGCAGTGGCGGCGGTGCGCCGCCGTCGGGTGGCAGTGGCGGCGGTGGTCTGTCGTCGGGTGGTGGTGTTGGTGGTGGTGGCGGCGCCCAGCCCCCCAACGGCGCCCAGCCATCCTATTACCCTCCTTATGATTCTGGCATCTACGGTGGAGCCGGTGGCGGCGAGCATTTCATTCACAGTAACCCAGGCTATTGGGATGTTGACCCGAAAGTACTGCGCAAGTGACTGTGAAACACCATCGGTAGTGGGAGAGGAGGAATAAACTGATAAATCGTATTATAAGTGTGGCGAAGTCTTCGAGAGTCGTGGCCCATATGGGTGCGGGCGGCGACTCCGGGACGAAGGGATCGGGCAGGGGTGACACTGACCCCGCCCATAGACCTATCGGCGATCTTTCTCAACTCGGCATCGGAAGCCACCACTCCGGTGACCTCCGACTCGATGAGTAACCTCTGTGCCTTCATGGGTCTGCCCGCTTTGCCCGCAGATCATGCCCTGCAACTCGCCGAGAAGGTGGATGCGGTTCGCGCGGCGTTCGAGGCCGCCGGCGATGACTGACCGGCCGGAGGGTCAGCCTCGCCGCGCGACGGCCCGGCACGGCCGCGCTATTGCAATAAACAAAAGCAGCACGGGAGAAACGCCAGGATTTGCCTTCAGCCCCCTTAGCACGGAGTTTCCACGATGAAGTCAGGAAAGCTTGCACTGATTATCGCCGGCCTGCTGGCGGTCACGGCGTTCGGCGCTGTCAATGTCGCCTCGGCCCAGGATCAGATCCGTGACCGCGACCGGTTGCAGACTCCGGACCAGGACCGGACCAAGGACCAGATCCGGGACCGCCTGCATGACGGCACAGGGACGACGAGCACCACCACAACCACCACCACTCCGGACCAGGACCGGACCAGGGACCAGATCCGTGACCGCCTGCACGACGGTAGCGGCAAATAAATTGAATGGTGGCCCAGAAGCGGAATGGCGTTGGCGGCGGTCGACGACCGTCGCCGAGGCTCATCAACCGCCAATCCTGAGCTTGGCCCATGCCGGCGGTATCGCCCGGCGGCGACCACCGTCGGCCCCGGTAAGAAGACGATGCGGGGGCGGTAATTCGAATCCAGGTTTTTCACTGTCACCAAGGAGTTGTCGAGATGAAAATCGGAAAACTTCCATTGGTCATTGCCAGCCTGTTCGCCGTTACGGCGTTCGGTGCCCTCGACGTCGCGTCGGCCCGGGACCAGATCCGCGACCGCGATCGGGACCAACTTCAAACCCCTGACCAGGATCGGACCCGCGACCGGTTGCGCGATGGATCTTGCGGTACCGGTCCCTGCACGGGGAGCGCGACCACGCCCGGAGATCCGTCCATGACGCAGGATAGAGATCGAACCAGGGATCGGCTGCGGGAACGTGATAGATCGCGCGATGGCTCCTGCAGCGGCGCGGCCTGCGGCGGCGGGCCGGGGGCGGCAGGCCCCGGCGGCCCCGGCTACGGTCATTCTGGCGGCCCCGGCACCTCCGGGAATTAGAACGGAACGGAACGGGGGCGGACTGGCGACCGCCGTCCGCCCCCGCCATTGTCATCAGGGAGTGCCTGACATGAGAGCCGGAAGAATTGCATTGCTGACCATCGGCCTGGTGATCTGCGGCACAGTTGCCGTTCCCCGGGGGGCCTGGGCGCAGACTCAGACCCGGGACCGCAATCAGTTGCAAACGCAAGATCGGCTGCAGGAGCAGGACAGGCTGAGAACGCAAACCCAAGCACAGGAGCGGATCTACGGTGGCGAGATGATGACCGAGCAGGAACGCGCGGCCTATCGCGCTCGTCTGCGCAACGCGCAGTCGGAAGAGGAACGTCAGCGTATCCAGGCCGAGCATCGGGAACAGATGCAGGAGCGGGCGCGGGAGCAAGGGGCGTCGTTGCCGGACATGCCGCGTTCCGGCTATGGTTCGGGCAGTGGCGGCGGATCGGGCCCCGGCTTCGGCGGTGGTGGCGGCGGGTTCGGCGGCGGTGGTGGTGGCGGCGGCCGCGGCCGTTGACATCGGTGCCGGTCGGCCCGGCCGAAACGGATCAGGAGTTGCAATGCCGGCAGAGAAGGGACGCGGCGAAGTTCTGTTCGAATTTCGTCGCGTCGGCAATTCGGTGAAGGTGTCGGCCGTCCATGTGGCGACCAACACCGAGATCTCCATTGTCGGGCCGGCCACCGGCGGTGAGCAGGCCCTGAAGATGGCGGCGTTGCGCAAACTTCAATACGTCTTGGCGCGGCAGGGCAAGTAACCCGCGGAGAAAGGGCAGGACAGGAGAAGCCGGGCCAGGAGTTGAACTTGCTAGTGGTCCGCCCCAGACGCTTGGTTCCCAAGCGCCTGGATCAGGTGGCCCACCAAATTATTGAATTGTGGCGAGACTCTGACGGATGGTGCCGGCACCATCCGTCAGAGTCTCGCCACTGGTCCGCGGTAGCCGGTCCCCGTGCTCTTCCTGTCCCCCGCGGCGAACCTCCAGCCCCGTGAAGAGCTTCGCAGCCTATTTGGCGCGTGGACGGCGGGTGCGCTTTTCTTCCGGCGCGGGTTCGGCAGCCTTGCGGCCGAGGCCGATCTTCTTGGCGAAATCCGAGCGCTGAGCCGCGTAGTTGGGAGCCACCATCGGGTAGTCCACCGGAAGGCCCCACTTGGCCCGGTATTCATCGGGCGTCATATTGTATGTAGTCCGCAAATGCCGCTTCAGCATCTTGAGCTTCTTGCCGTCCTCAAGGCAGACGATGTAATCGGGCGTTACCGACTTTTTCACTGGAACGGCAGGACGCGGGGCTTCCGGCTTGACTTCCGGAGCCTGCGTGTCGATCTGGCTCAAAGAGCTGTACACGGTATGAATCACTTCCGGGATTTGGCCGGCCGGAAGCGGGTTCTTGCTGACATAAGCGGCGACCACGTCGACAGCCATACGCAGGATGTCGTCGCGGGAGATCTTTTCGGCGATTGCGTCACTCATATTGGTTATCACCGGGTCTGAGAGGAACAATTGCTCTATGTTGATCATGTCATGAGTGCCATGTCAATTTAAAACGCACGACACAGAATACTGAAGTCTTGTGATGAGCCCGATGGCAAGAAAATATCCCGACGCATCCTGAGCAATACCCCATTGGTTAGTATATTCGCCGTCGATTGTCTTGCTATCCCATCAGGCAGGCACGATTGCGATCCAAACAGGATAGGGAAGGCTCCGAACTCAGGCAGGCTAGGGACGTCACTGGCCGGTTGAAGTTACTTGGGTTATTCGCATGCCTATGGCAAGGGGCAGGTTCCACCGAGGAATTGTGGTGCGCTGGCAATGCGCCTCGACATATGGTATCAAACCGCCAATGTTCCCATAGCGAGTAGTGTCAGCCCCCCATGACTTCACACATCATCGCATTGGCCGCCGATCACGGCGGCGTCGAACTGAAGGACGTGCTCCGGGAGGACTTGGTGAAGGCCGGCCATAAAGTCGTCGATCTTGGCACCAACGGTTCCGAATCGGTCGATTATCCCGACTTTGCCAATGCAGTCGCCGACGCGCTGAGATCAGGCAAGGCCAATTTCGGTGTCCTGGTCTGCGGAACCGGTATCGGTATCAGCATTGCCGCCAATCGCCATCAGGACGTTCGTGCGGCTCTGGTCCATGACGCCTTCACCGCCCGCCTGTCGCGCCAGCACAATGACGCCAATGTCATATGCTTCGGCGGTCGCACCATCGGGGCGGAGGTGGCCAAGGATTGTCTGAAAGTGTTTCTCGAGACGCCGTTCGATGGCGGGGACCGGCATGCGCGCCGCGTCGCCAAGCTGAACGGTCTGTCCAAATGACTTCGAAGAGGATTGATGCCGATGTCCGTTGAGCAGGGTTTCGCACGGCGTTTTTTCGCCACCGGCCTGAATGAAAGCGATCCCGATATTTTTGCCGCCATCGGCAAGGAATTGTCCCGGCAGCGGGACCAGATCGAACTGATCGCTTCGGAAAATATAGTTTCGCGTGCCGTCCTTGAGGCCCAGGGCTCGGTTCTCACCAACAAATACGCCGAAGGCTATCCGGGTAAGCGGTATTACGGCGGCTGCGAGTTCGTCGACCTGGTCGAGGAACTGGCCATCGAACGGGCCAAGGCGCTGTTCGGCTGCGGGTTCGCCAACGTCCAGCCGAATTCCGGCTCGCAGGCCAACCAGGCCGTGTTCATGGCCTTGATGCAGCCGGGCGACACCTTCATGGGCTTGAGCTTGGCCGCCGGCGGCCATCTGACCCACGGCGCGCCGCCGAACCAGTCGGGCAAGTGGTTCAAGCCGGTCCAGTACGGCGTGCGCCAGCAGGATGCGCAGATCGATTTTGACGAGGTCGAACGGTTGGCGAAGGAACATAAGCCCAAGCTGATCATTGCCGGCGGCTCGGCCTATCCGCGCATCATTGACTTCGCCCGTTTCCGCGCCATTGCCGAGTCCGTCGGAGCCTATTTCATGGTGGACATGGCGCATTTCGCCGGCCTGGTGGCCGGCGGCGTGCATCCCAGCCCGCTGCCCCATGCCCATGTGGTCACCACCACCACACACAAGACGCTGCGCGGCCCCCGCGGCGGGATGATCCTGTGCAACGATCCCGAGATCGCCAAGAAGATCAATTCGGCCATTTTCCCCGGCATGCAGGGCGGCCCGTTGATGCATGTGATCGCCGGCAAGGCGGTGGCGTTCGGCGAGGCCTTGCGTCCCGAGTTCAAGCTGTACGCCAAGGCGGTGAAGGATAATGCCGCCGCCTTGGCCGATACCCTGTCGCGGCGCGGCCTGGACATCGTGTCCGGCGGTACCGACACCCATCTGATGCTAGTCGATCTGCGGCCGAAGACGCTGACCGGCAAGGCGGCGGAGGCGAGCCTCGAGCGGGCCGGCATCACCTGCAACAAGAACGGCATTCCGTTTGACCCCGAGAAGCCGACCATTACTTCCGGCGTTCGGCTGGGCTCGCCGGCGGCGACGACGCGCGGCTTCGGGATCGAGGAATTCCGCCTGGTGGGCAACCTTATCGGCGACGTGCTGGACGGCCTGTCGGCGTCTCCGGAAGACAACAAGGCGGCCGAACAGGCCGTACGGGCCAAGGTTGGCGAGCTCTGTGAGCGTTTTCCCATCTATTGATCTGGATTGTTCCTGGGGGGAACGGAAGGGGGATAACCGATGCGCTGTCCGTTCTGCGGTCACGAAGACACACAAGTAAAGGATTCCCGTCCGACCGAAGACAACGCGGCAATCCGCCGCCGCCGCTTCTGCACGGCGTGCGGTTCGCGTTTCACGACGTTCGAAAGAGTTCAGTTGCGCGAACTCATCGTGGTCAAGAAGAATGGACAGCGCACGCCGTTTGACCGGGACAAGCTGGCTCGTTCCATCGCCATCGCCGTCCGCAAGCGGCCGGTTGACCCGGACCGGGTCGAGCGCATCGTCAGCAGCATCCAGCGCCGGCTGGAAAGCTGCGGCGAAAGCGAAATTTCCAGCACCGCGATCGGTGAGCTGGTGATGGAGGCCCTCGCGGCTCTCGATCAGGTCGCCTATGTGCGGTTCGCTTCGGTCTACCGCAATTTCCGCGAGGCCAAGGATTTCGAGGACTTTGTTGGCAAGCTCGGCAGCGATATCAGCTTCGGCGAATGACCGCGCCCATATGGAGGCCGCGCTGGGGCTGGCGAGGCGGGCGCTCGGCGAGGTCTGGCCCAATCCGGCGGTCGGTTGCGTGCTGGTCAAGGACGGCCGCGTTGTCGGCCGCGGCTGTACCGCGGCGGGCGGTCGACCACATGCCGAAACGGCTGCCCTGGCCAGGGCCGGCGCTGCGGCGCGGGGTGCGACCGCTTACGTTACCCTGGAGCCCTGTTCCCACCACGGCCGGACAGGCCCCTGCGCCGATGCGCTGATCACCGCCGGCGTGGGGCGGGTCGTCGCCGCCATCGAAGACCCTGACCCGCGGGTGTCCGGTCGCGGCCTGGCCCGCCTGCGTGACGCCGGGGTGCAGGTGGAACTGGGATTGTGTGCCGAGGCCGCGGCCGAGTTGAACGCCGGATTCTTTTGTCGGGTCTGTCGCGGCCGACCGTTGGTGACGGTGAAGGTGGCGACTTCGCTTGACGCCTGCATCGCCACCCGCGGCGGCGAAAGCAAATGGATCACCGGCGCCGCGGCGCGGGCCGCGGGTCACCGCCTGCGAGCCGAGGCCGACGCCATACTGGTCGGCAGCGGGACCGCCCTGGCCGACAATCCCGAATTGACCTGCCGGCTGCCGGGGATGCAGCACCGCTCGCCGGTGCGCCTGGTGATCGACGGCCATCTGCGCTTGCCCCTGACATCGAAGCTGGTGGCGACGGCGCGCCGGATTCCGACCTGGGTGATCACCCATGGCGGCAACGATGTTGATCGCCTGGGCGCCCTTGCCGACTGTGGGGTGGAGGTGATCGAAGTGGCGGCGACCGTCGGCGGCAACACCGATCTTGGCGCGGCTTTCGCCGAACTGGGGCGCCGAGGCCTGACCAGGCTTCTGGTTGAGGGCGGCGCTCATTTGACGGCGGCACTGCTGCGGGCAGGACTGGTCGATCGCTTGGCCTGGTTCCGCGCGCCGATGCTGTTGGGCGGCGACGGCATCCCGGCGGTTACCGGCTTCGGCATCGAGCATCTGGACGAGGCTCCGCGCTTCGAACGCCTGTCGGTGGCCGAACTGGGGGGAGACCTGTTCGAATACCTGACGCGAGTATGACGCAACGACATGGAACGAAGTGCAATGTTTACTGGCATAGTTAGCGACTTGGGCGAAGTTCTCGATATCTCCGGCACGGGCGACGTGCTGTTCCGCATTCGCACCGTCTTCAAGATGGACGAGGTGCCCATCGGCGCTTCCATTGCCAATAACGGTGTTTGCCTTACCGTCATTGACCGGGGCCCCGACTGGTTCGCCGTCCAGGCCTCGGCCGAGACCTTGGCCAAGACCACGCTGGGCGGCTGGCGGCCGGGGACGAAGGTCAACCTGGAGCGGGCGATGCGGATCGGCGACGAACTGGGCGGTCATATCGTCTCGGGCCATGTGGACGGGGTCGCCAAGGTGGTGTCGATCCGCCCGGAGAATGACTCACTGCGTTTCACCTTCGAGGCGCCGGCCGGGCTGGCCCGGTTCGTCGCGCCGAAGGGGTCGGTGGCCCTCGACGGAGTGTCGCTCACCGTCAATGAAGTCGATGGCGCCCGCTTCGGCGTCAACATCATTCCGCATACCCGCAGCGTGACGACGTTCGGCACCTATGTCCCGGGCTCGCCGGTGAATATGGAAATCGATATGCTGGCACGCTATGTTGCGCGGCTGCTCGAGAAGGATTAACCCGGTGCACAGATTTCACGAATACATATCGCCCACTGAGGAAATCATTGAGGAAGCCCGCAACGGCCGGATGTTCATCCTGGTCGACGACGAGGAGCGGGAGAACGAGGGGGATCTGGTGGTTCCGGCACAGATGGCCACGCCGGAAGCGATCAATTTCATGGCCAAGCACGGCCGTGGCCTGATCTGCCTGTCGATGACGGCCGAGCGCTGCGAACAGCTTGGCCTTTCGTTGATGGCCCCCAGCAACGCCTCGCGGCACCAGACTGCCTTCACCGTCAGTATCGAGGCGCGGGAAGGGGTCACTACGGGAATTTCCGCCTCGGACCGGGCGCGCACCGTGGCGGTGGCCATTGACCCGTCCAAGGGCCGCACCGACATCGTCAGCCCCGGTCATGTCTTCCCGCTGGTGGCGCGGGACGGCGGCGTGCTGGTACGAGCCGGGCACACGGAGGCGGCGGTCGATGTGGCACGGCTCGCCGGGCTCAACCCGTCGGGCGTGATCTGCGAGATCATGAATGACGACGGCACCATGGCACGCATGCCGGATCTGGTCAGGTTCGCCCAATTCCACGGCCTCAAGATCGGCACCATCGCCGACCTGATCGCCTATCGTCGGCGCAACGACAAGATCATCCGCCGCGCGTTGGAGGGCACCTTCAACTCGGCCTATGGCGGCGCCTGGAAAATGTACCTCTACGTCAACACCGCGGCCTATGCCGAGCACATTGCCCTGGTCAAGGGCGATGTCACCACCGGCGGGCCGGTCCTCGCTCGGGTTCATGCCCTGAACGTGCTGGACGATGTGCTGGGCGATCTCGACTCGGAACGGGGCGGGCAGCTGCACGGGGCCATGAAGATGGTGGCGGAGGCCGGCAGGGGTGTCATTCTGGTGATCCGAGAATGGCATCCGACCAGCCTCAGTGAACGGGTGCAGGCTCATTTCGAAGGCCGCGAGGCGCCGGCGCAGCTCCGCGATTACGGCATCGGGGCGCAAATCATGCTGGACCTCGGCGTGTCGGAAATGATTCTCTTGTCAAATACGAAGAGAACCATAATCGGCCTTGAAGGCTACGGACTGTCCGTCGTCGAGCAGCGCACCATTCCCCTGTCCGCGGAGGAACGATGAGCGGAACCAAGATCCTGATCGTCGAGTCCAGGTTCTACGACGAGATCACCGACAACCTGGTCAAGGGTGCCGTCAAGGAACTCGCCGCCGTCGGCGCCGGTTACAAGCGCATCATCGTGCCCGGCATTCTGGAAATCCCGGCGGCAATCCGCTTCGCCATCCGGGCGATGGAGTTGCGCGCCACCGACGAGCGCTATGCCGGCTATATCACGCTGGGCTGCGCCATTCGCGGCGAGACCGACCACTACCACCATGTCTCTCGCGAGGCCATGGCCGGTATTCAGGAACTGGTCCTGCAGTACACGCTGGCTGTCGGCAACGGTATTCTCACCGTGCATAACCGCGCCCAGGCGATGGAACGCGCGGTGCCTGAACGCCGCAACTTCGGCGGACAGGCGGCACGTGCTTGCCTGCGCATGATCGACCTTAAAAAAGAGCTCAGTCTGATACCGAAATGACAGCCAAGACCGATCGCGGCCGCCGCCATGCAAGCCGGCGGCGTTCCGCCGCGCGCCTGGCGGCGGTGCAGGCGCTTTACCAGGTGGAACTGACCGGCGCACCGGTCGATACGGTGCTCAACGATTTCACCGAGCATGGCATCGGCGCCAAGGCGCTGGTACCGCGGGGCGAAGACGATGACACCGAGGTCGAGGCCCCGTTGGCCGAAGCCGACGCCCTGCTGTTCACCGCCATCGTGCGCGGCACGGTCGAGCGGCTGACCGACGTGGATGCCATGGTCGGCGGCGCGTTGACCGGCGACTGGACGGTGGGGCGGCTTGAGGCTGTGCTGCGCGCCATTTTGAGGGCCGGCGCCTTCGAACTGGCGAGCAGGCCCGAGGTGCCGCCGAAGGTGGCCATATCGGAATATATGGATGTGGCCGACGCCTTCTACTCGGGTCCCGAGCCAGGGTTGGTGAACGCCGTTCTCGACCGTATCGCCCGGGTGGTGCGGGCTGGCGAGTTCGGCGGCTGACGAGGCGCAATAGCACACTGAACCATTCAAATGGTTCAGTGTGCCGGGGTTCGTTTTATCCCGCGCCGGGCGGGGCCTCCGGTCCCTTGGCCGCGCCCTCAGTGGGCGCTGGAACCTAAGCCGGCCCGCCATCGAGGCGGCGGCAAAGGGGCCGGATGGCCCCGCCCGCCGGCCCGTATTTGGCCAGCAGTTCGAGGGGGTAAGGAAGGTGGCGGCTGGACTTGACGAATTCTCCCTCATCGCCCGACTGTTCGCGCCGCTGGCGGCGCGTCATCCCGGGGCGCTCGGGCTGACCGACGATGCGGCGCTGCTCGATGGTCCGACCGGCCGTCAATGGGTCGTCACCGCCGACGCGGTGGTGGCCGGCGTGCATTTCCTGCCCGACGATCCTCCGGACCTGATCGCCCGCAAGCTGGTACGGGTCAATCTGTCGGATTTGGCGGCAAAGGGAGCCGAGCCGTTTGCCGTCCTGCTGGCCGCCTGCTTTCCCGTCGGCGCGACCGGCGACTGGGTGGAACGGTTCGCTGGTGGACTGAAGGCGGATTGCGACGAGTTCGGGATCGCCCTGATCGGCGGTGACACGGTGGCCACCCCGGGGCCATTGACCCTGGCCCTGACGGCCCTGGGGCAGGTTGCGGCGGGCCACGCCATATTGCGTTCGAAGGCGCGGCCGGGAGACGATATATGGGTTTCCGGCAGCATTGGCGATGGTGCCTTTGGGCTGCTGGTGGCGACCGGACGGGCTGCCGGCCTGGAGGCGCCGGACGCCGCTCAGTTGCTCGATCGGTACCGCCTGCCGCGCCCGCGCCTGGCCTTGGGGCGCCGGCTGGTCGGGCTGGTTCACGCCGGGATGGACATTTCCGACGGACTGGTCGGGGATCTCGGGCATATCTGCACCGCCTCGGGCGTCGGTGCGGTGATCGAGGCGGAGTGGCTTCCGCTATCGCCTGCGGCCCGCACTGCCGTCGACGCCGGGCTCGGCCAGGGGCTGGAAACCGTCCTGACGGGCGGCGACGACTACGAACTGCTGTTCACCGCTCCGGCTTCGTCGCGGCCGCCGCTGGTCGCCTTGGCTGATGAGTTGGGCTTGCCTCTGACGCGCGTCGGGCGGATCATCGACGGCCAGGGGGTATCCGTCATCGGGGCGGCCGGCTTGCCGATCGTCCTGGAGCACGCCGGATACCGGCACTTCACCGGATGACCGGATGAAAAAGCTCGTCTTCATCGTGATCGCCCTTCTGCTGCTTGCCGCAGGGGGGGTGGGCGGCGGCGCCATGCTGGGAAAGGGGCCCTTGGCGCCGATGTTCGCGAAATATCGGGCGAAGGCGCCACCGCCGCCGCCGCCGAAAGACAAGGTGATGACGGTCGGCACCTACGTAATTCCCATTATTCGGGACCACGTGATCCGGCGTCAGGTGGGCATGGACATCGACATCGACGTCAACGGTACTGCAGTCGACAAAGTGGATCTGCTGATGCCGCGACTTCAACAGCTGTTTCTGGTGACGCTCTACGATATCGTACCGCGCCACTCGGACACCCGCTCGAGCGTCGATCGCGACGTCATTCATGACCAATTGGTGAAGGCGGCGGCCCAGGCCGTGGGCGAGGGGGCCGTGCGCGACGTCGTTATCAAGTCGATTTACGACCGTTGACGTGGGGTTATCGAACGCTTTCCCCCGAATAATGTCTAAACGATGAAGTGGCAATCTCAAAGCGTAATGTTGTGCAGATCGGGCTAGCGCGGATACTTTAGTTGCGCGGGACGTCTTCTTCTGGCAGTTTGTCGCGGCTGCATTGTGCGACCCTGTCCGGCGGCCGCCTATTGGCGCCGTGTCCGGACGAACAAGTGCAGCGCATCGGCTTCACCAGGGGAATAGGAAGCACAAGAATGGCCTATGCTATCGTGTTAGCGTGTGGTGTATTGGCGCTCATCTACGGCGCCTACACCAGCCGCTCGGTCCTTTCTGCGGCGGCGGGCACGCCGCGCATGCAGGAAATCGCCGCCGCCGTGCAGGAAGGCGCGCGGGCCTATCTGAACCGCCAGTATTCGACCATTGCCATGGTCGGCATCGTCGTCGGCGTCATCCTTGGCGTCCGCCTCGGCCTGCACGTCGCCGTCGGCTATGTGATCGGCGCGACGCTGTCCGGCGTCGCCGGCTACATCGGCATGAACGTTTCGGTCCGGGCCAATGTCCGCACCGCCGAAGCGGCGCGATCGGGCGGCTTGGCCCCGGCGCTCGATGTGGCGTTCAAATCGGGCGCCATCACCGGCCTGCTGGTGGTTGGCCTGGGCCTGCTGGGCGTCGCCGGCTATTACGTCGGCCTGCGCTATCTCGGCTTCGAGGGACGCCATGTGGTCGAGGGCTTGGTGGCCTTGTCGTTCGGCGCCTCGCTGATCTCGATCTTCGCCCGTCTGGGCGGAGGCATTTTCACCAAGGGCGCCGACGTGGGCGCCGACCTGGTGGGCAAGGTTGAAGCCGGTATCCCCGAGGATGATCCGCGCAATCCGGCGGTCATCGCCGACAACGTGGGCGACAACGTGGGCGACTGCGCCGGCATGGCCGCAGACCTGTTCGAGACTTACGCGGTGACCACGGTGGGCACGATGCTGCTCGGCTCCATCTTCTTCACCGGGGCCGACCAGGCCAAGCTGATGCTGTTCCCGCTGCTCATCGGCGGCGTGTGCATCGCCGCGTCGGTCATCGGCACCTTCTTCGTTCGCCTTGACTCGTCCAACAAGATCATGAGGGCGCTGTACAAGGGCCTGATCGCCACCGGCATCCTGTCACTGGTGGCCATCGGCATTACCGCCCAGATGCTGTTCGGCAGCTTCGACGCGGTATTCACCACCACCGGCGGTCTGGCCATCTCGGTCAAGTCACTCTACGGCTGCTCGGTCGTCGGCCTGCTGATCACCGGCCTTCTGGTGTGGATCACCGAATATTACACCGGAACCGACTTCCGCCCGGTGCGCAGCGTCGCCATGGCCTCGACCACCGGTCACGGCACCAACGTCATTCAGGGTCTGGCCGTGTCGATGGAGGCAACCGCCCTGCCGGTGCTGGTGATCTGCGTCGGCATCATCGTCACCTACATGCTGGCCGGGCTGTACGGCATCGCCATCGCCGCCACCACCATGCTGGCTCTGGCCGGCATCATCGTCGCCCTGGACGCATACGGCCCAGTGACCGACAACGCCGGCGGCATCGCCGAGATGGCCGATCTGCCGAAGGAGGTTCGCAAGACCACCGACGCCCTCGACGCGGTCGGCAATACCACCAAGGCGGTGACCAAGGGCTACGCCATCGGCTCGGCCGGCTTGGCCGCCCTGGTGTTGTTCGCCGCCTACACTGAAGATCTGCACCACTACTTCCCGAACCTCAAGGTGAGCTTCACCCTGCAGGATCCGTTCGTCGTCATCGGGCTGTTCATCGGCGGCCTGCTGCCTTACCTGTTCGGCGCCATGGGCATGATGGCGGTCGGCCGTGCTGCCGGGTCGGTGGTCGTCGAAGTGCGCCGTCAGTTCAAGGAAATCCCCGGTATCATGGAAGGCAAGGCCAAGCCTGATTACGGCCGTGCCGTCGACATGCTGACCCGGGCGGCGATCAAGGAAATGATCATTCCGTCACTGCTGCCCGTTCTGGCCCCGGTGGTCCTGTATCTGGTGGTCATGGCGGTTGCCGGTCAGACCTCGGCCTTCTCGGCCCTGGGCGCCATGCTGCTCGGCACCATCGTCACCGGCCTGTTCGTTGCCCTGTCGATGACCTCGGGCGGCGGCGCCTGGGACAATGCCAAGAAGTACATCGAGGACGGCAACTATGGCGGCAAGGGATCCGACGCCCACAAGGCGGCGGTCACCGGCGACACCGTCGGCGACCCCTACAAGGATACCGCCGGCCCGGCCGTCAACCCGATGATCAAGATCATCAACATCGTCGCCATCCTGCTGCTGGCCATCGTCGCCGGCTAAGGGAAAAGGCAGGTCACTACAAAAGAGCCCCGGGGGATTTCTCCTCCGGGGCTTTTCTTTGAAATACCTGGAAGGCTCGCGCCATTGTTGCCGGACCGGGGCCGGGCCTCAAGGTCCGCCAGGGCCCCCTGGCGCGCCGGTCGTCCCTCCGGCATTGAATCTGCCGACATTGCCCAGCAACTGTTCCAGAACGGTCAAGTCCTTCCCGGCCGTATGCGTCTCACCGGGAGCCATGTCCACCTGCTTGCCGTCGGCCAGGGTCAGCTTGCGAAGGCCGGTAACGGTTCCCGTCTTGTCGAAGTCGATCACCACGACCTGGCGTTCGACTTCCTCGGGCTTGAAGAAGGCGAATGTCTCGAACGTGCTGCTGACGTAATACCAGTGATCGCCGCTGAACGGGCCGACCGTGGCCGGTGTGCCGATCAGCGCCACGACGTCGGATTTGGTGAAGCGTCCCGGCTTGATTTCCGCCAGATGCTCGGGCAACGGCTTGTTGCCTCGCGCTTCGACAATCGGGGAGCAGGCCGCCGCGGTTCCAACGAGCGCGGCAGTCAACAAAAGGCGGTATAATTTAGATTGCATCTTGCCCTGGCATCGTTTCGGCGGAATATCCCGGCAAGCGGCCCGGTTGACGGGCCGGCCGCGCGACCGATAGTGTGGAGAACTTGCCCTTGTGGGCGGCGCCTTGTCAACTTTTCCGGTGAGTGACGCACAATGATCGGGTTCAACAGACGGCATCGTCGGCGGCAAATCGAGGGCGCGGCGCACGGCCTTTATGTCGCCGCCGTGGAGCAGACCCGGCAGCCGGATTTTTATCTGCGGTTGGGTGTCGCCGACAACCTGGATGGCCGTTTTGATCTGCTGGCGCTCCACATCTTCCTGCTGCTCAATCGCCTGGGCCACGGAGGGAATGAATTGCAGGAGCTGAGCCAGGCGGTTTTCGACCTGATGTTCGCCGATATGGACCAGAACCTGCGTGAACTGGGGGTTTCCGACCTGGCCGTCGGCGGGCGCGTCAAGACCATGGCCAGCGCCTTCTATGGGCGCGTCGCCGCTTACGAGCCCGGTCTGGCCGACGCCGAGATGATGGCGGGGGCGTTGGCGCGCAACCTCTATCGCGGCGCCGAGGTGTCGCCGGCGGTTCTGTCGGCCATGGCCGCCTATGTGCGGCGCGAGGCGGCGGCGTTGGCCGGCCAATCGGCGGCTGATCTCAAGGAAGGGCGGGTCCATTTCGGGGCCCCGATTACGCCATGATCCAACCCGAGTTCTCCCGGCCGGTTACGGTTTCTCGGCTCAGCCATCACGAAAAAGTCTTCGATATCGAGGCCGATGCGCCCGAGCGCGAGGCGCTGGCCCGTCGGTTCGGTATCCTGGCGGTCGCATCGCTGACCGCCAGCGTGCGCCTGGCCCTGGTCGCCGGCGGTGCGGTGGTCCGCCTAAAGGGACGGCTTTCGGCCGACGTGGTGCAGGCCTGCGTAGTCACGTTGGAGCCGGTTCCCGCGCATGTCGAGGAGGATTTCGAACTGACCTACGCCGCCGCGGCCCCTGAAGACGGCGCGGAGGTGGTTGTCGACCTGGATGTCGAGGATCCGCCCGAGCCCATCGACAACGGGATGATCGACATGGGCGAGGCCGTGGCCGAACACCTCGCCCTGGCATTGGATCCGTTTCCGCGGGCTCCGGGTGCCGTGTTCACCTCGGGTGCGGAAGAGCAGCCGGCCGAGACGCCGGCGCCCAATCCATTCGCCGCACTGGCCGCTTTGAAGAAGAAATAGCGATGCTGGCCCAGCATTCAGCTTGCTCCGCCTGCGGTTTTTCGTTAAGAAGGCGCCTTTCGTTCCTGCCTCCGGCTTACGAGTAATACAATGGCTGTACCGAAGAAAAAGACGTCGAAATCCCGCCGCAACATGCGTCGGTCACACCACGCCCTGAAGGCCGTCGGCCATGTCGAATGCCCGAACTGCGGCGAGCCCAAGCGCCCGCATCATGTCTGCGACTCTTGCGGGCATTATGACGGCCGTGAAGTGGTTGCCCAATCCGAGGCGGCCGCTTAACTTCGATTCCGGTTCCGGCTGCCAAGGGCTGTGGCTTTGACCATGCGACTGACGATTTCGCTGGATGCCATGGGGGGGGACCAGGCTCCGGACATGGTTGTTCATGGCGTGAAGATCGCCCACACGCGGATGCCGCATGTGGACTTTCTTCTGTATGGCGACCAGGCGAAGCTCGACCCTCTGCTTGATCAGATGCCCGAGTTGCGGACGGTCTGCCAAGTCCGCCATACCGAACAGGCGGTCAGGGGTGACGACAAGCCGTCGCAGGTGTTGCGCAACGGCCGGAAATCCAGCATGTGGCTGGCGGTTGACGCCGTGGCGCGCGGCGAGGCGGCGGGTGTCGTTTCGGCCGGCAATACCGGCGCCCTGATGGCCGTCTCGAAATTCGTCCTGCGCATGCTGCCCGGCATCGACCGGCCTGCCATCGCCGGCTTCTTCCCGACCGAGCGCGGCGAAACCGTGATGCTCGATCTGGGGGCCAATGTCGACTGTGGCGCCAACAACCTGATCGAGTTTGCCGTCATGGGTGAAGTCTTCGCCCGGATGGTGCTCGGTATCGAAGAGCCGACCGTCGGGCTGCTCAACGTCGGCTCCGAAGAGCTGAAGGGCAACGATGCGGTGCGGACCGCCGCCAGCGCCCTGCGCGACGGTGGCCTGCCCATCAAGTTTTATGGCTTCGTCGAAGGCAATGATATCGCCGCCGGCACGGTCGACGTCGTCGTCAGCGACGGCTTCACCGGCAACATCGCGCTGAAGAGCGCCGAAGGCGTCGCCAAGATGTATTCGCATTTCCTGCGCGATGCGTTCTCTTCGTCCCTGCTGGCCAGGCTGGGCTATCTTCTTGCCAAGTCGGCCCTGGTGAAGGTGAAGCTGAGAACCGATCCGAGGCGATACAACGGAGCCATGCTGTTGGGCCTGAACGGCATTACCGTGAAGAGCCACGGCGGAACCGATCCCGTCGGTTTCGCCAATGCCGTGGGTGTCGCCGTCGAACTGGTGACCCATGGTTTCAACGATCGCATAAAACGGGAACTGGAGCGGCTGAAGCCGCCTGACGACCCTCGCACCCAAGCCGCTGCCATCTGATGAAAATGATCCGCTCCCTTATCGCCGGCGTCGGCGCCTATTTGCCCGAACGCGTGGTGACCAATCACGAACTCGAACAGCGGGTCGATACCAGCGACCAGTGGATCATCGAGCGCAGCGGCATCCGCCAGCGCCATATCGCCGACGACCGGCAGCTGACGTCCGACCTGGCGATCGCCGCAGCCCGGAAAGCCCTGGCGGCAGCAGGACTGTCGGGAGACGACCTCGACCTCATCGTGCTGGCGACGGCGACGCCGGACAACACCTTCCCCTCCACCGCAACCCGCGTGCAGGCTGCTCTCGGCATGACCCGAGGCGCCGCTTTCGACCTTCAGGCGGTGTGCTCGGGATTCATCTATGCCCTTTCGGTGGCCGATAATTTCATCAAGACCGGCCAGGCGCGTTGCGCGTTGGTCATCGGCGCCGAAACGTTCTCGCGCATTCTCGACTGGACCGACCGCACCACCTGCGTCCTGTTCGGCGATGGCGCCGGGGCTGTGGTCCTGCGGGCCGAAGAGGGGCGTGGCGAGGTTTCCGACCGCGGCATTTTGTCGACCCACATCCATTCGGACGGCCGCTATTACGACCTGCTCAAGGTCGATGGCGGGCCGTCCAGCGGCAAGCAGGTCGGGCATCTGCGGATGGAGGGGCGCGAAGTGTTCCGGCATGCGGTGGTCAACCTGGCCGAGGTGGTGGGCGAGGTGTTGTCCACCAACGGTCTGTCGGCCCAGGATATCGACTGGGTCGTGCCGCATCAGGCCAATAAGCGGATCATCGACGGGACGGCTCGGAAGCTGCGTCTG
Source organism: Pseudomonadota bacterium (assembly GCA_021781575.1). Taxonomy (GTDB): domain Bacteria; phylum Pseudomonadota; class Alphaproteobacteria; order Rhodospirillales; family Magnetospirillaceae; genus DUZF01. Next base: position 196,290 of record JAJXWP010000002.1, read on the forward strand.
TCGTCCGAGCGGGTGGTGGTCACGGTGGAACGGCATGCCAATACGTCGGCAGCTTCGGTGCCGCTGGCTCTGGCCGAGGCGGTCGGTGACGGCCGGATCAAACCGGGTCAGCTGGTCGTCCTGGAGGCCATGGGTGGCGGCTTCACCTGGGGGGCGGCGCTGGTCCGCATGTGATCTCCAGGCCGTTGCAACGACATCTTCCATCCCTTTGATATTGACGGTTTTCTTTCGACGGGGTACGGTCACGCGGTAAACTCTGTCGGGATGAGCAGCATGACCGAGCGTACCGTCACCCGCGCGCAGCTCAGCGAAGCGGTCTACCAGGAGGTGGGTCTGTCGCGTAACGAGTCGGCGGATCTGCTGGAGCTGGTCCTCAACGAAATCACCGATGCGCTCGCGCGCGGCGAAGCGGTCAAGATCTCGTCGTTCGGCAGTTTTTCCATTCGATCAAAAGGGCAGCGGATCGGGCGGAACCCGAAGACCGGAGAAGAAGTGCCGATTTTGCCGCGCCGCGTGCTGGTGTTCCGCGCCTCTCAGCTGCTCAAGAGCCGCATTAACGCCGGCCTTGCCAAGGCTGCCGCACGCGGCAAGAACCAGACGTGATCGGAGCGGACAAGATCGGCGACACCGGCGGGCGCCGGCCGGCAAAGTCAGAGGCGGCCTTCCGGACCATTTCCGAGGTTTCGGAAGATCTGGACGTGCCGCAACATGTCCTTCGCTTCTGGGAGGGCAAGTTCCCTCAGATCAGGCCGCTGAAGCGCGGCGGCGGGCGGCGCTATTACCGCCCGGAAGACCTTCAACTGCTGCGCCGCATCCGTGACCTCCTCTACAAGGACGGATATACCATCCGCGGTGTCCAGAAGCTGCTGCGCGAACAATCGCGCGGCGGCATGGCGCAGACCAAGGCGGAGGCGCCACCTTCTCCTTCGTCGGCCTCATCGGCGTTGGCCGAACAGGACGAGCCGCCTGCCGGCGAGGCGGGTGTTGCCGCGGCCCCGACGGGAGTGCCGCCAGTGACGGAGGCGGTGGAACCGATGGAACCGATGGAACCGATGGGGCCGGCGGACCTGGGGCGGCGGGCCGAACTGGAAAGCCTGTTGGCCGATTTAGTGGAACTCCGAGCCATCCTCGTCCGGGCGCGGCGGACGAACGATTAATCCGTGCTTGCGCAGTTGGCTCCGCAATTGGTGGTAGGTCAGACCCAGGAAGGCCGCGGTTCGCTTCTGATGGTGCTCGTTGAGCCGGAGTGCCCGCTGCAGCAGAGCCCGCTCGATGTCGGCGATCCTGCCGACGAAATCATAGGGCGCGGTTTCGGACAGGCCGGTCGGCGGCGACATAGGTGAACCCGCGGCGACGGCCGTTTGCGGCGGCAGCCCGCCGGCAGGCCGCCAAGGCGAGACGAATGGATCGACAGTGATGTCGTCGACCATGTGTCCCGGCTCGGTGCGGTAAACGGCGCGTTCCACCACATTCTTCAGCTCACGGACATTGCCTGGCCAGTCGTAGTCGCCCAGCGTCTTCAGCGCCCGCGCGGTAAACCCGGGAAACAGATCTCGCCGCAGTTCCTTGGTCATCTGCACGGCAACATGTTCGGCCAGGATCTCGATATCGTCCCGGCGGTGCCGCAATGGCGGCAAAGTCACGACATCGAAAGCCAGCCGATCCAGCAGATCGGCACGAAACGTTCCAACTGCGGCGAGGGCCGGCAGATCCATGTTGGTGGCGGCCACCAGGCGGACATCCACCTGGACCGTGTCGCTGCCGCCGACTCGTTCGAAGCTGCCATATTCGACGACGCGCAGGATGGTTTCCTGCACGGTCATCGGGGCGTTGGCGATTTCGTCGAGGAACAAGGTACCCCGATGGGCCAGTTCGAAACGGCCCAACCGTCGCTTCTGGGCGCCGGTGAAGGCGCCCGCTTCGTGGCCGAACAGTTCGGCTTCCAGCAGGCTTTCGGTGAGCCCGCCGCAGTTCAGCTTGAGGAACGGCTGATTCCACCGGGGTGACAGGTAATGGACGCGCGCCGCGATCAACTCCTTGCCGGTGCCCCGTTCACCGACCAGTAGCACCGGCCGGGCCAGCGGCGCCAGGCGCGATACCGCCGCCATGACAGAGAGGAAGGCGGGGCTTTGCCCGATGGGGGTTGGAATGTCGAGCCCGATGGCAGGCATGGCGAAAAGCACCGGATATTGGTCAATTACGCTAAAAAATAGTGGCGATGGTCATTCTGGCAAGGATCTTCTGGCCGGGTTGTTAAGAAATCGACGCTATTTCAAGGCATTGTCCGCAAATTTGAATGTGGCATGGGGATTGTATGGAAGGAGCCGTCCCAGCCAGGCAGTGGAGCAGTTCCATGGGTGTGTTTTCCCGCATCAGCGACATCATCAATTCGAATATCAATGCCATGCTCGATCGGGCGCAGGAACCGGACAAGATCATCCGTCTGATCATCCAGGAGATGGAGGACACGCTGGTCGAGGTGCGCTCCGCGACCGTAAAGACCATCGCCGAGCAGAAGGAGTTGGAGCGCAAGATCGCCGCGCTGGCGGCCGATCGCGACGAGTGGCAGGGCAAGGCCGAGCTGGCGCTGACCCGCGACCGCGAGGATCTGGCCAGGGCGGCGTTGCAGATCAGGTCGCGCATTCAGCAGGAGCTTGCCGCATTGGAGCGGCAGCGCCAGCAGGCCGACGCCGGATTGGCCAAGCAAAGCGAGGACCTGGCCACCTTGCAACAGAAGCTGGCCGACGCCAAGGCGCGCGAGGCTTCGATGATCGCCCGTCACAAGACGGCCTCCAATCGCCTCAGAATCCGCAGTTCGCTTTACGACGAGCGGGTGACCGACGCCTTCGCTCGGTTCGAGCAGGTCGAGCGGACGCTGGACGAACTGGAAGGGAAGGTTGATCTTTACGATCGGGCCAGGCCGAAGAGCGTCGCCGACGAGTTCGCCGCGCTGGAGGCCGACCATCAGGTGGACAGCGAACTGCAGGCCCTGAAAGCCAGACTGGGCAAGACCGGCGAAAGCCGCTGAAGGGCCGGAAGCGAGGGACGACGGCGATGGGGCATGTCTTCGCAATCGTGGTGCTGGCGCTGATCGTCGGCGTGCTGATCGGGGGTGTCTTCGGTCCGCTTTGGCGCAACCGGGCGAGCGCCGCACCATGGCCCGGCCAGATGCATCCGGATGACGGCGGTGTCAGCCGGAAGCTGGTCGAACTTGCCGCCTTGGCGGATCGTCTGCAGGCGCGCATCGATACCCTTGAGCGGATTCTTGACACCACTCATGCCGAGTGGAGGCACAAGTGAGGGGCGGCGGCGGATCTCCGGGTTATGGCCTGCCGGAAGGGCTCTATCGCGATCCGGCCCATGGGAAAGTGGCCGGCGTCTGCGCCGGGCTGGGTGCCTATTTCCAGATCCGGCCGAAATTCATCCGCATCGCGGCCGTCGTCGGTTCGTTGTTCGGCTTCTTCCCGGTCATCGCCGGACTCTACGTCCTGCTGACCATGATCCTGCCGGTGCGGCCCGAGGGGATGACGGGTGTCGGTGAGGGCGAAGACCGGCCGCGGCCGTCGGTTGACGAGCTGAAAAGGCGGTTTGAAAGTCTCGACCACCGCCTGGCGCGGATGGAGGAGCTGGTGATCTCCGAAGACTTTCGGCTGCGCCAGAAATTCCGCGAATTGTAGGAGCCAGCCCGTTCGACGGCGGTTGCGTTCATGGCCCCAGGTGGGTATAGTGCGCCTCCTCCCGATTGGGAGGCCGGTCGGAGCGTAGCGCAGCCCGGTAGCGCATCAGTCTGGGGGACTGGGGGTCGTGGGTTCGAATCCCGCCGCTCCGACCATTAAATTCAAGGACTTAGCGGTCATCTCTCCAAACATCGGATCCTCTGTTTGGGACTCTTGTTTGGGACTCGGGGCGAGCGCAGTTGCCGTCGGCACCCTGATAGAAGCCGCATCGACGGCGGCGCGGGCCGCTTGGTTGTTCACCTTCAGATAGCGTTGGGTGGTGCGGTAGTCGCGATGGCGGGCCAGCTCCTGGGTGACCGCTGCGGTCGCGTTGTGCGCTATCGCCGTCACGAAGCTCGCCTTGGTATGGTGGAACTTGTGGAAGCCGCTGACGCCCAATTCCGTCATCACCCGGCGCCAGGCCGTCCTGGGATTCTTGATCGATACCGGCTCGGTGAACCGCACCTTCTCCCCGGGAGCCCTCCTTAGCCGACGCCGATAGGTGATCAGGTGATCGGTCTTGCGGGCAATCGCTTCGGCCACGAGATAGGTCAGCAACTCCAGGGCCTCCCGGCCGGCCGGGATGAACTCGTCTCGCTTGGCCTTGGTATCTTCGGCGGCCAGCCAGATGCCGCCGTTCTGGAAGTCCACCTGCTGAATGGTGAGGGCGAACATTTCCCCTTTCCGGAACCCCATGAGGCGAGCCAGGAGGATCCCCCAGGCAAGGTGGGCGGGCGCCCGGTCGGCCATTTCCCAGAGCACATCATCGGGGATCGGGCGGGGTAGCTTCTCTGGTTCCGTCAGGTCCGGCACAACCGGCACGGGGTTGGGGAGAAGCATGCGCCCGTCGCTATCCCGCAGGCTGTAAGCAATGCGCAGGGTTTCACGCAGACAGTCGAGATATCGGTTGATGGTGGAGTCCGCGCGCATTCGGCCGGATTTGCAGGGGCGGTAGAGGCACGGGCGAATCAGGTCAGCGGTGCGTCGCGGACTTACGTCGTGGCCACCGAGGGCCGCCGTGTCGTGGGGTATTACGCCCTGACCTCTGGCGGGCTTGCCCTGGCCAAGGCGCCGGGAGGCTTGCGGCGTAACATGCCGGATCCGATCCCGATAGCGGTCCTGGGTCGGCTTGCGGTCGATCAAGCCGAGCAAGGCAAAGGACTGGGCGTCGCCATGCTTCAGGATGCCGTCCTGCGCGTTCACCAGGCGGCGACGATTCTGGGTATTCGCGGAATTGTGGTGCATGCGATCTCCGAGGAGGCCAGAGCCTTCTACTTACACCATGGTTTTGTCGCCGGAGGTGGCGAGCCCATGACACTCGTCCTTAGCCTCGGTGTCGGCAGCAGCTAAGGCGTGGATTGGATGAGGATCGGCATGATCGAACGCCATTCGACGATTACCTGCCCTCGGTGCGGTCTACGAACGCGTTGTTTTTCGGCCTGCGCGGGGGCCATTCTGTTTGGGACTCGGGGTCCGATTCCTGGTGATTCTATCCGTTTTCGTGTCGATACGATCCTGTGATTTCAATTCCTTAGACAAAATTCGCCCTTCTGGGTGACCGCTGCGGTCGCGTTATGGGCAATCGCGGTCACGAAACTGGCCTTGGTATGGTGGAACTTGTGGAAACCGGCGAAGAGGAATCCGGCAACAGGGCGGAGGCCGGCCATGCCCTGACAGGGGATATGGCTCAGGCGGTGGTTTCCCCTGCCACGACCACACAGCCTCGCGCTCCGTTTGCCTTGGCGAGGTAGAGGGCCGCGTCGGCCCGCGCCAGGAGGTCGTCGATGGTCTCATTCGGGGCCCACTGGGCCACGCCGATACTGACCATCGTCGCGAATGCCGTCCCGGCGGCCTCGGTCGGGGTCGACGCCACCCCCTGGCATAACCGTTCTGCCACGCCAACAGCCCGGTCGGAGGTGGTCTCAAGCAACAGCAGCACAAACTCATCGCCACCGGTACGCGCCATGATGTCCCCGCCCCGCAGCTGTCCGCCCATCTGCTTGACTACCATCTGAAGCGCCATATCCCCGGCCGCATGGCCGAAGGTGTCGTTGATCATCTTGAAGTTGTCGATGTCGACGCACAGGACGGAGAATGGCGTTTTATAGCGCGAGGACCGCCCCATCTCGTGCCTGGCCACGGACGCGAAACCGCGCCGATTGTAGATGCCGGTGAGCGGATCGGTGTCGGCCAGCCGCCCCAATTCGGCGTTGAGGGCTTCGAGTTCTCGGGTCCGCTCCTCCACCCGCCGCTCCAGATCCTCGTTCGCCTTGCGCAGCGCCTCCACGGCAGCGCGGCGTTCCGAGGTATCCCGGGTCACTTCGGCGAAACCGATGACGTCCCCCGCCGCCCCGTAAACCGGCTCGATCACCACGTTGCTCCAGAAGCGGCTGCCGTCCATTCTAACCTGCCACCCCTCCTCCTCATAGCTGCGGAGCCGGGCCGCGGTCACGAGAGCCCGTTGCGGCTCGCTGTCGCGGGTTTCTTCCGGATAAAAGCAGGAGAAGTGGCGGCCAATGATCTCGTCCGCCGCATAGCCCATGATTCGTTTGGCGCCGATATTCCAGTTCAGAACATTGCCCGCCGGATCCAGCATGAACACCGCATAATCGTGGATGCTGTCGATCATCAGTTGGGCCATTGCGCCGTTCCGCGCGGAGCGGTCGGAGGCGGGCGCGGGCTTATCGGCGCCGGGATGGTTCGCGTCGCTCACCTTGGCGTCCTCGGGACGGTCACGACAACGGCGACGGCCGGATCGCCCGCGCCGTCGGACGCGTTGAGCCATATGACCAGCGCGTTCATTCCGTGGATGCCGTGCTCCACCGGAAAATCCATCGTGCCGCCGATCACGCGGCCTCCCCTACCCTACGTAATGGCGCAAGCCCAGCCACACCGCCAGGGCGAGAAAAAATACCACGGGAAGCACGGCGGGGGGCGTCAGATGCTCATGCTTCCAGTGTGACACATGCGTGTTCATGGTTAAATTCTCCGGGCGGCAGGCCGCCACCTTTCCCTTAGAGATGGGGGGGATATCGCCAATCGCCATGGTTCATCAATAATAAAGCGACATTTCCCAGATGGACGGCCCATCCGCCCCTGATTGACGCCAAAACAGCCCGGTCTGGACCCAACCGGAAGATGGAATGGTGCGGCAACGGCCTCTGTAGAAGCAAAATCGCCAGCCCGACGGCCATGACCAGCTCCAGCGGCACGCTCCAGTTCATTTTGCAATGACGAGGGCGCACTTCGCCTGTCGCGGATTGATCTTGCGCGATCTGCTGTGGAGGGTTGAGCCGTCCCCACCTTACCGCAGCATTTGGCTGTAATGTTCCTCCATCTCCACCATGCGCCCAAACAGCGTGTTCGCATGGTCGAAATCCAGCCAGCCGCGCCCCACCACCGAGGCCATTCCCAGTGCGCTGTCTGAGGCGACAGGCCGGGGATGCTCACAATCCAGGCCGTACACCTGCCCACAGCGTGCTTCCACGACTGCGTAACGGCCATCCTGCCCGCGGATAAGTCGATAGGGCCGGACCTCCTCAACGACCTGCGCATTCATCAGCCTCCTCCGTTCCGGGCGGAGGATCGGAAGCCGAAGGCCGATCGCCGATCCCTTCCAACCTGTGCAGCCGCGCGCCCAATTCGGATGCAATTGTGCGGTGATGACGAATGAGCTCGGCGATTCGGGTGATCTCCACGCACCGCAAAGCGCGGTCCTGCTCGTCGACATCCTCCATTTCCTCCAAGTTCTCGATGCGGACCTTCTGCGACCGGCGCAAGGAGGAGGCAATCGATTCCCATGGCAGGAAACCTTGCGCCCCGGCGGCCGACACGACATTCAGCCCATCCTGATTGACGCTGGTGACGACAAAGCGCGGCCGATTGGCCACGTCGCTGTGGTCGCCGAAGCTGACGCTTTGGCCCGCCTTGAAAACGTCTCTCAGGGCAACGGTTTTGCCGTCCACTCCCAATGGGGCGACGGTCCCCCTCTCGCTGTTGATGGCGACGTCGCCATCTGTGGCAAAATCAGAGGAAAGATAGCCATGGCGTTGGTTCAGCAGATCCTTGAATGTCGTCATCGCGCAGGTCCCCTCACATGCATTGAATGCTGATCTGGACATTGGATCTGGCGAACAATTTGCGAACGAAATTATCCGCTTCGGCCAGGATCATTCGGTCAGGTATGCCTAAAGGTGGTGGATACTTATTGGCCTTCGATCCGGTCGGTCACTTTCCGCTCCGTTGGGATGCGCCAAATTCGCGCCGGGACCTCGTCCACCGAGCGTCGAGGGGTCGAGGCCAAGCCCGTTATCCCTGGCCTAAGCTTTGCCGAGTCCTTAATCCGGAATCACGTTGATGTCGGTGGGAATGGCCAATCGGAATACGCTTCCCCGTCCCGCCCGAGACGCAAAGCTCACCTGGACGCCTGTCTGCTTGCACAAATGCTTGACGATGGCCAATCCGAGGCCGATGCCTTTGTCCCCGTCGCGCGCAGGATTGTCGATTTGGAAAAACTCGTCGAAGATGTGGGAGGCTTGGCCGGGTTCAATGCCGATCCCAGTGTCCCAGACTTCCACCAAGACTTCCCCTGCTCTGCGGCGGATGCCCACCAGCACTCCACCCTCTTTGGTGAATTTGAGGGCGTTGGAGACAAGATTGAAACACATCCGTCGCAACGCGGATTTGTCGATGAATGCCACCACCGTTGGCGTGAAGGCTTTGAGAACAATGCGCTTGGCGTCCGCGACCAGGGACAGGTCGGAAACCACTTCGGCAATCAGCTCACCAATGTTCGTCGCGGCCGGAACGAGTTGGACCATGCCGCTTCGCAGGCGTGACATCTCCAGAAGCTCGCCAAGCAGATCTTCGGCCGATTTCATGGACGTTCCAAGTCGCTCCAGCGCAGGGCGCTGGTGTTCTGCCGGCGACTGATTCAACACCTCGAAAAAGAGGCGCATCGCCTGGAATGGCTGACGAAGATCGTGGCTGGCCGCCGCGAAGAAGCGTGACTGGACGAGCGCCGCCTGCTCGGCTTCGTCCTTGGCGGCGGTGAGGGCAGCGAGAAGTTCGACCTCTCCGGTTATATCCTGCGTCACGCCGAGGATCCGTCCGTGCCCGTTTGGTCCCTCCGGCGACCATTCGCCACGTGCGGACAGCCAATGCAGACGACCGTCCGGATACACCATCCGAAATCGGGCGTTGAATGGTTCCCTATAGGCCATTGACTGCTGCAGAGCATCGGCAACAAAGGCCCGATCCTCGTAATAGATGTCGGAAAGAGCGATGTCGTGCTTGAGCGGGACGTCGGACGGCATTCCGAGATACCGCATGACCGTCGTATCAGTCTTGCCGGTTTCGGGCATGCTTATCCAACTGCCCATGTTGGCACTGTGGAGAGCCAACGCCAGCAGGCGTTCGCTCTCCAGCAATGCCTCCTCGGTCTGGCGCAGTTGCTCGTTCTGCATTTCCAGCTCGATCTGGTGCACCTGCAACTCGTGCACCAGGCGTCGCAGCTCGGATGCCTCCTCCGGGACGGCTTCGGGCGGGGCAGCCGCACGTGCTACGGCGCGTCTGCGCAGGTCAGGGTTCTTACTCACGAGCCTTCTCCCACACCAATCTTGGAAGAATGGCTCCGCAGCCTGTCCTCCAACTGCTTGGTTTCGGTAATGTCGATGAACGTGATGACGACGCCGTCGATCACGTTCTCAAGGGTTCGGTAGGGCATGATGCGCACGCGGAACCAATGATCGTTCCGCGTGGCAACCTGCCTTTCCTGGAATACCAGGGTGCGCAGCACCTCCTGGGCATCGGTCCTGAGTTGGGGATATTCGAGTTCGGTGACGATGTCGGAGAGCGGGCGGCCGAGGTCGCCGGGGATGAATTTGAACAAATGCGTGGCGTGCGAGGTGTAGCGGCGCAGCCGCATCTGATTGTCGAGAAAGATGGTGGCGATCTCGGTGCTGTTCAGGAGGTTGGTCATGTCGTTGCGCACGCCGGTCAGTTCGTCCACCTTGGACTGAAGTTCGGCGTTCACCGTTTGCAACTCTTCGTTCAGCGACTGCAGTTCCTCCTTGGAGGTGGTCAGCTCCTCGTTGGTGGACTGCAGTTCCTCGTTGGTGGATTGCAGTTCCTCGTTGGCCGACTTGTACTCCTCGATCGAGGTCTGCATCTCCTCATGGGCCACCCGCAGTGCCTCGCGGGTCTGTTGCAGTTCCTGTTCCAGCGTCGAGGAATTTCCGGCTCGCCGGCGCCGGCCACGGTCAGACGGTTCCGGCGCATCGCGAAACACCACCAGCACCCGACCGCGCAGGGGGTCGGGCGCGGTGATGCCCTGCAGAATCACGTCCACCACCTTGGTTCCGCCGTTGGTGCCGATACGAAGGCCGTTCAGGCTTATCGCCTTGCTTTGGCGCTGGGCGGCGCGCACCGCCCCGGTGAGCGCCTCGCGCAGGCCGGGCCGAGCCATGGCGTGGATATTCACGTTGACCTTGCCGGCGGCGGGTTCCAGATAGTTTCCGGTGCGGCCACTGATGTAGAGGATATCGCCATCGCCGGTGACGAGAACGGCCGGCGGCGCGAACTGCTGCTGGATGACCTGGTCGGTCAGGCGTTCCATGCTGTCGAGGTTTGCGGCGGCTTCGGCCATATCCCCCGCGGCCTGAGGCATGGGAACAAAGCCACCGGGAAATGCCGACGGCGCGACCACCGCCCCCTGGTCGACCCGCCAAAAGATGCGCGACTTGTTGTCAAGGGGTTCGAACAGTTCGGTGAAGCTGCCCACCGTCTCGGCGCTGCCCAGGATCAGCAGGCCGTCGGGATTCAGCGCGTAGTGGAACAAGGGCAGCAACTTCTTTTGCAGAATCTGGCTGAAATAGATCAGCAGATTGCGGCAGGAGAGGATGTCGAGCTTGGTGAACGGCGGGTCGGAAATAATGTTCTGCGGCGCGAACACCACCATATCGCGTATTTCCTTGCCGATACGCCAGGCGCCGTCTTCGGAAACGAAGAAGCGCGACAAACGATCCGGCGTCACGTCGGCGGCGATATTGTCGGGGTAACTGCCACGCCGCGCCTTAGCGATGGCATCTGGGTCAATGTCCGTCGCGTAGATCTGCAGCGCGAAACGGCTATCCGGCCGGTGCTTTTCCAGAGCTTCGCGAAAAATAATGGCCAGGGAATAGGCCTCCTCGCCGCTTGAGCAGGCTGGCACCCAAGCCCGCAGACTGGCGCCGTGCGGATAGCGGGCGAACAGCTTCGGAAAAGCCTCGTCGCGCAGGGTGTCCCAGACCGCTCCGTCGCGGAAGAAATTGGTCACCCCGATCAGCAGTTCCTTGAAGAGAAGGTCCAACTCCTGTGGGTTCTCCCGCAGGTGGCGGACATAAGCGGCAATGCCATGTATCTGTTGCAGGTGTGTGCGGCGCTCGATACGGCGGTAGAGGGTGCTGGTCTTGTAATCGGAGAAATCGGCGCCGCAACGGTCGCGCAGCAGGACGATGACCTTGTGCAACTCAGACAGTGTGCTCGGAGCCACCGCCTCGCCGTCACGATTCTGCCGCCGTGGCAGCCGGACGAAGGTGGAGAGCTTCGCCGGCAGATCGGCGGAGCGGCCGATGACGTCGGCCAGGCCTGCGTCGATGGCGCTCTTGGGCATCCCGTCAGCCTTGGCCTCTGCCGGATCCTGCACCAGGGTAAAGCCGCCTTTTTCCTTGATGGCACGCAACCCCAGCATGCCGTCGGAGCCCATGCCGGAGAGGATGATGCCGATCGCCTGTTCCTTGCGGTCCTCGGCCAGGCTGCGGAAAAAGAAGTCCACCGGCAAGCGCAGGCCAACGGGCGGCACCGGGTCCAGCAGGTACAAGGTGCCGTGCAGGAGCGAAAGGTCCTTGGCGGGCGGAATGACGTAGATATGGCCGGGCTTGACCTTGGTGCTGCTTTTTGCCTCGCTCACCACCATGCTGCAGCAATTGCCGATGAGCCCGGGCAGCGTGCTCTCATGGCGAGGATCGAGGTGCTGCACCACCACGAAGGCCATATCGGTGTCGGACGGGATGTCGCGGAAGAAGGCCTGTAGCGCTTCCAGGCCGCCGGCCGAACAACCTATGCCGATGATCGGAAAATGCCGGGCACCGCCGATGGTCGACGATTTCTGATCACTGCTAGCAAGTTTAGCGGGGGGGGGGGCGCGGCGTCATTGTTGGCCATGAGGTTCCCGTTTCAAGGGCGTATGGAAAACGGCGTCGACCCGATCGGCCAACTATTCCCTCCTCCGACCCAGGATAGGAGCCCACTCTATTTG
>JAJXWP010000091.1 GCA_021781575.1 Pseudomonadota bacterium
GGACAATCCCGCCTCCCTAAAAAAGGATATCGTCACACCCCAACCCGGGCCATCCCACAACGCCCCTGCGGCGAAGCCGCTCCGTTCAACGAATCAGAGTTTGCGCGCCCCCTGCGGGCGCGCAGGCTCGGTTGAACGGACGCGTGGGTCCGGTCTCGGTGTGTGGGCGCGGAGCCCGACAATGGAAATTTCACCTATGGATTGCGTCGCGTGGCGGGGCCGCGGGGCGGGGTGATGGCCGTCCGGGCGGGCGGCGGGGGCGTTTCGGGAGGAATTGGCGAGGTGATCGGCGGGTTTGGGAAGCGTGAGAGGTGTCGAGTCGGCGGTGCCGCGGAATGAAGGGCGCAGGAGGGGGTGGCGACGTCTGGGCGGCGTCGCCGGGAAGATGGGCAGCAGATGATGGCGGCAAGGAAGGCCAGCTTCATCAGGGAGCCCTCGGGCGGATTGGTGAGAGGCGGTGGCGAAAGACGAGATGCCCGGTGCGGCAGTGCGGGCAGGCGACAGGGATGGGCGGTACCGGGCCGGCACCGGCCGGCGGCGTCGGCTCGGCGGCGATGGCCGCGATGTCGTCGGCGGCGATGACGGCGGGACGGTCGAGGAGCAGGGCGTGGCGCAGGCGGAGGAGGTGGCGGCGTTTCGAAGGATGCCAAAGGCCGGCGTAGCGGACTTTGTGGAATCCCTTGGGCAAGACATGCTGGAGGAAGCGGCGCAGGAATTCGTCAGCGGATATTCGGCAGGTCTTGTGCCGGCCGCTGTTGCGGTCCTTGTAGGCGAAGGTGACGGAGCGGTCGTCGACGGCGAGGATGCGCCGGTCGGTGATGGCGATGCGAAAGACGTAGCGGGCGAGGTATTCGAGGATGGCGTCCTCGCCGGCCGGCCAGACGGTGACGTGGGCGACCCAGGGCTTTCGCCAAACCTCGCCGGGGATGTCCAGATCGGGAAACCGGCGGACGATCGCGGCGCGGAAGCGGCCGCGCACACCGTTGGCGATGGCCCTGGTCGGGGCCAGGAAGTCACGGTGCACGACGGGATGCCAGACGCTGCCGTCATCGGAGAGGCCGCCGCCGGTCACCAGGCAGTGGACATGGGGATGGTGGTCGAGGCGCTGGCTCCAGGTATGCAGCACGGAGAGCACGCCGACGGTGCCGCCGACGAAGGCGGGGTCGCGGGCGATGGCGACGATGGCGTCGTTGGCGGCCGTCATCAAGGCGCCGTAGCCATCGACCTGATGCCGCCGCAGCCAGTCACGCAACTCGTGCGGCACGGTGACGGTGACATGGAAGTAGGGGATGGGCAGGAATTCGCCCCGCCGCTTCTCCAGCCAGGCGCGGGTGTGATCGCCGGAACACTGCGGACAGGAGCGGCTGCGACAGGAATGCCAGACATGGTGGGTGGTGCCGCAGCGGTCGCAGGCCCAGAGCCGTCCGCCGAGCGCCGCGGTGCGGCAGGCCGCGAGGTCGGCGATGGCGCGGCGGTGCGAGGGCAGCACCGCCGCGCCATGGGCCTCCAGATAGCCGCCGCCGAAGCGGCGGACGATGTCGGCGACCGACGGCACGGCCTACAAGCCGGCCATCACCTCGTCGAGGACCCGCCGCACGCCGGCGCGGGTCGGCTCGGTCAGATGGGTGTAGACGGCGGTGGTGGCGATGTTGGCGTGGCCGAGCAGGATCTGCACGACGCGCGTGTCGATTCCCTTCTCCAGCAACCGCGTGGCATAGCTGTGGCGCAAGGCATGCGGCGTCGGCCGACGATCGCCGGGCAGGCCGGCGGCCTTGACCGCGGCGGTGAACGTCCGTTCCAGCACCCTCGGGGAAAGCGGGCCGGTCCCCTGGTGGTTGGGGAAGACCCAGCGGCGATTGCCGTGCTCCTGCCAGATGCGCCGCAGCGCGTCGAGAACCGGGGCCGGCAGCGGAACCCGCCGCTCCTTATCGCCCTTGCCGATGATCCGCACCATGCCATCGGCGATGGCCTTGACCTCCAGCCCGGCGGCCTCGCTGACGCGCAGGCCGCAGGCGTACATCAGGCTGAAGCAGGCCCTGTGCCGGGCGTTGCGGACGCCGTCCAGAATGCGGCGGACCTCCCCGTCCGACAGCGCCTGCGGCAGCCGCTTCTGCTGCGGCTCGCGAATTTTTTTTTCGAAAACAGCGCCCAGTCCACCCCCAGCGTCCGCCGGTACAGGAACTGGATGCCGTAATGACAGGTCTTGAAGGTCCCGCGCGCCGCACCCCTCTCACGCACCCCAAGCAGGTACTGCCGAACCTCTTCCTCGCTCAACTGGTCGGGCGAACGCCGGTAATGCCGGGCCAGGCCGCGCACCGCGGCCACGTAGATTCCCTGCGTGCTCGGCGCCAGCCCAGCCAGGGTCATGTCCTCCATCATCCGCTTGCGCAACGGGGTCATCGTCATATCCTTTCTCCGAGGGGCATCGGCGGGACAATCCCGCCTCCCTAAAAAAGGATATCGTCACACCCCAACCCGGGCCATCCCACAACGCCCCTGCGGCGAAGCCGCTCCGTTCAACGGACGTTTCCCAGACGGGAAGCGTACCACAGGGCAGGGCGACGGGAAACCGCCAGTTTCGGCGTCTCGAAACCCCGTTCTCTAATCGCTGCCAGCCCCGTCAAGACCTCTCTTGGCTTATATCCGTCCGTCGTCTGGGTGGGTCTGTCACCGGGGACATGGTTCTCTTCGTGGTTGGGGCGATGCCCACCAACATGATGGCTTTCCGCACAAAGCGCCGGCCTTGGATTGTCAATCACGAGGTCCCTCAAGGAGGGCCGATCAACGGGATTCTCGCAATGACCGGTGCTTGCGTCCCGGTGGGGACTGTTCTCCGCCGACGGGCGGATTCTATGGACTCCATTGTCTGTTCTATTTCCTATCCCTTTGTTCGACGGAAAGACGACCATCCCTCCGTCCCGACCTGCGACCAGCAAGGCCACCGCGCACAGCGGCGGTCAAGGGGGGGCCGGAGGCCATCCGCGCCAGCGGACGCTTGCGCCCTTGACCGGCGCGAACCCGGTGGCACCCTCGGTGCAGAAAGGGCCGGCTGTCATGGCTTTTGCGCGGTCCAGCAGAAGGAGGCGTTGTCTATCCACATCCGATGGAGGATGACCGCCAACTTGCGCGCCAGGGCGACCTTCGCCTTCTTGGTTCCGACTTTCTTGGCCAACGTGGCAGCCCACGTCTTCGGCAGGCAACCGCGCCGAACGCGGGTCAGCAAAACGTTTGCCGCTTCAAAGAGATAGCTTCTCAGCAGTGCGTCGCCGCAATGCGAGATGTGGCCGCTGTAGTCCATCTCGCCGGATTGGTAGCGCCTGGGGGTGAGACCGAGATAGACGCCGACCGAGGCCGAATGGCGGAACCGATGGGGATCATCGATCACCGTGACATAGGCCAGGGCGGTTATGAAGCCGACACCGGGGGCGCTCATCAACAACCGACAGATGGAATCGCGGCTCATCCGATGGCGCAATTCCTTTTCCACACGGGCGATCTGCGCTCCAATCGTTTCCCACGCCGTCAAAAGAGCGTCGATCAGCGTCGAGACTATGTCCTCGCCACTGGCCAGTTCCCGCACACGGCGGGCGAATTTCTTGCCGCTGGCTTTGCCGACGATCAGGCCGAATGTCTTCAGTATCCCACGCATCTGGGTGCCGAGATCGCGTTGCACCCCCACCAGTTTGGCTCGCACAATCAGCGCGCTCCGCAGCCGATGTTTATCCACCCCTTTGACTTGGACTTCGGTATACCAACCCGTCCGCGCCAGTTGCGCCAGACCCTCGGCGTCGATGCGGTCAGTCTTGGCCGAGTACATCGACAGCGCCTTCTTGGCTCGCCGCGCATCGACGCATACCACTGGAAAACCCATGTCGTGCAATTTGTGCCAGTGCCACGTCGACAGGGCGCCAGTCTCGAAGACAATCCGTTCCGCTTGTGGCGCATGAGCGCGCAAGGTTCCGGCCATGCGTTCCGGAGTCGATAGGCATTTCCCGCGCCAGGAAATTCGGCCGTCGCCGTCCATCACACACACCGCCGTCTCTTCCATCGAGACATCAAAGCCCACATATTCCGCCATGGCTGCTCTCCTCGGGTCAGGCGTTACCCCTGGGGCCGTATTTCGGTACGGACCCCGTTGCCGCCAGGAGAGCGGCCGCCCGCGATTACGCCATGTCAATCAATCAACGTCCATCCTCGCCGCGTGAGGACGGGTTTCTTGACCGGGGCAACCGTGCCGCACGTTCGCGTTTCGTGCGCCCTTCGCGTACAGCGGAGGCACTTTCGTTACCTCACCCCAGCTTGGCGCGGATCACCTCGCCGGCCGCCCGCGCCGCCACCAGGCGGGGCGCCCGCACCTCGACC
>JAJXWP010000052.1 GCA_021781575.1 Pseudomonadota bacterium
TCCCACCTCCTCCGCGCGCCCATACTTCGCGGCGGCCGATATTATGCCGAGTCCGACGCCACGCTGTCATCGGCGGACGCTGCCGCCGGCGTTGCCGACTCCAGATAAAATCGCGCTCCAGATAATGGGCCCAGCATGCCGCCTCCTGGATCGGGCCGGGCTGGCGGGTGGGGTCATAGAGCTGGGTGTAGCCGCCGAAGGCATCCGCCTGCAGGATGCCGGCGTACCGGGCCAAGTGCGCCTGCGGATGCTCGCCCTTGCGATCGCGCGAGTAGTAGAACATCGCCGCCGGCGGATCCTGGCCACCGAACGGGCGATCGTCGCGGACATACACCCAGCCGCGTCCGACATCGCATTTGCCCTGCGCCAGGACCGGCACGGTGGTGTCGTCTCCGTGCAGGCGCTCGGCCGCCATCACATGGGCTTCGAGCCGGGTCAACAAGGGCGCGAGCACCGCGCAACTCGCCCCGACGGCATCGGCCGCCGTCGACAGACTGATCGGCACGCCTTCGCGGGCGTACCGCTCCACTTGGCGGTTCAACGGCTGATGCTGGCCGAACTTCTCGAACAGCATCATCGCCAGAAGGCTGGGGCCGGCCCAACCCCGCGGGATCACATGGTAAGGGGCCGGTGCCTGGCTGATCTTCTCGCAGTCCCGGCAGCTGAACTTCTCTCGGACAGTCTCGATCACCTTCCACTGCCGCGGGATCGACTCCAGCGTCTGGGTCACGTCCTCGCCCACCTTCCGCAGACGCGTCCCGCCGCAGCAGGCGCAGGTCGTCGGGGGATCGATGACCACCCGTTCCCGGGGAAGATGCTCGGGGAAGGTCGCACGGACGTCCGGACGCTTGCGCGTAAAGCCTTTGACCGTCGTCGCCTTGGCAGCGGCCTGCTCCGCCGCGATTTCGTCTTCCGTGGCGCTTCCCGCCAGTTCTTCGAAGGTGAGCTCCAGCTGGTCGACAAGCCGGGCGCTGCGTTCCGCCTTGGGCCCATAGAGCTGCCGCTGCAATTTGGCGATGACGAGCTTCTGGTGCGCGATCAGGGCCTTGTCGTCGGACGTGATGGCGCGGGCGACGGCATTCTCGGCCCAGGCCGCCAGCAGCGCTGCCTTCAGCGCATCAACGTCATCGGGGAGGTCGCGCGGCGGTGATTCCATACCCAAAAGTGAATCACAAAACGCCCCGTTTGACTCCTAAAAAACGGCGGAAAACCAAAGAAAAATGCGACGTTCGCCCGTCATCCGGCACGCTCCGGGCGGAAGGTCACACGTGGGTTCCGCCAGTCGATCCCGTCGAGCATGTAGGCCAGTTGAGCGGCGGAAATGGCCACCACACCATCGGCGGGCGACGGCCAAACAAAGCGCCCCTTCTCCAATCGCTTGGCGTAAAGCGACATCCCCAAGCCATCGTGCCAGATGATCTTGATCAGATCGCCGCTGCGTCCTCGGAAGACAAACAGATCGCCCGCGTGGGGATCGCGCTTCAACGCTTCCTGAACCTGGAGCGCCAGGCCGTTCATGCCACGTCGCATGTCCGTGCGTCCGACCGCCAACCAGACGCGAACGCCGGCGGGAAAGGCGATCATCGGCCCTCCAGGACATCGAGGATCCGACACAGCGTCCGCCCGTCGAAGGCGTCGCCCACTCGGACGCGATACCTGCGGCCTAACTCGATCACGATGTCGCTCGAAACTCTCGCCGCCACATCGACGATGGGTTGTTCCGGCTCGACCATCACCGGCACCAATTGCGGTGAACTCGCGCTCGCCTGTCCGTCCGCGTCCCCGCCGAAAAGCTTGCGCCACTTGAACACCTGGTTCGCGTTCACGTCGTAACGGCGCGACACCAATGAAACGGAGGAACCGGGCGCATACGACGCCGCGACGATCTCCCGCTTCAATGCCTCGGGCCATGACTTATTGCGCCGCCGCCGACCCGCAATTGTGCCCATAACCGGATTCGTGGACACTTCTCTTCCTCGCGTTGCCGAAAATCGGTTCAGCCTGCGCGATATCAGGTGCTACGAAAAGGCGGCCCTCGGCGGAGGGATACTGTTCGTTCACAACCGCTCCAGGACATCCTTGTTAATAAGGACGTCCCATACCTTTCCGTGGGGATCGTAGAAGGTCACATCGACGTATCCATCCGCTCGCGGAAATGCCGTTAATCGCACCCGCCATCCCAGTGGCGCGGTGTCCAGCGGGCGGCCGGCAAGGGTGAAGAGTTGCGCCGGCTGATCACCGACAATGACCGCTTCATCTCCCGCCATGAGCGGCAATGGTGCCACGGCGGCGACGCCCGCCAGGGCCAGCATGGCCGCACCCCACGCCCCCGCCGCGATCGTCTGCCAGGCCGCACGACGTGCCGCCGGCTGCACGGCCGGCTTCGAGGGACGATAGAAGGGATTGTCGTCGAATAGCCCGGCCATTTCCTTCCGGCGATAGTATTTCGCCAGGCCACAACGCAGCGGGCGGCGCCCCCGGACGAACAGCAACTGTTCTTCCGGATTGCCATCGTCGTCGACCATTAGCGACATGATCTCGTCGGGGGGGACCAGCGCCGTACGGGTGCCTTGCTTGCTTTCGCTCGTCGTGTCGGAGGTGGATCCCGAGGTGGGATTGCGCGTACGCCCCTTCGAAGTGCTTTCCGATTCCTGCTCCGCAGTGAAATCGCCACAGCGTTTCGACAGCATTTCCGCTGTTTCCAGGTCATTGACCGCCAACACCTGCGTTATCGCCGGTGTCGCCGTCCATGACCGGAGACCTGTTCTCCCGTAGGCCTCCTCGATCTGGCCAAGATCCTGGGCGATGGCCCAGAGGAGCAACCCGAATTTCCGCCCAAACGTCAGCATGGTCATAAGAATGTCCATTTTGCCGAGCAACGGCATCTCGTCGACGATGAACATCGTGTCATACGTCGCCCTCTCCTTGCGGCGCATGAATAGCATGGCGAGGCCGCCGAGCAAGATCCGGGCGATCTGCGGCTCGGATTTCAGCGTATCCGCCGGCAGGCAAATGAACACGCCCGTGTCGCCCTGGAGAATGTCGGAAAAAGAGAAACGCTTTCCCGAGGCCACCGCGCCACAAAGCACTTCCTCTGCACCATTGACACAGGCCGTCAGCTCGTTGAAGTGCATGGTAACGCCAGCGAACGTCTTATCTGACTTCATCGTGCCGAGGCAGAAGCCCGAGTTGTCGGCCATGGTGCCCCGGCCGACCTCCCGCATCGCAGTCATGGTGCCCAGCAGCTCCCTCAGATTCGGTGACGCCGCCAGCTCGCGCACTTTGCCGAGGTGGCGCTCAGGATCGGGAATCGTTGGGGATGTCAGGACAAACATGATGAGGGCGACGCAAAGCGACTTGGCCAAGCCGGCGAACGAGCTGTCGTCCTCCTTTCCACCATCGCCGCCCTTGTCCAGCCAAGACACGACGGCTCGGACGTCCTTGGGGAAGGTCTTCGCCGCGGGGTCAAGGCTCTCAAGGACGTTCACACCATCGGTATCATCATCGAGGGAGATGACTCGTACCTTCCGGCCCATCCTCTGCCGGTGCCCACGGACGACCGCCAGAGTTTCGCCGGCCGGGTCATGAACCACAAGCGGGCCGCTCCAAGCTAAGCAGTTCGGCACCACGGCCGACACGCCCTTGCCGCCGCCTGAGCCGGCCACGGTAAGCAGAGAGCCCTTCGGGCGCCATCGCAGCAGCGGCGCAATACCAATTTTTTCGGGCTGATCGACGGGCACGCAGGCCTCGCCGAGAATCAGACCGTCCGGCGCCGAAAGGATCTTTCGCGCCTCGGCCATCGGCCACCAATTGGCTTGCCACGGCCCGTCAGGATCGCGGCGCGCCCTTTTAGTTCCGCTCTTCTTCTTGCCCGGTGGCATTCCCGCGAAGAGGCCGGTAAGGCAGCCTACCGCCGTGAGGAAGAGCGGGCCGAGGCCCAGAGTCGACATCGACGTCCCGCTCATCAGCGCGCCTGCGAACTGGATGACCCCGCTGGCGGCAATTGCCAAACCGACTGGGGCCGAAGCCCAACGTGGCAATGCCTCCGTCTTTTGCAGCGCCCGAACCGCCGGCATCAACGCCATAGGCGCCAACGCCGACGCGGCGACCACGGTCGCCGTCGCGACGCTCTCGGAGCCGGGATGCAACAACGGGAGGTGGTTGAGCGCCGCCCACAGGTCGGGCGCAGCAAGGCGGCCGAGATAGCCGCCACCCCATTGCCCGACCGCCAGCCCGGCCGGCAAGCCAAGCGTGGCGGCGGCCGCCGCCGACATTTTCTTCTTATCGATGTAAGACATTTGCGACCTCCAAATAGCTGAGCCATGCGATACCGATGGCTACAGTTGACCACACAACAATGTTTTCAATGACTTGTCGGATCGCTTCGAGGCGAGCGCCGCGCGGACGCATCGCCTTCAGGACGTCCATTCCCGGTTCGATCTTCACTACCGAGCCTGGATGCGGAACCGGCGTCGGGCGGGGTGGCGGCTTGGCAAACTCCGCCAGTTGGGCGTACTGCTCGGGGGAGAGGAATGCCGCCAGGGTCGGATCCTCGACCAGAGCCTTCCGTGTCGCCATCTGGCCGGCGCGCACGAGGTCGTCAACCGCCTGCTTCGCCAACCTCGCTCGTGCCGCTTTGCGAACGCCTTCCCCCTCGGCCAGGCGGGAAAGCGCTACTCTTTTCCCGGCAGCGCCACCGGTCCAAAGGACGCCCTCACGGCGTCAATCCAGTCCTCGCACCCATAAACGGTGCGTTCCGCCACTGGCCCCGGCAGGCCGAGCGCTTGCGCCGTATCCCGCCAGCCCATGTCGCACACCTGAAATGCCGACCATGGCCCGCGCTTCATTGCTTCCAACCCGGCTGGGGGGATAGGCGCCTTCGGCAAATCCACGAAGACCACCCCAGCCTTTTCCAGGGCATCCAGGGCCGCGCCTTGCGCGCTGCCATTCCATCCGGCGAATCCCCCATCCCGCAAGTTGCGGACGGCGCGCAATGCGGCCCCGCCAAACGCCTTTCCAGCCGCGGTCAACGCCTTGACGCCAGATTCGATGTTGATCTTGTCGGCATTCATCGGCACCCACACCTCGACGGTGATGCCATCTTCCGCCCAGCGCTTCGCCGCCCGCATGCGCACCGCATATTCCAACAACCGCTGGACGGTGTTGGCCCCGAGATCGAGCAGCACGTCATGGTGATCGAGAACGGCCCGGACTTTGTCCCAGTGGGCATGGCCGCGGTCGGGATCCGTCTCCATCTCCGCCAGGGTCGGCCCCGTCCCCAGCCACGTCACGACGTGGTGAGGTAGGGCGTGCGAGAGCGCCGACGCGCCGGACGTCGTGCGGTTCTTGTCGTCGGCATCGAGAATCGCGAATGACCGGCCGGACTCTCGCCACATCTCGGCCAGGAAAAGTACGGCCGTGCTCTTGCCAACGCCGCCGGCCTCCTGGCCGACGATGATCAACTTGCGCGCAACACTCATTTTTTCAGCTCCTTGAGTAAATCATCAATGGTGTGGACTGGTGGCGCATCCGCCGGCGCCTGGAGCAGCGCCTCCACTTCGGGAGGCACCACGAAGTCGCTCTCAGCCGGCGGTGGGCGCGGGTCCGGCTGACGACCCACACCGGCTGGCGGCACGGCTTCGCAATGCTTAACCGGTGCCGCTGCGGGCCGGCGAGTTGGCGACATGCATCGCTCTTCGAGGCGGCGCATAGCAAAGATGACGGTCGACACAGCAAGCGGCCGACCGTCGGGCCGCGTGATTCCAGCGCTGGCCAACCTCTGAACGATGTCTGCCCAGCGCACGCCGTTAGCGCGCGCCTCCGCTATCGCCTCGGCCAGATCGACGAGCCGGCGCGCAGCCGTCTCCTTTCTTGGCGCCGACATCAAAGCGGCCAGGACCGCATCACGATCAATATCCATCGCCAGTGTCACCATGCGCGTTCCGTTATGTTCAACTTTATTCAGGCATGTTCCTTTGTATTCAGTAATATTAAGCACTGTTCGTACTTAGTTTTTGTTGCCGTTGTTTGCATGCAACAGCAATTTTCATTTGTTGGCAACGGATTTCCGCTGTATACATCTATTTACAGGAATAAGAGAGAGGCAAGCCGTGGCGGTTTACACCGCCAGCTTGCAAGGGGGCTCCGCCCCCGTTGACCCCCAGAACGGAGAGAAAGCATGTCCAACAGCATCCGCCGCGACCTGCCGGTGACCGTGGCGTTTCGCGTCACGGCCGAGCAGGCGGCACGGCTGTTGGAAGCGGCCTTGCCGCTTTCACCGGGGCAATACGCCCGGCGCATCGCGTTAGCCGCCGCCGGCATCGACGGCCCAGCGCCAGGCCGCCGGCCGCTCCCCCGCGTCCGAGATGCGGGGCTATTGCGCGAAGCGTTGGCCGAGATGGGCCATTGGGGCGGCAACCTGAATCAGCTCGCTCACAACCAGAACATGGGGCTGCCCGTCGGAGACGTAGACCACCTTCGTGCCGAGCTTGAGCCTATCAAGCGGCGGCTGCTAATCGCCCTTGGAATCCTTGAATGATCCTCAAGGGCGGCAGCGTCGGCGGAGGCGGGCTGGCCGCCCACCTCCAAAGCGAAGAAAATGAGGCCGTGCGCCTGGTGGCAGCCGAGGGCTTGCTGTCCCACGATATTGATGGTTTGGTCGCCGAGGTGCGGGCGCGGGCTGTCGGCATTACCCGCAAAGGCGCTTTCCATATCGCGGTCAGCGCCCAGCCGGGGGAGAAATGGGGCTTCGAGGAACAGCAGGCGGCAATTGCTGCCGTTTTGCGGGAGTACCGCGCAGAGGGTGCTCCCTATTTCGTCATCGGCCACGAAAAGGATGCGCGAGGCACCGGCCGAGACGAACACTTGCACATCGTCATTTCCCGCGTCGACGGCCGCGCTCGCGTTGTTGACGACGGCTACACCCGCGTTCGCAACGAGAAACTGGCCAGATGCCTCGAACACGACCTTGGCCACCGGCTGACGATCGGCAAACACAACCGGGCGGTCATGAACCGCCTTCGCGCCGAGGGGCGCGCCGACGTTGCCGACTGGTTGCAGCAGCGTGGAGCCGACACGGCGCCCAGGCCGACAGCGGACTTGAGCCACGCCGAGGCCCAGCAGCAAAAGCGCACCCACCTCACAAAAGCAGCCGTTGCGGCCGACGTTCTGGCCGCCTTCCGCGCGGCGGATTCCGGAAAGGCCTTCCGTGCCGCTTTAGCCGACAAAGGCTACAGCCTGGCCCAGGGCCGGGAGGCCGGCGCCGTCATGTTGGTCGATCCGGCCGGCGGCAGCCATGAGCTGACCCGCCTTCTGCGATCGGCAATGAAGGCCGAAGGTGAAAAGCTCCCCGCCAAGGAGGCTCGGGCGCAGACCGCCGCCAAGCTGGCCGATCTGGACTGGGCCTCCCTCCCCGGCTTGGCCGAAACGACGGCCCAGGCGCGGGAAGGCGAAACGGCGGCGGAGAAAAGCAGTAACCCTATTCCGGGCGGCACAAAGGAGGCCGGCACCGACCAGGTCGAGACGCCGACCGCCGCGACATTGCTCGCCGAACTGACCGGCGAAAAGGTGAGCTTCACCGAAGCCGACGTCGACCGCGCCTTGCGCTGCATCGCCGACGAGAATGTTCGCGACGGACTGAAGGCCGAGGTCCGCACCCAGGCGTTGACCGTCGCCGAGGGGAAAAATGGATGGCGAGGCACGACCCGCGACATGGCCGAGGTCGAGGTCGCCATTCTCGACCGCTCCGAAGCCATGATCGGTCGCCGGAACCTCGCCGTCGATGGTGAAACCGTCGAGACCGGCATCCGCGCCTTCGCCGCCGAATTCAAAACGCGCGACGGGCACGATCTCAACGCCGAGCAGATCGACGCCATCCGCCACGTCACGTCCGGCGCCGACCTGGTGACCGTAACCGGCGTTGCCGGCGCCGGCAAGACGACGATGGCCGAAGGGGCGGCGCGGATTTGGAAGGCCGAAGGGTACCGGCTGGAGGGCATGGCGCTGTCGGCCGTCGCCGCCGCCAAACTGGGCGAATCCGGGATCAGTTCGGACACCATCGCCGCCCGGCTGCTGCGGTGGGACCGCGCTGCCCTGGCGGCTGATTTGCAGCGAACCGGGTCGTTCACCGACGAGACCCGCGCCATGGTGTTGCGCAGCCTGGACGGCTGGCGGGAGGCCGCCGCCGCGCGGGGCGAACCGACCGAGGCTATCGAGGCCAAACGCCACCAGGTCGAGGCCGCCGATCGGCTCGGCCAGCTGGACCGAAGCACCCGCCGATGGCTGAACGGCTGGCTGAAGCGCCAGGCATCGACCGGCATCGACAGCCGCACCGTCCTGATGGTCGACGAAGCCGGCATGGTAAATCACCGCCTGATGGCGCGGATCCTCGGCCACGCCGAACGGGCTGGGGCAAAGGTGGTACTGATCGGCGATGCCGAACAGATCCAACCCATTGAAGCCGGCGGGGCGTTCCGGCTGGTGTCCGGCATTGCCGAGACGGCCGAGCTCCGGCAGGTCATTCGACAGCGCGATGCGTGGCAGCGGCAGGCGACCGAGGCCTTCGCGTCGGGCAGCCCGGAAAAGGCCGCCGAGGCGGTTACCGCCTATGCCGCCCATGGGATGGTGCATACCGGAATCCTTGGGACGGGCGATACCCGCACCTTGCATGCCGAGGCGGCCGACAAGCTGGGACGCGAACTGACCGACGATGACCGCCGGCACATCGACCAGATCGCGGCCTATGTCGGAGCGCGGGTAGAGGCCGGCACCCTGTGGCGGGAGATCCAAGAGGACGGCGGAGAGCCCGAGGAGCATCCGCTTTATGCGGAGTTCAAGGATGCTCAGGGCCGGCGCAATGCTGCCGTAGTGGCGATTGCGGCCGACTTGGGCACCGCCCGACCGTGGCTGGTGCGGTACCGGGTCGACCCCGAGGGCTTCGCCGCCGACCTGGCGTTCGCGGAGTGCATGTCTCGCGCCGAGGCGGAAGCCGCAGCCCCTGACCGGGCCGAGACCCTGGGGCTGGTCGGGTTGGAACCGGATGTCGTGTTGTCCGTCGACTGGCGGAGCGCCGCTCGGGAGCAGCTGTTCGAGGACTGGCAGGCCGACCTGCGGGCCAACGGCGCTGCGGTATCGCGCATCATCCTGGCGTACAGCCGGGCCGACGTCGCCCGGCTCAATGCCGATGCCCGCATAGCGATGCGGGCGGCTGGGCATTTGTCCGGCGCCGACGTGATGGTCGCCACCGAGGGCGGCCCGATGGCCATGGCGATCGGCGATCGCATCATGACCCTGGCCAATGATCGGAAGATGGGGGTGCAGAATGGCGCCACCGGCCGGCTGGAGGAGATCGGGCTGGACGACAAGACCGGCGCCGTTGTTCTCACCGTCGCCACCGACGACGGCCGAAAAGTCACCATCGACACAGGCACGTACGCGGCGATTCAGCATGGGTACGCCGCCACTCTGCACAAGTCGCAGGGTGTCACCGTCGACCGGGCCTGGGTTCTGAACCACGCCCTGATTGACCGGCATTTGGCGTACGTCGCCATGAGCCGTCACCGGCAGTCGGTGAAGGTCTTCAGCGCGGCGATCGACGCCCGCACCAACGATGCCCTGGCCCGACAGTACAGCCGGGGGCGCACGAAGAATTCCATCAGCGATTACCGGGACCCCCGCGAGCTGCTGCGCAGCGCGGCGTCCGCCACCCCGAGAGAGGAACAGCACCATGTCCGAACAGCTTCCCGCATCCGCCGCCTCAGCGACACCTTCGGCCTCCCGCACGCCCTACGAAAGCTTGACCTTGCAGCAGCTTCCGCCGGAGCTGCATCCCGCCGAGCCGACCGCGTGTCAGACCTGCAACGCGGCGCTGTGGCACGCCACCGCGAAGGAACTGCGGTGCTTCTGCCGGGCAATGCGGGTTCTCGTTTGGACGACCAAGGAGCCCGAGACCTTGACGCTCTGCGACGGGCTGGCGTTCGAGGCCGAACAGTAACAACACCAACCGCGGCACTACAGCCGGACGCGGCCACGTCGGCCACACGCAGAGGAGAGCAAATCATGAGAGCGTCGATCAAAGGCAATGCTGAGAATGAGACGTACATCGACCAGCAATTGGTCAACGACAGGGCGACAACGCAGGCAGGCGAGGAATCTTCGGCTCGGTCGGAAACCTTCGGCAGGGCCTATTCCGAGTTCGCCGAATTGTCGTTTTACGACGACCGCACGCCCGATGAGGATGCCGAACGCGAAGCGCTCGCTGACGCCATGAGGGCGATCGCCCGCGATGAAGCGACATTGCGGCGCTGGGCACCAGAGGACGCCGGCGAAATTATGCGGCTTGCGGAGAAGCGCGACCAAGAGCACCTCAACCAATCCAATGTCCGCGCTGTAGGCGACCACCCGATCCACAGCCCGGCCGAGAACTTCAAGATCTGGACATCACTGCATGACAAGATGCCGGACAAGATCAAGGACGTCGTCGCGCATCCGCACCACAATGAGATCAAGCTCGCCGATGGTCAGATTCTCCATGACCTCGGATCGAGACTTACCACCGACTCGCCAATGACCCGAGAAACCGCCGATGTGATGGCGAAAGGGGCGGAGGCCAAGGGGTGGAAAGAGGTGACCCTGACAGGCACCGACGCAGAAAAGCGCATCATGGCCGAGGCGATGGTCGCTCAGGGTTTGACCGTCACCAATCCAGAAATGCAGAGCTATATCAAGACACTGGACAAGGCCCAGGCCCTGGCGGCGGACCGCCAGGCGCTCGCCGCCGCCCGGTTGCAGCCGGATTTGACCGATCCGGCGAAGTTCGCCCAGGCGCTTAGCGCCTACCAGTACGGGCTCGTCAGCGGCGCAGCCACCGATCAGCTGCGCCACCAACGGGCCGACCTGCTGGCGAGGGGTGAGGCCATCCACCAGGCGACCAATGGCATGGGCAAGGATGCCGCTCACTGGGCGGCCGAGGCCAAGGCCGTGGACGCCGCGCAGCCTGTCAACACGGCGCAGACCACCGAAGCCTACGAGGCCGGGGAATGACGGAGGGCGACGACCATGGCTCGCAGGAAATTTGATGAGGGTGACGTCTTCCGCGTGGCGGAGGGCGTCTACTTCGAGATTACCGATGTGGGCGGCGGCTTCGTCGGCGGCGACATCGAGCTGGAGGCAACGCCGTTGTTCCCCGAGGGGTACGTCGAGCTGGCCATTCGGGAATTGCGTCGACTGGAACGCGTGCCGCCCGAGGTCTGGGCGGCTATGTGTGCCGCCAATTACGCTGCCATGGAGGCCCGCGACCGCCCCCATCGCGCGTCATCGGTGAAGCGCCAACATCCGTCCGCCCATAAAGATATCGCCGCCGGATTGGCCGGCGGCGTGTTGTGAGGAGAGCACAAGATGAATGCGATTTCGTCAGTACCTACCGACCTTGCGGACGCTCACGCTCAGCTGTTCGCGCGGATTCATGATTGGCAGCATCAGCAGTCGATGGAGCACTTTCAACCGGGACAGCCGGTCGAAGTCTACATCACGGCCGAGGCGTTCGGCTGGCTGGCCATGTTCCTGGCGCCGCCGGACGCGTCATGGCGGCGCGTCGACGAT
Source organism: Pseudomonadota bacterium (assembly GCA_021781575.1). GTDB lineage: Bacteria > Pseudomonadota > Alphaproteobacteria > Rhodospirillales > Magnetospirillaceae > DUZF01. Next base: position 11,599 of record JAJXWP010000052.1, read on the forward strand.
GAGCTGCAGAAGATGGCCGAATTCGTCCGTCAGAATCGTCCACCACTTGCCGACGGGCACTCTTGTTTCGTCGTGGACAACGCCGGGGGAGAAATTGGACTGATCGTCGCGCCGGGTTGGGCACGCCGGGCGGGTTGGAATGATAGCGCCGTCGACGGTTCCGCCGCCAAGGCGACCGAGGAGGTCTGATATCAGGCAGCGGCGACCGGATCTCGGCCGCCGCTACATCCTTTCGTGGGAAGCGTGGGCGATGCTTTATCTGGACACCGAAACCATGGGGCTCTCGCCCGAGCAGGGGGCCGAACTGGTGGAGATCGCCGTCATCGACGATGCCGGCACCGTGCTGTTCGACAGCCTGGTCAACCCCGGCCGGCCCATCCCGCCGGTTCTGACGACCCTGCACGGTATCACCGACGCCATGGTTGTCGACGCGATGCCGGCTGACGAGGCGCGCCGCCTCGTGCTCGACCTGGTGCGGGGGCATGAACTGGTCATCTACAACGCGCCGTTCGACATTGTCTTCTTCCCCGGCATCGAGAACGCTGCTGCAGCCATACATTGCTGCATGCGGCGGTTTTCGGACGAATGGCCAGGACGCACCTGGTCAGAAGAACAGGGCGGCTGGAAGCGCCAGAAGCTGACAGTTGCCGCCGCACACTGCGGCCATCAGTGGGCGGGAACGGGACCTCACCGCGCCCTTGCCGATGCCCGCGCCTGCCGGACGGTGTGGCAATGGTGCGAACACCAGGCCGTTGAGTCGGCCGCCGTGTAAGGGGGCTGAGTAGCAGCCGGCACCTCATCGCCTTTCCCCCCGCTTTCACACACCCTGCGGGGCGCCGCTCGCGAGCGCTCCTCTTGTGGGGCTTCTCGCTTCGCCCCTCCGGGTGCTCTGTTCGCTCCGCTCACGAACGGCCGGCGGAGCCGGCTGAATGCCGGGGAAAAGGCTACCAGGGGCCATGGGTCAAATTGTCCGGTACGTGCGAACGGGGCGCGAACGCCCAGCCTGTCGGAAAACCCCTCCTTCCGGGTTTCCGCATGGCCGATCAATGCGACAGTGTTTTTCGTGCTTGGAAAAGTGGGGTTCCGGCCGCTCACGCGGTAAGGTGTTTACCCTGTCGGAAAACAGGTGATTTCCGGCGGCGAAAGCATGGCGGGGAAATTTATGGATGATAGCTGTCATGCCATCGCTCCACAGATCGTATCCATGTGCCGTAGGCCATCCTCTTTGATCAATAATACCCGGCTCTTTGCAGCCAATTCTCTTGCCGCTGATGTGAAACCATTGCAAGACACCACAACGGAATGATCGGTCGAATAGAAGAGCCTTGCCGCCACTGCTTGTTGAACCGCGGCATTTCCAACTGCCCCATCATAGTGCTTACATTGAACGGCATATGTTTGGTCGTCCTTCTTTGCTATGATGTCTGCGCCTTGATCGCCGGAAGCCGCCACGAGACGAACGGTGAAGCCAGCCTCTGATAACATATCTGCGCATGCTTTCTCGAATTTCGCTCCTTTCTCCTGTGGACCATCGGTTATCGTTTTTGTTTTTTCTGCGCTCTTCGCCAACATTGAGTAAGGAGATCCCCACAACACATATTCAGCGATGGCGACTGTTATTTTGTCATCCTCATAAAGCCCATGTTCATCCCCGATAAACTTGACAATCGCTGAGCACAAATCGATTAATATGCGCCCTTTTGCTTTGTCAATCTCAGATCGTTTTTTTGGCACTCCTGCGTAATGTTTTGTGACAATGGCCGCAACCATCTGAGCCATTTTTTCCGGTAAATCGCGCGCTATATGGAATAAATCTATGAGATGGAGTGCGTACTTATGTTTTTCTTTTTCGCATTCAGACAGATCATTCTTCAAACGTTTTATTTGATCGCTGATGGGCGTTTTCTTGATAAGAGATGGATCCATTTGCATTAAAAATTGTAGCTGATTTTCTATCGTTTCTCCTCCGTAATGAGGAAGGGTTTTGGCAAGAGATTTGGCCCAGCCCTCTTTTCCGGCCTTCGGATGATTATTAATAATAACCCTGGCATTGACGAGATCTCGCCCCATTGTGCTGTCTGGCCGAAATCCTCGTTCATTCATAAGGAACCACTCATGCTCTTGATCCTTAGAAAGGAGCAAGAACAGCTCGACGGAATGATCGATTGATGCTCCAGCTTCGATCAACAGCTTAGCCAGTTTCTGGTTCTTGTTAAAAAACGCCCATGTCAATGGCGCTATTTGTTTATCGGAAAACATTCTAGAGTCTGGATCTGCCCCAATATCGATAAGGCTCTTTGTTGCCTTGATGAAGTTTTTCGAAATTGCGGCGCCTAACGCAGAAATTTTTGCATTATTTCCTCCGAAAAACGCGCTACTTCCTTCCGGCAATCCAAAACAATCAAGTAACTTTAGGCAAACGTCCTCGCAGTTTTCTTCTTTCTGCCCAAACGCCCCTAGAACGAACAGTTTAATCAACGGCACGTCTGCCAAAGCGCGTTGACCCGCGATCTGCGCGAGACATTCAATGGCTTCAGTTTGTCCATAATTGGCAGCCAAGGCGAGAGCTGTCAGACCGTCTTTTTTTCTCTTTCTGGCCGGGTCGGCTCCAGCGTGCAAAAGCGTCTCAACTATTTGAACATTTCCTTTGGCCATCGCCGCCATCAGGGGCGTGAGACCGTCGTTTTGCGCGGCATCAACTTTCGCGCCGGCTGCCAGAAGCATTTCAACAAGCGGGGAATCGCATTTGTGGGCCGCCGCAAGAAGCGGTGTCACGCCTACATCATTAACAATATTCGAATCCGCCCCCATCTCTAAAAGGTATTTAGCCACGTTTGGCAATCTATTTAATGCGGCTGCAAGAAGGGGAGAGCTTCCGCATTTTCCTTTGATACCTATGTCTGCACCATTTTTGATGAGGAACAACGCTAGTTTCGAGTGACGATTTTGAATCGCGGTGATCAGCAAGGTATTGCTATCTTTATCTCGCGAATTGATGTCAGCTCCTTCTCCGAGCGCCAATTTGACGCCGTCGAGATCGCCGTTTTGCGCATATTCGTGGAGACAATCTATGATCCGCCTCATTTCATCCGACATTTCCTAGATAGGCGGTCCATCCGCCCCTGATTGCCGCCAGAATAGCCCGGTTCCAACCCAACCGGAAGGTGGCATGGTGCGGCGACAGCCTCAGTAGAAGCAAAATCGCCACTCCAACCGCCAGGATTGGCCGCCACGGCACGATTCTCGCCGGTTTTGCAGCGATGCGGGCACACTTCGCCGGTCGTCTGCCTCGTGCGGATGCGTCCTGCCGTCAGCATGGTGCCGGTTCCCGTGGTCGCAGATCGTCGATCATGTCGAGGCTGCGGCGGAACATGTTGCGCGGCACAGCCACCTCGGCCATCTCGGTTAGGCTGAGGGCATCATCCAGTTCCCGGAAGGCGAGCAGACCGGCGTCGGAGGTGACCTTGGAGCCATGGAATTCCAGCTTGAGGCGACGATCGAATGCGACCCGCAGATCGGCCGATTCCGTTTCACCCGCCGCCATCTCTATTTTCCGCCGCTCCAGTCGCATTCATCATATTGATTTATATATCAGATTCGCGGTTGGCCGTCACGAAATGGCTCGGACATCTGGGAAATGCGGGTTCATTGGTCGTCTCCGTCCGAGAGAGGGTCAGAGGTAGCGTCGGTGTTGGGGCCCGGAGGCGGGAACGGATCGGACTGGATGTAGCCCTTGATTTTCCCGTCGGGGGCGATGATGGCCTGGTTGGTTGTGTTGGGGTTGGGACTCGGCCACGGCTCGACGTAGCCCTTGATGTGCCCGTCGGGGGTCAGGATCATCTGTGACTGTGTCTGCGGTTGTTGGGCCGTGGCGGGGAGGGACAGGAGGATGAGGATGAAAAGGAGGGTGCGCTTGATCATGTCAGTAGTCCCATTATGGGGCGACAATCTAGATGAGAGTAGCGCGACAATCACGTACAAGTTTTTTGCATTAAGACCTCGATATCCGAGTCAATAGGAGAGCCAGACTCCATCAGCGCCTTCTTGCCGGCCTGAAGAATACACGTTTAATAATTTGCCGGCGCCGATGATTGTAGGTCGTTACAATTAATTAATCTGGCCACGGGTTGAGCCGATTCCGTTTCACCCGCCGCCATTTTCATGCTCGCCCCTCCAATCGCCTTCATCACCTTGATTTTTATATCAGATTCGTGGTCGAGCGTCACGAAACTGCGAGGTCATCTGGAAAATCCGCGGTGAAAGCTCAGTAGCCGGCCTGGGGTGACGCCACGAAAGTGATCATATTGTCCGCTTGATGCGAACGGGAGCGGAACGCCGGGCTGCGGTGCTGGAGAGCAGCGCACCCGGCCCCCCGAAGCGCCGCGTCCTTCACCCATGCATGCGTTCCTCCGCCTCTCGCTCGCTGCGCCCCCATCGGCGTCATCTTCTCGAAAAGGCCTCTATCAGGCTCTCGGGGGTGCCGCCGCTCAGTCCGAGCCGATCCACATACCACTTGTCCGATAGGATCTGGATGTCGATTCCGCTCGGATGCCTGAAGATGTTCTGTGAAACCGGGTAGCAGTTCATGAGCCTGACGATGTCCTCGTAGCCCAGCGCCGCGATGCCGTCCGTATCCTCCGGGAACAGGGTGCCGACCACGAGCCTCTGCACGAGCTTCATGGCGAGCGCGTCGGGATTGTCCTGCACCATGTCATCTGCCAGCTTCCGGATCTCGTTGCGTCGCGCCGCGAAGACCGGCGGAACACCGTCAATCCGCCAGTTCCTGGCGTGGTGTTGCGCGAAGAACCTCCAGCCGACGAGAGGTTCGACGTCTTCGGCCAGCTGCGAGAATTTGGCCCATGCGGCGCGGAAGTTCCGCTCGTGGTTCGTCTGGACGAAGACGGAGGCCATGTTCGCGTAGGCCTGGAACCATCTCTTGTCTGCCGCCCGCTTGTAGAAATCCATCGCGGCGTCAAGATTCGCCCGGACACCTTTTCCCTTCTCATGGAACTCCCCGAGCTTGGCCAGGGCCTCCGCCGATCCGAGATCGGCGGCCCGCCCGTAGAGCGAGAACGCTTCGGAGAAATCCTGGAACTCGCCGTCGAGCCCGTATTCAAGGTTCGAGGCGCGGCGCAGAAGAGAATCGATCTGGAAGCCGATGTCGGCGGAGAAGCCGTACCCATTCTCGGCGGCTCCGTCACTGTCGATAGCCGGCGGTTCCGACTTCCCCGGGCAGGCCACAATCGCCTTGACGATGTCGACTATGTCCGCGTCGAAGAACTCGCGGGAGTCGGATATCCGGTAGCCCTGGCCTTCGAGCAGGGAATGAATAACGGATTCCGCCTGTTCGCAGTCCTCGAAATGCTCGTGATAGACGACGATGAACGGGGTCGGAACGCCGGTCGCGCCGGACAGTTCCGCGGCACGGTTCTTCGGGCTCCTCTGGGTCCTCCCAACCTTGACGAGCCCTTGCATGGACGGATTGATGAGCGCGTAGACGTATCCCCTGGATGGCACGGCGACCTCGAAAGGAATGAGGTCGCACAGTTGCACACGGATGCTCATTCGGCAATCGCTGAAAAAAAGGCTGGGCACGGGGACGACACGGAAATGGTCAGTCACAAACGTCCGGGAAACGGTCGTTTGTCGGGCATGCGGGGAATATCCGCCAGAGCCGAAATGGGCACGGGTTGCCGGACAAATTGACTGTCGGACGGGAAGGCGGACGGATGTTCATCGCGCGTTTGCACGAACCAGACAATCTGCCCACTTCCGTGTCATGACCCCTACCAGCCGTAGCGCACCGGCGGGGATGTCCGTCCCCAGCCCCTTGCCGCCAACATCTGGCCATCCATAGCCCTGATCATGAAGCTGGCCAGGCCAGGCGTCGCGGGCGAGGCATAAGCCGCATGGCCCGGCAGGCCGCCGTGCAGGGCGAGCCACAGCGCCGCCATGATCACCAAATTCCGCATCGCCACCTCCTATCGGCCGACGGCCAGGGCCGCCAGCATCATCGGCTTCCACAGGATTATCGCGCCGCCACCATGATCGCGGCGGGTGTTGGGGGCTGGAGCGCCGCCACGGCCAGGGTTTGAGAAGTGTGCACAAGACCGAAGGCGAAGAGGCTGAACAACGCCATTGTGATGATTGACCTCATGACAGCACCTATATTCACGAGTTAATGGCAAATATGCCGAAATCCATTGATACCACTATACACTTTTCTTGTGATAACTCAAGGACAATCTGAAATAACACGTTGTTTTTATCCTATCTATATTCGGCTTTACTAGCCGCGAAGCGGCGCTTTATTGTCGCCATTGTTTGGCGTCAAGTATTGGCGCAGGGAACCAGCATCAGGGCCATGACGCCAACACGCGGCGACATGTGCAGGCCGGCCAACTCGGTCATCGGCCGATCGAATGCCTGGCACGGCGCCGACGGTAGCTGAAGGGCTGTTTCCAGGACGCGGGGAGCGTTGGCGGGTTGAAAAGGGGGATCGCGCGAACCGTACTGATCGAGGTTCTGACGCCGAATGGGCTCAGGCCGGACGAGGGCGCCGGCCTTCGGCTATCCGCCTGCGCTGCGCTTCGGCCACACCCAGGCCAGGCACGCCTGTTACCCCAGATGTTACCCTGAAACGAAAAAGGACCCAGCTGCCTTCAGCTAAGCCCTTGAATTTAATGGTCGGAGCGGCGGGATTCGAACCCACGACCCCCAGTCCCCCAGAAGGGCGAATTTTGTCTAAGAAATTGAAATCGCAGGATCGTATCGACACGAAAACGGATAGAATCGCTAGGAATCCACCCCCGAGTCCCAAACAGAGTCCCAAACAAAATCGAGAGCCGGCAGACCTCTCCGACGCACAACCGCAGGGGAGCCGCGCAAGGGAGCGGCAAGGCCGGAGCAGACCCCGACCACGCTCTTGAGCATGACTCCACCGAACAGGACCGGTTTCACAGCTGGAGCGCCGGGCACGCCTGCGATCGCGGCACGTGCAGCCCTTCCGAACGTCCGCTTCATAGATCATTCCAGCCTGAGCGACCTCAGCAGGCCCTTCGGCATCAGCAAGCCCTTCTCTTGAACGCCGGACCCGGCGATCTCACCGCCCCGACGGCGCATGAAGCCGCGGATCAAGTACGAATGGCTCTTGCAGGCGTACCGCAAATGCGCCAGCCGCGGCGGCACCGACAAAGATCAGGTTCCAGCTGTGCGTTGATACCGCGCTCGGGATAAGGATGAACTTGTGTTTGGCGAGCAAGTCGTCGCCAAACGCTTGCTGGTCGGCGCTCGGGATGCCAGGCGCCAGCCAGTTATGATTGGGAACCGCCGACGGATCGACGACATGGACCGCTGCGGGCTCGGTTATTATCACCGCGGTCAGGGCGTGCTTGACCGTATCGAGGACCTTGAACCCCTTGTGTACAGCCACCTCGAGGATCGCTGTGGCGGGATCGACGGAGCAATAGACCGCCCGGACACCGCGGCTGTTCCATCGCCCACCCACTCGGTAGGCACCTTCGCCGCTATCCCATTCGGCGGCATGTGCCGCCGCATCCAGGCGCCAGGTGACGAGGTCAGCGCCGCCCAGCGCCGCCGGAAGCGGGATCATATATAAACGCCGTATTCAAGGCGCTTGAGGAGATCCTCGACAAGCTCCACCCCCGCCGGCGTCGCCAGGAGGTCGATCGGACGCCACTGATCGAGGCCGATGGCGGGGCGTTCGAGCCATTGCTCGGCCTCCTCCTGCGAGCCGAACACCTCGGTCGCCTTGGCCAATATCTCGGCGAATTTCCAGGCCCGACCGCTTTGTTCCTGGTTAAGCGGCTCGGCAGGCGCGTATTTTCGACGCTGAAAGGTCCGCAGGCTCATGCCGACTGCCCTCTCAAGCGAGGCGGTCCGCTTAAGCACCATGAGACTGCCGACAAGATGACTCACCGCCTGACCGGGCAGCCCCTGGAGGAGCAGTTCATGGACATCGAGCCGGTTGTTCAGCCGATGCCGGAGAACCTCGGCGCCACCCAGTAGCCCCACCACGCGTTGAAGCTCCGTTGGCTGAGCCATGGACGGACTTGATGCGGTCAATTCAGCCAAAGCGACCTCCGTCACGTGTCGCAAAATATATGACACGTGGCGGCGCTGGATTCAAGCCAGAGTTGGGTGACTTGCGGTTGCCACGCAGCATTGGCGACGTTGAACATTACCAGCATGCCATGACCACCCGCTTCAGGGCTTTTGCCGAACCTTCCTTCCTCACACTACCCTGTATCACGGCGGGGCGGACCCCAGACTACATGCAATGTCCCGAGCCAGGAGCCGACACACTGAGGTGTATGGCACGGACTGGCACCGCCGATGAAGCGGCGCGCTGCCCATGTAGAGGGGAGCGAGGAAGGAAAGCGTACGCATTCGTCATTGGTTGGCCGCGTCGGCGGCTCGTGGGTTGTCGCAGCACCGGATGGAGGTCGCTTCGTGCTGTCGGGCGTGAATGTCGTCACCGGGGGCGTGCCGGCCTTCTTGGGGATGGAGGGGGTGCTGGTCTCGTTGAAGGGGAGCCATGGACCATACCGTCGGTTCTATGCCCGCTGGACATCGGGCACACCGATCTCATCGGTGGCGCTCTCCCACCCCACCTCTACTCCGGTCGCAGCAGCCGCCTGACCATCTTGAACGAGGTGCCATCAGACCGCAATGCGTCAAGGGTGATCCCCACGACGGTGCGGGTACAATCGGCCATGCGGCATCCGCATCGACCGAAACCCTGCCTGCGGGCATTTAGCCCCAAGACTGGTTCTGGTATCGTCCAATTGCGCGGCTTGAATCGACGTACAGGGACTCTAACCTAGCGTAGACAGCGACGCAAACCGGGGTGTCGGCTTTCCTCGGGCCGACTGGTCGGTTTAATCGTGGCGCGCCCGCAAGAACCCAAATAGAGTGGGCTCCTATCCTGGGTCGGAGGAGGGAATAGTTGGCCGATCGGGTCGACGCCGTTTTCCATACGCCCTTGAAACGGGAACCTCATGGCCAACAATGACGCCGCGCCCCCCCCCCCCGCTAAACTTGCTAGCA
>JAJXWP010000092.1:0-1370 GCA_021781575.1 Pseudomonadota bacterium
CGGGCCGGCGGCGGCGAGAAGCGGATCGAGGCGCAACATGCCAAAGGCAAGCTGACGGCGCGCGAGCGCATCGAACTGCTGCTCGACCCCCAGTCCTTCGAGGAATGGGACATGTTCGTCGAGCATCGCTGCCACGACTTCGGCATGAATGCGCAGCAGATCCCCGGCGACGGCGTGGTGACCGGCTATGGCACGGTCAACGGCCGGCTGGTGTTCGTCTTCAGCCAGGACTTCACGGTGTTCGGCGGCTCGCTGTCGGAAGCCCATGCCGAAAAGATCTGCAAGATCATGGACCATGCGCTGAAGGTCGGCGCGCCGGTGATCGGGCTCAACGACTCAGGAGGCGCCCGCATCCAGGAGGGGGTGGCTTCGCTGGCCGGCTATGCCGACGTCTTCCAGCGCAACGTGCTGGCCTCGGGCGTGGTGCCGCAGATCAGCCTGATCATGGGGCCTTGCGCCGGCGGCGCCGTCTATTCGCCGGCGATGACCGACTTCATCTTCATGGTCAAGGACAGTTCCTACATGTTCGTCACCGGCCCCGACGTGGTGAAGACGGTCACCCACGAGACGGTGACGGCCGAGGAACTGGGCGGCGCCATCACCCACACCAGCCGCTCTGGGGTGGCCGACCTGGCTTTCGAGAACGATGTCGAGGCGCTGCTGCAGTTGCGCCGGCTGATGGGCTTCCTGCCCGGCTCCAACCGTGAAAAGCCGCCGGTGCACCCGACATCGGACAGTCCGGACCGCCTCGAATTCAGCCTCGACCGGCTGATCCCGGACAATCCCAACAAGCCCTACGACATGAAGGAGTTGATCTCCAAGGTGGTCGACGAGGGCGACTTCTTCGAGATCCAGCCCGACTATGCCGGCAATATCATCGTCGGTTTCGCCCGCATGGAAGGCGCCCCGGTCGGCATCGTCGCCAACCAGCCGCTGGTGCTGGCCGGCTGCCTGGACATCGCGTCGTCAACCAAGGCGGCTCGCTTCGTCCGCTTCTGCGATTGCTTCAACATACCGGTGGTAACCTTCGTCGACGTGCCGGGCTTCCTGCCCGGCACGGCGCAGGAATTCGGCGGCATCATCAAGCACGGCGCCAAGCTGCTCTATGCCTACGCCGAATGCACCGTGCCAAAGGTGACGGTGATCACCCGCAAGGCCTATGGTGGCGCCTATGACGTGATGAGCTCGAAGCATCTGCGCGGCGACGTCAATTTTGCCTGGCCGACCGCCGAGATCGCCGTCATGGGGCCGAAGGGCGCGGTGGAGATCATCTTCCGCCAGGACATCGGCGACCCGGCGAAGATCGCCGAGCGCACCGAGGAGTACCGGCAGAAATTCGCCAATCCCTTCATCGCCGGCCATCGTGGCTT
>JAJXWP010000092.1:1470-4325 GCA_021781575.1 Pseudomonadota bacterium
TGATCGCCAATCGTGGCGAAATCGCCTGTCGGGTCATCAAGACGGCGAAGAAGATGGGCATCAAGACGGTGGCCGTCTATTCCGATGCCGACAAGGATGCGCTGCATGTGCAGATGGCCGACGAGGCGGTGCATATCGGCCCGCCGGCCTCGGCCCAGTCCTATCTGGTGATCGAAAGGATCGTCGACGCCTGCCGCAAGACCGGCGCCCAGGCCGTTCATCCGGGCTACGGCTTCCTGTCCGAGAAGCGCGAATTCCAGGAAGCGCTGGCCAAGGCGGGGATCACCTTCATCGGTCCCGATGCCCATGCCATCTTCGCCATGGGCGACAAGATCGAATCGAAGAAGCTGGCCAAGGCCGCCGGCGTCTCCACCGTGCCGGGCCATCTGGGAGTGATCAAGGATGCCGACGAGGCGGTGACGATCGCCCGGGAGATCGGCTATCCGGTGATGATCAAGGCCTCGGCCGGCGGCGGCGGCAAGGGCATGCGGCTGGCGTGGAACGACCAGGAAGCCCACGAGGGCTTCGTCTCGGCGACCAACGAGGCCAAGGCGTCGTTCGCCGACGACCGCGTGTTCGTCGAAAAATTCATCGAACAGCCGCGCCACATCGAGATCCAGGTTCTCGCCGATGGCCACGGTACCGCGCTTTACCTGGGCGAGCGCGAGTGCTCGATCCAGCGCCGTCACCAGAAAGTCATCGAAGAGGCGCCCTCGCCCTTCCTCGACGAGGCCACCCGCAAGGCCATGGGCGAGCAGGCCTGTGCGCTGGCCCGCTCCGTTCATTACAAGTCTGCCGGCACCGTCGAGTTCATCGTCGGTGGCGCCACCGGGGAATTCTATTTCCTGGAGATGAATACCCGCCTGCAGGTGGAGCATCCGGTAACCGAAATGATCACCGGCCTCGACCTGGTGGAGTGGATGATCCGCATCGCCGCCGGCGAACGGCTGCCGTTCAGCCAGGCGGACGTCAAGCTCGACGGCTGGGCCATCGAAGCCCGCGTCTACGCCGAGGACCCGTTCCGCAACTTCCTGCCCAGCACCGGCCGCCTCACCCGTTACACTCCTCCGGCCGAGGGTCGTAACGTCCGGGTCGACACCGGCGTTACCGAAGGCGGCGAGATCAGCATGTTCTACGATCCGATGATCGCCAAGCTCATCGCCTACGGTCCCAACCGCCAGGCGGCGATCGGCCATATGCGCCAGGCGCTCGACGAATATTATATCCGCGGCCTGTCCCACAATATCCCCTTCCTCGCCTCGCTGATGAGCAAGGAGCGGTTCGTCGTCGGTGCCCTCACCACCAATTTCATCGCCGAGGAATACCCCGCGGGCTTCCGCCGCGACGACCTGCCGGCGGGCGATCCGACGACGCTGATTGCCGTGGCGGCTTCGGTCGAGTTCGCGCAGGCCTCGCGGAGCAGCCTCATCTCCGGTCAATTTTCCGGCCACGAAGTAACAGTGCCCGAACAGTGGACGGTGGTGATGAACGGCAAGTACCATGACATCGTCTGCCGCCGCGCCGAATCCGGCTTTGCCGTGGTGGTCGCCGGCGAGGCGGTGGACGTGAACACCGATTGGACCATCGGCCAGCCGCTGTTCCGCGGCACCGTCGACGGCCGGCCGGTCTGCGTCCAGGTGGACCGCGTTGGGATCGGCTATCGCCTGTCCCACGACGGCCTGCATGTCGATGCGCTGGTGCTGACCCGCCGCACCGCCGAACTGCACAGGCTGATGCCGGTCAAGGCGCCGCCGGACATGTCGAAATACCTGCTCTCCCCGATGCCCGGCCTGCTGCGGAGCATCGAGGTGAGCGAGGGCCAGGAGGTCAAGGCCGGCGAGCCGCTGGCCGTGGTCGAGGCGATGAAGATGGAGAATATCCTGAAGGCCGAACGCGACGGCACCATCGGCAAGCTTCACGCCAAGCCGGGGGAATCCCTGGCGGTGGACCAGAAGATTATCGAGTTCGCCGCATGAGACCCCGACGGTCAGTGTTCCCTGTCATTCCGGCGGGCGAAGGGAGCAAGGCTCTCTCCACTTGCACAGGCTCCCTCGCTCTGCACGGGATGACAGGGGAGCCGAATAGTGGAGGAACCAACGGATGACCTTCAATACCGACGAGGAAATCGACCGCCTGATCGCCAACAACCGCAGCTGGGCGACCGAGGTCGAGAGGAGCCGTCCCGGCTTTTTCGCCCATTTGGCACAGCAGCAGTCGCCAGCCTATTTGTGGATCGGCTGCGCCGACAGCCGGGTACCGGCCAACGAGATCGTCGGCCTGGAACCCGGCGAGTTGTTTGTTCATCGCAATATCGCCAACCTGGTCTATCACGCCGATATCAATTTCCTGTCCGTCCTGCAGTTCGCCGTCGATGTACTGAAGGTCCGCCATGTCATCGTCTGCGGCCATTACGGTTGCTCGGGCGTCCGCGCAGCCCTGCACGACGACCGGCTGGGCGTGGCAGAGCACTGGATTCGCCCGGTCCGCGATCTGTGCCAATGCCACAAGGAGGAGCTTGCCGCCCTCCCCACCGAAACGGACCGCATCGACCGCCTTTGCGAAATCAACGCCATGCGGCAGGCAGACAACCTGTCCTGCAGCCCAATCATCCAGGACGCCTGGCGTCGCGGACAGCCCCTGGCCATCCACACCTGGGTCTATGGCCTCGAGGATGGCTTGGTCCGCACCTTGCGTCCACCGCGCCGCGCCCCCTGAACAGGAACCGACAATGACCGAATTCCCGAAGAAGACACTGGCGGACTGGCAGGCCCTGGCGGCCAAGGACCTGAAGGGGGCGTCGGCCGAGCGGCTGGTGTGGGAGACGCCGGAGGGGATCCGGGTGAAGCCGCTTTACA
>JAJXWP010000093.1 GCA_021781575.1 Pseudomonadota bacterium
AGCGCCAAACGGTCGGCGGCAACTCTCGCGTCATCGGTCATCAGTGCGCCAGAAATCTGGTGCGCTGCTGCGGTCGCTTCGTGAAGCGCCTGGCTGATATTCTTGGCCGTCACGTTCCTCTCCCTTAGGCGATCTCGACCTGCTCAAAGCGCCCGTCGAGAAATTGATCCATGTCCCGCGCCCATGTAATGCCATCTTCAGGGCGCCTATACAAAAACGCGGGGGCGTTGGTTGCCTCAAGACGGCAGATGCCAATAACGGTGTAAATATGCCCAGTCTTCAGATGCCGCCAGACTGTGCCAATCATTTGATGGTCCATCTGCTTGGCTCCTCCTATGAACTGACCCGGCGCAGCGCCTCGGCAGCTTGCCGGCAGAGACGTTGCAATGCCGCCTGAGCCTGACGGGCCTTGTCAGGCGTAAAGTCGTGATCGTCGTCCGGCAGCGGCGCATATGCGGCTTTCTGCAATCTGTCAATCAAGTTGATGTCGTCGCTCATCTTGGCTCCTCACGCAAACACGGGGCGCCAGCGCTTTTCGGAGGGGGTCGCAGCGTCAGAACTCATGGCCTACATGCCTCCTCCGAAATCACTTTGTCTGAATCCAAGCGTGTGACGCTTCTGATTGGCGCAACTCTTCGTCGGTCAACTGCGGAAGCGGCGGATCTTGGTCTGTGACTTTGACCGCCTTTCCGCAATCTCCGCAGACTATTCGACCATCGGCCCAACGGACTTTCATCGTGTGTGGACAGCGCGGCATCGGATGCTCCTATTCAGACGACAGCGCAGCGCGCCCGGCGTCGGTCAATTTCACGAGGGCCTTGGTCCAGCCCCACTTGGTCCAGCCCCAGCCAGCTTCCCAGTCGGCCAATTTCTCCGTACAAATGCGCTTCCACATGTCGGAGCGCAGTCCGACGACTTTGATGCTACCTCGGGTCGGGTTGAACATATAGACCTTGCCGTCTTCGATCTCTTTGAGAGCCTTCCGCATCCCAGGCGTGATGGTGGTCAATTCGGCGCTCCTTTGTTGGTGGCCGGGGTATTCGCCCATCTCGGTGGTGGACTACTGACCCCGGCCCAGAGTTGGGCATCACATGGTGCCGCTCTGTTTGGCTCCTCAGATTGACGGCGCGGGTTCGCCACGTTTCATCTCGACGAACGCGGCCAGCACGTCCTTGGGCCTGGCAAAGCCGCGCTTCAACGGTCGGTCGTCCGCGTCGTGCAGACCCCAGGCGCCATTGGCGTAGGCCATGGCAAAGGCGACGACCGCGCCATCTTCATTGACGATGCGCTGGCAATCTTTGTCGCCGAAGCGTTCGAGCCTGTAGGCCACAATTCTCTCCTTCGTGTCAGTCTTTGACCAGAGTGCTGACGACACCCCACTTATCTCGAATGTAGTCGGCGGCCTGCTGAGGTGTTCGCCGCGCAGATCGGCCATGATTGGCGGCGCGGGACACCAGCGACATAGACGCCAGGATAAAGCCGAACCATTCCATCACGGCACTGCCGAACCAGTGCCCGATCCCAATCAGGCCGATCGCGAGAGCGACAGAAATCATATCGGACGCGAGCGACTGGGCCACGGTCTCATGCACGACGAGGACTGTCGGCTTTTCTTTTGTGGATGGCGTTCCGTCAAGCGGCATAGGTCCCTCCTTTGATGTTGATGCGGGGTGACGCAGGCCATCCCAACTCCTTGAACCGTGCAGCATCACGGTACGTCACCCTGTCCCTGCTGGGGACTTCCGACCTAACCGCAATCGGGCCAGTCCATTTTCCCCCGCGTAAGCGCGCCTTCGGTCCGGGGTACTTGACCAGTGCTATGCCCGAAAGTCGTCTAAGTCGGCTGCAATTGCTCCGTTGCTGGTCAGGCCGCATCTGCGGCTGTGACGCCGGAGGCCAAGGTCTTAAACATGGCAATCAGGATCGCAAGGGGAGCCGATGGAGCCTCCGCTTCGGCACCAAAGACGTCAGGCGTCGTCAACGCCACACCCCATTTCTGGGACTTCATTCGCCTCGAAAGGGTGACGCCATATATCGGTAGCGTCTGCTCAACCAGAGCCATGGCGGCATCAACCGAGTGCGTAACCTGTAGGCTCCGGTACCAGTCTCCATACGAAGAAACCGCGTTCGTCGGGACTGGAATGCTCAGCTGATCCTTACACGTCGGCGGAATGCCGAGGAATTCCTTACCGTCGACGTCGTACCAGGTCCAGCCGGGATTGACCCACTTGCAATTCTCGGCGGTGCGGATGGCAATACGGCCGAGGGCGGCGAACACGCGATATTCGAGTTCGCTGTCGGGGCCGGTCGCGGCGGCCAGGTCAGCGAGAATGGCGTCGTATTTGTTCATGGTGACCAGACCTCCCTCCTTTAGCGTTCGATGCGTTCGCGGTGGCGATTGACGCACCGCAGCGTGTCATCTCGAACGGTGCCCGATTTCGCTGTCGGAAAATTGCGAGCCACCACGGCGTCTGCTTCGGCGAGTTCCGCGGCAAGGGAAGCGACGCGCTCTGGCAGCGTTAACCACCGCCCATCTTCAGCGCGGGTCTCGGCGCCAGCCAAATCAAGCGCGTGTTCGACAGCTTCGAACGTGCTGTCGTCCATTGTGCCGCCGGGAAACGCCTTTGTGAAATCCGCTTTCAGTTCCATATCTGCTCCTTAAAAGTCGATCGTAGTGATGGTGCGCCGAGGCGCCCGATCAAAGTCCAGGTACGCCTGCGCCCGTTGCTCAGAGGTCAACTGCTCTGCACCGTCAGCCCAGGAGCAACCGGAGTGGTTCGTCATGCCCTGGGCGATCTTGGCTTCCAGAAGCCCGCGCACCTCTGTGACAGCGGAAGAGGGGTCGCGCGGATCGATACCCATACGAGCCAAAATTGAATCTGCCGTGATCGGCATGGAAATCTCTCCTTCAGAGACGCTTCAGAGCTTCGCACCCGGCGTCGGTAAGTTGAAATTTACCTGACCATGGGTTGTAAGCAATTTGCCCGGCCCGTTTCATCTTGCGGAATTCCTCGGCGGCCCGAAACCCGTGGCCGGGCCAGAAAAGAAGATCGCCGTTCCGCTCGATGTGAGCGAGGGCGCTATCCGCTTTCCTCGGGTTGATTGGCCGGAACATCAGATCCTCCTTTACGGGGTATGTCCCCGTGCGAGACAGTCCGCCGCCCTGGCAGCAGCCAAAGCAGTTTCCACCTCTGGGGGAACCACGCCGTACATACGACGGCACATCTCCACCGCCGCCGCAGTGCAGCCACTCGGAAAATACCCGGCACCGCGCCGAATATTCAGTACTGCTCGACGGTACAGTCGAGCGATATCCTCTCCCTGCAAGGGGAGAAAGTCCCCCTTGAAGACCTCGACGACGGACGGGGATAGTCCCGCCCGCCGGTAAGCGCGACGGCGCGCAATCGCCGCCCGCCGGTAGGATAATGTGAATAGCATTTGAGCCCTCCTACGATTGACGCTGAACGAATTGATCGATCCGCGCCCGAATGGCCGGGTAGTCGGGATGATCAATCATCCACGCCTTCGGCGATTGCTGCCACCTGGCGACGGCGTCGCGAATGTCTTGCTCGGCAAGGAGGACTTCTTCGTCGCGCCAAGCCGCTGCGACATCGGCATGGGACATTTTCTCCAGATCCCGCAACACGCCGAGATAATTCTCGTCGAGATAGCCGCGGATCCAGGCGGCGCGCTCTCCCTCAGGACGCAGCGCCCAATAGGCGGCATCGCCCGCTGCCGTGAGGCGGAAATCGTCCCGCGCTTCAATTAGCCCGGCGGCAACGAGCGCGTCGATCCGAGCCAGATCGGCCGCGTCCAACATTTCTACTTGGTAGCGCGCGGTCGTCAAAATCCGACAATCCAACTCAGTCAGCACGTCAGATGCTCCTCATGCGGACGCCGCTGGGGCGGCCTTTTCGCGGTAGATCCGGGCGAGTTCGGCGAGCACCAGCGACCGTTCCTTGGCGGGCAGGCGGGCCATTTCGGCCGCGCGATCCGCAGGGATGCCGATCCGGATGGCTTCGTCCTCGAATTGCGCCTGCGGGGTGTTGGCCAGATGGTCCCAGCCCTTTGCGACCACGCCAGACATCAACTGGACCATGGTCGAGGTATCATCGACCATCAGCCCAACAATCCGATCCACTATCTCAGTCATGGCCAGGATCCTCTCCTCAGGCGGACGCGCCGAAGCGCCGATTGAAACGGTCGATGATCGCCCGGACGCGGTTCGGGTGGCAGCGATAGAAGCGCACGGGCGGCGCCTCGACCTGTTCGAGACACACGACATAGCCATGTTTTACGC
>JAJXWP010000018.1 GCA_021781575.1 Pseudomonadota bacterium
GCGCCGGCCGCCGGGGGTGGGGGTACCCCCACCCCCGGCGAACCAAAAGCGGACAAACCACGTGCTACAAAAACCGGTCAACTTGATTTGCTATCGACAGCCTCTTGCCGGGGGGTCGCCAAGAATCGCCGGATCAGAAGAACAGGAAGCGAAGATGGACGGCGTAGAGATTTTCCGTCTGGTTCGTCCATTTCGCCGCGGCACCCGCCATGCCGACCATCGACTCCTCGCCCAGGTAATCGCGATCGTACTCGGCCGACAGGACCAGTCGGTTGGGAATCAGATGATAACCGGCGCCCAGCTGAACGCTGAGAGTAGGGGCGAGGGAGCCGGTATAGGCCAGTTGTTCGGCGGGGTCGCTGACCGTCACGTCGGTGTTGCCGGACACGCCGGCTCCAGCATCGACGAAAAAGCCGTCGAACAGCCGCGCCTGGCTGCGGAGGCCGAAATCGTAACGCCAGGAAGAACCGAACCTGGTGGTGGAGTTGTCAAGGGAAACCTGCCGGTTCTGCTCGCCGTAGTAGGTGGCCGCGCCATAGGCCTGAACGGTCAGCGATCGCATCTCCCGGCTGACCAGCACCTGCATGCCTGCCGCCTGGCCGCCGCTCGCCGTCGTGCCACCGTTGGCGAGAGAGGTCGCCCTGGCGGCGAAGCTATCCGGCGAATAGCTCGCCGCGATGTCGACGCTGACCGGAATGTCGCCCTGTTGGACGGCGCGATAGGTGGCGCCGAGGATCGGGTTGTTGAAGCCGTGGGCATAGAAATCATAGGCGCCGAAGGGGTAGCTGTCCTTGATCCGGCTTTCCTGGAAATTCAGCGTGGCGCTGACCGAAATACGGTCGGTTATTCCGTAGGCCAGTTGCTGGCCGAACAGGGTATCGCGCACCGACGAATGGGGATAGGTGCCGAGGCCGGGGACGGTCCGATCTTCCGAAAGTTCGCGATATCCAAAGGAGGTCTCGCCGTAGACCTGTCCGGCCAGCGGCAGGAACGCAGGGTCGGCGAGATAGCGCGTCGTGTCGGCCGACAGATCGAAGGCGCGGGCGGATACGGGAGCCGCCAGGCATAATGCCGACCATAACCATTTGCGCATCATGGAGTCTCCGCTTTCTACTGCAGGGTGTTGCAATCGCAGCGAATCGCTGTCCACGTACAATAGAGTGGCAAGCCAATCGAGGCCTTTGCAGTGATAAGCCCATAGCGCTTCCGCGCATATGCGGCTTTATGACCATGGCTGCGCCGACGGCCCGTCGGCCGAACAACTTTCAGCCGACGATGTGGTATCCGGCATCGACGAACAGGGTGGTGCCGGTGATCGCTTTCGCGCCATCGCCGGCCAGAAAGGCGGCAGCCGCGCCGCAGTCCTCGATGCTGGCCAACTGGTGCTCGGGCGCGCGTTCGGCGGCCTGCTCCAGCAGTTCGTCGAAGCGGTCGATGCCCGATGCGGCGCGGGTGCGCAGCGGCCCCGGCGAGATGGCGTTGACCCGGATGCCTTTGGGCCCCAGTTCCGAGGCCATGTATTTGACGCTGATTTCCAGCGCCGCCTTGACCGGCCCCATCATGTTGTAATGCTCCACGACCTTGCGGCCGCCGTAATACGACACCGTCATCAGGCTGCCGCCGTGGGGCATCAACGGTTCGGCCAGTCTGGTCATGCGGATGAAGGAATGGCAGGAAATGTCCATGGCCATGGCGAACCCGGCCGAGGAACAGTCGACGGTGCGGCCGTGCAGGTCTTCCTTCGGCGCGAAAGCGATGGAATGGACCAGGAAATCCAGCTTGCCCCAGCGTTGGGCGATGGTCTCGAACACCGTCTCCAACTGGCCGTCGATCCGCACATCGCAGGGGGCGATGATGTCCGCCTGCAGCTGTTCGGCCAACGGCCGAACGAACTTTTCCGAGGCTCCGTTCAGATAGGTGACGGCCAGGTCCGCCCCCTGCCGGCGCATGACCGCCGCGCAGCCATATGCGATGCTGAGGTCGTTGGCGATTCCCACCACCAGCCCCTTCTTTCCCTTCAACGAGAAGACGTCGTTCATGGTCCAGCCTCTCCACAGTTATTTGTGCGGTGCAGCATTAAACCGCTTTCCGGCGTTCGGCAAGGGACGGCGGCGCCCTGCTGTCAATTCATCGTATCGGCTGTTGCTTGACGCTGCCGACCAGTGACGCTATCTCTCCTCCTAACGTGGTGATTTGGTCGACCGGCTTGCGGCCACGTAAAAGAAACGGCTAAAAGGGTCAAGTGCGCTTGTCTTGAGCCCTGGCCTTCACCGGTCGGGGTTTTTTTGTGTCTTCGGACGGAGGTAGACGATGAGCGACGCTAATCCCGAACAATGGCGCCTTGCCACCCGCCTGGTGCGCGGCGGCCTGAGCCGCACCCCATTCTGCGAAACCAGCGAGGCGCTGTTCCTCAATTCGGGCTATGTCTATGACTCCGCCGAGGAATCAGAGGAAAGCTTCGACGGCACGCGCCAGCGCTTCGTCTATTCGCGATTCCGTAATCCCACTGTGGCCATGTTCGAAGACCGGTTGGCGCTGGTCGAAGGGGCGGAAGCCTGTCGCGCCACTGCCAGCGGCATGGCGGCGGTGCATGCCGCCCTGGTCTCGCAGGTTCGTGCCGGCGACCGAGTGGTGGCGGCGCGCGCCCTGTTCGGCTCCTGCCGCTGGATCATCGGCGACCTGCTGCCGCGCTTCGGTGTCGAGGTCGACTTTGTCGACGGCGCCGATCTTGACCAATGGCGCGCCGCCCTGGCCAAGCCGACCCGATGCGTGTTCATCGAAACACCATCCAACCCCACGCTCGAACTGATCGATGTCACCGCCGTGGCCGAGTTGACCCACGCCGCCGGCGGCCGCCTGGTGGTCGACAACGTGTTCGCTACGCCCATTCTGCAGAAGCCGCTGGCGTTGGGCGCCGACGTGGTCGTCTATTCGGCGACCAAGCACATCGACGGGCAGGGCCGCTGCCTCGGGGGGGCGGTGCTGGGCAGTTCTGCCTTCGTTGCCGACGTGTTGGGCCCCTATTTGCGCCACACCGGCCCCTGTCTGTCGCCGTTCAACGCCTGGGTGCTGTTGAAGGGGCTGGAAACGCTGGAGTTGCGTATGGCCCGCCACGTGCAGAATGCCGAACGAATTGCCGCCCTCCTGGATGGTCACGACCAGATTGCGCGCGTGCTCTATCCTACATTGCCCAGCCATCCGCAGCATGCCCTGGCGGCCCGGCAGATGTCCGGCGGCGGATCGATCATCGCCTTCGAGCCGAAGGGCGGCAAGGAACGCGCCTACCGCCTGCTCAATGCTCTGAAATTGATTGATATTTCTAACAATCTGGGGGATGCCAAGAGCCTCATCACCCATCCCTGGACGACGACGCACCAAAGCCGGAGTGCCGAGGAGAAGCGCGGCATGGGCATTACCGAAGGCTTGCTCCGCCTGTCGGTCGGGCTGGAAGATTGCCAAGATCTGAGCGACGACCTTGTCGGGGCCCTGACTGCTTGATCGCACGCGGCAAACCGTCTATTCGGGATAGCTTCCGATCCTGGCCGAACGGCCCGGTCGTGACTTCCCTGGGAGGACGGCGATGAGATGGTCATGGTTGCTCGCCGGTATCGTCTTGCCGGTCATGATGGCGGGATGCGCCGACACTCAGGGGGGGAGCACCGACCTCCAGGAACTGGAACTGACCAAGCCGACCGGATCGCCGTTCACCCGGGCCTTGTCACACGAATATGCCGCCTTCGCCCAGGCCGAGGCGGAGCGGCAGCAGTGGGCGGCCACGGCACATTTCGCCAAGAAGGGCCTGGCGGCGGCCCATGGCGCCGCCGTGCCGCCTGAAGGCCCGGCCGAGCGGAGTGCCGGCGACCCGCCGGCGGCGCAGGACCTGGCGGCGGCACGCAATCGCCTGTTGAGCGTCCTCGCCTCGGACGCGCCGGCGCGGGCGCCGGCGTTGACGGCGACGGCTCAGGTCAAGTTCGACTGCTGGGTTCAGCATCAGGCGGAAGGGGGATACCTCGCCGCTACCGGTGCCTGCCGCAAGAATTTCCTGGCCGCAATGGACGCTCTCGAAGCATTGGTCAAGCGAAGCGCCCAGCCGGCCAATCCACCGGCACCGGCATCCTCGGCGCGGAAGCCGCCGGACCGCTGAGGCGATGGGAGCGCAAAACAGCATTAAGCATTTGTCAGGGAAATCGGGGTTCTATCGTCGCGGCAGGTGGCGGCGGGTGCCATGGCGTACCGCAGGCCGGTAATGTTGGCCGGCTTGTGGCCGAAGGGGTATGATACCACTTCTGCACAGAAGGCGGCTTTCC
The DNA here is from genome assembly GCA_021781575.1 of Pseudomonadota bacterium. Lineage (GTDB taxonomy): Bacteria > Pseudomonadota > Alphaproteobacteria > Rhodospirillales > Magnetospirillaceae > DUZF01. The sequence continues at coordinate 4,308 of JAJXWP010000018.1, forward strand.
GAAAAGTGATAAACTTGGTCCGGCTGCCTTGGCACTATTGTTTAGATTGGGGCGCCTCGATGCCTTCAGGCGTGGCCGGCATCGAGTTTTGGACAAACAACCGAGTGGGAACAACATGAATATGAAAGGGAGCGAGGCGGAGGCCAGCCGGAAATTGCAGGATACAGCGATGTATTCGCAAACCACCCGTTCCATCACCGTCATAGTGAAACCCATCTACCTCGAAGACCAGTCTTCTCCGGGTGATAATCATTTTGTCTGGGCATATCGTATCCGCATCGAGAACAATGGTGACGAAACCGTGCAGCTTTTGCGTCGCCATTGGAAGATTACCGATGCCATCGGCCGCATTCAGGAGGTGCAGGGGGCCGGCGTCGTCGGCGAGCAGCCGGTGCTGCATCCCGGCGACTACTACGAATACACCAGTGGCACCCCCCTCAATACGCCGTCGGGCATCATGGTCGGCACCTATCAGATGGAAACGGAAGACGGTGAGCGGTTCGAAATCGCCGTCCCGGCATTTTCCCTGGATAGCCCCCACCAGATGATGCGGATCAACTGATCGGCGTATTTTCCTTGTTCGTTCATATATCGGCGGGTGGGCGGCCTTGCAAAGCGGCATGGCCGCCTCTACATCGGCAGAGGTAGATCGCTGGTGTCCCGCCGGCGGCTGACGGAGGATGCCTTTCGTGAACGAACACACTTCCATCACCTTGCCCAAGACCGGCGCCGCCCGGCCTTCGGACAAGCCCTCGCGGGCCGAAGCCGAAGAGGCGGTGCGCACCCTCATCCGCTGGGCCGGCGACGACCCGACGCGCGAAGGTCTGCTGGAAACGCCGGACCGCGTCGTGCGCGCCTACGAGGAATTCTTCGCCGGCTACGACGAGGATCCCGAGGACATCCTGCTCCGTACCTTCGAGGAGACCGAGGGCTACGATGAAATGGTGGTGCTTCGCGACATCCGTCTGGAAAGCCATTGCGAACACCATATGGTGCCGATCATCGGCAAGGCGCATGTCGCCTACTTGCCGGGCAACCGGGTGGTTGGCATCTCCAAGCTGGCGCGGGTGGTCGAAACCTACGCCCGGCGCCTGCAGATTCAGGAGAAACTGACGGCGCAGATCGCCAACTCCATCCAGGACGTGCTGCAACCGCGGGGCGTTGCCGTGGTCATCGAGGCGGCCCACCAATGCATGACCACCCGAGGCGTGCGCAAGCCGGGGGTGACCATGGTCACCAGCCGCATGCTGGGGGCGTTCCGCACCAATCCGGCGACGCGCCGGGAGTTCATGGCGCTGATCGGCAATCCGTCCAGCAACCTGTCGAACATCTGATCTAGCACTAGACAACCCCTTCATCCCGGCCAATAGTCCTTCGTTCCGCATTTCCCCTTCCCTGGCGGCGGCCATGGGGACGGGAGATGTTGGCCTGCGCGATCCGAGGGGGAATCGTTATTGCTCGACATCCGTCCGGTCCTGTTCATCAACGGATTCCTGTTGCTGATCCTGGCCGCGGCCATGGGGGTGCCGCTGCTGGTGGACCTGGCCACCGAGCATCGCGAGTGGCAGGCGTTCGCCCTGCCGCTGATGATCACCGGCTTCACCGGGCTGGCGCTGGTTCTCACCAATCAGGGTGACGGCACGCCGGTGCTGCGGACACGCCAGGTGTTCCTGCTGACCGCCGGGAGTTGGTTGTCGGTCGCCATGTTTTCGGCCCTGCCGTTCCAGTTGTCCGACCTGCAACTGAGTTGGACGGACTGCTATTTCGAGACCGTCTCGGGCATCACTACCACCGGGGCGACCGTGCTGACCGGACTGGATCAGGCGCCGCGGGCGATTCTGCTGTGGCGGGCGCTCCTGCAATGGCTAGGCGGCGCCGGAGTGATCGTGACCGCCGTGGTGTTATTGCCGGTGCTCAGGATCGGTGGGATGCAGATGTTCCACACTGCCAATCCGGATGGGGGCGAACGGGCGGCGCCGCGCCTGTCACAGATGGCATGGAAAATGCTGGGCGTCTATGCCCTGTTCGGCGCCTTGCTGGCAGTCGGGCTGAATTTCGCCGGCATGACGCCGCTCGAGGCGGTTTGCCACGCCATGTCGTCGCTGTCCACCGGCGGCTTTTCGACCTCGGACCAGTCGCTCGGCCATTTCGGCCACGCCGCCCGGTGGCTGTGCATGCTGGGCATGATCGTCGGCGGCGCCACCTTCTCCCAATATGTGGCGCCGTGGCGCCGCGGCCATCGCACCATCTTCCGCGACAGCCAGCTCCGCTGGTACCTGCTGACCATCGCCATGTTCGCCATGCTCGTCACGTTCTGGAACTGGGCGGTGGGCGACATGGACGTCGGCGAGGCGTTCCTCGCTTCGACCTTCAACGTGGTGTCGGTGATCACCGCCAGCGGCTTCCATACCGGCCGCTACGACAACTGGGGCGGCTTCGCCCAGGTAGCCTTCTTCGTCATGATGTTCATCGGCGGCTGCACGGGGTCGACGTCAGGAGGAATCAAGATATTCCGCTACGAACTGCTGTTCGCCGTAAGCGGCGTACAGATTCGCCGGTTGCTTCATCCGCACGGAGTGTTTCCCGTGCTGTTCAACCGCTTCAGGGTGTCGGACGCGGTGGTTCGCTCGGTCCTCGGCTTCGTCCTGCTTTATTTCGTCTGCTTCGCCCTGTTGGCCGTAGCGTTGACGCTGACCGGCCTCGACACGCTGACCAGCTTCTCCGGCGCCGCCGCCAGCCTGGGCAATATCGGCCCCGGTCTCGGCCCGCTGATCGGTCCGGCGGGAAGTTACCAGGCCTTGCCCGACATGGCCAAATGGCTCCTGAGCTTCGCCATGCTGCTCGGTCGTCTGGAATTGGTGCCGCTGCTCATCCTGTTCACGCGGGCGTTCTGGCGAGGGTAAGCGATGCTCGATCTGTGCCGCCCCGTATTTCTGGTGACCGGCGTGCTGCTGTCAGTCCTGGCGGTTGCCATGTGCCTGCCTGCCGGGGTCGACCTCGTCCACGGCGAAGAAGAGTGGCTGGTCTTTGCCGCTTCCGCCGCCGTCACTCTGTTTTTCGGCCTGCTGTCGATCACCGCCAACCGTGGCGCCCAGGCGGCTCATTTTTCCGTCCGCCAGATTTTTTTGCTGACCCTGGTCGGTTGGCTGGCGGTGAGTTTCGCCGCGGCGTTGCCGTTCGCCTTCGGCCTGCACCTGTCGGCCACCGACGCCCTGTTCGAGGCAGTGAGCGGGGTGACGACGACCAATGCCACGGTGCTGCGCGGCCTCGATGCCGCGCCACCCGGTATCCTGCTGTGGCGGGCCTTGTTGCAGTGGCTGGGGGGCATGGGCTTCCTGGTGATGGCAATGGCCGTGCTGCCGGCGCTCAACATCGGCGGGATGGAGGTCTTCCGCCCGGAGATCAGGCGTGCCGACGAGCATATGACGCCGCGCTTGGCCCGCATGGTGGCCGGCCTGCTGGGTATCTACGCCGCGTTGACCGGGCTTCTCACGCTGCTGCTGTGGGGGGCCGGCATGAGCCGCTTTCCGGCCCTCCTGCACGCCATGTCGACCATATCCTGCGGCGGTTTCTCGACGTCCGACGGCTCCATCGGCCATTGGCATGATCCGGCCGTCGACTGGGTCGTCCTGCTGGGCATGGTGATGGGCGGTGCTCCCTTCGGCATTTATATCCAGCTGGGACAGCGGCGCTGGCGGGTGGCGCTGCAAAATCCGCAGCTGCGATGGTATTTGGGCATCATGCTGGCGGCGGCGGCGGCGCTGGCTCTGTGGATCATCGTCGAGACCAATGTCAAGCCGCTGCCGGCCCTGCGCCACGGGGCCTTCACTGCGGCTAGCGTGATGACCGGAACAGGGTTCGCTACCCTCGATTGGGCGCGCTGGGCGGGCTTCCCCACCGCCATCCTGTTCCTCTTGGGCCTGATCGGCGGATGTGCCGGATCGACTGCCGGCGGGTTGAAGATCTTTCGGCTGCAGATCCTCTATACCACCGCGCGGCTGCAGATGATGCGCCTGCTCAAGCCTCATGCGGTGTTGGTGGCGCAATACGAACATCGCCCGGTCCCCGACCTGGTGGCCGAATCCATTCTCGGCTTCCTGTTCGTCTACATTCTGTCCTTCGCCCTGCTGTCCATGGCGCTCGGTATGTTCGGCCTCGATTTCCTGTCAGCGATCTCGGCAGCGGCTTCAGCCCTGGCCAATCTCGGGCCGGGCTTGAGTCCCCTGGTCGGGCCCATGGCCGGCTATGCAGCGGTGCCCGACACCGTCAAATGGCTGCTTTCGGCGGCGATGATCTTCGGCCGGTTGGAAATGTTCGTGGTTCTCGCCGTATTCGCCCCGTCGTTCTGGCGGCCGTAAGCGGCTGAGTACCGTCTGCCTTGGTTACTGCGTCCCCAGCCAGGGCCCGAAGGTGTTGCGGATATTCGGGCTGATGTCGGCGTCGAAGCCTTTCATCAGGTCGACGACCATGTCGTAGAGCAACTTGTCCCGCTGGTCGAGGGTCATGCCTTCGGGTTCCGTGCGGTTGCGCTCGATCTTGGCCGATACCTCGGAGGTGACGAACTGGTGCTCGTCGAGGATCTGCAAGGACACGTCGACCGCCATGTCGACCCTCGCCACCTGCTGTTTTTCGAAGACGCTCTTCACGCCCCGATCGGTTTTCAGCGGCGTTTCGGTCGCCGAGGCCGTATGGATCACCACGCGCAGGATACCGCTGCGTCCCACCGGCTTCAGCCGGTCCTCGACCCAGCTCTTGACCGCGCTTTCCGGCGACACCGGCATGTCGTACTCGATATGAGGCGGTTTCGCCGGAGCCTGGTATTGGGATACCACCTCGACCCGACCGACGTTCAGCTGGAACGGCGTCTGGTCGTGGAAGGATATCTTGGGGAATCGTTCCACGGGTGGATTGACGCCGGCGCAGGCGGCGAGCGTCAGCCCAAGACCGAAAACAAGGGCAAGTCGGCGCGTGATCATGATAGCAAGTCTCGCTGGTGGGTATGCCGCGGGATGTTCGTGCCTGATTGTGGCATCCCGATGGTAGCGGTCAAGGACCGTAAATGCCGTCCAAGTCCCGATTGCCGAATACGTAGCGTGATTTGCAGAACTCGCAGACCACCACGACTTCGCCGCTCTCGTCCTTCATGTCCTCCACTTCCGCCCGCGGAAAGGAGCGCAGCGTTCCCGCCACCCGCTCGCCCGAGCAGCGGCAGCGGGCGCGCAAGGGGCGCGGTTCATGCACCTGCAGGCCTTCGGCATGATAAAGACGGTAAAGCAGCCGTTCGGCCGGCAGGTCAGGGTCGAACAGTTCGCTCGATTTGGCGCTGCCCAGCAGGATCACCGCGCGGTTCCATCCCTCGGCCGCTTCCTCGGCGGTGAAGATCGGGCTGGACGGGCCGGTCGGCATCCGCTGGATCATCACTGCCGCGGTTTGCCAGCCGGTGCCGTTGGACGGCGGGCGGACGGCCAGCGTGAATGCCGTGTCGATCTGTTCTGATTGCAGGAAATATTGCCGGACGCACTCGTCCAGGGTGGCGCCGGTCAGTTCGACGATACCCTGGTAACGGTCCGTATCGGGGCCCTGGTCGACGGTGAACGCGAGGAATCCCTTGCCGAGGTACCTCGGTACCGGCTGAGCGGCGATGGTTTCGGCCTTGGCGACCCGCTCGGTGTCGAAGCGAGCATAGCCCCGCATGTCGCCTCCGCTGGTGATATCGGCGACGACCAGCGAGATCGGGCCGTCGGTCTGCAATTGCAGGGTGAACACGCCATCGAATTTCAGCGTCCCCGCCAGTACGGCAGCCAGGGCTAAAGTCTCGGCCAGGCGGGTGGCCACCGGCAGCGGATAGGCGTGGCCGTCGAGAATGGCGTTCAGGGCCGGGCCAAGGCGCGCCACGCGGCCGCGGATGGCGCCGGCATCGATCAGGAAGGGAAGAAGAAAATCGCTCGTCGGTGAACTCACAACAGGCACCAGGTAAGGATGCCCTTCTGCACATGCAAGCGGTTCTCAGCCTCGTCCCACACCAAAGATTGCGGGCCGTCGATCACCGGATCGGTGACTTCTTCGCCGCGATGAGCCGGCAGGCAGTGCATGAACACCGCGTCGGGCTTGGCCATCGCCATCAGCCGTTCATTGATCTGGTAAGGCGCCAGCAGCGAGTGCCGGTTCTTGTCCTGACAGCCCATGGACAGCCAGGTGTCGGTCAATACGCAGTCGGCGCCGGCGACCGCCTGCATCGGATCGCTCCCCAGCTCGATGACGGCACCCTTGCCGCGCGCCCAGGCGACGGCGTCGGCGGACGGCATCAGATTGGCCGGACAGGCCAGGCGCATGGTGAAGCCGAACTGGCCGGCGGCTTGGATCCAGCTGTTGGCCACGTTGTTGCCGTCGCCGCACCAGGCGACCACTTTGCCGGCCAAGGTTCCGCGATGTTCCTCGAAGGTCATCACGTCGGCCATCACCTGGCAGGGGTGGGAGGTATCGGTCAGCCCGTTGATCACCGGCACCGTTGCATAGGTCGACAGCTCCACCAGCTTATGCGGGTCGTTGGTGCGGATCATGATGGCGTCGACATAGCGCGACAGCACGCGGGCGGTATCGGCGATGGTTTCGCCTCGCCCCAATTGAGTGTCGTGATGGGTCAGAACGATGACGTCGCCGCCCAGCTGGCGCATGCCGGCCTCGAACGAGACGCGGGTACGGGTCGACGGCTTCTCGAAGATCATCGCCAGGACGCGGCCCTCGAGCGGCCGGCGGCCGTATTCCGCGTCACCCCGTTTGAAGGCTTTGCCCAGGTCGATGATACGCCGCAGGACGGCCGAATCGAACCGGTTGAGGTCCAGGAAATGCCGTGGCGCCGTCATGGTCAGGCCGCCAGTCGCGCAAGGCTGCGGTCAAGGATGCTGATGGCCTCGGCGATGTGAGGCGCCTCGACGATCAGTGGTGGCACCAGGCGGACCGTGTTGTCGCCGGCGGCGACCAGCAACAGGCCTTCGTCCATCGCCGCCTTGACCAGGTCGGCGTTGGGCACTCGGCATTTCAGGCCGAGCATCAGGCCGGCGCCGCGCCGCTCTTCGATGAGCGCGGGATGACGGGCAGCCAGTTTGCCCAGTTCCTGCCACAGCAGGCGACCCATCTCTTGAACCTGGTCGAGGAAGCCATCGGCCAGCAGCACGTCGAGCACCGCATCGACCACGGCCATGGCCAGTGGGTTGCCGCCGAACGTGCTGCCATGCGTTCCCGCTGTCATGCCGGAAGCCGCCTTGGCGGTGGCGAGGACGGCGCCGACCGGGAAGCCGCCGCCCAGGCCCTTGGCGGTCCCCATGACGTCGGGAGCGATGCCGGCCCATTCGTGAGCGAACAGCTTGCCGGTACGGCCGTTGCCTGTCTGCACCTCGTCGAAGGCCAGCAGCAGGCCGAATTCGTCGGCGACGGCGCGCAAGCCCCGCAGATATTCCATCGAGGCCGGCCGGATGCCGCCTTCGCCCTGGATCGGTTCGACCAGGATGCCGGCGGTGGCCGCGCCGATGGCATTACGCAACTCGTTGAGATTGCCGAAAGCGACCCGGTCGAATCCACCCATCACCGGGTCGAACCCTTTGAGATGCTTTTCCTGGCCACCCGCCGCCAGCGTCGCCAGGGTGCGGCCATGGAAGGCGCCTTCGGCGACGATGATGCGGTTGCGCTCAGGATTGCCGGCGGCATGGTGATACTTGCGGATCACCTTGATCACACCTTCCATCGCCTCGGCGCCCGAGTTGCAGAAGAACACCGTCTCGGCGAAGCTGTGTTCGATCAGCCGCCGCGCCACCTTCTCCTGTCCGGTGACCCGGTAGAGATTCGAGCAATGCCAAAGTGTCTCGGCCTGGGCCTTCAGTGCCGCCACCAGATGCGGATGGGCATGTCCGAGGGAATTGACCGCCACGCCGGCGCCGAAGTCCAGATATCGTCGCCCGCCCGCCGCGTAAAGATACACTCCCTCGCCTCGTTCGAAGGCAATATCGGCGCGCGCATAGGTTGGCATGACGGCAGGGATCACGAACTCCTCTCCTGAACGCTGGTGTTGGGCGGCCGAACAGGCGCCGCGCTCATGGAAAGCGGCAGAATATCTGCCCTTAATTTAGAAAAGTCAACGTCAACGGACTAGGCTGCTCACGCTTTCAGCTTGTAGCCGGTCTTGAACATGCGATAGGCAACGAACGCCAGACCGAGGTTCACCAGGCCGACGACTCCGGCGCCCAGGGCCACCTTGCTGTCGGCATGGCCGACGAAGCCGTAGCGGAAGCCGTCGATCATGTAGAAGAACGGATTGGCCTCGGCGAACAGGCGGATGCTCGCCGGCAGCCGCTCGATGGAATAGAAGGTGCCGGACAGGAAGGACAGCGGCGTTACGATGAAATTGGTCACCGCCGCCATGTGGTCGAACTTGTCGGCCCAGATGCCGCCGATCATGCCCAGGAGCGACAGCATCAGCGAGCCCATGACGGCATGATAGAGCGCCATGGCGGGATGGGCCACGGTGATAGGGACGAACGCCGCCATCACGGCGGTGACCGCCACCCCCACCACCAGGCCGCGCGCGACACCGCCCAAGGCGAAGGCCAAGGTCTGTTCCAGCGGCGACAGCGGCGGCATCAGGACGTCGACGATATTGCCTTGGACCTTGGAAATGATCAGCGACGACGAGGTGTTGGCGAAGGCGTTCTGGGTGATCGCCATCATGATCAGGCCGGGCGCGAGGAACTCGGCGTAGGGCAGGCCGGCCGCCTGGACCGAACTCCGGCCGATGGCCAGGACGAAGATGGCGAGGAACAAGAGGGTCGTTACCACCGGGGCCACGATGGTCTGGAAGTAGACCTTGAGAAATCGCCGCACTTCCTTGGCGGTCAGCGTCCACAGCCCAAGCCAGTTGACCGAGCCGAGGCGGCGCGGTGAGGGGACAGGGGCGGCATTCGGCATGCCGTTGCCGGCGTGGGGATGGGGAGTCATGGCGGCAGGAATTTGCACATTGTCGACGAGCCAGGCAAGTCCCCAGATCGACAAGTCGCGGCGGCAATTTCAATGACGCGAAGGTCGAGGCCGACGGCTTGACGCCGGGCGGCGGGAATGGTGCGATCTGGTGCGCTGAACCACTCGGATGGCTCGGCGGAGTGGATCTATCATCGCCCCTTGCCGGCCGCCGTCGAGCCGGTCGCCCGTCGAGGCAAGGAAGGAGCTGGCATGAACAAGGCGTCCCCGCCGCGGCGTATTACCGCGGCCGGCCTGGAGGCGGCAGCGCTGTTCTATCTCGAACGGTTCGCCTCGTCGGCAGAGAACCTGCGCCGCGTGCTGATGCGCAAAGTCGACCGGGCGGCGCGTCACTTCGGCGACGATCCGGCCGAGGGGTCGGCGCTGGTCGATCGCCTGATCGAGCGCTACCAGGCATCCGGTCTCCTCGACGACCGGCTCTATGCGGAAGCGAAAAGCCGCAGTTTGTTCCGCCGGGGCGGTTCGACCCGGGCGATCCGCCAGCATCTGGCGGCGCGCGGCGTGGCTGCCGAGGTGGTCGACGCGGCGCTGACCGAACTGCGCGAGCAGGCGGACTGCGGCGAGGATCCGGATCTGGCCGCCGCGCATGCCTATGCACGGCGGCGGCGGCTGGGGCCTTACCGGCCGCCCGAAGCACGGGCGGCGGAACGCCACCGCGACCTCGCGGCTCTCGGCCGCGCCGGCTTTCCGTTCGATGTCGCCCGCGCCGTGGTCGACGGCGACGCCCGGTAGCCCGATGCGGAAATGGCCGTGTCATTTCCGAACAAACGCGTCGCTTTGCAACCGGCCCGGCTTCGGCTACTACTAGTGCCCTGAACCATTCGAACGGCTCAGGACACCAAATCTACCATAGCCCGTCGCCGCCCGGCGAGGGGCAACACCAATGCTAGTGCCCTGACGCGAACTGACTCATCGGTTTGCGTCAGGGCATTAGCGCTCCCCGGCACCCATTGGATCAGGACATGGTCAGCAATACGTCCCTGGAGACGCTCCGCCAAGATATCGACCGCATCGACGATACCATTCATGATCTGCTCATGCAGCGTGCCTCGGTGGTCGAACAGGTCGGATTGCTCAAAGGCCAATCCAACCTTCCGCCATTGTCGCCGGGCCGTGAGGCGGAAATCCTGCGCCGGCTGGTGGCGCGTCATCAGGGCCGCTTTCCCAAGGCTTCGCTGGTGCGTCTGTGGCGCGAGCTGATCGCCGGCATGGTGGCGGTGCAGACCCCGCTCGTCGTGGCGGTGTTCATGCCCGAACGCGGCACCGGCTATCTGGAACTGGCCCGCGATCACTACGGCGCCTATACCCAGACCACCGCCCTGAGGTCCTGTGGCCAGGTGGTCCATGCGGTGGCGGAAGGTACTGCCGGCGTCGGCGTCGTACCGATGCCCGACCGCGATGACGTCGAGCCGTGGTGGATCAGCCTGATGGGCGACAGCGCCGCGCTGCCGCGCATCGTCGCGCGCCTGCCGTTCGCCGGCCCCGGTCCCGGCCGCGGCGACGGCGTGGAGGCGCTGGCCATCGCCCGGAGCATGCCCCAGGGCACCGGTTATGACCGGTCCTGGCTGGCCCTGGAGACCACGCCCGACATCAGTCGTGCCCGCCTGCGCTCGGCCCTTGGCGCTGCGGGAATCGAGCCGACGGTTATGGCCGCCACCCAGAGATCCGACGACAATTGGCTGCATCTGACCGAGATCTCGGGACATCTCAGCCCCGATGACCGGCGTATCGCCCGCCTGACCGAGCGCAAGGAACCGGTGTTGCGGGCGGTGGTGCTGGGCGGCTATGCCGTACCGTTCGGCCCCGAAGATTTGGGTGAATGACGAACGCCATGGTTTCCCCAACACCCCGTCCCGGGATCCTGGACATCAGCCCCTATGTCGGCGGCGCGTCGAAAGTGGCCGGTGCCAGCCGTATCATCAAGCTGTCGTCCAACGAGGGCGCCCTGGGCCCCAGCCCGAAGGCGGTGGCCGCCCTACGCGCCATGGCGCCCGACATGCATCGTTATCCGGACGGCCATGCCTCCGGGCTTCGCCAGGCCCTGGCCGACTGCCACGGGCTGGATGCCGAGAGGATCGTCTGCGGCGCCGGCTCCGACGAGTTGCTGCAATTGCTGGTGCGGGCCTATGCCGGACCGGGCGACGAGGTGCTGTACAGCCGCCACGGCTTTCTCATCTATCCCATCGCAGCCAAGGCCTGCGGCGCCACGCCGGTGGCGGCTGCGGAGCGTGATCTGGTGGCCTCGGTCGACAACCTGCTGGCCGCGGTGACGCCGCGCACCCGCATGGTCTTCCTGGCCAACCCCAACAACCCCACCGGCACCTATCTGCCGGCGGAGGAGATGACGCGGCTTCGGCAAGGCTTGCCCGATGACGTGTTGCTGGTTATCGACGCCGCCTATGCCGAGTTTGTCGGGCGCAACGACTACAGCCCGGGCACGGCGATGGTCGAGGACCATGACAACGTGGTGATGACGCGGACCTTTTCGAAGATCTACGCCATGGGCGGCATGCGCCTCGGCTGGGCCTATTGCCCGGCGGCGGTGGCCGATGTGCTGAACCGCATCCGCGGGCCGTTCAACGTATCCTCGGCGGCGCTGATCGCCGGCCAGGCGGCGGTAGAGGACGCCGATTTCATCGAGCTTTCGCGCCGGTACAACGATTATTGGCGGGACTGGCTATCCGGCGAACTGGCCGGCCTGGGCTTCCACATCGTGCCCAGCGTGGCCAATTTCGTGCTGGTGCGCTTTCCCCGGGAGGCCGGACACGACGCCGCCGCCGCCGACTCCTTCTTGCGCACGAAGGGGGTGATCGTGCGGGCGATGAATTCCTACGGACTGCCCGACAGCCTACGTATCTCCATCGGCCGCGACGAGGAAATGCAAGCCGTGGTCGCCGCCTTGACGGAATTCGTGGGAGCTTGACGGTCATGCTGTTCGACAAGGTCGCCATCCTCGGCATCGGCCACATCGGCTCGTCGCTGGCCCGGGTCATCCGGCGCGATCGACTGGCCGGCAAGCTGGTCGCCTTCGACGCCAGCGCCGACCACCGGGCGAAGGCCATCGAACTGGACATCGCCGATGCCGCGACCGGCGACATCAGCGAAGCGGTGGGCGGTGCCGACCTGGTGATACTGGCTACGCCGGTCGGCAGTTTCGCCGAGTTGGCCTCCGCCATGGCGCCACATTTGGCCGCCGGGTCGATCGTCAGCGATGTCGGCTCGGTCAAGATGGCGGTAATCCGTGACGTCGGCCCCTATCTGCCGGAATCGGTGCATTTCGTTCCCGGCCACCCCATCGCCGGTACCGAGTTCTCCGGCCCGACGTCGGGCTTCGCCGAGCTGTTCCACGGCCGCTGGTGCATCCTGACACCGCCGCCGGGTACCGACAGCAAGGCGGTGGCAAAGGTGACCCAGCTATGGGAAGCCGCTGGCAGCATGATCGAGATGATGGATGCAGGGCACCACGACCGGGTGTTGGCCATCACGTCGCATCTGCCGCATCTGATCGCCTACACCATCGTCGGCACGGCCACTGACCTTGAGACCTCGCTGCAGCAAGAGGTGGTGAAGTTCTCGGCCTCGGGCTTTCGCGACTTCACCCGCATCGCGGCCTCCGACCCAGTGATGTGGCGCGACATCTTCCTCAACAACCGGGAAGCGGTGCTCGACGTCCTGCAGCGGTTCAGCGAGGACCTGACGGCGTTGCAGCGGGCCATCCGCTGGGGCGAAGGGGAGAAGCTGCAGGATCTGTTCACCCGCACCCGGGCCATCCGGCGCTCGATCATCGACGCTCGCCAGGCGTAAGGGGCGTGACCCAGCGCCGGTCCCCGCGAAAGCGGGAAACCGCCGCGCCTGGTGGGCTCCCGCTTTCGCCGGAGCGACGACCTTGCGTCTGTGCTTTACCCCTGATTCGCGCCGTCGGCCTTGGCGGCGGCGGCGACGATGATGTCGCCGAATTCACGCAGGAATACCGAGCCCTTCACCGTGCGCTGGATCAGCACGCTGCGGCGGTCGGCGTCGTCCACCTTGCGGCGGATCAGTCCGTACTCGCTCAACCGGTCGAGAGCCCTCGTCACCGCCGGCTTGGAGACGTTGAGCGCCACGGCCAGGCCGCGCACCGTATGGGGCGGCGCCGACAGGTAGACCGTCAGCAGCAAAGCCATCTGACGCGCCGAGAGATCGGGCGCCTCGCGTCGGACGCTCTCGACGATTGCACCACGCCAAAGGTCGAGAGCTTGTACTGCCTTGAGGTCGACGCCCATTTTTTCCTGGGTTTGGAGTGTATTATTCCGCGCACGAAATTAGCCGAGGCGGGAGGCCGCGGCAATGTCTAACCTGGATTTCCTTCCGCCGCGCCGAAACGTTGCGCAATGACCTGGTAAAGAGCACGCAATGCCGTCGCCTCGCCGCCCTCCGGGCGCCCGGGGCGGGGCGTGGGATTCCAACCGAACACGTCGAAATGGGCCCAACGGGTCGCAGGCGAAACGAATTCCTGCAGGAACAGGGCGGCCACGATGGCTCCCGCGTGGGGGCTGTCGGAGGCGTTGGTGAGGTCGGCCACCTTGCTGTCGAGCAGGCGCCGGTACGGTTTCCACAGGGGCAGCCGCCAAACGGGGTCGCTTTCGGCCGCGGCAGCTGCTGAAATCTCGGCGGCCAGGGCTTCATCGGCGGTGAACAGGGCCGGTAGGTCCGGGCCCAGTGCGGTCCGGGCTGCCCCGGTCAGGGTGGCAAGGTCGAGGAGCAGGGCGGGCTTCTCGTGGTCCGCCTCGGCCAGGGCGTCGGCCAGGACCAACCGCCCCTCGGCATCGGTGTTGCCCACCTCGACGCTCAACCCCTTGCGCGTGCGCAGCACGTCGAGGGGGCGGACGGCGTTGCCGGCGACGGCGTTGTCGACCGCCGGGATGAGCACGCGCAGGCGTAGGGGAAGCCCGGCGTCCATAATCATCCAGGCCAGGCCGAGCGCCATGGCGGCGCCGCCCATATCTTTCTTCATCAGTTTCATGTTGGACGAACTCTTGAGGTCGAGTCCGCCCGAATCAAAGCAAACACCCTTGCCCACCAGGGTGAGCTTGGGCGCCGCCTCATCGCCCCATCGCAGGTCGATCAGCCGCGGCGGGCGGGTCGACGCGCGGCCGACGGCGTGGATGGCGGGGTAGTTCTCCTGGAGCAGCGCCTCGCCGACGATGGTGCGGATCCGCCCGCCTTTCCGTTCGGCGATTCCGGCGGCGGCGGCGGTCAGTTCCTCGGGGCCCAGATCGGCGGCCGGGGTGTTGATCAGGTCGCGGACCAGGGTGATGGCATCCACCGTGCGGACCACCTGGGGCCGGTCGGCGGCGACAGGCCAGGACAGCACCGGCCAGTCGCGGCCGTTGCGCCCCCGGTAGCGGGTGAACTGGTAACAGCCCAGCTCCCAGCCCATCGCCGCCCAACCGGCGGTCCGCCCATCCAGGTCGCCGTCGATGCGGTAAAAGCCTTTGGCCAATTTGGCCGGCAGCTGCGCCCAACACCAAGGGTCGCTGTCATCCAGGCCGAACAGGATGCGCTCCGGCTTGCCTTTGGCGGTGGGCAGCAGACAGACGCTGCCGGGCTCGGCGGTGAAGCCGTTGGTCTCGATCCAGTTCCGCTGCGCCTGGCTTTGGCCGGCCAGCCACTCCTTGAAGCGGTCGCGCCTGAGCGGCGTTATCGCCACCGAGGCCTCGTCATCCTGTCCCGTCAGGTGCTCAAGCACAATGTCCTCCGTCCGGCCACCCGGTCATTATCAGTCCCGCGCCGGGCGGGGCCATCCGGCCCCTTTGCCGCCGCCTCAATGGCGGCCGGCTCAGGTTCCAGCGCCCACGGAGGGCGCCGCCAAGGGACCGGAGGTCCCGTCCGGCGAGGGACAAAACCAAGCCTGGTGCACGGAATCATTTGAATGGTTCAGTGCACCAGGATGGCCAAATGCTTCCCACATGGGAAGGGGTATGGCTATCATACCGGCCCATCCTTGCCAGGGGAGAGTAGTCATGGCCAAACCGGTCCTGGTCATTGGCAGCAAGCGATATTCCTCGTGGTCGTTGCGTCCATGGCTGGCGCTCAAGCATTCCGGCATCGCGTTCGACGAAGTGGTGGTCCGCCTGCGCCAGCCGGACACCAGATCCAACATCCTCGCCCACTCGCCCAGCGGCAAGGTGCCCTTGTTGAGGAACGGCGATCTGCGGATTTGGGATTCCCTGGCCATCTGCGAGTACGTGGCCGAACTGGCCTGCGCGGTTCCCTTGTGGCCGGAAAATCGCCGCGCGCGCGCCGTGGCGCGATCGGTCAGCGCGGAGATGCATTCCGGCTTTCCCGCCTTGCGCCAGCATCTGCCCATGGACGTCGCCGCCACCATCGCACTGCCGGAGGTTCCCGCCGAGGCCATGGCCGATATCGCCAGGGTAAAAGCCATCTGGGCCGACTGCCGGGCCCGCTTCGGTGCCGGCGGACCGTTTCTGTTCGGCCGGTGGTCCAATGCCGACGCCATGTTCGCGCCGGTGGTGACACGCTTTCGCACCTATGGCGTCGATCTCGATCCGGTTTGTGCCGCCTATGCCGATGCCGTCCATGCCCTTCCCGCCATGCAGGAATGGATCGACGCGGCGAAGGCGGACGATCCGGTGTGATCGGTAGCCGCCGTCATGCCGGGCGACACAGGAAAAGCTGACCGGTAGAGCGCGATCACTTCTCCTCCGCTGCCTTCGGCGCGGGGCGCAGATTGATCTCTCGCCCTGTGTGGTTTTTCTTGGCAAGATGGAGCTTCGGTCCATTCCGGGAGGAGTTGGATCCCGCGGGCAGCGGCGCTTGATTTGTCGCACGGGGGCTATATGGCACCGAGCATTGGGGCGAAGGTGGTCCTCCTGCGGGAAGACCTGGACCGGCTGATCGCGGAGTTGCGCGAACGGGGTTACGTGGTCATCGGACCGACGCTTGGCGAAGGCGCCATCCTCTACGAAGAGGTGACGTCGTCAGGTGATCTTCCCGCTGGCTGGAGCGACGTCGCCGAGGCTGCTGCCTATCGGTTGCAAGAGGGCGCCGACCGCCGGCTGTTCGGCTATAGCTTGGCCGCGCAAGGTTGGAAGCGCCATCTTTATCCGCCACGCCAGCGGCTGTTCCTGGCGGAACGGGCCGGCCGGGGTTTTCGGCTGTCGAGCGGGGAAGCGGACGGAGCGCCGATGGCGCTTCTCGGCGTGCGCGCCTGCGAACTGGCCGCCATTCAGATTCAGGATCGGGTGTTCACCAAGGAGGGGTTCACCGAACCGGGCTATGCCGGCCGGCGGCGGGCCGCCTTCATCGTCGCCGTTGAATGCGGGCGTGCCGCGGCCACCTGCTTCTGCGCCTCGGCCGGCACCGGGCCGGCGGTGGGACCCGGCTACGACCTCCTGCTGAACGAGATGATCGACGGCGACGCCCATCGTTTTCTAGCCACCGCCGGCAGTGACAATGGTGCCGCCATCCTTGGCGGGTTGTCCTGCCGCCCGCCGACCGCTGCCGAATTATCATCGGCCGCGGCGCAGCCGGCCGCCGCCGCGGCGCAACAGCAGCGTCGGATTTCTGCCGATGCCGCCGGCGTGCTGACCCGCGCCGCCGAGAGCCCGCATTGGGAGGCGGTATCGAAGCGCTGCCTGACCTGCGGCAACTGCACGATGGTCTGCCCGACCTGCTTCTGCACCACTGTGGAGGACATCACCGATCTGTCGGGCGACATCGCCGAGCGGTGGCGTCAGTGGGACAGCTGCTTCACCATCGACTATTCCTACATTCATGGCGGCAGTGTCCGGCAGTCGGGCGCCGCCCGCTATCGCCAATGGATCACCCACAAACTGGCCAGCTGGCATCGGCAATTCGGCAGCTCGGGCTGCGTCGGCTGCGGTCGCTGCATCGCCTGGTGTCCGGTGGGGATCGATATCACCGCGGAACTCCATGCGCTCGAACAGGCCGAGCAGGTGAGCAAGGGAGGTGACAATGGTGCAGATTGAGGGCCTGGGCCGAATCATCGACGAGCATCCGTTCTTCCGCGGAATCGATGGAAAATTCCGGTCGCTGCTGGTCGGATGCGCCGCCAACGAGCGTCTCGATGCCGGTCAATACCTGTTCCGCCAGGGCGGCCATGCCGACAAGTTCTACCTGGTGCGGGCCGGCTCGCTGCAGCTCGAGGTTCATGCGCCCGGCCGTACCATTGTCGTCGATACCGTCGACGAGGGGGAAATCGTCGGCTGGTCGTGGCTGGTCGAACCCTACCGCTGGACCTTCGATGCGCGCGCGGTGACGCTGCTGCGCCTGGTGAGCTTTGATGCCAAATGCCTGCGCGGCAAGATGGAAGCGGATGCCGAACTGGGCTACGAGGTGCTCCGCCGCTTCGTCCCGGTGATAGGCCAGCGGCTGGCGGCAACGCGGCTGCGGCTGATCGATATCTACGGCCCGGGGGAATAGGGATCGACAGATGACGGTTTTGCCGGCCAACCCGATGTCGCCGCGGCCCTTCCGCATCCTGAAGGTGGTGCGCGAGCTGTCTGACACCTTTACCCTGCTGCTGCAGCCCGAGACCGGCGGCGCGTTCAGCTTTCGCCCAGGACAGTTCAACATGCTGTACGTGTTCGGCGCCGGCGAGGTGCCGATCAGTATCTCGGGCGAGCCGGCGGAGGATCGGCAGCTGGTCCACACCATCCGTTCGGTCGGGCCGGTCACCCAGGCCTTGGGCAGGCTGAAGGCGGGCGATGTGGTCGGTGTCCGCGGGCCGTTCGGCACTCCCTGGCCGGTCGAGGATGCCTTCGGCGACGACCTGGCGATCATCGCCGGCGGGGTCGGCCTGGCGCCGTTGCGTCCGGCGATTTACCAGGCGCTGGCCAATCGCCCAAGGTTCGGTAAGCTGATCATCATGTATGGCGCCCGCACGCCGCAGGACATTCTGTTTCGCAAGGAGTTGGAGAAGTGGCGGAGCCGCTTCGACGTCAATGTCCATGTCACGGTCGACCACGCCACCGGCCAATGGGCGGGGCGCGTCGGCGTGGTGACCAAAGTGGTGGCCAAGGCGGGCTTCGACCCGCTGCACACCACGGCCCTGGTCTGCGGCCCCGAGGTGATGATGCGCTATGCCGTCGAAGCGCTGGAGGAGCGCGGGGTCGCCGCATCCAAGGTGCATGTGTCGATGGAGCGCAACATGAAATGCGGTGTTGGCCTTTGCGGTCACTGCCAATGGGGGCCGCATTTCGTCTGTCGGGATGGACCGGTGTTCCGCTTTTCCGACGTTGCTGCATTGTTTCCGGTGCGGGAGCTTTAGGCCATGGCCGAGACGCGGAGACCCAAGCTGGCCGTCTGGAAATTCTCCTCCTGCGACGGCTGCCAGTTGTCGCTGCTGGACTGTGAACTCGAGTTGCTGGCGGTCGCGGAGGCCGTGGAGATCGCCTATTTTCTTGAGGCGACCAGGACAGTCGGGAAAGGGCCCTATGATCTGTCGCTGGTCGAAGGTTCCATCACCACGCCCCACGACGTGCAGCGCATCGGCGAGGTGCGGCGGCAGTCAAAGCTGCTGGTCACCATCGGCGCCTGCGCCACCGCGGGAGGGATCCAGGCGCTGCGCAATTTCAAGGACATCAAGGGGTTTATCGATCGCGTCTACGCCCACCCCGAATATATCGAGGCCCTGGCCACCTCCACCGCCATCGCCGATCACGTGACGGTAGACTTCGAACTGCGTGGCTGTCCTATCAACAAGAACCAGCTGCTGGAATTGCTGAGCGCCCTGCTGAACAGGCGCAAGCCGAATATCCCCACCTATGCCGAATGCATCGAATGCAAGACGCGCGGTACGGTCTGCGTCATGGTCGCCAAGGGCGAACCCTGCCTGGGGCCGGTGGTGCAGGCGGGCTGCGGCAATCTCTGTCCGGCACAGGGGCGCGGGTGCTACGGTTGTTTCGGCCCGCTCGGGAACCTTCCCAACACCGCCGCGCTGACGGCGCAGTTCGCCGCCATGGGGATGGATCGACGGGATATCCAGCGGCGCTTCCGCAGTTTCAACGCCAATGCCCAGGCCTTCCGCAAAGAGAGCGAAGCTTATGACGACTAGAGTCATCAAGGTCGACGCCTTGGCCCGCGTCGAAGGCGAGGGCTCTCTTCGCGTGCGGATCAAGGACGGCCGGGTCAAGGAGCTGCAGTTCGGGATTTTCGAGCCGCCCCGCTTTTTCGAGGCCTTTCTGGTCGGTCGCGATTTCCGCGAGGCGCCGGATATCGCCGCGCGGATCTGCGGTATTTGCCCCATCGCCTACGAATTGGGAGCGATCCAGGCGATGGAGGACGCGCTGGACGTCCAGGTGCCGCAACCTATCCGCGATCTGCGCCGGCTGATCTATTGCGGCGAATGGATCGAAAGCCACGCCCTGCACGTCTACCTGTTGCACGCGCCTGATTTCCTCGGGTTGCCCGATGCCCTGCAATTGGCCAGGCAAGACCGGGAACTGGTGCAGCGGGCACTGCGGCTGAAAAAGATCGGCAACGACATCCTTGAGGTGATCGGCGGGCGCCCGGTGCATCCGGTAAACCTTAAAGTCGGCGGTTTCTACCGGGTTCCCACCCGCCGCGAACTGCTGCGGCTTGCCGACGACCTGAAATGGGCCGTCGAGGAAACCCTGGCGACCGTCCGGCTGGTTGCCGGTTTCGATTTCCCGCCGCTGGAACAGGACTATACCTTCGTCGCCCTGCGCCACGAAGACGAGTACGCCATCCAGGAAGGACGCCTGGTCTCCAACAAAGGCCTGGACATTCCCGTCCGTGCCTTCCTGGACCATTTCGACGAGGAACATGTACGGCATTCCAACGCGCTGCACGGCACTATGAAGGCGGTCCAGACGCCCTACAAGGTGGGGCCGCTGGCCCGCTACGCGATCAACCATGACAAGCTGGGGTCCCTGGCCCGGCAGGCCGCCGGCGCGGCCGGGCTCGGGGCGGTGGTGCGCAACCCCTTCCAGTCCATCGTCGTGCGTGCCGTGGAGTTGGTGCAGGCTTGCGTGGATGCCTTGGCCCTGGTCGAACGCTATGAGCCGCCCGAAGCGCCAGCCGTTCCGGTTGAACCGCGGGCGGCCGAAGGGCATGGCTGCACCGAGGCGCCCCGCGGCATCTGCTATCACCATTATCGGCTGGCCGAGGACGGTTCGATCCTTCTCGCCCGCATCGTGCCGCCGACGGCGCAAAATCAGAAGATCATCGAAAGCGATCTGCGAAAAGTGGT
The DNA here is from genome assembly GCA_021781575.1 of Pseudomonadota bacterium. GTDB lineage: Bacteria > Pseudomonadota > Alphaproteobacteria > Rhodospirillales > Magnetospirillaceae > DUZF01. The sequence continues at coordinate 24,571 of JAJXWP010000018.1, forward strand.
CGAGGCCCATCTGGATCTGGCTGACCAGGCATTGCAGTGGCGCTGTGAACAGGCCATTCGCAACTACGACCCGTGCATCTCCTGCGCGACCCACTTCCTCAAATTGACGGTGGAGCGGGAGTAGCCGTGCCAGGACGCATGTCGCACACTCAGGTCATCGGTATCGGCAACGGTTGGCGGAGGGATGACGGGGTCGGTCCGGCCGTCGCCGCACTGTTGGCCGGGCGGCCAAAGCTGCGGACGGCGGTGTTGCCGGGTGAGGGAACGGAACTGATCGCCGCGTGGACGGGCTGCGAGCGGGTCGTGGTGGTCGATGCCATGCGCTCGGGCGCCGCCGCCGGCACCATCCGTCATTTCGACGCCGTTGCCGCTCCTCTTCCGGTCGGCGCGTTTCCCCGCCTCAGCCATGCGTTCGGCTTGGCCGAAGCGATCGAAATGGCCCGCATCCTCGGCCGGCTGCCGCGCCGGCTGGAAATCTATGGTATCGAGGCCGCAGACCTGGGCGACGGTGCGGGATTGAGCGCCGAAGTGGAGAGGGCGGCGCATCAGGTCGCCGCCGCTATCATGTCCTCTGAATGAACCAGTGCGCCAATGGCCGTTTAGGTCTATCGCGGCGTCAGGCCCCGGCCTTGATCCGGGTATCCATGTGCCGCGCCACCAACTGACCGACGAAAGCCTCACCGCGCAGGTCTACTTCGTCGGCGCCACCCTCGCTCTGTGCTGAATGTCGACAGCCCTTAGTTGTGGACGAGGTGCGGCCGGGGTCGAAAAACGGCGAGAACCTCGTCGAGCGTAGCGGCCCGGCGCAGCCGCCCCATGCCGCTGGCCACTTCCCAACCGGCCGGGCTGTCCGTCCCTCTCAGTTTGGTGATGGTGAACAGCGGGTGCTCGCGGGCGCGGCGGTAGACGGCGAAGATCGCCCGGTCGGGCTGCTGGTCGATGGCATAGTCACGCCACTCGCCATCGGCGACATGTTCGCTGTAAAGGGTGAGTAGGCGGCAGAGTTCGGCCCGATCGAAGTGGACGACTGGTGCTCCGCCGCGTCCTCGCTCGCCGATGGGCACCACCTGGGCCATGGGGATCCTTCGCGGCTGCGTTTGGGGTCAATATATTTCAATATGCGATCGTTGTCGTCCGTCAATTCCGCCAAGGCGGCGGAATCCCTGGCGCCGCTTCCGGCCGATGATCCAATGTGAGTGCAGCAGGCGCTAATGGGTCTTGACCGGAATGTAATCGACGCGGGTACCGTAGAATTCCCCCGCGTCGGCTTCCACCGGCTGGGTGTAGCAGCTGACTTTCGCCAAGGTCTTGTAACAATAGGACGTACGCACGATGGTCGGCACGTTGCCCGGCTGTTCGATGCAATAATAATCGCCCATCGAGGCGCGCACCGTCGAGCAGTCCTTGCCGGTGATCATCGACACAATGTGATCGTCCACCGTCTTGTGGGTGTTGATGACGGAGACCGCGTCAAGGACGGCCAAGCCCCCGACCGTCGAACTGGCCATCGTCGCGCCGGCCCCGTCAAGCGCCTGGCATCCGCCCAGGGCAAACAAGGCGACACAGGACAGAAGAAGCCGGTTCATGGTGGTTTGCCTGGGACAGTCTCCAACAAAATCTTATACTCCACTGTCGGTTAAAAGAGAGTCAATGGAAGGAGGCAATCGATGGCCGTCGAGACGCCGCTCTGCGATTTCGGATGGCGAGCCCCCGCATTCCGCCTGGAGGGCGTGGACGGGCGCTGGTGGAGCCTGGACCAGGTCAGGGGGGAGAAGGGCACCCTCGTGATGTTCCTGTGCAACCATTGCCCTTATGTGCGGGCGGTGGTCGACCGCCTTGTCCGCGACGTGCGCGACCTTCAGGGCCTGGGTGTCGGCGCGATCGCCATCATGAGCAACGACACCGAGGCCTATCCCGAGGACTCGTTCGACAATATGAAGCGGTTTGCCGAAACCCATCATTTCGCGTTCCCCTATGTCATCGATCGCACCCAAGAGGTCGCCCGCGCCTATGGGGCCGTCTGTACGCCGGATTTTTTCGGCTTCAACGCCGACCTCGGACTGCAATACCGGGGACGGCTCGACGCCTCCCGCAAGGAGGCGGCACCCGGCGCGCCGCGGGAACTGTTCGCGGCCATGCGCCAGGTTGCCGACACCGGTCGGGGGCCGGTCGAGCAGACGGCAAGCATGGGGTGCTCGATCAAGTGGCGCGAGTGAACGCCGAGCGCTTCCGGGGGGGCGGCCGGATGGCAGCAAGCCGTATTTGCCTTGGCGGCCGAGGGACGCTATGGTGGCCCCGTTTTGTTGTAGTGGAGAACTAGATCTGTGAGCGTAAGCGACAATGACCCCGCAGGCGACCTGCTTATACAGGAAGTCGACGAGGAACTGCGCCGCGAGCAATACCAACGGTTGTGGAAGCGATACGGCAACTACGTCATCGCTGCCGTGCTGGCCGTCGTTCTCATTGTTGCCGGCTACCAGAGCTGGCAGACCTGGCAGAACAAGCAACGCCAGGAAGAGGCCGCCAAATTCAACGCAGCTGCGGAGATGATCGCCCAGGGAAAGACGGATCAGGCCTTGGGAGCGCTGGCCAAACTGGCCGGCGATAGCCGAACCGGCATTGGTATCGCGGCGGACATGCGGCGCGCAGAGCTCTCCGCTGAGCGCGGCGATGTGCATGGGGCGACAAGCGCCTACGACGAGATTATCGGCTCGTCGGCCCCGCAGCTCTATCGCGACCTGGCTTTGCTGAAGGAGGGGTTTCTTACCGTCGACACGGCCGACCCGGCGCAGTTGCAGAAGCGCATCGCGCCCCTGGCCGAGATGGGCGCGCCGTGGCACTACGCGGCGACTGAGCTGCTGGCGGTGATTGCCCGGAAGCAGGGCGATGAGAAGCATGCCGTCGAGCTCTACAAGACCTTGACCGACGATATTCAGGCACCCCAGGGCGTGCGGGCCCGCGCTGCCGAGATGCTTACCGTGCTGGGGACGGCGGGAGCCGCCCCGGGTTCACTTCCTGCTGCCAAGCCGGCCGACAAGGCCAAAGGCTGATGAGGATCGCCTCCATGCGACGTCTGGCCGTTATCGCCGCTGCCTGCGGGCTGCTGGCCGCCTGTAGTGATGCCAGCAGCATTTTCGGCGACAGCGCGCCGCCGCCACTGCCTGGCAAGCGCATCAGTGTGCTCGCCCATTCCCAGACGCTGGCGCCCGATGTCGGCAACAGCACGCCCATTGTCCTGCCAGCGGTGGAAAGCGCCACCGACTGGCCTCAGGCCGGCGGCGAGCCGATGCACGACCCCCAGCGCCTGGCGCTTGCCGGGGCCTCGTTGCACCAGGTTTGGAGCGCCGATCTGGGCGCCGGGGGCGACAAGCGCCGCCCCTATTTCAGCCAGCCCGTGGTGGCTGACGGCAAGGTCTTCGCAATGGACGCCGCCAATACGGTGTCGGCCTTTCGGCTGAGCACCGGCGAGCGCCTGTGGCGTGTCGACCTGACGCCCGATGATGTCGGCGACGGAAGTTTCGGCGGCGGACTTGCCTACGACGACGGAAAGCTGTTCGCCACCACCGGCTATGCCCAGGTGGTGGCCATGGATCCGGCGCAAGGGAAGGTGCTGTGGCGCCACAACCTGACGGCACCGGCGCCCGGCGCTCCCACCGTCCATGGCGGGCGCGTGCTGGTCATCACCGTGGACAACGAGGCCAAGGCCCTGTCGGCCGAAGATGGGCACGAGCTGTGGCACCACAACGGCATGAGCGAAATGGCCATGATGGTGGGTGGCAGCAGCGCGGCGGTAGATGGCAATACCGTGTTGGTTCCCTACACCTCGGGCGAATTGTTCGCCTTGCGCATCGAGAACGGTACGGTGCAGTGGAGCGAGATGGTTTCCAGCATCCGCCGTACCGACCAGGTGGCCGAGCTGACCGACATCCGCGGCCTGCCGGTGGTCGATCATGGCAAGGTTTATGCAGCCGGCAATGCCGATATCGTTGCTGCCATCGATTTGCGGACCGGGCGGCGCATCTGGGACCGCGATGTGGGATCGATCGAGACGCCCTGGGTGGCCGGCGACTATATCTATCTGATCACCAATGCTCCCGACCTGGTCTGTTTCGAAGCTGCTAGCGGCAAGGTTCGCTGGGTCACCTCGCTGGAGAAATGGGATGATCCCAAGGAAAAGAGTGGACGGATCCTCTGGTCCGGCCCCGTGTTGGCGTCCGACCGTTTGATCGTCGCTGCGTCCGACGGCAAGGCCATTTCGTTCTCGCCCTATACGGGAGCCAAGATGAGCGAACAGGAACTGCCGGGCGGCGTCAGGATCGCGCCCATCGTGGCCGACAATACGCTTCTCCTGGTGACCACCGACGCCCGGCTTCTGGCGTATCGGTAGCAAGGAGAGCATGGCTTTCAAGCTCGCTATCGTCGGCCGCCCCAATGTGGGCAAGTCGACACTGTTCAACCGCCTGGTCGGGCGTCGCTTGGCGATCGTCCATGACCAGCCGGGGGTGACGCGCGACCGGCGGGACGGCGAAGGCGGAATCGCCGACATGAGCTTCACCGTCATTGATACGGCCGGCCTCGAGGACGCGTTCGACGATTCGGTCGAGGGGCGGATGCGCAGCCAGACCGACCGGGCGATCGCCGATGCCGACGTCGTGCTGTTCCTGATCGATGCGCGGGCCGGAGTAACGCCGCTGGACGCCTTCTTCGCCGATCACCTGCGGCGCAGCAGGCGGCCGGTTATCCTGGTGGCCAATAAATGCGAGGGCAAGGCGGGAGCGCCCGGCCTCTACGAAAGTTACGCACTGGGACTGGGCGATCCGGTGGCGTTCTCGGCGGAGCACGGCGAAGGCCTGGATGACCTTTACGAGGCGTTGCTTCCCCATGCCCGGCAACATGGGGGTATCGCCGGTGAGGCGGCTCCCGGCGACATGGATGAAGCGCCGGGGTCGGCTGAGGCCGAATACGAGGACGGCGACCTCAATGCTGCTGCGGAGCAGGCCGAAGCGGCGCGGCCGCTGCATATGGCGGTGGTCGGGCGGCCCAATGTCGGCAAATCGACACTGGTCAACCGCCTGCTTGGTGAAGAGCGCATGCTTACCGGCCCCGAAGCCGGGCTGACGCGCGACGCCATCACGGTGCAATGGCAATTTGGCGGCCGGACCGTCCGTCTGGTCGATACGGCCGGCTTACGCCGGCGGGCCAATATCACCGAACCGGTGGAGCGGCTGTCGACCTCGAACACCATTGAGGCCATCCGCATGGCCCACGTCGTGGTCCTGGTGCTCGACGCCAACGCCATTCTCGACAAGCAGGATCTGACCATCGCTCGTTTGGTGATCGATGAAGGGCGTGCGCTGGTGATCGCGGTCAACAAATGGGACGCCGTGGACAATCGGAGTGAAGCTCTGAGGCGTCTGCAGGACCGCCTGGAAACCTCGCTGCCGCAGGTGCGCGGCGTGCCGACGGTGACCCTCTCGGCGCTGAGCGGAGCCGGTCTGGATCGCCTGATGAGCGGGGTGGTGGATATTTACGATATTTGGAACCGGAGGGTTCCCACCGCCCAGTTGAACCGTTGGCTCGCGGAAATGACCGAGCGCCACCCGCCGCCGGCCACCCAGGGTGGGCGCCGGCTGCGGCTGCGCTACATGACGCAGGTGCGCACCCGGCCGCCGACCTTTGCGCTGTTCACCCAGCGCGCCGACGAATTGCCCGATTCCTATACCCGTTATCTGATCAACGGGCTGCGCGAAACCTTCGGGTTGAACGGTGTTCCCATCCGCTTCGGCTTGCGCAAGCGGCGCAACCCCTACGCCGACGAAGACTGAGCGTCGGTCCGGGAAATAACGCGGTTATTTCGGCACGGAGCCTGAGCCGGGCGCCCGATCAATTGGTGCCGTCACCGCCTTCGATATGCCAGCCCTCGGCGTCGTGGACCAGCATGACGTCGCTGCGTTGCGTCGAAGCCCAGGCGCCGCGCCGCAAACGGACGTGGTCGGCGTCGTCCCAACCCGTGACCTGATAGACGGTGTCGTCCTCCTCGCTGGCTGACAACGAGAACTCCAGGCCCGGTGCCGGGCCGGTCAGGGACCATACTTCGAGGCGCCGCGGCGCCGACCATTCGAGATCGGTTACCGAGGCGATCGCCCTCTTGCCCGCGGGCGAGAATTTCGGCACCCCCAGCAGCGAGGTGATCGCCCCGTTGCGCCTGTCGACCAGGAAGGCGGCGCTGGCTTCGTCCCAGCGAACCTGGACGACATCGAAGCGGCCGTCAGGGCTGTGCCCGGCAAAATCGAATGAACGAAACACTTGCGGCGGGCAGGACACCTGCCCGCAGGCCAGATCGTCGGTCAGGCTGAATTGCCGACCGTCGGCGAGAGTTATGGTCAGAGTGGCCCCCTGGCGACTGACCGCGCCCTGGCTGGCGGCGATCAGCGGCGCCTCGCTTTGGCCGCGTCCTCCGGCAATGTCCGCCAGCCATTCCCCAAGACTGGCATCGGTCTTGACGGCGGGTGGCGGCGCGGGGCGCGGCAAAGCTCCTCCGGCCGCCGGTGCGGCGTGGCTGGCGTCGACCAGGACCGGATCGTCTTCGCCATAGGGGAGGATCATCTGCTGCATTCCCGGCTCGGCTACCAGCAGGCGGTAGCCGCCATGGGCGGCATCCCACCCCAGGTATCGATAACGGGTAGCCAGTTCCTTCGGGCAAGGCAGGTCGCCACAAGTGCTCCGGTCGGTCAGCGCCAGCACCTCGCCGCTTTTCAGGCGCAGGCTGAGAACGGCGCCGCTGCGCCAGGCCATGCCGTTGCTGGCGGCCAGCGCGGCCGTTTCTTCCGTGCTGCCGAAACCGGCGGCCGCCGGCGGCATTTCGGGCGTCGGCGGGCGGTTCCACAGGGCGGCGGCGGCAATGCCGCCGACAGCAATCAGGGCAAGGCTAAGCAGCGCAAGTCTGCGCATGACGATCTCCGATAAAAGCAACGGAATCCTAGCACTTTCGCCGGATCAGGGCCACATGACCTCGGGCCGCAGGCTGATCGGGCTGGCGATGGGGTTGCCTCGGGCGTTCGGGCCGATGGCGGCGCCGATATCGTCGCTTGCGCTGCACCGCTATCGCTCCTTCGCGGGAAAGCCGCCGGTCTGCCGCAACGCCTCGCCCAGAACCAGGGCGGCGGTCATGGCCAGGTTGAGCGATCGCACGCCGCTCCGCATGGGCACCCGCAGCCGGGCGTCCGCCACGTCATGGACCGTCGGCGGGGCGCCGGCGCTTTCCCGGCCCAGCAGCAGCACGTCGTCGGGGCGGAAAGGGAAATCCATATGCGGAGTCTCGCCGGCGGTGGTCAGCAACAGCAGCCTGCCGGGCGGCCGTTCGGCCAGGTATGAACTCCAGGACATATGGCGAGTGACCTGGGCCAGTTCCGTATAGTCCAGACCGGCTCTGCGGATACGCTTCATGTCCCATACAAATCCGCATGGTTCGATGATATCGACCGGCACCCCGAGGCACGCACCGAGGCGGAGAATGGCTCCGACATTCTGGGCAATTTCAGGCTGGAAAAGGGCTACGCGCATAGCAGATGGCAACTCTAGATTAGGCTTATTTTATATAAACCGCTGCTTTTCAAAGTGCGGGATTTGCTTTATATGGCTCGGTTGGTTTCCCTCGGCGCCCCCGCCGGCGGGCGCGGTACGGGGGGAGGGAGTGATTGGGACTTTCGTCGTCATCGGTGCGCGGTTCGGCGGGTCTTGGAGAGGAAATCGACATGGCTAATATGTCAACACATACGCAGGGGATGCCGCCGACCGACGCGACTCGGCGCGACTTCCTGCTTTACGCGACGACGGCTGTCGGCGTGGCGGGCACCGCCATAGGCCTATGGCCGTTTATCAACAGCATGAATCCGTCGGCCGACACCCTGGCGATGTCGACCACCGAAGTCGATCTGTCGCACATCGCTGAGGGCCAGTCCATCACTGTGACCTGGCGCGGCAAGCCGGTATTCATCCGCTATCGCACCGCGGCTGAGATTGAAGAGGCTCGCAAGGTCAACCTGAGCGACTTGCGCGACCCCGAGGCGGACGACAAGCGCGTCAAGAAGCCGCAGTGGCTGATCGTCGTCGGCGTCTGCACCCATCTGGGCTGCATTCCCCTGGGCCAGAAGCCTGGTGATCCGCGCGGCGAATTCGGTGGCTGGTTCTGCCCCTGTCACGGGTCGATGTACGACACCTCGGGTCGCATCCGCAAAGGCCCCGCCCCGCTGAACCTGCCGGTTCCGGCATATACCTTCCTCACCGACACCAGCGTCCGGATCGGCTAGGAGTGCACCGATGAGTGGCAATCATTTCGACAATAAGGTCATCCAGTGGCTGGACGACCGCCTGCCGATCTTCTCCATGCTGCAGCACAGCGCCGTCGAGTATCCGACGCCGCGCAACCTGAACTATTGGTGGAATTTCGGATCTCTCGCCGGCCTGATGCTCGTCATCATGATCCTCACGGGCGTTTTCCTGGCGATGGCCTACACCCCCAACGAGGCCCTGGCGTTCAACTCGGTCGAACGCATCATGCGCGACGTCAACTACGGTTGGCTGCTGCGCTATATGCATATGAACGGCGCCTCGTTCTTCTTCGTCTGTGTCTACATCCACATCTTCCGCGGCCTGTACTACGGGTCCTACAAGGCCCCGCGCGAGGTCCTGTGGTGGCTGGGCCTGATCATCTATCTGACGATGATGGGCACGGCGTTCATGGGGTACTGCCTGCCTTGGGGCCAGCTCAGCTTCTGGGGCACGACCGTGATCACCAACCTGTTCTCGGCGATCCCGGTTGTCGGCGACTACATCACCACTTGGCTGTGGGGCGGCTTCTCGGTCGCCAATCCGACGCTGAACCGTTTCTTCGCCCTGCACTTCCTCCTGCCCTTCGTCATTTTCGCCCTGGTGTTCCTGCATGTCGTTGCGCTGCACACCACCAAGTCGAACAATCCGCTGGGGATCGACGTCAAAGGGCCGCAGGATACCATTCCCTTCCATCCCTACTACACCATCAAGGATCTGTTCGGCATTGGCGTGCTGTTGATGGTCTATCTGGGGGTGGTGTTCTTCCTGCCCAACTTCTTCGTTGAGCCGACCAACTACATTCCGGCCAACTCGATGGTGACCCCGCCGCATATCGTGCCGGAATGGTACTTCCTGCCGTTCTACGCGATCCTGCGCTCGGTTCCCGACAAGCTGGGCGGCGTCATCGCCATGTTCGGCGCCATTGTCATCTTTTTCTTCCTGCCCTGGATCGACCGTTCGAAGGTCCGTTCGGCCAAGTTCCGGCCGATCTACAAGCAGCTCTTCTGGATGTTCTTCCTGGTCTGCGTGGTCCTTGGCTACATTGGATCGCAGCCTCCGGAAGGGACCATGGTGACGCTGGGCCGCGTCTTCTCGGTCGCCTACTTCGCCTTCTTCCCGCTGTTGTGGTTGACCAGCAAGTTCGAGAAGCCGAAGCCGCTGCCGCAAAGCATTGCCGCACCGGTGCTGAAAGGCGCCTCGGTCGGCCACGCTGCTCAGCCGATGGAGAAGGCATAATGCGTAAGTACCTTATTCCTGCTTTCGCCGCGGCCGTCATCGCCGCGGCCACTCCCGCCGTGGCTGCAGAGAAGGCCGAGGTGGCGCATCAGAACTGGAGCTTCCAGGGGGTCTTCGGTCACTACGACAAGGCGCAGCTGCGGCGCGGCTTCCAGGTGTTCCGCGAGATCTGCTCGAACTGCCATTCGATGAAGCTGGTGGCCTATCGCAACCTGGCGGCCCTCGGCTTTACCGAAGACCAGATCAAGGCCATCGCTGCCGAGAAGCAGGTGACCGATGGGCCGAACGACCAGGGCGACATGTTCCAGCGGCCGGCCCGGCCGGCGGATCACATCGTCCCGCCGTTCCCCAACGACCAGGCGGCCCGTGTGGCCAACAACGGGGCTCTGCCGCCGGATCTGTCGCTGATGACCAAGGCGCGGGAAGGCGGGCCGGACTACGTTTACGCCATCCTCAACGGCTTCGTCGACCCGCCGGCCGGGTTCAAGGTCAATGACGGGATGTACTACAACGAGGCCTTCCCCGGCCACCAGATCGCCATGCCGCCGCCGATCTCCGACGACGCGGTGACCTATGCCGACGGCACCAAGGCGACCAAGGAACAGATCGCCAAGGACGCATCAGCGTTCCTCAACTGGGCGGCCGAGCCCGAGCTGGATACCCGGCATAGCTTGGGCCTCAAGGTCCTCGGCTTCCTGTTGGTCCTGACGGCCATGTTCTATGCACTGAAGCGCAAGATCTGGGCGAACGTGCACTGAATTTGAAGTTCTCTAAGGATTGGTGGGGCCGCTGTAGCAATGCAGCGGCCTTTTCCTTATGGTTAAGCACCAAGGCATCAAGGCGCCGGGACCGAGAAATTTCCCTGGTGTCGCGGTGGCTCGTTTCCCTATTTGGTGATCGAAGGAAGAGCTATGGGGGCACCGGTTCTCGGCATTATCGGCGGCAGTGGCGTCTACGATATCGACGGGCTGACCAAGACCCGGTGGCGCAAGATCGACAGCCCGTTCGGCGCGCCGTCGGATGAATTGCTGTTCGGCGAACTGGACGGACAGCCGCTGGTATTCCTGCCCCGTCACGGCCGCGGGCACCGTATTCCACCGAGCGAACTGAATTTCCGGGCCAATATCGACGCCCTGAAGCGAGCCGGCGTCACCGAGATCGTATCGGTGTCGGCGGTGGGCTCGCTCAAGGCGGAGCTGCCGCCGGGGACATTCGTCATCGTCGACCAATTCATCGACCGCACGTTTGCCCGGGAGAAGACGTTCTTCGGCACCGGACTGGTGGCCCATGTCGGCCTCGGCCATCCGGTCTGCGCCCGGCTTGGCGACGCCCTGCTGGCCGCCGCCAGCGAAATCGGCATACCGGCCGTGCGCGGCGGCACTTATCTGGTGATGGAGGGGCCTCAGTTCTCGACTCAGGCCGAGTCCCGCCTCTATCGCTCCTGGGATTGCGACGTCATCGGCATGACCAACATGCCCGAGGCCAAGCTGGCCCGAGAAGCCGAACTCTGCTACGCCACGGTCGCCATGGTCACCGATTACGATTGCTGGCATCCCGAGCACGACCATGTGAGCGTTGACGGCGTGATCAAGGTGCTGCGGGAAAACGCCGACCATGCGCGTGCCTTGGTGCGAGCCACGGCGCCGCGGCTGCGGCACCGACAGGGCCCGTGTGAGTGCGGCTGCCACCGGGCACTCGATAACGCCATCATCACCGCACCCGAGGCCCGCGATCCGGAGATGATCCGCAAACTGTCCGCGGTGGCCGGACGGGTCCTGCCGGGGGGCGCCGGATGAACGTCGAGGGAAAGCCGACGCGGACCATCTGGGTGGCGGCCGACGGCCTGGGAGTCGACATCATCGACCAGACACGGTTGCCGCACGAATTCGCGGTGGCGCGTCTCGATACCTTGGAGGACGCCGAACAGGCCATACGGGACATGTGGGTTCGCGGCGCGCCGCTGATCGGCGCTACGGCGGCCTATGGAATGGCTCTGGCTGTGCGCGCCGATGCGTCTGACCGCCGGCTCGATGAAGCCTATCGGCGACTGGTTGCCACCCGGCCGACGGCGATCAACCTGCGTTGGGCGCTGGACGACATGCTGGCCGCTCTGCGGCCGCTGCCGCCGGTGATGCGTCCGGCGGCAGCTTACCGCCAAGCCGCTCGCATCGCCGACGACGACGTGGCGATCAACGCGGCGATCGGGGAGAACGGCCTCGCCGTGATTCGCCGGTTGTGGAAAGAGCGGCAAGCCGCCGGCGCAGACCGCCTTAACCTGCTGACCCATTGCAACGCCGGCTGGCTGGCCACCGTCGACTGGGGGACCGCCCTGGCCCCGGTCTACAAGGCGCAACTGGCGGGGATCCCCGTCCATGTCTGGGTCGACGAGACCCGGCCGCGCAATCAGGGGGCCAGCCTGACGGCCCGCGAGTTGAACTGGCAGGGTGTGCCGCATACGGTCATCGTCGACAATGCCGGGGGCCACCTGATGCAGCACGGGCTGGTCGACCTGTGCATCGTCGGCACCGACCGCACGACGGCATCCGGGGATGTGTGCAACAAAATCGGCACCTATCTGAAGGCGCTCGCCGCCAAGGATAACGGAGTCCCGTTCTATGTGGCGCTGCCGGGCCCGACCATCGACTGGACCATCGATGACGGGATCAAGGCCATTCCAATCGAGGAGCGGAATCCTTCCGAGGTCACCCATCTTGCCGGGCGGGCGGATGACGGCAGAGTGACCGCGGTACAGTTGACACCGGACGGCAGCCCGGCGATCAACTATGGTTTCGATGTTACGCCGGCCAGACTGGTCACCGGCCTGATTACCGAACGCGGGGTCTGCCCGGCCTCGCGCGATGGGTTGCTCTCCCTCTATCCGGAAAGACGTCCCGATGCCTGAGCCGATGATCCGTTCCACCCGCTACCGCCTGGCGATCCTCGACGCTACCACTAAGTTGGCGCAGCTTGGCCTCAACAGGGGCACCGCCGGCAATATCAGTGTTCGTTGGGATGAGGGGTTCCTCATCACACCGTCGGGCATGCCGCCCAACGCCATGCATCCGGAAGACGTGGTCGCCATGGACATGGAGGGCAGCCCCCTGGGGCGGCGCAGACCGTCCTCGGAATGGCGTTTTCATCGCGACATCTATGCGGCCCGGCCCGAGACCGGCGCGGTGGTGCATTGCCACCCCCCGTTCTGCGTATCGCTGGCGGTCCTGCACAAGCCGATCCCGCCCTACCACTACATGGTGGCCAAGGGTGGCGGACGGGACATCCGCTGCGCTCCCTACGCCACGTTCGGCACCCAGGAATTGTCGGACTATGCCGTGGCCGCGCTCAACGGGCGCAAGGCCTGCCTGTTGGCCAATCATGGCATGATCGCCGTCGGGCCGACGCTGGAGTCGGCCATGGCGCTGGCCATCGAGGTCGAGGAATTGGCTGAAGGATATTGGCGCGCCCTGCAACTCGGCGAGCCGATCCTGCTGGCCGATGACGAAATGGATCTGGTGCTGGAAAAATTCGCCAGCTATGGCGAGAACGCCCAGGCGGCCGCGGGAATGGGGAGTTGAGGGCGTGGCGCATCAGATCACCGGTATCGACCATGTCGCCATCGCCGTCGCCGACCTGGCGGAGGCGAAACGCCGTTTCACCCGCCTGGGGTTTGTCGCCAGTCCGCCCGGCAGCCATCCGGAATGGGGAACGGCCAATCAGTGCCTGATGTTCGGTGGCGATTACGTGGAACTGCTGGCCGCGGTCGGCGACGGCGTCGGAGCCGATCGTGTCCGTGCCCATCTCGCCGCTCGGGGAGAAGGGCTGATGGGAGTGGCCTTGGGCAGTCGCGATGCGGCTCAATCCTGCGAGTCGCTGAATCGGGCGGGCGTCGCCGCCGGGCGCCCGTCGGCGCTGTCACGCCTGCTGGCGGCGCCTGAGGGGGAACTGGCGCCACGGTTTACCGTGGTCGATCTGCCGGCCGCCGCGACGCCTGGCCTACCGGCATTCCTATGCCAGCCCTTGACGCCCGAACTGTTGCGCCGGCCGGAATGGCTGGCTCATCCCAATGGCGCTACCGGCATCATTTCCCTGACCGTCGTGGTGGAGCGGCCGGAGGCCCTGATGGCCGACTACGATCGGGTGTTCGGCCCCGCCGCTTCGACGCCGACGGACGAGATGGTAACCGTCCATTCCGGTCGTGGGCTGCTTTTCCTGGTCACTCCGGACGGATTTGATCACCTTCATCCGGACATGGAACTGGAGTTGCCGCCGCCGCCGGCACTGGTTGCGTTGAGCATCGCCGTCGACGATCTCGGTCGTGCCCAGGCGTTGCTTACGGCCAACGGCGTGCGGTGTGTCCGCAAGGGCGCCCATCTGGAGGTCGATCCGGCCGAGGCGCTGGGCATCGGCCTGGAATTCGTCGAGAGATAGCCGGCTTATACCACCCGGAAGTTCTTGAACTGCCAGGGGTCGGATCGGTCCAGGTCCTCGGCAAACAGCCGGCCCCGGTCTTGCAAGGGAGTCCAGTCGGAGTAGGCGCCGACCACCTTGCCGAGGTAAGGCCGGCAGATGTCGAGAATACGCTCGAAGTCGATCTCGTCCGGTTCGATCACGCCAACCCGGGGATTTTCCAGTGTCCAGATCATCGCGGCCAGCACGGCGATGGTCACCTGCAGGCTGGTGGCGTTGTTGTAGGGTGCCAGCCGTCGCGCCTCGCCAATGGATAACCGCGAGCCGTACCAGTAGGCGCCCTTGGCATGCCCCATCAGGAGTACGCCCAGTTCGTCGGAGCCCGCAACGATCTCATTCATCAGCAGGCGCTGCTCTTCCTGCATATGCCAGCCCTTGCCGGCCAGTTCGTGCAGCGACAGGACGGCGTCGTCGCAGGGGTGGTAGGCGTAGTGGACGGTCGGGCGGAAGCGCAGCCCGCCACCGTCCTTCAGGGTGAAATAGTCGGCAATGGAGATGGCTTCGCTGTGGGTGATCAGGAAGCCGTGGAACGGTCCTTCCAGGGGCGTCCATGTGCGAACCTGCGTACTGGCTCCCGGGCGCATCAGGTAGATGGCGGCATCGCCGCCGAATTCGTGGCGCCGCCCATCGGGCGGCAAGGCCGTTTCGTGACTGCCCCAGCCCAGTTCCGCCGGTTGACAACCTTCGCCGACGAAGCCGTCGATGGACCATGTGTTGACAAACTCGCCGACCCGCTTCGGTTCATTGGCCACCTGGGTGTCGCGTTCCGCAATGTGGATCACCTTGACCGAGAGCGCCGCCATCAGTTCCGCCCACTGTTGCCGGCTGGCGGGTTTTGCCACCTCCACACCGGTGTCTCGGGCGATATCGAGCAGTGCCCGCTTGACGAAGTGTGAGACCAGGCCGGGGTTGGCGCCGTGGGTGATGACGGCGGTTGGCGCGTCGCTGCTGCGCAGCTTGAGCGCTGTTTCGCGCAGTGCATAATTGGAACGGAGCGAGGGCGAGAGCGAGGTGTCGGTATAGCCTCCGGCCCAGGGTTCGATGCAGGTATCCAGGTACAGCACTCCCCTTTCCCGACAGAACTCGATCAATGCCACGGAGGAGACGTCGACCGACACGTTCAACAGGAAATCGCCGTTGCTGAGCAGCGGGTCCAACACCCGTCTGTAGTTGGCCGGGGTCAACGGCTCGCAGATGAAGCGGATGTTGTATTCGTTGGCTTCCTCGCGGCCGCGCTCCTCGGCGGTGACAATAGTGATCTTCGTCGCATCGATATCGATGTGATGTAAAATCAGCGGCAGGACTCCCTGTCCGATGCTGCCGAATCCGACGATGACCAAGCGGCCGGAAAAGGAAACATGCTTCATCTATTGCTACCCCCTTATGTCGAACCCCATTCGTAATGGTCGGTTAGGTCGAGAATTTCCGGCTGCCGCCGGAAAAAGCCATGGAACCGCGGTCTACGGCGAGACGGCGGTCAAAAACCGGCATTGACGGGTGACGGCACCCGGTCAGGGTGCCGCGTCTTTGCCGCTTACGGCATCAACTTCGAAAGTGCGGAGAAAATCTCGCGCGTGTCACAACCATGTCCAACTCCCTTTCGGGGACCGGCCCACTGCCGACCGGAGACCAAAAAGGACGCGTGACCGTCGTAGCGTAGCCCGAAGCGAAGAACAGCCGGGCCATAGGCACGTGCGAATGCGTCTGCGGTCGATATATACGGCAAATTAACCGTACGCAAGGGCGTTTATGGGCTCGCCGCCCATCCTTGTCCGGTCAGTCCCGGTTTTCGACCATCAGGCTGAGATACTGCCAAGCCAGGGTCGCCGCCGCTAAAGAGGTGATTTCGGCCAGGTCGCAGGCGGGCAGCACCTCCACCACGTCCATTCCCCGGAAGGCAAGTCCGCGCAACCGCTTGATGATGGCCAGGGCTTGCCAGGAGAACAGGCCGCCGATTTCCGGCGTGCCGGTTCCGGGAGCCTGCGAAGGATCCAGGGCATCGATGTCGAATGACAGGTAGACCGGTTGCCGGCCGACGATGTCCCGGATGGCCTCGGCCACGGTCGCCGGTCCGGTTTCATGCACCGTCTCGGCGGCGATAATGGTGACGCCCTTGTCCAGCGTCCAATCCCATACCGCGCGCGGCACAGGCGAGCGGATGCCGATTTGGACCATGCGGTGCGGGGCGATCAGTCCTTCGTTGATGGCATGGTAGAACACCGAGCCGTGGCCTAAAGCTTGGCCGAAATTATCCGGCCAGGTATCCGGGTGGGCGTCGAAATGGATCAGGCCGAGCGCATCACCACTGCGGTCGGCCAGGGCGCGTAGCAACCCCAGGGTGATTGTGTGGTCGCCACCGAAGCACAAGAGATGCGAGTGATCGACGGCTTGCCGCTCGATCATCCGCAGGCTTTCGGGGATGTCGCCCAAGGCAATGGAAAAGTCGCCAAGATCGGCGATGGGTAGCCGTCTTGGATCGACCCAGCCGTCGGGATTGTCGCCGTCGGTAAGCATTCGACTGGCATGGCGGATGGCGTGGGGAGCAAAACGGGCGCCCGGACGGTTGGTCACGCCCAAGTCGAACGGGATGCCGGCAATTTGCACCGCAGCCTCGGCCGCGGCGGTTCCGGCACCGAGAAAGGTCGGATGAACGGCGAAGGTGGGGACTTGCATCTGCGTCCTCCTTCAAGAGCGGCGCCACCGTCTTCCCGACGACCGTTGGGGGGTCCGGACGGCAGCCAACTCGCTCCATGTCATGATACACCGTCATGATACACCGCCCCGCCCGGTTGGTTCGCCTCGAATGCGGCGGGTGTTAAACGCTGACGTTCCGGCCGCCCTTCTTCCAGAAATGGCACAGGGTGGCGGCGTCGCCACGGAACAGGTTCCGGTCGCAGCGCTCGACTCCCGAAACGCTGCGCACCCGTTTGCCGCGCGGGCCGCAGTCCTCGGTGTCGCCGGCATACTGCCAGAAATGCCAGCCTTTGCCCTTCCAGGCGATGGGCAATTGCGGCTCGGTGCGGTAGTCCGCCAGCCATAACGGACAATGCGCCAGAATCGAGCGTTCGGTGATGTGGCCGCCCAGCGTATGGTGGTGGCCTCCCGCCGGCGCGCCATCGGCCCAGGCCGCAGTTGTGTAAATCAGCGGATATCGGCCGGTCGCTTCATGCACGGTCCGGACGAAATCCTCCGCCTGGTGAAGCTTCATCGTATTCGCCGGGTTCTGATCGTTGAATTCGAGGTCGAGGGCCATCAGGGTCGCCCGGCCCGGTCGCGCGGTGGCGAGGAACATCAGCGCCTGGTCGACGCCCGAATGTTGACGCGTGCCGAAATGATAGGCCCCCCACAGCATGCCGGCCTCTTCCGCCTGCTGGCGGCGTTTCGCATAAAGGGGGTCGCGCCAATCGCCGCCCTCGCTGGCTTTGTGGATGACGCCGAGGATCTTGCTTCGTTTGCGCGCCAAGCTGAAATCGCTGACGGTGGTCATGTGGCTGATATCGATGACAGCATCAACCCGGCTGACATGTTGGTGATGGTGAATGCGCCGCGGCCGAACTGCCGCGGCCGCCACCGGTACCGCGGTCACGCTCAGCAGGCTGGCAAGCAACATTCTCCGTGTAAGCATCTCCGGTCGACCACTTTTGTTCTGCCGCGCCCAGAATTCGCGGTATCCCCAGTGGTCAATGTACCATAATGGCTGCCCGCCTGCAAAAATGTGGCAGCATTAAAACCCAGCGATAATGGCTATATTGTTCGCTCCGCTCGGCGCGGGAGCGATGATTTAACTGATGCGCGAGAGGAATCGGGGCAACCGCAACCCCGATAGCCAGGTCGACACGGGCTGCCGCGTGATGAGAAAATCCCAAGAGCCGACGACCAGGTCGGCGCGGCCGATCAAGTTCTCCTCGGGCACGAAACCGACCCCGCCTTGAGTGTCGGAGACCCGGCTGTCCAAGGAATTGTCACGGTTGTCGCCCATCATGAACAAATGGCCGCTGGGTACTTCAAAGACCGGCGTATCATCCAGCGGGCCGCGCGCACTCAATTTGAAGATGGCATGCTGTCGTCCGCCCGGCAGCGTTTCGATGAAACGGTCGGCGGCCATGGTCCGGCCATCCTGCAGTTCGACCTGGCCGGCGCCGTCGGCCCGCAGCGGCAAGGGGGTGCCATTGATCCACAGGTGTCCGCCGCGCATCTGGATGCGGTCCCCAGGTAGACCGACGACCCGCTTCACATAGACCTGCTCCGGGTCGCGGGGCAGGCGGAAGACAACGACGTCGCCGCGCTCCGGTTCGTGGCCGAATAGCCGCCCGGGCAGAGATCGCCCGGCATCGATGGGAAGCGAATAGCGGCTGTAGCCATAGACGAATTTGCTGGCCAGAAGCTCGTCGCCGATCTGCAGGGTCGGCTCCATCGAGCCTGATGGAACATAGAACGGCTGGGCCACCACCGTCCTTGACACCAGGACGAGCGCCACCGCGGCGCCGATCTGCTTCAGGTCGTTCCAGAACGTTCGCGCCATCGCCTGTCACCCGCTCGCCAATACGGCGAACAGCATCTCATACATTGAACAGGAAATGGAAGATATCGCCGTCCTGGACGACATAGTCCTTGCCTTCCAGCCGCATCCGGCCGGCTTCCTTCGCCCCCGCCTCGCCGCCGCAGGCGATGAAGTCCGCGTATGAAATGGTCTCGGCCCGGATGAAGCCGCGTTCGAAGTCGGTATGAATGACGCCGGCCGCCTGGGGTGCCTTCAACCCTTTCGGCAGAGTCCAGGCATGGGCCTCCTTCGGCCCTACGGTAAAGAACGTGATCAGGTGCAGCAGCTCGTAGCCGGCGCGGATCACCCGCGCCAGGCCTGTTTCCTGCAGCCCCAGGGCTTGCAGAAATTCCTTTCTTTCCTCGTCGTCGGCGAGCAGGGCGACTTCGGCCTCGATGGCCGCCGAAATGACCACCTGGGCAGCGCCTTCCGCCCTCGCCATCGCCGCCACCTTCGCCGAAAAGGTATTGCCGGTGGCCGCCGAAGCTTCCTCGACGTTACAGGCATAAAGCAGCGGCTTCGAGGTCAGGAGGCCCAGTGTCTTCAGGATGATCCGCTGGTCGTCGTCGAGCTTGACCGAGCGGGCGGGCTTGCCTTCGCGCAAAGCCGCAAGCACCGGTTCCATGACCTCCACCTGGGCCTTGGCGTCCTTGTCCCCGCCCTTGGCCTTCTTACCGGTGGCGATGACGCGCCGCTCCAGGCTGTCGAGGTCGGCCAGCATCAGTTCTGTCTCGATGGTCTGGGCATCGCGGACCGGATCGACCGATCCCTCCACATGGGTGACGTCGCCGTCCTCGAAACAGCGCAGCACATGCACGATGGCATCGACCTCGCGAATATTGGCAAGGAACTGGTTGCCCAGCCCTTCGCCGCGGCTGGCCCCGCGGACCAGCCCTGCGATATCGACGAATTCCAGCTGGGTGGGGATGATCTTGCCGGACTTGGCAACCTCGGCAAGCCTGTCGAGGCGAGGATCGGGCACCGCCACGCGGCCGACATTGGGCTCGATGGTACAGAACGGATAATTGGCCGCCTGTGCCGCCGCGGTCGATGTGAGCGCGTTGAACAGGGTCGACTTGCCCACATTGGGCAGGCCGACGATGCCACAGTTGAATCCCATCAGCTGTCTCCGGTGATGTCGTTTTTCTTCGGCTTGGCCACAGGAACCGCCTGCGCCAGCCTGGTCATGAAAGCGTTCTCGTCGCCGCCCAGCAGCAAAGGCAACTGGGCCGCTACCGCTTCCAGCAAAGGCGCCAGCCAAGCCTCGTCGGCCTTGGCGAAATCGCCGAGGACCCAGGGCGTGACCAGCGTCTTGTCTCCCGGATGGCCGATGCCCAGGCGGATACGCCAGTAGTCGTTGCCAAGATGAGCGTCGATGCTTTTCAAGCCGTTGTGACCGCCGGCGCCGCCGCCCCTCTTCACCCGGACTTTGCCGGGTGGCAGGTCGAGTTCATCATGCAGGACCAGCACATCGCCGTTGGCGATCTTGTGGAAACGCACCGCCGCGGCCACCGCTTGGCCGGAAAGGTTCATGTAGGTTTCCGGCTTCAACACCAGAACCTTCTCGCCAGCAAGGTTGCCCTCGGCCAATTGGCCATGGAACCTGGAACGCCACAAGCCAAAAGAATGGCGGCGGACAATTTCATCCGCCGCCATCCAGCCGATATTGTGGCGGTTCCGGGCGTAAGCCCCGCCGGGGTTGCCCAGTCCCACCAGCAGACGCATGGGATCAGGCGGCGGTTCCGCCGCCAGCCTCGGCCTCGGTCTCGGCGGCCGGAGCGACAGTCGGCGCGGCGATGGTGGCGACGGTCGCGTCCTTTTCGTGGCTGACCGCCGAAACTCCAGCCGGAAGCTGGACCTGGGACAGGTGGATCGAGGCGCCGATATCGAGGCCGGTCAGGTCGATCACCACTTCGCTGGGAATGGCGCCGGCCGAGGCGATAACCTCGATTTCGTGCAGCACCACGTTCAACACGCCGCCCCGCTTGATCCCCACCGCCTTGTCCTGGTTGCTGAAGTGCACTGGCACGTGAACATGCACTTTCGACTCGGCGCTGACCCGCAGGAAGTCCACATGCACCGGCTGGTCGCTGACCGGGTGCCGTTGGATGTCGCGGCATAGCGCGCGCTCGGTGCGACCCTCGATGCCGAGGTCGAACAGGCGGGTCAGGAAACCGGGCTTGTTCATTTCGGCCCACAG
This sequence comes from Pseudomonadota bacterium, assembly GCA_021781575.1. GTDB lineage: Bacteria > Pseudomonadota > Alphaproteobacteria > Rhodospirillales > Magnetospirillaceae > DUZF01. The sequence goes on from JAJXWP010000018.1 coordinate 45,342, forward strand.
GACGCGCGGGTCGAGGGCGATGGTAACGGGGGCTAGCTTGTTGCCGTAAATAACGCCGGGGACCAGGCCCTGACGGCGGGTGGCTCGGGCGGCCCCCTTTCCGGCCCGATCACGCGCCACGACGCTGATGGTGGTGACATCGCTCATGGAAAATCTCCAATACAAAACGGCGCGGCCTCCAGGGGTGCCGACGCCAGAAAGGGCAAGCTTTTACACCGTGGGCGAATGCATTTCAAGCATTGGCCCACGGTTTTTGTCGTGGTCCCTCAGGTGCCGGGCGCGGGCGATGCCCGCTTCATTGCCAATAAACGGCGCCAATGTCCCGACCGGAACGAGGCGAAGCCTCGTGACTGGCGCGTTGAGCGCGCCGGAGCTTCAGCGAAGGACAGCCAAGCCCCGCGGATGCGGGGCGCCCGGCGCCTGAGGGACTAATCAAACAGACTCGACACCGACCGCTCTTCGCTGATGCGCTGGATGCTCTCGGCCATCAGGGGGGCGATGGTGATCTGGCGAATGTTGTGGGCATTCTTCACCGCCTCGGTGGCCTGGATCGAATCGGTGGAGACCAGGCTTTCCAGAGGCGAGGCGGTGACGCGTTCCACCGCCTTGCCCGAAAGCACGCCATGGGTCACATAGGCGGAGACCGAGGTGGCGCCGGCCTTGATCAAGGCCTCGGCGGCGTTGCACAGGGTTCCGGCGGAATCAACGATGTCGTCGACCAGGATGCAGCGGCGGCCGCGCACATCGCCGATGATGTTCATCACCTCGGATACGCCGGCGCGTTCACGGCGCTTGTCGATGATGGCCAAGTCGGCATCCAGCCGCCGGGCAATGATGCGGGCTCGCACCACACCGCCGACGTCGGGGGAAACGATCATCAGGTCGTCGCCGTGGAAGCGGTTCTTGATATCGTTGGTGAACACCGGCGCCGCGTACAGGTTATCCAGCGGGATGTCGAAGAACCCCTGGATCTGACCGGAATGAAGATCCAAGGTGACGACGCGGTTGGCCCCGGCGGTGGTGATCAGGTTGGCCACCAGCTTGGCCGAAATGGGAGTGCGCGGACCCGACTTCCGGTCCTGGCGGGCATAGCCGAAATAGGGGATCACCGCGGTGATGCGGCGAGCCGAGCCGCGGCGCAGCGCGTCCAAGGTGACCAGCAGTTCCATCAGGTTGTCGTTTGCCGGAAAGCTGGTGGACTGGACCACGAAGACGTCCTCACCGCGTACGTTTTCGTGGATCTCGACAAAAACTTCCATGTCCGAAAATCGGCGGATACTCGCCGCGGTGAGAGCCAGGTTGAGGTAGCTGGCGATCGCTTCAGCAAGTGGACGGTTGCTGTTGCAGGCAAGGATTTTCATCACGGAACCCTGAGAAAACAGCCGAAATCAAACAATGATTCAAGCTTTCATGCGGCGCGCCGGAATGTAACAGTCGGCCCCACAGATGTAAACGGCATTCCAGTGGAATGGGTTTAATGCCCCCGGCTGCTCTTGCGGACGACTTCCGCAACACCTTCCGCCCCTGCATCGGCGATCTGCCGGCTGAGTATCGCCACCTGGCCGAGCAATGTCTCTCGTGGTACCGGGCTGCCCTGGGAGACCGTGCCCAGTTCCTTTCCCGCCGTATCACGGACGGTCCACTCCACTTCCACCAGATCGCGGTCGTTTGCGCCCGGCGTTATGCGCAGCTTGCCTTCGATGTCGAAGGCCGGAGCGGGGCCATCGACGGCAAGGCCCTGGCGGGCGAGGGCGCGTGCCATCGCATGGGTCAGGCTGGCGCCGTCGAAACCTGGCGGGACGCTGACCGGGTGGAGACGAACCTGAGTGCGAACGGCGAGATCGCCCACGCCCGAATCGCGGCCGCGCAGCAACGCGGCTACAGCCGGAGCCGAGGCGGCGGCGAGAACGCCGCCATCGGCCCGGTCGTACCGCCCGGGCGGCAATGGCAGGCGTATTTCTCCAATCGTCTTTCCCTTGGCACTGGCGATCCGCCAGACGAGGGTGCGGGCCTGGTCGCTCCCCTCAATGTGGCCTTTCAGCTTGAGAAAGCGGGATTCGCCGGCCTCGGTGGTGGCGGCGATATCTTGGCCATCGAACGCGGTGACCATGGCCTCGGCCAGGCCGGGCAAGCCTTCGATCGGACTCACGTCGATCGGAATGAGGGCACGGGGATCGACCAGCTTGGGGCCATCGCCCTCATGCTTGAAAGGCCTGGGCAGGGGGGTGCAGGCGGCGGCCGTCAGGAGCGCAATCCCGATGGTCAGACGGGTCGGCGTTGACCTCAGGATGTCAGCGCTCCAGGACGATGGCCGACAAGGTCCGCCCGTAATCCGCTTCGCCAGCCTGTTGAGAGCGGCGATAGCTGAAGAATCGGGATTCCTCGCGGTAGGTGTCGCAGGGTGTCCGAGCCACTTCGTTGATCGAATGCTTGGCCAAGCGCCGGGCAATATAGCCGGGAAGGTCGAAAAAGAACCGGCCTTCGCGCGCCGAGGGAACGAAGAAGAAGTGGTTCGCCGGATCCTCGGCGAGGAACGGCGCCGGGAACTCAGGGCCGACCTCGTAGGACCTTTGCGCGATACAGGGCCCGACGGCGGCGATGATACGCGCCGGCTTGGCGCCCAGCCTGGCCATGGCGGCCAGCGTGTTTTCCAGGACGCCGCCCAGGGCCCCGCGCCAGCCCGCATGGACGGCGCCGATCACGCTGGCGCGTGGATCGGCGAGCAGGATCGGGGCGCAGTCGGCGGTAACGATGCCCAGCGCCATGCCCGGCCGATTGGTCACCATCGCGTCGGCGACGGGCGGATCGGCGCTGCTCCAATCCTCTCCCACCACCGCAACGTCAGTCGTGTGCCGCTGCTGGACGGTGACCAACGCCTCAGGCGGCAGGTCGAGCTGTTCCATTGCCAAGGCGCGGTTGGCGCGGACGCGGGCGGGGTCGTCGCCCGAGCCTAGTCCGCAGTTGAGCGATCGGTAGATTCCCTCGGACGTCCCACCCTCACGGGTGAAAAAGCCGTGGCGAACGCGCTGCACACCGTTCAGGGCTGACACGGTGATCATGCAGGCTACTGGTGCTGTCAATGAATGAATCCTGGCAGGTTCGGCAACCCGGGATGGGTAATGGCCATAACTTTAAACAGGTTGCCCATTCCTGAAGGTTCGATCAAGCGTCGGCATGCAGAAGCGACATCGGCCGCCGTCTCCGGGGCGGCTGCCATCAGCCGGTCGGCCCGCGGTTCGACCCCAAGCCGGCGCAGGAATACGCCCTGCGGCACCACCGGACTGGCGGCCGCCGGCCTCGCGGCTTCCGCCAGTGCCTGGAAGTCCACATGGGCCGTCAGGTCGGCTTCGCCAGGGTCTTCAAGAACCGCGGCCGGCCGGTGACGGCGCACCGCCTGCAGGGTATCGCCGATGGCGGTGCGAGGATGGCCGTAGTCGATGACGAGAGCCGCTCCACCCTCGGAGGCGATCCGTTGTCCGACCCAGCGTGCGATGTCACGTGCCGGCTGGTTGATCTCGAAAATGTCACCTTCGCCGGCAAGCGGGGCGGCGATGTCCACCGGCGGTCCGTCGATGAAGGCGAAATCGCCGTCGTTCAGGCCGACCCGGCGCTCGATCCACAGCCGGCCGCGGCGGACGAACTGGCGGATCGGCAAGGCGTCGAAGAACTCGTTGGCCACCAGTAACAGCGGGCCGGGCGGCAAGCCACGGACATCGTCCAGCCACACCAACTCGGTGCCCTTCAGGGTTTCGCGCTGACGGCGGCGCAGCGTCGGGCTGGTTTCCACCAGATGAATACGCAAAGACCGGCGGAAGGCCGGAACCCGGGCCGCGGCCCGAAGGAAATCAGCCATCAGCGTGCCCCGTCCCGGTCCCAGTTCGGCGAGCACGACCGGCTCCGGTTCACCCATAATCTGCCACACCACGGCAGCCCACAGGCCGATCAGTTCGCCGAATATCTGGCTGATTTCGGGCGAAGTGATGAAATCCCCGGCCCGGCCCAGGGGGTCCTTGCGCATGTAGTAGCCATAGGCCGGATGGCCGAGGCATTGCTCCATGAATTCAGCCACCGGGATCGGCCCGGACGAGGCGATTTTCCGCCTCAGCAATTCGCCGAGGGGCCGGGTCATGAGGGCCGGCGAGCGCGGAGCATGAAGATGGCTCCGACGAGGACCAAGGGGATGGAGAGCAGCTGCCCCATGGTGGTCCCGCCCCACAAATACCCCAACTGGATATCGGGCTGGCGGAAGAACTCACCGGTTATCCGCGCGATGCCGTATCCGGCCAGGAATGCCCCGGAAAGGAACCCGCTGCGCAACCTCAGGCTTTCGTTGCGCCATAGGAGATGCATGACGGTGAACAGGACGATACCCTCCAGTCCCGCCTCATAGAGCTGGCTGGGGTGGCGCGGTATGGGGCCGCCGTTGGGGAAGATCATGGCCCAGGGGAGATCGAGCGGTGCCGGCCGGCCGAACAGCTCGCCGTTGACGAAATTGGCGAGCCGGCCGAAAAACAGGCCGATCGGGACGACGGTGCACACCGTATCGCCGACCGCCAGCAGGCTCAGCTTGTGGCGCCGGGTGAACAGCACGATGGCAACGATGACTCCGAGCGCGCCGCCGTGAAACGACATGCCACCCCGCCACAAGGCCAGAATCTGTTCAGGATTGTGCAGATAGAATAGCGGTTTATAGAACAACACGTAACCCGTCCGGCCACCCAGCACGACACCCAGCGTGGCCCAGACCAGGAAGTCGTCGACTTGCTCGCCGGTCATGGCGAACGGCGGTTTGGACACCAGCCAGCGCATATATTTCCAGCCGCCCACCAGGCCGGTGATGTAGGCCAGGGCGTACCAGCGGATCCCGAGCGGTCCGAGGTGAATGGCGATCGGATCGAAGTTGGGGAATGCCAAGGCCATCAGCAGTACCGGTCGTCAGCGGTGAGGTAGCGCGAAACATAGAGATTGACGCCGTCCTCCAGCGAGGTGAACGGCTTGGTATATCCGGCGGTGCGTAGGCGGTCCATCTGCGCTTCGGTGAAATACTGGTATTTGTCGCGGATGTTGAGGGGGGTGTCGACGTATTTGACGTAGGGGTCTTTGCCGAGGGCACGGTACACGGCGGCGGCGAGGTCGTAGAAGGTGCGGGCGGTTCCAGTACCCAGGTTGAACAGGCCGTTCACCTGGGGGTGGTCGAGCAGCCAAATCATCACCTCGACCACGTCGCCCACCCAAATGAAGTCGCGCTTTTGGCCGCCATCGGGGTAGTCGGGGTGGTGCGAGCGGAACAGGTGGGCCGGGGCTCCGGCCGCCGCATGGGGGTATAGCTGGCTGATGACGCTCTGCTGCGATCCCTTGTGGTATTCATTCGGCCCGTAGACGTTGAAGAACTTCAGGCCTACCCACTGTGGCGGCAGAGGCTTGTTTTCGGCGATCTTGCGGGCCACCCGACGGTCGAAAAGGTGCTTGCTCCAGCCATAGGCGTTGAGCGGCGTCAGAAGCGACAACGCCGCCGTCCCGAAGCTGTCATCAAAACCTTGCGTCCCGTCGCCATACGTCGCCGCCGACGAGGCATAGATGATCCGCACATGGTTGCGGGTGCACCAGGCGAACAGTGCGAGCGACAGATTGAAGTTGTTGGCGACGATATGGTCGGCGTTGGTTTCGGTGGTCGCCGAGATGGCGCCCATGTGGAAAACGGCGCGGATGCGCTTCTTGTTGGCTTCGAGGAACTCGAAGGTTTGGTCGGGGTGGACGATGTCCGACAACTCGCGCTTGCCGATGTTGCGCCACTTGTCGTTGTCGCGGAGCCGGTCGCACACGACCAGCGCGCCGTCGCCTCGCTGTTCGAGCGCCGCCAGGAGATTGGAGCCGATGAAGCCGGCACCGCCGGTCACAACATACATGGACAAATCCTTCGATAGCTGCGGGTTGATGCGGCTCCGCCGTCATCCTGACGGCCGAAGGGAGGAAGGATCTCGATAGGCCGATGAGCTCCCTCGCGGTCGCTCGGGATGGCAGGAATCGAACTGAGCGACAAGCCTGTTCCAAGGCTCGTTATAGGCTTGACCGAGGACCGCAACAAGCTCTGCTTGACCGCCGGCCGGTGCAGTCGACGCACCGGCGTTGCGTCGCGGGCTCGGCCTCCGCATAATGCAGGTCTCATTTTCAGGACAAAGACATGCAGACCGACAACCGCCTTTTCGACGATTTTGCCCGCATGGCGGGTGGTGCGCTGAACGCCTTGACCGGCATCAAAACGGAAATCGAGGCGCTGATGCGCCAGCAGATGGAACATTTCCTTGGCAACATGAACCTGGTGACCCGGGAAGAATTCGACGTCATGCAATCCATGCTGGCCAACGCCCGGAACGAGCAGGAGACCCTGGCCGCCCGGCTGGCGGTGCTGGAGGCCGAGTTGGCCACCCTCAAAGAGGGAGCGGGTGCGGTGCCGTTGGCGAAGCGCGGCCGAAAGATAAAGGATGAAGGCGAAGAGGCATAGAATCCTTTGCAACATCGAGGTAATAGGTGTGTCTGCCGTGAGGTCTACGCGTCCTCTCCCACAGATCTATTGTCAATTATCCACAACAAAGCCGAATTAGAAGGTGTTTATTTCTTGCGCTCGCGGGAGGCACCCTATAGGCTACCCCTTGTGCTGCATGTGGCGTGGCATACAAGATGTTTGGCTTTAGCCTCGCCAAACCCCACGACGTGCCAAGGGAGGTCGCGGGTATGACATTTTCAGTGACAACGGAAGAAGAAGCGGCCGCCAATCCACTGGATCTCGTGGAGCAACTGGTGACGGCCAACGATTGGCCTTTCGACCGTCGAAGCGACGACGAGATGGCCGTCGAGGTCCCCGGGCGGTGGTGCGACTACAGTCTTTATTTTGCTTGGCGCGAGGACATCGGCGCACTGCATTTTACCTGCGCCTTGGACATCAAGGTGCAATCGGTGAAAAAGGCGCAACTTTACGAGCTTCTTGCCGCGGTGAACGAACGGCTGTGGCTTGGCCATTTCGGCCTGTGGACCGAAGAGGGCGTCCCGATGTTCCGCCATGCCGTGCTGCTGCGCGGTCTGGGCGGTGCCAGCATGGAGCAGATCGAGGATCTGGTGGACATCGCCATCAGCGAATGCGAACGCTTCTATCCGGCCTTCCAATTCGTCATCTGGGGCGGCAAGTCGGCCAATGACGCGATCTCGGCGGCGATGCTCGATACGGTTGGGGAAGCGTGAGTCAAATCCTTCTCATCGGCTGCGGTAAAATGGGCGGAGCGCTGCTCGACGGCTGGCTGGACCGCGGCCTGCCTCCTCAGGACATCGTCATCGTCGAGCCGCATGAGGCGCTGCGCCGGGCGCGGCCGCAGCTGCGGGTGGTGGCCGATCGGGACGCAGTGCCCGAGGATTTCCGCCCTCAAGTGGTGGTTCTGGCGGTGAAGCCGCAGATGATGGATGCGGTTCTGCCGGCCTATGCGGGCCTCGGCGGTGCCGCGTTCCTGTCCATCGCCGCCGGCAAGCCGCTCGGCTATTTCGCCGGCGTCCTCGGAGATGGCGTCCCGGTGGTGCGGGCGATGCCCAACACCCCGGCGTCGGTGCGCCGCGGCGTGACGGTGGCAACGGCCAATCGGCTGGTGGATGCGCCCCAGAGGGCGGTTTGCGATGAGCTCTTATCCGCCGTCGGCGAGGTAGCCTGGGTCGAAGACGAATCGCTGATGGATGCCGTCACAGCGCTATCCGGCAGCGGTCCGGCCTATGTATTTCTGCTGGCCGAGGCGATGGCGGCCGCCGGCGTTGCCGCCGGCCTGCCCGACGTTCTGGCTGAACGCCTGGCCCGCGCCACGGTGTCTGGCGCGGGCGAACTGCTGCGCCAATCCAGTGATGGCGCGGCGACGCTGCGCCAGAACGTCACCAGTCCCGGAGGAACCACTTTCGCCGCCTTGCAGGTGCTGATGGCAGATGACGGATTGTTCCCGTTGATGCGCCGCGCCATCGCGGCCGCAGCGCGGCGGTCCCGCGAATTGGCCGGGTAAACGCCCCGGCGGGAATTGCCCATAATGCGTCGGCCCTCCGGAATTTCGTCCAATCTGTGACGGAATTCCGAATGCCTGGGCGGGTCATTGCGTTCGTTGGCGTTCGCACTAGATATGTGGAACAACTGCCGGTGGGTTGACCATGGCTAAGAAACCACATGGGGCTTCACAACAGTCGGCCGCCGCCATTGACGCTATGCTGGCGTTGGCGGCTGAGCGCGGCTGGTATGCGGTGTCGCTGGCCGACATCGCCCAGCGGGCCAAAATTGGCTTGGCCGAGTTGCATGAGCAGTTCGAGGGCAAGGACGCCCTGCTTCGCGAATTCGTCGAAAGCGTTGACTTGGCGGTGCTGAAAGGCGAGTTGCCGGAAGCCGAAGCCAGCGTGCGCGACCGCCTGTTCGACGTGATAATGCGGCGCTTCGATGCCATGAAGCCGCACCGCGAGGGGATCCGAGCCATTCTGCGCGATCTACGGGGCGATCCCTGTGCGCTGCTGTTCGGCGTGCCGCGGCTTTTGGCCACGGCGTCGCTGATGCTGGAGGCGGCGGGCGTCAGCGCGTCCGGGCCGGGCGGCCGCCTCAAGGCGAAGGCGGTGGCGGCGATTTATCTATCGACGATGCGCACATGGCTGGCCGACGACTCCGCGGATATGGCCCGCACCATGTCGGCACTTGATCGTGCGCTGCGCCGCGTCGAAGGCGTCGCCATGCTGTTCTGCCGCGGTCGCCGCGGTTCGGCTGACCCGGCCGAGGGAAGCGAGCCGGCCAAAGTATAACCTTTGCTGCGGCGCAACAAAAACTGTTGACCTACCCGGGACACCCTCCTACCCTTTCGTCGCCGCATCCCTGTTCGACTTACGGTGGAGGAGCCCGCTATGGCGAAGCAACCTGAATCCCTGCTTGATCTGGATATAACGAAGTACGTCGGCGACATGAAAGTTCCCGGGGTGGATGTCGAAGGCATCGTCGCGTCGCAGCGCAAGAACATTGAAGCGCTTACCCAGGCCAACAAGCTGGCTTTTGAGGGGGTTCAGGCAGTCTTCAAGCGCCAGGTGGAAATCGTCCGCCAGGCTCTCGAGGAAAGCGCCAACGTCGCCCGCGAAATGGTCGAGGCCGCCACTCCGCAGGACAAGGCCATCCGGCAGACCGAACTGGTCAAGGAAGCGTTCGAGCGGGCCTTGGCCAACTCACGCGAGCTTTCCGAGATCATCGCCAAGTCCAACAGCGAAGCATTCGAGTTGCTGAACAGGCGATTCACCCAGGTGCTGGACGAAATCAAAGAGGGCATTAACCGGACGAAGCCCCACTGATCTTTGTCAACAGGCCCAAGGGGCATGTGTGCAGGCTTTCGGCGGCCCCGACCTTCAAACGACGGTCGGGGCTGTTTCCGTCCCGGTGGCCACCACAGCTTCAGCGTTTCTTTTTCCCAAGCAGCGACTGAACGGTGCTGGGAGCCCGATGGACGGTGGTGTCCACCATCCGCGGGGCTCTCGCCGCCGGGGAAGTTCATGCGCCCAGGGAGTTGGGTGCCAGCTTCTTGATTTCCTTCTCGAGATCGATCCGGCGCGATCGGCAGACCGTGGCCAGGCACTCTTCGATCGCCTGCTCGCTGCCGCTTCGCCGCAGGCTGTCCTCCAACTGCTTGACCGCGTTGACCAGGTTGCGTAACGCCGACTGGGTGAACGTTTGGTATCGGCGCAACTTCTGCTGTTCGTCGTGGTCGTCCGGCATGACGCTCTGGACCGGGCCGAACAGGGCCAGGAACAGGCCCCGGCCAAGGTTTTCTTCCGCCGTCTTCAGAAACATCTGCATCTGGTCGCGATTCAGTCCCAGATCGAAGATGGCGTCCAAGGCGAATTCGTTGAGGATATCGAGATAGTCGGCCAGCGCGACGATGTCATGCTTGGTGATGCGCTTGTCACCGTGCAGGCGTAGGGCGGTTTCCTTGTTGGCAAGCACGTCCCACTTTTTCTTGGCGTCGAGGTGCTCCAGCGCCTCGTGAACATTCTGGAACCCATGTTCCCCAAGTTCGGAAACGGTGGCCGAGGCGAGGACATTGTTGTCGATCATTTCGCGGAACAGCACGGGGTTCTTGACCACGGCTTCTGCTTTGTTGATGTCGGCGACGGCCAACTCGCCCAGCCGCTGGAGGCGTTCCTCGGTGTCCATTCGGGTGATGCCGATGCCCAGCTTCTCGAAGACATGGGCTGGAATTTGCACATAGAGCGGGAAGAAGCGCACTTGCCATTCATAGTCGAGCGCATCCTTGATTGATGCGTAGAAACGGCCCGAGGCGGTCTGCCCAGGGCGCAGCGGCCGATCGGCCCCGTGGTTGCGGCGAAACAGGGCGGTCAGCTTGGCGATGTCGATCAGCTTGAAATACCCGGATCTGAGTGCCGGCTTCTTGGCCTGAGGGGCCGCGGCCGCCGTCTTGGTTTTGGGCGGCGTGATGGGGTCGCCGAAATAGAGTTCGGCGTAGGAACGCATACCGGTCCGCACCGCCATGCCGGTGATTTCATTGATTGAACGGCCGCATTGCAGGCGGACGTCGTCTTCCGAGACCAGCTTGCCGTCGGGGCCGACCAGGAAGTCGGCGAAGGCGTCGCGTTTGATGTGGAACAGCTTGAAGCAGGCATCGAGGAGTTCCGGAGACTCCATGACCGTTCGGTAGGCGTCGGGCTGGCCGGCCAGCGGCGGAATGAGCTGCTTGAACCTGTCGGCGACAGGTCCTTTGAGCATGCGCGTCACTTCTTTGCGGGCCAGAGTGTCGGGGTTTTCGGCTTTGGCGGTGGCAGGTCTGCCGGGTGCAGTCGTCGCAGAGGCCATAATCGTCCGATTCGAAGAACATAAGGGCGCGTTGGAGGATAGCCCGAGATCCGCCGGGAATCACTAATGGTCTGATGCATTCCGATGTGCGCATCATCTCGATACGCCGACCGGCGATCTCATCAATCACTTTGAGCATGATGCGATTGCATCGAATCCTGATTCTGCAGCCCGGGCGGCGCTTGAGCACTGAAAGAGCCAAGCTTTTTCAGTCTGAAAAGGATAGTTGATTGCTTCACAGCGGCAGGCGCAATCGCGCCCGCAGCCCGCCGAGAGGACTGTCTTCGAGGAGGACGTCTCCGCCATGGACGCGGGCGACGTCGCGGGCGATGGTCAGGCCCAGGCCCACGCCTCCGGTTCGGGGATTGCGCGAGCTCTCCAGGCGAACGAATGCCTTGAATACCTCTTCGCGCTTGGCGGTGGGGATGCCCGGCCCGTCGTCGTCGATGATCACTTCGACCGCGTCGCCGCGTCGCCCGACCCGCACCGCCACGTGGCTGGCGTAGCGGGCAGAATTGCCCAGCAGATTGGCCAGGCAGCGGCCTACCGCCTGGCGGCGCAAAGGCAGGACCAGTATTTCCTCGCAGTGCAGATCGATTGTGCCCCCGTCGCGGCGCAGCTTGCCCACGGTCTCCTCGACCAGACCGGTGAGATTGGTGGCGGTAGGTTTCTCGCTGCCCTCGCCGCGGGCGAACGCCAAATAGCCTTCGACCATGCGCTCCATGTCGCCGACGTCTTCCGTCAGTTCGGCAATGCCTTCGCAATCCATCATTGCCAGCTGCAGTTTCATCCGGGTGAGCGGAGTCCTGAGATCGTGGGAAACGCCGGCGAGCATTTCTGTCCGCTGCCTCACCTGACGCTTGATGCGGTCACGCATCAGGGCGAAGGCGGCGCCGGCCTGGCGCACTTCGGCGGCTCCCTCGGGCTTGAAATTGGGGACGTCCCGACCCTTGCCGAAACTGTCGGCGGCGGCCGCCAGGCGGCGTACGGCGCGGACCTGGTTGCGCATGAAGATGGTGGCGATGCCCAACAGCAGCATCGAGGTGCCGACCATCCACAAGGCAAAAATCATCGTCGTCGGACTATAAAGGCGTTTGCGCGACACATGGACGTCGAGCACTCCTTCGGAGAGCTGAACCTTGATTTCGATCTGCCGGTCGCGGCTTTGGGCGTCGATGAATACCGGGCGGCCGACCCGTTCGGCCAGAGCCCCCAGCAGGCTGTCCTCAAGGCTGTAGCCGATCAGGTCGTTGGTGATTCCCGGTGCCGCCCCGACCATTCCGGTGCGATCGAGGATGCCGCCTTCGTCCAGGGAAAGGTGGAGATCCATGGTGGCGGCCGCCAGATTGAAAATCGCGACACGATTGGCGGGGCCGGGGAAATTGCGCATCATTTCGATGACCGCGCCGATATCCCCGGCCAATCCGCTGCTGAGGCGACGCGTCACCACGTCCCAGTGCGTTCCGTAGAACACATAGGCCGAGACCAGCTGCACCAGGATCAGCGGCGACACCAGGATCAGCAGAGAACGGCCCAACAGGCCTTTCGGCAGGATCGACTTGATCAATGCCGCGGGCGACATCACGCGTCGCACCACAGGACGTAGCCGCGGCCTCGAACGGTCTGCAGATAGCGCGGCAGGCGGGCATCATCCTCGATCTTCTTGCGCAGGCGGGTGATCTGCACGTCGACGGTCCGCAGATTGCCGCCGGCGCCGGTACGGGCCGCCAGCTCCTCGCGCGATAGGGTCTGGCCGGGTGTTTCGGCAAGGACGGCCAACAGGGCGGTTTCGCCCGAAGTGAGATGGACGGCCAGCCCGTCGTCAAGCAGTTCCCCGCGCGAAGCATCGAAGGTGAACCGGCCAAACCGGCAATGGCGCCTTTGCGGCAAGGGCTCCCGGACGGAGCGGCGCAGCACGCTGCTGATGCGCAACAGAAGCTCGCGCGGTTCGAATGGTTTGGCCAGGTAGTCGTCGGCGCCCGATTCCAATCCGTTGATCCGGTCGGCGGTTTCCCCCATGGCGGTCAGCAGCAGAATAGGAACCGGATTATCGGCGCGCAGGCTGCGGGTGAGTTCGATGCCGGATTCGCCGGGCATCATGACGTCGAGCACGAGGAGGTCGAACGCCATCGCCCCCAGTTGCTGCCGTGCTTCGGCGGCGTCGGCCGCGGTGGATACCAGATAGCCATTGTCGGCCAGGTATTTGCAGAGCAGCTGGCGCAGTCGCTTGTCGTCGTCGACGACCAGGATATGCGCCTGCTCGCTCATCCTTCGCCTCGCTTGCGCTGGTCCGCGCCGCGAGCGGGGAAGCGGCGCCGGTCGGCGTCATCGATCAGGCCGAGCATGACCTTGCGAAACCCTTCCACCGCTTCCGCTCCCGCTTCGCGGTAGGCGCGGGCGAAGCGGGCCCGTTGCTTCTCGGTCAGCATCCGCTCCAGCTCTACGCCCTTGGGAGCCAGTTCGAGCAGCCGTTGGCGGCGGTCGCGGGAGCCGGGGGTCTGCACGATGAACCCTTCCTGCACCAATTGGCCGAGGACGCGGGACAGGCTTTGCTTGGTGATGCGCAACGTGGCCAGCAATTCGCTGACGGTTATGCCGGGGCTCCGGCCAACGAAATAGATGACCCGGTGATGTGCCCGGCCGAAGCCGTAGTCGCCGAGGATTGCATCGGGCTCGGCGGTAAAATCGCGGTAGGCGAAATACAGGAGTTCGATCCCCTGCCGCAGCTCCTCCTCCCGAAGGAAGAGCAAATTCACACCGGATTTTATGTCAGCCATGTTGACTTATATGCCCTAGAAATGTTACTCAATGCAAGCCCGTTCGGTAACTTTCTGACTTATCCCGAGGAATTCGCCCAATGGCCTTGGCCCCCATCGCCGTTACCCGTGCCGCCGAGCCGAAAGCCCATCCCGCCGATGATCGCTTGCAGTTCGGCACCGTCTTCACCGACCACATGTTCGTCATGAACTACACGGACGGTAGGGGGTGGCACGATCCGCGCATTGTACCTTACCAGCCGTTTTCTCTCGATCCGGCCACCGCCGTGCTGCACTACGCCCAGGCGGTCTTCGATGGCCTGAAGGCGTATCGCGGCAGCGATGGGGTCATCCGGTTTTTCCGCGCGACCAAGCATGCCGAGCGCCTGAACCGCTCCTGCCAGCGGCTGTGCATCCCCGCTCTCGATCCGGCCATGATCGTCAAATCATTCCATGCCCTGGTCGGCCTCGATCAGGCCTGGATTCCGAAGAAGCGTGGCACGGCTTTGTACATGCGCCCGACGGTCGTCGCCACGGAACCGTTTCTCGGTGTCCGCCCGGCCAAGACCTATAGCTATTTTCTCATCCTGTCGCCAGTCGGCTCCTACTATGCCGAAGGGATCAACCCGGTGAAGATTCTGGCCACCGACACCTATGTGAGAGCGGTGAAGGGGGGGACCGGCGATGTGAAGACCGCCGGCAACTATGCCGCCAGCATCTACGCCGCCGAGGAAGCCAAGAAGCAGGGCTACACCCAGGTCCTGTGGCTCGATGGAGTGGAGCACCGTTACCTCGACGAGGTCGGCACCATGAATATCATGGTCAAGATCGGTGACGAGGTGATTACACCACCCTTGAGCGGCTCAATCCTTCCGGGGGTGACTCGCGATTCCATCCTCACGCTGTGCCGCGACTGGGGACTCAAGGCCTCGGAGCGGCCGATCTCCATCGATGAGGTGATCGGTGCGGCGCGCAACGGCACGCTGGCAGAGATGTGGGGAACCGGCACGGCCGCTGTGGTCTCGCCGGTGGGCGAACTGGGCTACAAGGGCGAGCGGATCACCATCAACAACGGCAAGACCGGCCCGCTGACGCAGAAACTGTACGATGCCATCGTCAGCATTCAGTACGGCGAGGCGCCGGATCCCCATGGCTGGATGATGCCGCTGGAGACAGCCTCCTAGTCCTCCTTCTGCCAGCGCTTGGCGCGGGCATCATCCTCGTCCTTGGCCTCGACCCAGCGGCTTGTGCCAGCGCCCTCTTCCAGTTTCCAGAAGGGGGCGCGGGTTTTCAGCCAGTCGATGAGGAACTCGCAGGCGGCGAATGCGGCGGCGCGATGGCGCGACGCAACGCCGACGAAGACGATGCGGTCTCCGGGTGTCAGGCGGCCAAAGCGGTGGATGACGGTTGCCCCGTCGAGCGGCCAGCGGCGGCAAGCCTCGTCCACCATGGCGGCGATCTGGCGCTCGGTCATACCCGGATAATGCTCCAGGGTCATCGCCGCAACACCGTCGGTTCCCCCGCGCACCAGTCCGACGAAGCTGGCAACGGCGCCAATTTCGGTGCCGCCGACGCCAAGCGCGGCGATCTCGGCGCCGGGGTCGAAGTCTTCGCGCTGGACGCGGACGGTCATCGGTGGTCAGCCCCCGGTGACCGGTGGGAAAAACGCCACCTCGTCGCCCGGCCGCAAGGGGTGATCAAGGCCCGCGTAGTCCTGATTGACGGCAGCGCGCACCAGGCCGGCGTCGGAGAAGGCGGCCGCATGGCCGGGGCTGCGCGTCTTCAGCCAATTGATCAGTTCTCCCACCGTGGCAATGCCGGCGGGGAGGCAAAGGTCTTCTTCACCAACGCCGATCCTGCTGCGCAGCCAGGCGAAATAGAGCACCTTCATAACGAGGGTCCGTTCATATGTTTGAGCCCGGCCCGCAAATAATCCCAACCGGTAATCAGGGTCAGGGCCGCCGCGCCCCATAGGCATAGCTCACCCAACAGTTGGGCTGGGAGCCAATGCGGGGCCGCGGTGCCGACCAGCAGCGTCGGCAACGCCGTCATCTGGATGCCGGTTTTCCATTTCGCCAGGCGGCTGACCGGCATGCCGACCCGGAGTTCGGCCAGGTATTCGCGCAAACCGGAAACCAGGATCTCGCGCAGCAGGATTACCAGGGCGGGCAAGACGCTGAGCCGGGTTACCCGGTCGAAGGCGGTCAGCATCAGGAGCACCGCGGCGACCAGGAGCTTGTCGGCGATCGGATCGAGGAAGCGCCCGAGACTCGATACACTGTTCCGCCGGCGGGCAAAATAACCGTCGAAGAAGTCGGTGATCGCCGCAGCGACGAACAATAGACAAGCGGTCCAGCGGGCGGTGTCACCAGGCAGGTAAAACGTCGCCACGATGATGGGAATCACCAGGATTCGCGAAATGGTGAGAAGGTTGGGCAGGCTGGTGACCATCGGGGCGGCTGGGCTGCGGGCAGGGAAGGGGGGTCGACCGCATTCTAGCCTCCGGGATGGAAGTGATCATAGATTTTTTTGGCCATGGTGCGGCTAATGCCGTCCACCGTCTCAAGGTCCGCCAGTCCCGCCTCGGACACTCCACGGGCGGACCCAAAATGATGCAGGAGAGCCTTCTTGCGCCGCGCCCCAATGCCGGCGATTTCGTCCAGCGGCGAGGCGCCGATGGCCTTGGCGCGGCGCGTACGATGGCTCCCGATGGCGAAGCGGTGCGCTTCATCGCGCAGCCTTTGCAGGAAATAGAGCACCGGGTCGTTCGGTGGCATGCTGAAGGTGGCGTGCCCCGGCCGGTGGAAGCGCTCGCGACCGGCATCGCGGTCGGGTCCCTTGGCGATAGAGACGAGTTCGACCTCTTCGACGCCCAACTCGGCGAATACCTCGGAGGCCACTTTGAGCTGGCCCGGCCCGCCGTCGATGAGAACAAGATCGGGCCAAACACCTCTCTCGCGGTCGGGATCTTCCTTCTGCGCCCGCCGGAAGCGCCGGGTCAGGACTTCGCGCATCATGCCGTAGTCGTCACCGGGCTTGAGTTCGGTCGAGCGGATGTTGAACTTGCGGTACTCCCCCTTGAGGAACCCCTCCGGACCGGCGACGATCATGGCGCCGACCGCATTGCTGCCTTGGAAGTGGCTGTTGTCGTAGACTTCGATGCGAACCGGTGGATGGTCGAGGCCGAATTTCTCGGCCAGGCCGTCGAGCAGCTTGCGTTGCGCCGAACTTTCCGCCATGCGGCGACCCAGGGCCTCACGTGCGTTGTCGTAGGCGTGTTCGATCATCTTGCGGCGGTCACCCCGCTTCGGCGCCGACAGCGTCACCTTGCGGCCGGCTTTGACACTCATCGCCTCGGCCAGCAAGGCGGCGTCTTCGGGGGGCAGGGGATGCGACAGCAATATTTCTCGCGGCGGTTGTTTGTCTTCGTAAAACTGGCCGAGGAACGCGGCGAGGATATCTTCCGCCGATTGATCCTGGGTCTGTGCCGGGAAGAATGAGCGATTGCCGAAGTTGCAGCCGGCGCGAAAGAAAAACACCTGCAGGCAGGCTTGGCCGCCGGCCTGATGGAGGGCAACCACATCCGCCTCGTCGACCTCGAGCGGATTGATGTCCTGGTGTGCCTGGACGCGGGCCAAGGCGCGGATGCGGTCGCGATAGACCGCCGCCTCCTCATAGGCCATGGCTTCGCTGGCCAGTTCCATGCGGTGCGCCAGATCGTGTTGGATCGACTGGCTCTGGCCGGACAGAAAGGCCCGCGCCTGGCCCACCAGTTCATCATAGGCCTCGCGGCCGATACGCTCCACGCAAGGGGCACTGCAGCGCTTGATCTGATAGAGCAGGCAAGGGCGGCTTCGGCTGGCGAAAACGCTGTCCGAGCAGGAGCGCAACAGGAACGCCCGTTGCAGATGGGACAGCGTCTGGTTGACCGCCCCGGCCGAGGCGAACGGTCCGAAATATTCCCCCTTGCGGTTTCGCGCGCCGCGGTGCTTGACGATCTGCGGCCACGGATGGTCGCCGGTGATCAGGATATAGGGAAAGGACTTGTCGTCCTTCAGCAGGATGTTGTAGCGCGGCGCCAGCCGCTTGATCAGATTGGATTCGAGGAGCAGGGCCTCGACCTCGGTGTGGGTGGTGACCACTTCCATGCTGGCCGTTTCAGCCACCATCCGCTGAAGCCTGAGCGGTAGCCGGTCGGCCCGCACATAGGCGGCCACCCTCTTCTTCAGGTTTTTCGCTTTGCCGACATAAAGTGCGTCTCCCGCTCTGTTAAGCATGCGGTAGACGCCGGGGGAAGCTGGCATATGCCGAAGGAACGTTTCGATGATCACCGTTCCCGCGGCAAAAGTTCCCCCCATTCCGTTTTCGCCATTCGGAGTGGGAGGCTGTGCAATGCTCATGGCCAAACGTCCCGGTCGAGAAAGGCCGCATCTTCAGGCATAGAGCCGAAAATAGCCGATGGTTTGCGCCCCATTACCTGATATCCACCGAATCTGTGGATAAGTCTGTAGAAAACCCATTGGGTTATTGGTTGCCCCCAAAGGAGTCCAAGGGTTTCAGCCCTTTGCCCAAAAACTATGCATCCGAGATAAAGGTGATGAAATTCAAATAGTTAGTCATTGTCAACGGTCAAGCCGGCTTAATTCTTCCGATTCCAATCTTGACACAGAGTTGCCATCCTGGCAGCCGAAGGCGCTGTGCAAAACTTCACAGGGCGGGGGAACCTTTTCCAATATATCGGATGGTCTATTGCAACCCCTCGGCGATGTGCCGGAATGCGATTCCCAGGGCAGGATCGCAAACCGCTCAATTTCCACGCCGACGCTGGTCGCGTCTGGGAACACGTCGAGCTTCTCCACCCGGACCCGGGCGACGCGCACGCGGCGGTCTTCCAGGCAAAGCGCGGCGGCCCGCTCGGCCAATGTCTCGACCAGATTGACATGGCCGGAATCGATCAGACGGCGGATGCTGGAAACCACCTGTTCATAGCAGACCACATTGGCCAGTTCATCCGCCGTGTTGGCGGTTTCCCCCTCGCGCACGGCCAGATCCAGGTTGATCCGGATGCGCTGCTTTTCCGTCTTTTCGTGGCTATGGACGCCGATGCTGGCCAGCAGTTCCAGATCGCGCACAAAAACGTGGCGCAGCGCGTTCCGCGCGTCGGCGAATCGCAGCGGTTGGATCACGTTGGCCTGTACCATCGCTCATTCCTCCGGGGCCGTATCGGCGGGCGACCAGCACAGATGCTGGCCTCCGTCGAGGGCGATGAGTTGTCCGGTCATGGCCGGAGCCGACAGGATGAAGCGCAGGGCTTCTCCGATTTCTTCAGGCGAGGTGCCGCGCCGCAGGGGCATGGCGGCACATTGGCGGGCGAACTGCTCGGCGGTCTGGCGGGGGCTGGGCAGGGTCGGGCCGGGGCCGATGGCGTTGACCCGGATGCGTGGAGCCAAGGCCAAGGCCAGGGTCTGGGTGAGCGTCCACAGGCCGGCCTTGCTCAGGGTGTAAGTGGTGAAATGCGGGGTCAGGTTCCATACCCGTTGATCGATGATGTTCACCACCGATCCCGTCGCATCCTCGGGCAGTTGGGCGGCGAAGGACTGGGTCAGCACGAAGGGTGCCCGAAGATTGGTCTCCATATGGGCGTCCCAGGAGCCTCGGGTGGCCGTCAGCGCTGAATCAAATTCAAAAATCGAGGCGTTGTTGACCAGAAGGCCCAGTGGTCCGAGTGCCTCGACAGCGCGCGGCACGAGGGTCAGGACGTCGTTCTCGTCGGCCAGGTCGCATTGCACCGTGACACCGTTGCCTCCGGCCAGCGCGATATCGTCGACCACCGCAAGGGCGGCTTCGGCCGAGCGCAGGTAATGGACGGCAACCGTCCAGCCATCCTTGGCCAAGGCAAGGGCCATGGCTCGGCCGATGCGATGGGCGGCGCCTGTAATCAGGGCGGTCTTGTATAGCTGTTCCGACATGCGGGCGGAGAATGCGCCAGTCGTGCCGCCGGTTCAAGGGGCAAGGCAACCTCCCCGGTCGAGAGACCGGGGAGGACAGGGGGCCAACCTATTGCGCCGCCAGGGCGGCGCGGCGCTCTTCAACCACCTTGTCGGCGCCGCGCCCGGTCATTTCCTGCAAATGATCGAAGCGCCAGGAAAATGTGCCGACGCCCATGGTCAGCGAGCGTAACTCGACGATCAGGTCGCTCATCTCGGCTTGCGGCAGGAAGGCCGAGACCACATCCCAGCCTTTCCATCCGTCCTTGGCCTCATAGCCGAGAATCTGGCCCCGCCGCCCCGAGATGATGCGTTGGGCCTTCGAGGTAAATTCGGCCGGGACGGCGATTTCGACGGCCAGAATCGGTTCCAGCAGCACCGGGTCGCATTTCGGCATGCCCTCGGTCATGGCGATGCGGGCTGCCGTCTTGAAGGCCATGTCGGAACTGTCGACGGTGTGATAGCTGCCGCTGGTCAAGGTCACCTTGATGTCGACCACCGGAAAGCCGAGAGGGCCACGTTTGAGGTAGTCCTCGACTCCTTCGGCAACGGAGGGGATGTACTGCTTCGGCACCACGCCGCCGACGATGGTGTCGGCGAACTGGAAGCCGCTTCCGCGGGGCTGCGGCGCGATATCCACATAGATGTCTCCGAACTGGCCATGGCCGCCGCTCTGCCGCTTGTGCCGCCCATGCTCCGAGACCGTCTTGCGGATCGTTTCCTTGTAGGGAACCTGCGGCCTATGGCCCGCGACCGCCAGATTAAAGCGGTTTCGCAGCTTTTCCAGGGCGACCTGGAGGTGGATTTCTCCCTGGCCCCACAGAACCAATTCGCCGACGTCCTGGCTCTGCTCTACCGAAAGAGAGGGATCTTCTTCGGTCAACTTGGCCAGAGCCCCGGTTAGTTTGACTTCATCCTGCTTCTTTTCGGCATGCACGGAAAGCGAGAAGAGGGGCGGCAGCGGGGTCGGCCAGGGAATGATGCCGGTCTCGACGGTGCCCAGTACATCGCCCGTATTGACGGTGTCCAGCCGGCCGAATGCCACCACTTCGCCCGGCCCGGCCTTGCTCACCTTCTGCAGACTGGCTCCCACGGCGGTGAACAGTCCCGAAGGGCGAATTCCGTTGATCGTGCCGCCTTCGCCGACCTCCCCGCGCCAGATGCGCGCATAGGACAGCTTGCCGGTATGGGCGGCGTGGACCGTCTTGAAGACCCGCCCCGCCGGCCCGCCTTCTTCGGCGAAGCCATGCCGCGCCGCGCTGACCAGCGGACTGGGGACATCGTGGCGGAGGCATTTCAGCAGCCGGTTGATGCCATGGTCGAGGGTCGCCGATCCGAAGAACACCGGCACGATGAGATCACGTTCCAGGTCGCGCGATAGATTATCATAGACTTCGGTAGTCGGTGGGGCGACGTCGGAAAGCAATTCCTCGAGCAGATGGTCGTCGAGGTCAGCCAGATGCTCGAGCATTTCCTGCCGGGCCGTCTGCTCTTCCGACAGCGTCGCCTCCGGAAGTTTTATCAGTTCCGAGCGTTTCCCTTCCCGATACTGCCAGGCCCGCTCACTCACCAAGTCGACGAAGCCGGAGATGGCCTCGCCGTTCCTGATCGGCAATTCACGCAGCAGCAATGGCCGGTCCGATACTGCCTGCAATGCCTCCAGGGTTTCGCGCAGCCGGGCCTGGGCCGATTCCACCTTGTTGATGAACAAGACATGGGGAATGGCGTGCTGATCGAGGAATTTCAGGATCGGAGCCAGCATTACCGCCCGCGCCGGTTCAGGTTCGACCACCACCACCGCGGTGTCGGCCACCATCAGCGCGTTGTAGGTGTCCTGTTGAAATTCGATTGAGCCCGGGCAATCGAGAAAGGTCCATTGGTCGTCGAGATAGCTGGCGGCGGCGACCGTGACCTCGGTGCTCATTCCCCGGTGACGCGCCTCGGGCGAGGCATCGCCGACCGAACTGCCGTCCGCCACGCCGCCCTTGCGGTGGATGGTGCCGGTGGTCAGCAGGAGGCTTTCGAGAAGGGTGGTTTTACCGCTGCCGTAAGGACCGACCAAAGCGGCAACACGGGGCAAGGTGGACCTGGACGTCATCTGGTTCCCCTCCTGTCAACGTGACTTCAATGTCATCCTGACGACCGGAGGGAGGAAGGATCCCGTTGATGAAGGGGAGATCCCTCGCTTCGCTCGGGATGACAGGATTCAGACCAACGACGAAGCAGCACAAGGTGCCACAATGCTCCACCCAAGCATGCGATCTGGCAATAGAAAATGAGGGAATGGGCGGGGGAAGGCGATCAGTTGCCGGCGGCGCTATCCAAGCCGTAATCGCCGCCACCCGACAGCCCCAGCATGACGTCCATGTTTTGCACGGCGGCGCCCGAGGCCCCCTTGCCCAGGTTGTCGAGGCGCGCCACCAGCAGTGCGGTCTTCTCGGATGGGTTGTCGAAGACGAACAACTCCACCATGTTGGTCCCGTTCAGCGCTTCCGGCGCCAGAACTTTGGGCCGGTGATCGAAGGGAGTGACGCTGATGAACCGCTGCCCGGCGTAGCGTGTCGCCAAGGCATCGTGCAGGTCGCGGCCGGTGATCGTTTTCGGCAGGCTCCACAGCAGCAGCGGCACCTGTACCAGCATTCCTTGGCGGAAGGCTCCCACCGCCGGCGTGAACAGTGGATTGTGGACCAAGCCGGAATGAAGCCGCATCTCGGAGACGTGCTTATGGCCGAGTTCCAGCGCATAGGCCCGGTAGGGATCGGTGATCTGCTCCGGCCCACGACCTTCGAACGCGTCGATCATCTGCCGGCCGCCGCCGCTATAGCCCGACAAGCCCTGGATGGCGATGGGCGTGGTGGCCGGAAGCAGTCCGGCATCGACCAGAGGGCGCAGCAGTGCCAGCGCTCCGGTGGGGTAGCAGCCCGGATTGGCCACCCGTTTCGCCCGGTGGAGGTGCACGGCCTGATCGGCCGTCAGTTCCGGGAAGCCGTAGACCCAATCCGGGTGGGTGCGATGCGCCGTGCTGGCGTCAAGGATGTGAACGGCCGGATTGTCGACCAGTGCCACGGCCGCCTTCGCCGCTTCGTCCGGCAGGCAGAGGATGGCCAGGTCGACGGCGTTCAGCAGGCGCCGCCGCTCGGTATCGTCCTTGCGCTTGGCCGGGTCGATGCTTACCAGTTCGATGTCGGTCCTTCCGGCCAGCCGGGCGCTGATCTGCAGTCCGGTGGTGCCGGCCTCGCCATCGATGAAAACAAGCGGCTTGCTCATGGCATTTCCCTCGGTATCGTCACCCCCGGGCTTGGCCCGGGGGTCCTTGGGTGCCCGGATCACGTCCGGGCATGACGAAAGGATGTCAGGCCAGGCTGTCGCAGAAGTGCTGAATGCGTTTGCAGGCTTCGGTCAGCGCCTCGGCGCTGGTGGCATAGGAGATGCGGAAATAGGGTGACAGCCCGAATGCCTCGCCCTGCACCACCGCAACGCCTTCGGCCTCCAGGAGCGCCGTGACGAAGTCACCGTCGGTCTTGATCACCTTGCCGTCGGGGGTCTTCTTGCCGATTGTGCCGGCGCAGGACGGATAGACGTAGAACGCCCCCTCGGGCGTTTTGCAGGTGATGCCCTTGCATTCGTTCAACAGCTTCACCACCAGATCGCGGCGGGCCTTGAACACCGCGGCATTCTTCGGAATGAAGTCTTGCGTGCCATTCAGCGCCTCGACACCGGCGGCCTGGCTGATCGAACTGGTGTGGGTGGTGCTCTGTGACTGGATCTTGTTGATCGCGTTGATGATCTCCTTCGGGCCGCCGGCATAGCCGACGCGCCAGCCGGTCATGGCGTAAGCCTTGGCGAGGCCGTTGATGGTCAGCGTCCGGTCGTAGAGCTTGGGCTCGACCTGGGCCGGGCTGTAGAACTTGAAGCCGTCATAGATCAGGTGCTCGTAGATGTCGTCGGACATCACCCAGACATGGGGGTGGCGCAGCAGCACCTCGGTCAATGCTTTCAGTTCGGCATAGGAATAGGCGGCGCCCGAGGGATTGGACGGGGAGTTGAGGATCAGCCACTTGGTCTTCGGCGTGATGGCTTTTTCCAGGTCGGCGGGGCTCAGCTTGAATCCCTGCTCCTCGGGGCAGGAGACGAACACCGGCGTACCTTCGGCCATAAGCGTGATGTCGGGATAGCTGACCCAGTAGGGTGCCGGAATAATTACCTCGTCGCCCGGATTGAGCGTGGCCATCAGCGCATTATAAATTACCTGTTTGCCGCCGCAGCCGACGGTGATTTGTTCCGGCGTATATTCCAGCCCGTTCTCGCGCTTGAACTTGGCAGCGATGGCCTTGCGCAGGGCCAGTGTTCCGGCAACTGCGGTGTACTTGGTTTCACCCCGGTCCATGGCCGCCTTGGCTGCCGCCTTGATATTGTCAGGAGTGTCGAAATCCGGCTCGCCCGCGCCGAGGCCGATGACGTCTCGCCCCTGCGCCTTCAACTCGGCGGCCTTGGTAGTGACCGCAATGGTCGGCGAGGGTTTGATCAGCGACAGACGCGAGGCGAGGAACGACATGGCAAGATCCTTCCCGTAGGAATGAGATAAAAGCGGCCGAAATTACTGCCGTGCCGACCGGGGTGCAAGCGGAAGCTTGGCAGTCCAGCCATGCCGTCCAGCCAGCGCGCCCGGCGCGCGATCTTCACGATTACCGGCGGCGCCGGCGGGGCTTTGACGATTACCGGCGGAGCCGGCAGGATGCCGTCACCGCCGCTCGCCGGGAGCGCCGCGAGACTGTTCTCCGGTAGGATGCGCCGGGGCCGCCGGATGGGCGGAATGCGGCGGCTGGCCTTGGGGCTGCCGCGGCAGCCGCACCCAGCCTCTGGGAGTTGGTATCGGAAGGGTTTGCTGGACCGGGTGGCGGACCGGCGCCTGGGCCATGGGGCTCTGCCGTTGCGGTGGTCCCCGGAAAGTCCGCTCCGGCATGGGGCGGAACTGAGTGGGCGAGGGCGGCCGGACTTCCGGCTGCAGTCGCTGGACCGTCGGCCGCGGTGGCAGCTGACGGGTTTGCGGCCCGGGCGCCGACGGCCGATATGGGGCGGCAGAGGGGGGTGCCGGCAGCTTTGGTGCAGGCTGTTCGCCATGGGGAGCGCCCCGCCGGGCCTCCCGCGTCGGTCGTAGGCGGGTGATATCAGCGGTCACCCGGGCCTGGGCAAGCTGCTGCGGCGCGATCGGAAGCATGGCGTGGTGGACTTGCCGTGCGGCGACGAAGGCGGCGGTCGGCACCGCCGTCGCCGCAGCGTGGTTGATGTATTTCCTCGCCGGAACATTGGGGCTGCTGGTCTGGCGGACGGTGTTGGTCACATGGGGGATGTTGACCTTCCGCACATAGGCGGGGCTGGCCCGATAATAGGGGTGGAAAATTTCGCCGGGGCCCAGGGGCACCCAGCCGACGGCCGGCATGCCGCCGGCGACGATGCCGCCGCCGGGGCTGCCGAGGAAGGCGACCATGGCGGGGGCGTAGACCGGCTGCTCGACCCAATGGCCAGGGCACCATCCCCAACGTCCGCCCACGGTGACCCAGCGGCCGTAATGGAAGGGGGTGAAGCCCCAGGGAGCGTCGTCGACCCAGGTCCAGCCCCAGGGCGGCACGAAAGCCCAACGGCCGTAGCGGTAGGGAGCCCAGCCGGCGGCCACCGTCGTCGGGAACCATATGGGACCGTATTGCGGGAGGTTGTCCCACAAGCCGGATTGGTCGAGATCCTGGTAGCCCGTCATCTCGGGCGAAAGGTATTGCAGGCTCTGCGAGCCTGCTTCGCGGCGGTCCCGCGCCAGCGCCCAGTCATCGAAGGGCGTGGCCTCGGCCTCGGCCAGACGAAGAGATGACTGGTCCGGGCTGATCACCGCCTCCTCGCCGGGCTGCAGATCCACAGCCGTGCGCGGCCCGACCAGGCGCGCTTCGCCGTCCAGGACGGCGATCGCGGTGCGGCCGGGGGATCCGTCGCCAGCGGGCCGGCCGGCTTCGATGTGATAGGTTCCGGGCTGCAGCAGATCAACCTCGCCGGGCGCCGTCACCACCTGCACGCCGCCGGGCGGCATGGCCCACAGGTGTAGATTGACCACGCCCTGGTCGATGCGGATTTGCAGCCCGTTGGTGTCGACGTGCAGCATGTCGGTCTCGGTTCGCTCGTCCATCCGCAACTCGGCCGGCCCGATCTGCACTTCGGCGCGTGCCGCCGAATCGGTCCATAAGGCGTCGCCGGCGATGATCGGGAAATTTACCGTGGCGGGGACCCACTGGTTCTGGTCACCGGTATGAAACGAGACCGGGCCTTCGACGTAGCTGAGGCGCCCGACGAGGCCGGGCGGGTCGGCCAGGGCGGGTGAGATGCCGCAGATCAAGATGGCGGCGGCAACGGCGAGGCGGCGCGTGAGTGGCATTGGAACCTGCAAAATTATAGCCGGTCATGGTGCCGCCGCCCTCTGGGAAAAGAAAGGCCGTCACGTGGCGGCGTCGCCGCAACTAAGCGGCCTCCGATGGTCGCGCTGGTGCCGGCCGGCGGTGACTCCATATAATGGGCCATGACTGCTTCCATGCACATGCCTTTCTTCCACCAACGGCCGGCCGGGCCGCCGGCGGAATTCAAGCTGGTGTCGGGTTTTGCCCCCGCGGGAGACCAGCCGCAGGCTATCGATGAACTTGTGGCGGGACTTGCAGCCGGCGAGAGGGATCAGGTGCTGCTTGGCGTGACCGGTTCCGGCAAGACCTTTACCATGGCCCATGTTATCGCCCGTACCGGTCGACCGGCACTGATTCTGGCGCCCAACAAGACATTGGCGGCGCAGCTCTATGCCGAGATGAAGGCGTTCTTTCCGGGAAACGCGGTCGAATACTTCGTCTCGTACTACGATTACTATCAGCCCGAAGCCTACGTCCCGCGCACCGACACCTATATCGAAAAGGATTCGGCGATCAACGAGCAGATCGACCGGATGCGCCATGCGGCTACCCGCGCCCTGCTCGAGCGCCGCGATGTGGTGATCGTAGCCTCGGTTTCCTGCATCTACGGCATCGGCGCGGTAGAGAGCTACTCCCGCATGACCATCCACCTCGAGGCCGGGCAGGAGGTCGATCAGCGCCAGTTGCTGAAAGGTCTGGTCGAACTTCAGTACAGTCGCAACGACCAGGCGTTCACCCGCGGCACTTTCCGGGTGCGCGGCGACAATATCGAGATCTTTCCCGTCCACTACGAGGATCGCGCCTGGCGGGTCAGCCTATTCGGCGACGAGATCGAGACCATTGCCGAGTTCGACCCGCTGACAGGCGAGAAGACCTGCGGGCTGACCGAGATCACCGTCTTCCCCTCCAGCCACTACGTCACGCCCCGGCCCACCATCACCGCCGCCATCAAGGGCATCCGTGACGAAATGCGCCAACGCGTCGAGTGGTTCGTCGCCAACGGCAAGCTGCTGGAGGCGCAACGACTGCAGGAGCGCACGACCTTCGACCTGGAGATGATGGAGACCACCGGTCACTGCAAATCCATCGAGAACTACTCGCGCTATCTCACCGGGCGGGCGCCGGGAGAGCCTCCACCCACCCTGTTCGAGTACCTTCCCGAGGATGCCCTGGTCATCGTCGACGAAAGCCATGTGACCGTTCCGCAGTTGGGCGGCATGTTCCGCGGCGACTTCAATCGCAAGAGCGTCCTCGCCCAGTTCGGCTTCCGCCTGCCATCCTGCGTCGACAATCGGCCACTCAAGTTCGAGGAATGGGACGTCATGCGCGGCAGTTCGATCTTCGTTTCGGCCACCCCGGGCCCCTGGGAGATGGAGCGGACCGGTGGCGTCTTTGCCGAACAGGTGATCCGCCCCACCGGCCTGATCGACCCCATTTGTATCGTTCGTCCGGTGGAGCATCAGGTCGACGACCTGCTGGCCGAGTCGCGGTCCTGCGCTTTGAAGGCGCAGCGGGTGCTGGTTACCGTGCTGACCAAGCGAATGGCCGAAGACCTGACCGAGTACCTGCACGAACAGGGCATCCGCGTCCGCTACCTGCATTCGGACATCGATACCTTGGAGAGGATCGAGATCATCCGCGATCTTCGGCTGGGGGTGTTCGACGTGCTGGTCGGCATCAACCTGCTGCGCGAAGGCCTGGACATTCCGGAATGCGCCCTGGTCGCCATTCTCGATGCCGACAAGGAAGGCTTCCTGCGCTCCAAGACCTCGTTGGTGCAAACGATCGGCCGTGCGGCGCGCAATGTCGAGGGGCGGGTCCTGCTCTATGCCGACCACATGACCGATTCTCTCGAGCATGCCATCGGCGAGACCAATCGCCGGCGCGAGAAGCAGCAGGCCTACAATGTCCAGCACGGCATAACGCCGGAAAGCGTCAGAAAGGCTATTTCAGACGTGCTGGAGAGCGTCTACGAGCAGGATTACCTGACCGTTGGCACGGGGGTCCTGGCCGAACCTCACCGCGTCGGCAAGGACCTCAAGACCACCATGGCGGAATTGGAAAAGCGCATGCGGGCTGCCGCTGCGGATCTGGAGTTTGAAGAGGCGGCGCGGCTGCGTGACGAGTTGCGGCGCCTAGAACTGCAGGAGTTGGGCGTCGCCGCGGAGGGGCCGCGGCAACGGTTCAGCCGCCCGGCCGCGGCCGGCGGAGAACGGCCGGCGTCACGCTCTCCGGCCAGGAAGGGACGCCGGGTGCGCAGTTGAACTTGCCGCGGCAAAGTGCATTTGCCGATTGTTAATGCCGCTTGGATTGGGTGTAAAATATGTTATAAATTTCTTCCATCTTTAATAGCCTTAACGGCGAGGCGCACTTGGCAAAGTGGCGCTATGATAATGTTCGCGCCGTCTTCGCCATGGCGAATGATGAATTGCGCAGCACCGTCCGCCAGTCTGTGCGCCGGTTCGGCATGCGGAACTGCGAGGATGTTCTCACTGTCGCCGCACTGGAAGATCGGCTGCGGCTCGACGACATCGATTTGCTGATCACCACCCCCCACCTTGCCGGCATTGATGTCGGCGGATTGTTGCAGGAGGTGCGCCATGGACGCGTCGGGCCCAATCCGTTCCTGATCGTCGTCACCTTGCTCGACGCGCCCTGTCCGGATATGGCCCGCCGCGTGGTCGATTCCGGTACCGACGACCTGTTGCTTACGCCTTTGTCGGCGACCCAACTGGTGGAGCGGCTTGACAGCTTCGTCATGGGGCGCCGGCCGTTCGTCGTCACCCACGACTATGTCGGGCCCGACCGGCGCGGCGGCAATCGTTCCGACGGCGAAGCCGTGGCCCGTATCGAGGTGCCTAACCCGATTCGCTATCAGGTGGTAGCCAACGCCGACGGCAGTTCGCTCGGAGAGCAGATTCGGGAGGCCGGCCAGCGGCTCAACCTGCAGAAAATTAAATGCTACGGTGAGCAGGTCAGCTTCCTGATCGGGCGCATCGTCGTCGCTTTCGGCGAAAGCGGCAGCCAGTCCGGTATCCTTGCCGACGTCCAGGCCTTAAGCAAGGTTGGCTGCGATATGGTCCGGCGAATCGTCGGCACCAATTTCGTCCACGGTGTCGAACTGCTGACCGCGCTTTGCCGGCTGTGCGATCGGATGAGCGAGAGCGATCGCAATCCCAAGCCGGCGGAAATCGGCATCCTGCCGATTTTGGCCAAAGGCATCGAGCGGCTGCTCGCCGAGGACCCCGAAGCCATTTCCTGGGCCAAGGCGGCGCTGGTCCTTTAGCCCAATCCAAAGAGGTTCATCCGGTCGACCGGGCGTGGTAACCTGACGGCGGCCGCTCGCCGCCCGTTTCGTGCGATCCCAACTCGGTGAACCGAATGAATGAGAAAAGAGTCCTGGTAACCGGAGGTGCCGGTTTCCTCGGATCCCACTTGTGCCAGCGCCTGATCGCTGCGGGGCACGACGTCCTGTGTGTCGACAACTTCTTCACCGGGCGGCGGGCCAATGTCGCTCCTCTGCTGGGCAACCCGCGTTTCGAACTGCTGCGCCACGACGTCACCTTTCCCCTCTATGTGGAGGTGGACGAGATCTACAACCTGGCTTGTCCGGCCTCGCCGGTGCATTACCAGTTCGATCCGGTGCAGACGACCAAGACCTCGGTGCATGGCGCCATCAACATGTTGGGCTTGGCCAAGCGCACCCGGGCAAAGATCTTCCAGGCTTCGACGTCCGAGGTCTACGGCGACCCGACGGTCCATCCGCAGACCGAAGCCTATTGGGGCAACGTCAATTCCATCGGCCCGCGCAGCTGCTACGACGAAGGCAAGCGCTGCGCCGAAACTCTGTTCTTTGACTACCAGCGCCAGCATGGGACCCGCATCAAAGTCGCCCGCATATTCAATACCTATGGGCCGCGCATGCATCCCAATGACGGGCGGGTCGTTTCCAATTTCATCGTCCAGGCCCTGAAGGGCGAGCCAATCACCATCTATGGCGAAGGCACCCAGACCCGCTCGTTCTGCTATGTCGACGACATGATCGAGGCCTTCATCCGCCTGATGGCCACGTCCCCCACCGTCACCGGGCCGATGAATCTCGGCAATCCGGCCGAATTCACCATGCGGCAGCTGGCCGAACTGGTCATCGACATCACCGGATCGGCGTCCCAGCTGACATTCAATCCACTGCCGGTCGACGACCCCAAGCAACGCCAGCCGGATATCGGTTTCGCTCGCAGCGAACTCGGATGGGAGCCGCAGGTGCCGTTGCGCACCGGGCTGGAGAAGACCGCTCGATATTTCGAAGCGCTTCTGAGCGGGTCGAAGGACTTGTCGGAGTATTAATCAGCCTGCTTCAGGACGCGCCCTGTTCGGCGATCTTCTTCAACAGGAAGTCGCGGAACACCGCGATGCGCTTGGAGTGGCGCAGTTCCTCGGGGTAGGCGAAGAAGGTTTCGATGACGGGGCCGCGAAGTTCAGGCAGGATCTGCACCAGCGTTTTCAGCTCGCGCGAGAAATAGTTGGGCAGGGCGGCGATACCGAGGCCGCTCTGGACGGCGAGGAACATGCCGTAGATGTTGTTGATTTTGAGCACCGGCCGCCGCGGGGCGTCGCTCCGCGGGCCAACGCTGAGCAGCCAGTTGATGTTGCCGGCCGGCGCCTTGGCGTCGTCGCCGTAGACGATCAGACGATGGCTGTCGAGGTCTTCGACGCTTTTCGGTTCGCCGAACCGCTTCAGGTATTCCGGTGCCGCATAGCAGTTGAGCTGTAGATCCATCAAGTGGCGCTGCACCAGGTCGGGCTGGCGGGGCGGCGACATGCGGATCGCCACGTCGGCCTGGCGCATGGCCAGGTCGAGTTCACCGTCATCAAGAATGATCGATACCTGGATGTCGGGATAAAGCTCGATGAATTCACGCAAATGGGGGGTCAGCCACAGCATGCCGAACGCGACGGTGGTGGTGACCTTGAGGGGGCCCTGCGGCCGCTCGCGGCTTTCGGAAATCTGCGCTTCGGTCATTGCCAGCTTGGCGAAGACGTCGCGCGCCGTGCGGAACAGCACTTCCCCCTGTTCGGTCAGGATCAATCCGCGGGCATGGCGATGGAACAGCGGCACATCGAGGCTTTCCTCAAGCGCACTGATCTGTCGGCTGACTGCCGACTGGCTGAGATTGAGCGATTCTCCCGCGTGGGTAAAACTCCCCGCCTCGGCGACGGCGTGGAACACCCGCAGCTTGTCCCAATCCATGAACGTTCCCTGGCCCGTATTGCCCCCCGCCAGGTTTCCCTCGGACCGGCGAAGACCTGCTCCGGCTATTGTGCCGCGACCGAAGCCGTCTGTCCATGGTGGGTGAGAAATCGTTCGGCGTCGAGGGCGCTCATACATCCGGTGCCGGCCGCCGTTACCGCCTGACGGTAGATCTTGTCCTGTACGTCGCCGGCGGCGAAGACGCCGGGCAGGCTGGTTTTCGTCGTGCCCGGCTGGGTGACGAGGTAGCCTTCGGCGTCCATCTCCAGCTGTCCCTTGAACAGGGCCGTGTTGGGGTCGTGACCGATGGCGATGAACAGGCCGTCGACCTTCAGTTCGGACAGGGTGCCGGTTTTCACGTTCCTGAGGCGAAGGCCGGTAACGCCCGGCGGGTTGGTTTCGCCAAGCACTTCGTCGATGGCGCTGTCCCATATCACCGAGACGTTGGGCAGAGCGAACAGCCGATCCTGGGCGATCTTTTCCGCGCGAAGCGAGTCGCGTCGATGAATCAACGTCACCTTGGACGCCATTCCGGCCAAATAGATGGCTTCCTCGACCGCCGAATTGCCACCGCCGACCACTGCCACTTCCTTCTTGCGGAAGAAGAATCCGTCGCAGGTGGCGCAGGCCGAGACGCCAAATCCCTGGAATTTTCGCTCGCTCTCGATGCCTAGCCAGCGCGCCGATGCACCGGTAGAGATGATCAGGGTTTCGCCAACATAGGTGTCACCGGAGTCGCCGACGGCGACGAATGGGCGCTTTGACAAATCGACGCTGACAATGGTGTCGTGCATGAAGCGGGTACCCACATGTTCGGCCTGCTTCTGCATCTGCTCCATCAGCCAGGGGCCTTGCACGGCCTCGGCAAAGCCGGGGTAGTTCTCGACATCGGTGGTGATGGTCAGCTGTCCGCCCGGCTGCAGGCCGGCCACCAGAATCGGCGCCAGATTGGCGCGGGCGGCGTAGATGGCTGCCGTGCAGCCGGCCGGTCCGGAACCGAGGATGAGAACCTTGCTGTGGTGGCTTGCCATCGAAGAGCCTCGTACCTTGAATGGAAATGATGGTCGTTAAGATAAAACGGTTGCGCCGGCAGGCAAAGAGCCCATCCCGGGCTCGGGACGCCTTGTCGCAAGGCGCCCCGCCGGCTTCGGTCGGACTCTCGGCCAAAAGAGGGGCTCAGAGCGCCGCGGCGTGCTCCGCCAAATATTTGGCGACGCCCTTGGGGTCGGCCTTCATCCCCGCCTTGCCCTTCTGCCAACCGGCCGGGCAGACTTCACCATGCTCCTCATGGAACTGTAGCGCGTCCACCAGACGCAATGCTTCGTCCACATTGCGGCCGAGCGGCAGGTTGTTGACGTGCTGAGACTGGACGATTCCGCCACGATCGATCAGGAAGGTGCCGCGCAACGCCACCCCGCCGGGCAGCAGCACGCCGAAGGCGCGGGAAATGTCCTTGGTCAGGTCGGCGACCATGGGGAACTGCACATTGCCCAGGCCGCCCTTCTCGACCGGGGTGTTCTTCCACGCCAGATGGGTGAAATGGCTGTCGACGCTGACGGCGACGACTTTCACATTCTTTTCGGCGAAAGCCGCCAGGCGGTGGTCGTGCGCCAGGATTTCCGACGGGCAGACGAAGGTGAAATCCAGCGGGTAGAAGAACACCAGCCCATACGAGCCGGACAGGTAGGAGCGGAGGTTGAAAGTCTGGTTGATCTCGTTGTTCGGCATGACCGCCGGGGCGGTGAAATCGGGGGCCGCCTCACCGACCAGGACGTGAGGGGCGGGGGGTGCGGAAAGCGTAGTCATCATTGGGCTCCTGTTGAATTGCGATCGGCAGTTACGCGGCGAATGACCCAAGACTTAGGCCGCGAAAGCCGGCATCACAAGTTGCAATAATTTTAAACGTGTGTCCATAAGTCAGATATATAACGAGATTTGTTGTTCCTGCAAATTTTTCAAGGGTATTGTGCAGGCGCCTGGCAAAGGCCGTGCTGCGTCGCCGCGACGAAGGGGGGCGGCGAGCGGGCAAGGAGATTGGGGGTTGGCGGAGTCGCGACCGCTCTGTAATATAATTTCTCAATCAGAGGGGGTTTTTGGAGTCCTACATCAAATGCAGCGGGTCAAGCTCGACCGCATCGACCGGCGTATCCTGCACGACCTGCAGAACGACGGCAGGATGACCAATGTCGATCTGGCCCGACGGGCCGGCATTTCGGCGCCGCCGTGCTTGCGGCGGGTGCGCGCCCTGGAGGAGGCCGGCTATATCCGCGGCTACCATGCCAATGTCGATGCGGTGGCGCTGGGCTACAACGTGACCGTTTTCGCCCATGTCGGCCTGAACAGCCAGGCGGAGGCCGATCTCAAGGCCTTCGAGGGGCTGGTGCAGGGGTGGCCGGAAGTGCGCGAATGCCATATGCTGGCCGGCGAGACTGATTTTCTACTCAAGGTCGTCGCCGAAGACTGGGACGCCTACCAGCGCTTCCTGACCACCAAGCTGACCGCGGCGCCCAATATCAGCCATGTGAAATCGGCCCTGGCCATCCGCACCTCGAAGCTGCAGCCGGGCGTGCCGATCACCTTGGAAGAGGACGGTTCGGCGGAACTGGCGGACGAGGCTTAAGCGATCGGATTGACCAAGGTCGCCCCGGCGTCAGCCGCGCCGTCGACGCGGACGACCCGCCCATCCAGGTGGACCCGGCCTTCGCCGATAAGCTTGACGGCCAGCGGATAGATGCGGTGCTCGGCCGTCAGTACCCGTTGGGCCAAGCTGTCTTCATCGTCGCCGTCCAGCACCGGCACGGCGGCCTGTACGATCAGCGGTCCGTCGTCGAGGTCCGCCGTGACGAAGTGGACGCTGCAGCCGTGCAGCTTGACGCCGGCTTCCAGTGCCCGGCGATGGGTATGCAGGCCCTTGAAGCTGGGCAGCAGGGCCGGGTGGATATTGATCACCCGCCCGTGCCAGGCCTTGGTGAAACCGGGGGTGAGCAGCCGCATGAACCCGGCCAGGCACACCAGTTCCGCCCCGGCGGCGCGAATAGCGGTGTCCAGCGCCGCATCGAAGGCTTCCCGGGTCGGGAAGGCCTTGTGGTCGATGACCTGCGTGGCGACGCCGGCTCGCCTCGCCCGCTCGAGGCCATATGCGTCGGCGATATTGGAGATGACGCAGACGATCTCGGCCGGGAACTCGGGTTTGGCGCACGCGTCGAGCAACGCCTGCAGGTTGCTGCCACGGCCCGAGATGAGAACGGCGACTTTCACGTCGGGGCGCTCGCCCATGCGGTATCCGCGTGCCGGACCTGGGTCTGCGGTTCGTCGCCCAGGCGTGGACGGATCCGTCCGATGCGCAACACCGTTTCGCCGGCGGCGCTGAGCAGGCGCTCGGCCTCCGCCGCGTCGGCCTCGGCAGCCACCGCGACCATGCCGATGCCGCAGTTGAACGTGCGGCTCATCTCGTTCGGCGCCAGCCTGGCGTGGCCGTTCAGCCAGGCGAAGACCGGGGGCAGCGGCCAGCTTCGGGCGTCGATCTCGGCTACCACGCCCTCCGGCAGCACGCGCGGCACGTTGTCGAGCAGGCCGCCGCCGGTGATATGGGCCAGCGCCTTGACCTTGCCGGCGCGGACGGCGGCCAGACAGCTCTTCACGTAAATGCGGGTCGGTGTCAGCAATGCTTCGCCCAGGGTGCGGCCGGCGGCGAACGGAGCTTCGGCGTCGTAGGGCAGGCCGGCCCGTTCCACCACCTTGCGCACCAGCGAATAGCCATTGGAGTGAACGCCGGTCGATGCCAGGCCAAGCACCACGTCGCCCGCCGCCACGGTCGAGCCGTCGATCAGCGAGCCGCGCTCGGCGGCGCCGACGGCGAACCCGGCCAGGTCGTAGTCGC
>JAJXWP010000094.1 GCA_021781575.1 Pseudomonadota bacterium
ATCTCGCCCGCCTTGCGCGAGCGGATCATGGCGGCCGACCCGGCGTCGGTCGAGCAGTGGCTCGACCGGGTCATCGACGCGCCCGATCTCGAAGCGGTGTTCGACCAGCGGACCTGATCCGGGAACACCGGTAGCGCCGGCCTCCGCGCCGGCGACCACACCCGCCGGCGCGGAGGTCGGCGCTCCTGTGGTTTATTCCTCGCCGCTCTCTGGCGGCCTCTGTCTGTGGCAGAAATGGCGGTCCTCATTCCGAGCGTGTCGAAGAATGGACAGCGCTCGTCCAGGCCTTGTCAAAAGCGCCCTCAAGCCCGTCAAGGCCATGCAAAACGGATGAAAACAGATCTCATCGGATGAAATATGATGAAATGCATTACATCATAATGTGAGCACCGAGAACTTAAGCAAGTCATCATTCACTTTCATCCGTTCCCATCCATTTTCATTCGTTTTCCCTATCCCCACCTCAACGCCGGTATCGAACGCTGGAGCGGGAATTCGTCCCCGTGGCGGCGACCATCTGCCGCCGGTGCTGCTGCTGGTGCGTTACAATGGCGAGAAGGGCTGGGCGGCGCCCACCGAGCTGGCGACACTGGGAGAGTAGTGGAAGCGGTAGTGGCTGGCCGAGGGTGAAGCCAAGGCGCTGATCCGCCTGGTCGAAAAGCGCTTCGGCCCGATCTCGCCCGCCTTGCGCGAGCGGATCATGGCGGCCGACTCGGTGTCGGTCGAGCAATGGTTCGACCGCGTCATCGACGCGCCAGACCTCGAAGCGGTGTTCGACCAGCGGACCTGATCCGGGGACAGCAGTAGCGCCGGCCTCCGCGCCGGCGACCATACCCGCCGGCGCGGAGGCCGGCGCTACTGTGGTTTATTCCTCGCCGCTCTCCGGCGGCGTCCGTGTTTGGCAGAAAAAACGGTCCTCATTCTGAGCTTGTCGAAGAACGCACAGCGGTTGTCCAAGCCTTCTCAAATGGCCGCTCGGACGCCTCAAGCCTGCCAAGCTCACCGCTTTTCTCCGTGCTCTCCGTGACCTCCGTGGTGCGATCCCTTCCGCAGCAGGATCGCGCCGAACCCGTTTCGACCCGGCCTTCGCATTTCCCCTATCCCCTGTATGATGTTCCGGGCGCTGTCCTGCTTCCATGCGCGGGCTGTGCTGCCCGACATTGGCGGCCCTGACCATGTCACCGAATTCCTAGGTTGAAAGGGAATGCCCTGGCCACGCCCTACCCGAACGTCATTCAGCTGCTGAGTGGTTTGGCGATGGCCGTCCTCCTGCTGCCGGCGGCGCTGCGCGGACCGGCGAAGCGCCAATGGCGGCTCTCGCCGGTACGGGGAACGGTGTGAGCGATGGGTAAGAACGGCTTCGAGCTCGGCTCCGAAGCCATCGACGTCATCGCCGAGACCATGGAAGAGGTCGCCGGTGCCGCGGTCCGCGACATCGGTTATGGGTGGTACGGCCCTCAAGGGGCGCCCCGCTGGAAAACTTGACAATGTGTGGCTGTGTGCCGTACAACACGTCGAGTGAGGGTGCCATGACCGAACCTGTGACCAAAAGCGCGCGCCTTGAGGCCCGCATCACCCCCGACCTGCAAGCCCTGCTGAAAAGGGCGGCGGAGCTCGAGGGGCGTTCCGTGACGGATTTCGTCATCACCGCCGCGCAGGAAGCGGCGGAGCGGCGCATCCGGGATTCTCAGATCATCCGGTTATCGCTCGATGACCAACGGGCCTTCGTCGAAAGCCTGTTGAATCCGCCGGAGCCGACGCCCTCTCTCCGCCGTGCCTTCCGCCGCCACCGTGAGTTGATCGAAGAATCACAGTGAGGGGCGGCTTCGTTATCCAGCCGCTCGGCGCGCACGATCGTTTGGCCTTCGCCTGTGGCACGGCGCTGCTTGATCGATATCTTCGTGAGCAAGCCTCGCAGGACATCAGGAGGATGGTGGCAAGCTGCTTCGTCGTCGTCGAGGCGGCGACGAAGGCCGTTGCCGGATATTACACGCTCGCCGCGACCAGCGTGATAGCAAGCGATCTGGCGCCGGAGTTTGTCAAGCGCTTGGCGCGCTATCCGCTGTTGCCCGCCGCGCTGATCGGTCGGCTGGCCATCGATCGGCGCTTCCAGGGGAAGGGCATCGGCAGCGCCCTTGTGGCTGATGCCGCCCTTCGAGTCCTCCGAAGCGACATGAAGGCTCTCGCCCTGGTCGTCGATGCCAAGGGCGACACCGCTGTTGCCTTCTACCGGCTGCAAGGCTTCACGCCGTTCGCCGGCCGTCCCACGTCGCTCTATTTGCCGTTGGAAACACTCAAGAAAAGCGCGAATTTGGAAAAGGCGTAAAGTGTGCCCGTTCTTCCCGACCTGCTTGGCCGAGAGCGATGCCCTTTACCACCGCCTGTTTTCCCACCCGCTGATGATCGAGCAGCTGGTCCGGGACTTCGTCCCCGAGGCGACGACGGTGGGCCTCGACTTCGGCGGCTTGCAGCGGGTCAACGTCACCTTCCACAGCCGCCGCAACCGCCGCCGCGAAGGCGACGTCATCTGGCGGCTGCCGACCCGGGGCGATGCCGACGTCTATTTGTATCTGCTTCTCGAGTTCCAGAGCACAAGCGGCAGTGGCTGGCCGAAGGCAAGGCGGAAGGCAAAGCCTAGGGAGAAGCCAAGGCGCTGCTCCGCCTGGTAGAGAAGCGCTTCGGCCCGATCTCGCCCGCCCTGCGCGAGCGGATCATGGCGGCCGACCCGGCGTCGGTGGAGCAGTGGCTTGACCGCGTCATCGATGCGCCCGATCTCGAAGCGGTGTTCGACCAGCGGACCTGATCCGGGAACACCGGTAGCGCCGGCCTCCGCGCCGGCGACCACACCCGCCGGCGCGGAGGCCGGCGCTACTGTGGTTTGTTCCTCGCCGCTCTCCGGCGGCGTCCGTGTTTGGCGGAAAAAACGGTCCTCATTCTGAGCTTGCCGAAGAACGCACAGTCCAAGCCGTCCCACGCCCGCGCCAAGTGTTTCCAAAAAGGAACAAGACGGCGCCACCGCCGCGTGGTGGAAGACCGCCATGGCCGACAGCGATGCCCTCTATCACCGCCTGTTCTCCCATCCGCTGATGGTCGAGCAGTTGGTGCGCGAGTTCGTCCCCGAGGCGATGGCCGCCGGCCGAGGGTGGGGCCGGGGCTGCTCGAATCGGCCTATGAGCAGTGCCTTCGTGCCTTCGCGCCTTCGTGGTTAACGCTGCCCATCGGTTCCAAGCGTTCGATTGCCCTGGCCGCCATCTGATCGAGAAGCGCTTCGGCCCGATCTCGCCCGTCTTGCGCGAGCGGATCATGGCGGCCGACCCGGTGGCAGTGGAGCAGTGGCTTGACCGCGTCATCGACGCGCCGGACCTCGCGACGGTCTTCGACAAGCCGAACTGATCCGGAGCCGGCAGCGCCGACCCGCGGTGATGCCCTTGCGGCCGGATTCCTCCCGCCTCAGGCCGCCGTCGATATGGGCCTGCCGGCCGCCCGATCGACCCCATATGACCAAAATCGCCGGGTTCGTCTTCCAAAACAGTCTCTTGATGTATTCTCTCGAAACGCCGACCATCGGCATGAATAATAGGAGGCGGCGATGACCATTGTGATCGAAGACGTGCAAATGCAGCGCCTCGCGGAGCAGCTTGCCAGTGCGGAGGGCGTGTCCGTGGCAGAGGTTGTACGCGAAGGCCTACTGTCCCTCGCTGGCCAACGCGGAGTGCCCACCCGGAAGCCGCCGCTGCGTGACCGTCTGGCCGCTCTGGCGCGCGAAGTCGACGCCGTGCCTCCGCGCAACCCTGCCGACACGCGCAGTGACAACGAGATTCTGGGATATGATGAGCACGGCGCATGGTGATTGACACGTCAGCCGTTCTTGCTGTCGGCGGGGGTGAAAAGCCGCGTCAATCTGGTGAATTGACGTCCGCCTGAACAGATTGCGTTGGGGGTCGGTTCCGCCCGAGAAGTTTTAGCGACAATTATGGTTGCCGGTGGATCGGGCCGGACATGGCCGGACGGCGGGAGGTGTGCCTGGCATGGGCACTGGATTGGAGGTGAAAGTCCTTCGCGGGGCGAGTTGGTAGCAACCGCGAGTCAGAGGCAACTGCACGCAGGACGGAAGCCGCAAGGCGGAAGTTCTGGCGCCG
>JAJXWP010000019.1 GCA_021781575.1 Pseudomonadota bacterium
ATGGCCATTACCGGGGCGATGATCGCAGCGGCAATAAAAATTGACCTTCGCTTCATGGCTGACCATCGCTTCATGGTGGCGCCCAATACGAACTGGTGCATGTCTGGC
Organism: Pseudomonadota bacterium; assembly: GCA_021781575.1. GTDB lineage: Bacteria > Pseudomonadota > Alphaproteobacteria > Rhodospirillales > Magnetospirillaceae > DUZF01. The sequence continues at coordinate 109 of JAJXWP010000019.1, forward strand.
TTATGACGGCGCAGGTATGTCCATAAGTGGTTCCTGAAGTCGTCCATACGTAATATTCTTCCCATTGACAGGCATCGGAAGTACAGGAACCGGACATGGCTGGCCACGAAGTGCAGTCGGAATAGCAAGTCATGCCAGGGAGGCCATTAGGGATGCAATCATTAAATGATCCAAGACTACAAAAGTATTGGGTGGTTGTTGTCGTCCAAGTGCACGTTCCCACAGTGGAACTTCCTGTGTTGCATGTCGTGTCGGTGGCCACATACGATGATCCATTACATGCATAAGAATAAACCGGTGTGCAGCACGGCCCCGTCGTGCAGCCCTGCGAGGTCGTGTTGCTGCCGCCGCAGGTGCCGTAGTTGGTGTAGGTGACACTCTGCGTGCCGGCATTGCCGCCGCAGGGGCCTTGGCACGCCCCGGTCGACGATATCTGCCAGTTGTTGGTGCAGCAGGAAATCGAGCAGGAATTGGTCGCTGTCGCATTGCCGCAGCTGTCATAGGTCGTCGTGGTGCCGGTGGTCGTCGGACAGGAGGCCGAGCAGGCGCTGGTGTAGGCGTTGGCGCTGCAGCCATAGCTCAAGGTGCCGCCCTGCCACTGGCCGTCGGTGTTCGGCTCGGCCACCCCGTTGCTGCCGCAGGTAAAGGTCGCGGTTTCGGTGTACGGCAGCCCCCACTGATCGGTGCAGGTGGCGGCGGCCGTGCCGGTGGCGCCGTAGACGCCATAGCCCGTGGTGCCGGCATTGTCGGTGCCGGCACCGGTGATCGTCGCCTGCTCGGTGCCGCCGGCGGCGCCGTTGCACAGGGTGACGGCGGCCGGCCGGCAGCAGACGGCCGATGCGGTCTGCCCGGCCGAATACATGTCGGCGGTCGGCGGATGGGTCGGCGAAATCGCCGACAGCCAATCGGCGGCGTTTGCGTATGGCAACGCCTGGATTTTGCTGTCCGCATTGGTGATCTGCCGGCACGGCCCGACGGCGTTGCCTGTCCGCACCGGATCGATGAACAGCGACTGCCCCGGCGCCACCAGCGCCACCCCCGGCCCGCCGCCGACATCCACCGTCGGAGCCTGCGGCGCCGCCGGCCCGGTCTGCGCCATGGCACATCCGGGCAGGCCGGCCAACAGTAAGACAAGGAAGACGAGGCGGCCAACGGTCACGGGCGAGTCTCGTTTGATGGAAGGACAAGCAGTGCCTGTGACAGGACCTGGTTAAACAGCCCGGCACTTCCGGTCGGGCATCGACCACTTCCTTCTTGATAGTAGACGGGCGCCGCGATCGGTCCGGCCCACTGCAGGTCGCCGCCTTGCACAAATTGCAGTGCATCATCGGCCGGCACTGGCCCATGGAGAAACGACCGAGCACAAAGCGGCCGATCAAATGCCAGGATATCGCCGCCCTGGTTAACCGGCATATGTTCGACATGCGCCCCCATCGCCACCAGGAGCGGCGGCAAAACGGTCGATTCGCCCGCCACACACACGCCCACGGGCAACAAAATCACCAGGGTTGCGGCCAGTAGCGTAGTCTTCATCTTATCCCCTTGGCCTTCGGTCGTCGCAGTGATGCACGTTGACGAAGTGTGTAATTGTGTGCAGAATACGCACAACAAGCACGTCCGTCAACACACAACTGCATACATCCGCATACATTTGCACTGGGCATTGAAGATGAATAAAACCGCTGCGATCTCTCTACGAGTACCCGCCGAGGTGAAGGAGGCGGTGGAGAGGGCCGCCAAAGACGATGAGCGGACCGTGGCGGCGTATGTGCAGCGACTGCTCGTTCAGCATCTGCGTGCCACTGGCTATTTGACGAAGTAGTCGGCGACATTATTGCTGTTCCTGTGCAGTCATTGGCCGGCGCTCGCCCGATGCCGGGTCCAGCCCGCCGACCTCGCCCTGCAATTCGTCGACGCGTCCGGCCAGCACCTTGACCGCCTCGATCAGCGGGGCCACCAGGATGTCGTATTTGACCGCCAGGTAGCCGTCCGGTTGTTTCTTCACTGCTTCCGGCAACACTTTCTGCACTTCCTGGGCCACCACACCGAGATCATCCGAACCGTCGGCCTTCCATTGGAAGCGGTGCCCTTTCAGTCGCTCGATCAATTTCAGCGGGTTCTCGATATTGCGTATGTTCTTTTTCAGGCGTGCATCGGACGAGTGATAATAGATCGGCGCGGTAATACTTGTTGATGCCACGATGGTAGTGGCATCCACCGTGTTCATGTTCGAGGTGCCCGACGGAATCACATAGTATGTATTATCCGCATAGTCGGTCAGCTTCCCGGCAATGACCTGGTCGGTCGCCGTCACATCGAAGGCATTGGTGATGTTGTGCCCGTTCATGTTGATATCGGTGTGCATCGTCGCACAGTCGGTATTGCCTGGCTGGAAGTAGCGGCAGAGCCACGGCGCCGCCTGCTCGCCGCCCTGAAACAGGATGCCGGCCGCCAGATGACCACTGGTCGGGATGTAGGCGGCCGTCCCACCGGCGTTGAACGACGCCAGCGATTGCACCCAGTAGGTGCCCAATCCTTTCACGCAAGGCACGCCGCAGGGGCTGGGGTCGGTGGAATAGGGCACATAGGCGCCGTATTTGCCGATCAGCGCGGCTGCCGTCAGCAGGCGGTTGGCGGGGATGGCATCGCCGCCATAGGAGACGACGACGCCGAGCAGGCCGGAGACGCCGGACTGTTCGACGAGCACCGCATGGTTCTGGCGCCAGGGATTCATCCCGTTGCCGACCAGATAGCCGGCGGCCTGCAGCGTGGCCGGGGTGATCACCTGCGGTGTGGCGGCCGAGGCATAGACGGTAGTCCAATTGTCCTTGATGTACTGCGCCGCGGCATCGCGCACCGCGGCGATCTCCCAGGCGGCGGTGGCGGCCAGCTGGGCGTCCTGAAAACTCTGCTGCATCGGCAGGAACGATGCCATCAGCAGCACCGCAGCAACGAGGGTGATCATTAGTTCGAGAATGCCGCCGAGCATGCGCCGTCTCCTTAATCCAACACTTCGGCGATGCCGGCGACGCCAGCCGGCACGCCAGCGGGCAGCGGCACCACTCCACCCTGTGGCGAGGCTATGGTGCCGGCCGCGGTGATTCCGATGCTGCCGCTGTAGCCCTGCTCTTCGGCCAGGGCTTGGGCGATGTTGGGGGCGCGGTACCGGTAGCGGGTGCTGTCGTAGTAGGTGATTCCCACCACATAGGTTCCGCTCGTACCGATCACCGATACCACCCCTGCCGGCACCAGCCATGGCGGCGGCATCACCAGCGCCGTGGTTACGTTGCCGGTCGCCGCCGGGTTGGCTGTGTGGTAGGCCTGCAGTGCCTGCTGCTGCACCATGATCGCCACGGCCAGCTCGCGGACATCATTGACCGCGCGGACGGTGCTGCCCGGGGCCCCGACGTCAGCCGGCGCGAAGACCAACGGCAGGCACGCTATCGTGGCCATGATCAGGAGAATGATGGAAAACATGGGACCGCCCATGGCATCACCCCGTCTCGCCGGATACCCGCCACTGGCGGGCCGCCTGTGATTCCATCTCGCCCCGGAGATGTTCGAATTTCCGATTGCGAATCAGCGTCGCAACATTCGGCGAGCCAAACAGCGCTTTAACCCGTGTCAGCGGGTGACGGTCGGCGTCAGGCTGAGGATCAGGATCGAGGTGCACCAGCGCGACCAGGCCTTCAGCAATCATCGCCGCCACGGTCTGTTCCTGGCCGGCATCGCTGGCCATCGTCAACAGGCGTTGTGTCGCGTCGACAGGGCTCCCGGCGTGCAAGCAAAAGATTACCGTATACCCGGCGGCAGCCGCCTTGATTGCCTCGCGTGCGGCATCCGCTGTGCGGATCTCACCGATGTACACATGCCTCATACCGGACCGCAGCGATTCCATTACTCCGGCTCCGAGAGCGTTTTCCTCCCGCTCCCATTGCCAGCAATATCCGTCCTTCCACGCCCCCTCCATGGGGAGTTCGGGGGGGTCTTCGATGCTCACGCCGGCGCTCGAATATAGTTCGAGCCAGGTGGTGAAGATGGCGCTTGCGGTCCATGTCTTTCCTGCCCCAACCCGGCCGGTGACGATTACCATGCCCTTCCTGCCGCCGATGTCCACCAGGCGCTCGGCTAACGGCGGCGGCAGTGCCGTTTCGGTGAGATGCGGTACCCGTGAGGGTAGACGACGCAGATTATAGGTCTCCGTCTCTTCCCTACGCCCGGAGCGAAACCACTTCACGCGCAGCAATGTATCGCCACACTCAGCGATGAATGCCGGCCGGCCGCGCCGCTGAGCAACGACAGACTCATGTAGATCCCTGACGTCCCGGTAGGAGGCGCGGCGTAGCGGCGCGCCGGGCCGCGCCGTATACCGCACCTCGGCTGTTCCGGCCCTCAGCACTATCCAGACGTCGCACCAAGTCCCATCATCCACCCATGACATCGGACTATTCACTGTGCTTCGACTAGGATGGTGTTGCCGGCATTGGTCGCCACATTACAGGCCCCTTGCGCCTCCGCGACGGTGATTGGAAAAGTGGTGATGGCGGTGCCGCCGTTCACCGTCACCGACAGGTAGCCGGTGGAGGGGATTTGTTTTAGGATCTTGTTGCAATCTGCTTGCAACACTCCTGGATCGCTGATCGTGAACGATCCGCCGGCGCCGGCAATCGTATAGTCCTGCCCGTAAGTGTTCAGAATCGCCGTGCCGCCGGTAGAGCGCAGGCTGCCAATATCCTGATTGGTGATCAGCGCCGCGGCGATACCCGTTGCCGGATAGGTCTCTCCTTGATAGGTGCGACGTACCGAGCTGACCAGCCCGTTAAGGGCATTCCATTCCGATGTCGCTGTCGCCCATTTATAGACGCCGAAGGCAATGCCGCCCATGATGCTGACGATGATCAAATTCGTGGTCAGATCAATCATCGTCTCGCCCGCGCCGCCGATCCCGCCTTTTTGTTTCCGATACTTTTTTGCAAGTGCAAACATGTTGTGTCTCCTTTTGGACGCAATGTTCTCGCCTTCTACCTCACCATTTGCCCTTGGTTCTGCATGATATCCATAAAGGCAGAGAGGTTAAACGCTGAGACAATACTGTAGATAATGAATAATAGAGCTATTCCGACAATGAGCATGACTGCCACACCCATGACGGTGGACATCTGCAAGAATTGCTGTTGCAGTTCCTTGGTATCACGATCGACCATCGCTTCCAGGTGTCGCGCCATATCATCCGGCGTCGATTCGATATCGCTGATGTCGTCGATTGTGTCCGGAGAGGGAAATCCGTGACCGCTGCTGGCCATTGCCTCACCGAGACTTAGGCCATCCTCCACCCAGCGCGCGATTGCATCGACGCGCTCTTTGAGCCATGGGTTCCGCGCTTCGCCTAATGCGGTTAGCGTTTCCAATTCGGTGCGCCCCCCGCCCCACATCGCCGCGTAGCCAAGCAGAAACGCACCCCCTTGGACTCGCCGATACTGTGTCCAGGGCCAGATATGATGATCGAGCCATACCCGCCACGGCCCGCATGCCAGCGGCAGACTCCAGCGCACGGCAACGACAATCACAGCGAACGGCAGCGGTGCCAGCCACGCATGGCCTGCCAGAAAACTCAGCATGAAGGAGGGCGGCACGCCTTGCCGTGCCTGCATGGAGAGCACGTTGGGCATAACAAAATGCCCCACCACCCACAGCATGCCGAACAACATCACCAACAGCAGCCCCGGGTAAAACAACGCGGCTGAGGCCATGCTGCGCCGGGAGAGGGTTCGTTCGAGCAAGGCCGCGGCGCGATCAAGCCCCTTGTCATCGGGCGCGGCGGCAATGATCAGCAGTTCCTCGGTCGGCACCCACTCCTTCAGAAGGATGTCGATGGTATCGCCTTCGTGCTCCATCTGCCCGGCCCACCGGCGTAGAATCATCGCTTCGCGCGATTTCGGGGCAGTTGCCGCCTTGCGATCGGCCATGCGTCGCACTGTCTCCAGCATCGGACGACTCATGCGGTAGCGAGCGGCCAAGGCAGTATAAAGCCGCAGCCGCCACTTCGGATGACGCAGCACCCAGCGGCGATCTGCCGCCAGGTTCTCCCTTTTCGTGCCGCGCAGCCTGCTTAGGTATTCAAGCATCGAATCACCTCCACCGGATCGATTTCGCCGCTGGCGACAAACCGTTGGGCTCGCTGCAACAGCGGCACTCCGCCATTGGTTTGCCAATGCACGAGGGCGCGGCTGGTATCGCCATCGACCAGCAACTCAATCAACCGGTTGTCCAGCCGCATGATTTCGGTAATTACCTTCCGACCGACCAGGTAGCCGCCGCGACACTTCGCACAGCCCTTGCGATCCGGCATGTACACCCCCCCTTTGTCGTCAAACACATCGGCCAGCCAGGGTGGGCAGTAGCCCTCCCATTGGCCCCGCTCTAGTGGGCGGCGGCAGTGCGGACACAGTCGCCGCAGCAGCCGTTGTGACGACACGCCCTTTATCACCCCCTGGTTGCGTAACATCGAGGCCGACACGCCAAGATCCATCAGGCGAGCGATCGCTTGCATACAACTGTCCGTGTGCAAGGTGGTCAGCACCTGGTGGCCGGTGAGCGCGGCGCGCACCGCGATCGCGGCGGTATCCTCCGAACGAATTTCCCCGAACAGCAGGCGGTCTGGGGCGCTGCGCAGAGCGGCCTCCAAGGCCTTGCGGTAGGATAGCGCCACGTCATCATCGGTGGCGGTCCTCACTACGTCGATCTGATCCACGTTGTCGTGGCGGATGCGGATTTCGATCGGATCCTCCGCCGTCACCCAGTGGTCGCCGGGAAACATGTTGAGCAGCCGGGCGAGCAACCCATGCAAGGTGGTGGTCTTGCCGGCGCCGGTCGGGCCGGTCACCACGACGACCCCTGATGCAACAAAGATCATCGCATCAAACTGTTCGATTTCCTCTTCGGAGAAATGCAGTGCTTTAAGGTCAATGTGGCCTTCGGCCGGCGTCGGCATGAGTCGAACAATGACGCTCTCGCCGGTGAAGCCAACCGCCAGCTTCTGCAAACGCACCGATTGCAGCCCCGGCGGTAGGCCCGAGGTGATTTGCCCGACCTGATGCACGCCTTCCTGATAACTCCGCTCGGACGACCCTTCCATGCCGGCCCAGGCCATGATGGTGCGGATGAATTGCTTGGCATAGGCCGGCTCCCACCGATGGGAAATCAACGGCTCCATATGACCGTCGACAATGGCAAACACCCGCCCCTCGCGCCGGTCAGCGCGGATGATCAGGTCGCTGACACCTCCCCGTTCCACCGCCTTGGCCAGAATGCTGTAGGCGTGATCGCGCATTTTGGCGTCATCAATACCGACCAATACATGATTCGCCGCCGCCTGTTTTGGGTGATGGTGATAGAGGCCGCGGATGGTGCCGGGGTCAACGATCGTCGGTTCGCCCACCCCAATCTGCATGGCCTTCGCCAGTGCCAGCACACCGGTCACTTCTGGGTGACCGTCTGCCCCTTCGACCACGAAGAAACGGCCTGACGCGAACAGGGCCATCATCTTGCGGGTGTTGTCCGAACAATGTGGACCGAGCGCGGCTGTCGGTGCGGTCAACAGAGCATCGCCGGGCTCGATGGCTATCGGTTTGACAAGCTCGTTCATCGGTCAGCCCCACTCTGAAGCGGTATAAGGCGTGGCGCTTCCCCCCTCGGATGGCTTTGCGGACCATTCGCTACCGGAGGTGGTGGCGGCGGTGTGACTGCCGGCTGCGGCAGTAGGCCCGACGACACCATGGCCCCTGGCAACGACACGCGCTTTGCCTCGACGCCCACGACCACATCCTCTTTGCTGATGGCGACCACCTTCATGCCATCGGGTAATGAGTCTCCTTCCCTCACGGTCCTTACCCCGTCATTTCCTAAAGACAGATCGGCCATCGGGACCCCCTCTCGGGCGTAGATCCGCTCGACAACAGGCAACGGCTTGGCGCTCGCCGTCGGCGGCAGTTCTTTCGGGGGTGCAAGCACCACCGGGGAAGCTGTCCCCACTTTCATCGCTCCGATGGGCTTCTTGCCGCTCGCCTCGGCAATATCCTTTTGGGTTTCAAAGAACTTCTTCACCCCGTCGAGGACGGCTTGCCGGGTCTGCAACCACTTCAGCTGATCGTTCGCAGGCCACGACCAGAACTCCGCCGGCAGCCGGTCGCCGGGCGACGGGACCTCGTCCGGCGTCACTGCCCCCGCTGTGGTGACTGTCGGCACCGGGGCGGCCGATTCGGCAGTGCGCTCCGTTGCGGTGATAACCGCTCGCGGCTCCGCCGCCTCCCTCTGCACTGTCGCGGAAGGCGCCGGGCGGCTCTCCTTTGACGTCAGATGCGGCTCAGTCGCTGCTTTCTCCGCCGGTGCCGCGGTCGGTTGCTGCATTTGGGGCTGTGCCCGTCGCGAGACTGGAGGTGTCCCCGCCACAGATGCCGGCACCGGCTTCCCTTGCGGCGCTGTCTGGGCGCGCGGCGACGTCGCTGTCCGCTCTTGTGTAGTCTGACCAATCGGTGGAGGGATTGCCGGGCCGGTGAATGCCTTCGGCGGTGGCTCAGGCGTCAGCGGTATTGGGGATGCCGAATCGGCGGCTGCCACCCCTGCAGAGGACACCGCCACCAGCATCGCCACCAGCAGCGTTCTACCTGTATCATTCCACATAGACAGTCCCCTCGATCGACCATTGGCTGGGGGTGGTGTAAGTCACGCCACTCACCGTAAAGGCCGGCAGACCGGCCAGCGCCGACGCCAAAACATCCGGCGGAAACGGCATGCGGGCGGTGACAGGCAGTGATTTGCCGTGTGGCCCTTGTTCCGGATGTGCCGGATTCTGCAATGGCAGGCGAGCCGGCCGGCCCAGCTGGAGGGTCGCCCCGGTGGCACCAATCAGTCGCCATAACCGGTCCACCGCCACCTGTTCGGATAACAGGCGTTGGCGTCCCATTCTACGTTCGGCGCTGATATGACACTGCAGCGCCAAGCCCTTGCCACCGTCCGGCCCCAGCCGGCAGCCGGGTCTCGCTTTTTCGGACGCGATGAGGGCGGGCGCGATGTCGAGGTAGGTCACATAATGGTAAACAACCACATCGCGGTGGCATTCAGCCTTCTTGAGGTTGGCGCCAGGCAGTTGTGGAAAAGACAGCAGGGCGGGCACGCAGTGCAACAGCCCCTCCGCCCCTTGCGGCAGCGCTTCCCATGGATTGGGGGCGTGAATGACGGTGCGTGGCGGCGGCGGATTGAGCCATTCGTCAATCCATTCCCACGCGTAGGGCGCGCCACCAATCAGCAAGGCGCTCCCAAGGCCCAACGGTAGACCCTTCATCACCATCCGTGCCGCTGCCGCCTTCTGGTCTAGCGGGGCCAGCCGGTTGGTCGTGGCAAAACGGCGCCAATCGCGTCCTACTTTGGCGAAGATAGGTTCGATCCGCCGTTCGGTGGTCTTGGCTAGGTTAAATTCCGCCGGCGCGTAGGCCGCGGTAATTTTTTCGTCTTGCAGTGCACCTTCGAGCAAGCGCCGGACCTGATCTTTCTCGGCGCGGGCAAAGAGCTTGTCCGTCTCCGGGTGTATGTGCCCTTGGCGACAGACCAAGAAATACCATCCTTCCGGGACATCAAATATCCCGGCCCAGCTGCCGGCGATGGCGTCGGCTAGTACCGCCGCGGCTGAATACATGCCAGGCTTGTGCTCGCTGTTCGTGGTGGTGGATACACCATACTGGCGAGCCTTTCGGCGCACGACGATATGCTCAACCCGCCCCAACTGCGGCGGCAGTTTCCGCGCCTGCGCGCGGGCCGCCGCACCCACACCCCCAGCACCGACGACGCGCTGCCAGAAGAGATTGGTGGCGAGGGGATGCCGCCCGTTACGAATGATGTTCATGTGCCGCTCACCCGGTTTTCCCGCACCTGCGGCGTGATGATGATGACCAGCGCCGTGTGGGTGTTCGCGACCGATTTGGACCCACCGAAAAACCCGAACAACTTGTCGGCGAGGCCGGGAATCCCCTGATCCTGCTCGTTCAGGCTTTCCTGCTGGTACCCGAGGAGAACCAACGCATCACCGGAAGACAACACCGCTTCTTGCAAAGAGGAGCGGACGTTGATGTCCGGTGTCTGCAGGGTGATCCCGTCCGATGTCACCGATGTCATGTCATTGAGGGATGACAACCCGAAGGCGTATTGCAGGAGCACTTGCCCGTCATCGAGAATCATCGGCAGGAGATTCATCGTCAGGCCGATGGTCAGCGTCGACTCCTGAAGACCACCCAGGGCGGCCACCGTGCTCAGTTGCGATGTGGCACTAGACACGTAAGCCAGCTGGCGCGCCACGGTAACCGGCGCTGGGCGCCCGTCGCGCGCCGATATGGTCAAGGTGTCGCGGGTCGCCACATTACCAATGTTCTGCAGCGCGCTGATGACCGCCGCGGAGGTGGCCCATTTGTTGGTCTTGTTCGTCAGCGTGTTGTTCTGGACGGTAACACCGAGCGCTCCCGCCCCAGTCGCCGCCAGGGCCGTGGGGCTCGCACCCTGCACCACGTACTGCCCTTGCAACTGGTTCAACAGTGTATTGAGGGACAAACCGAGGTCGATGTTGTCGCTGGTCGTCAGGTTCAACACCTGCACGGTAAAGTCGACCTGTCGCAATTGGCGCCGGTTGATCTCGGTGATCAACCGCTTTGCCGCCACCTGTGCCGAATGCCTCCCCACCACCAGGATCGTGCGTTCACTTTTGGATACTTCGACGATGCCGGGCTTAACCAGCGCGGTAAGCAATTTTTTGATTTCCGTCCAGGAATCCAGTTTGGTGTCGTAGGTCACATCCGCTTCCAGCGACTGGCCTGTCGCCGTGATGCCACTCGTCGCCCCAGCACCCGCCATGCCGCCACCGCCCGCCGCCCCTCCACCGCCCGCGGTGGTTGGCGCCGCTCCCTGCGAACTCATCATCGATTTGATGGTGGCCATGGTCGGCACCGCGTAGAGGCGATAGGTTGCTGTTTCATAGACCTGCAGCTTCACGCGCCCGTCGCTGTAATTCCACGACAGGTCACAATACGTCGCCAGGCCGTCCAGAAACCGCTCAAGCTTGCCCTGGTAATCCGGCGCCATGCGGCAATCCGCTTCGGATTGCCCGGTGCCCGGGCCGACACCGCGCGCCACGCCTACCGGGATATCGTCCATCACATCGACCGGCAATCCGGTTTGCGCGTTGATCTCGGCGGCAATTTCACGGAGCTTCAATCCGACGCCTTTGGTGTCCAAAAGGAAATGATCTGCCCTCGGAGGGAGTGGTTCGCCGTGATCGTTGACCAAGGCCCGGCCACCACCGAACGCGCGGTGGTGCATGTGCACCTGGCCGGCTGGTACCACGTCGGTGTTGCTGGCTTCCGTTTCCCGCTGCAGCGCCGCCGCTTTCTGCGCCACGTCATTAACCTGTTGTTTGGTCGCCTGAAAGGCGTTGCCGCCACAACCGGCCAGGGTGAACATCACGCCTGCCACAGCAAAGATCGCCGTCGTTCGTAGCCGTGATATCGCCCTCATTGTGCTGATCCTTCCGTTAACTCGACCGTGTAATTGTCGCCGTCCTTCCAGATATCCAGCATGGGGCGCGGTTCGGCGGTGGAGAACGATTCCACTAGGTTTTTCACCGCCTGCTCAAAACCCTCGTCGAAACACACTCGCGCCTCCACCGGGTAGCGGTAGACGCCGTGCACGACGGCCGACACTTCTGTTCGCTGCGCCCATTCACGCACCACATCACCAAGGTTTTGACCGGCTTCAGCACACCAATGATCGGGTCGGCGCCAGCGCGGCGGGGGGGGTGGTGGAGGCGGTGGCGGCGGGGGAGGACTATCGATGACTACCTTTTTCTCTGTGATAACCACCATTAGTCCCAGCGGCATCACTGCTTCGCGCAGCGCGGTCTCCCAGGATGGCCCGCCGTGCCATGACACTTTTGCCTCTTTGGTGACTGTCGGGCCGTATTCCACAGGCGTGCCCGCCGGCACAATGCGGCTGGCAACAACGGATAACGGCATGTCGGTGCCGAAACCCGAAACCGGCCCATCGGCGGCAAGCGCCGCCGATGCCGTGCAGCAGCAGATCGCTGCGACCATCCACGGAGTCCGCCTCATCACCACCACCTTTCCCGTGCTCATGTCAAAATTCCCATCGGCAGCAGCGAACAAATAGCGGCGGCGCCGGCCGTCGCACCGAACAGGTAACAAGCCAGCGGGGCCTCTTCGACGCGATCGCTCACCCCTGCGTGACGGCGACACAGCACTCCGGCGCCCACGGCGAACACCGCCAGCGTCAGCGCCACATAGGCAAACACACCGCCAAACCATGCGCCGATCGCCGCTGATGCTTTGACATCCCCCTCGCCCAACTCCGCCCCATCGTCCCCATTGCGGGAGTGGGACAACATCACCTGGATCGCTTTGCCATAGCCCCAGCCGACCGCCGCCCCCACAACCGCCGTGCTCAGGGCTATTGGTGAAATGCCCAGTGCTGCCACTACGACCCCGAGGCCGATTAGTGGCATCACTAGGACGTCGGGAACCATGCGGTGCTCAAGGTCGGTGGCGGCCAGCAGGGCAAGGCCGGACAGGCTGATTGCCACACAGAAAAGCGAACTGCTGGCAACTGGTGTGAGGGCGACGATGCCCACCGCCGCCCCGGCAGCGATGCCGGGCCCCCAACAATGGCGGCCTCGAGACGGCGGTAAAACTGGCGCCGCCGTCCATAGCCCCGGCCAGCCGCAGTCCAGCATCTGCGGCAACCTCTGGCACAGGCGGGGAGCGATCACCCCCGACATCAACGGCCATGCTTCCGCGGTGAGCCTCATCCACGACATTGATCTATTTCCCCCCATAGGACATTGCACGACCGTCGGCCGGCCGGGTGATCGTCATGAAGGAAAGTCGAACCGTGACCATCCGTGGCCGGCCGCTGACCGGTCGCCCAGTGGTGCGGGGCTGGATGGCCCCACGCAACGCCGAGCCGTCGCCCAAGGCCGCGTATTGGTCCCTTACCAGGCGCAGATAGTCCGTCTGGCGTGCCGGATTGCTCGAGTGATAGTAGGCAACCGCCGAATTCCAATCGCCGTAATCGACGCGGCCCGCCGCCAATAGCCGCGCGCCATACGCCGCGTTGGGGCCCGGGTCGAACGCCTCTTCCAATCGCGGGAATGCATCCGGGTGATAGTGCAGATCAATCTGCATGCAGCCGACGTCGATGTAATGAGCGCCAGCGCGCCGCAGCTGCCGGACCAGGGATACGGCTTCGCCTACCGAGCGCGGGTGATAGCCCACCCCATCGGCGTTGATCGCCAACGGATCCATGCCACTTTCGACATAACCGATGGCGGTCAACAGCCCCCTTGGTACCCCCTGCGCCACTTCCGCCCGCTCCACATGGTCGCGACAGCCATCGAAGGCGTGCCCCTCCAGTGGCCGCAGCATCACCGCCGATAGCACCAGTAGCCCGGCCCCGCGCCGCGTAATCATGACGGACCTCCGGCAAACCACCCTTTATGGGTCTGTACGATCCATCGGTTGCCGTCCTGCAAGATCCTCACGATCCGCCCCAATACTGGGTGACTCTGTCCTTCCTTGATTTCCACTGGTCCGAGGCTGTCCTGGCCAGGGGCAATCACCCATGCCCGCCCCGGCAGTGCCATCTGCAACCGCCAACCGGCCAGTTCCGGCCCGGATGCCGCGTCGGCATCGATTGCTGCCGGATCGCGGAACACGACTCCTTGGTCCTTGTAATCCACAATCAGGCCGCGCGCTTCGACCGCTTCCCGTAGCGCCTCTTGCCAGGACGGCCCTTCCTTGACACTGACCATCACATTCGGCGTTACCGGCGGCTCGTAGACCAGCGGTACTCCCGACGGCACCATTTTCTCCGCCACCCACCCCAATGGCACTTGATCGGCAAATACCGTTGTCGGCCCGTCCGGTAGCGCGACGGCCACCTCCGGAGCGACGAGGGCCGCTAGGAGGACACATGCCGCGGTGCGCGCGTTCACTGCTCACCTCCGCTGAACCAGCCGAGGCTGGTCTGAATAAACCACTCACCGCTCTTCTCAAAAATGCCGTCCACATGGCCCAGGCCCACCTGCGGATAGTTTTCCCCTTCCTTGATCTCCACCGGCCCTACATTCGGCGCCGCCGGTGGAACCACCAGAGCACTTCCCGGCGCGGCAGCGCGCACCACCCATCCGACCAACCTCGGACCAATCAAGGGCGGCGTCACATCCGCCGCTGGGCGCACGGTCGCCGCGCGCTCGGGCGGTCCACCCTGCACTTCGGTTCCATCCTGATAGGGACTTGAGAAGACGACGTCCTTGCTGACCATCACGTTGAACAAATATCCGGGCCGAATCTCAATGGTCGGCTGGATCTGCAGGTTCCTTTCCATCAACGCCATGCCGGCCTGGCCAAATTGCTGGCCGAGAGCGCCGGCGACCGTCTGGCCTGGAGTGATGTTCTCACCGTTTGCCGCTTGCGGTTGCGACAGCTGAACCCCAGCCGTCAGCAGCGACATCATCGTCGCCGCACCAAAGATCCGCATGTAATGATTGTTCACCTGGTCGCTGAAGCCGGCATAACCGCTCTGATCCGCACCCGCCATGTTGCCGAGGTTCAGCGACGATGCGTCGGGAAAAATAATCCGGTTCCACACCACCAACACCCGGTCCTGGCCATAGGTAACCCCGTTGTCGTAGCGCCCGACCAGTCTTGATCCCTGCGGAATTAACAAATATTGTCCCGTCGCTGTGTCGAAAACATTTTCTCGCACCTGGGCAATGATTTCTCCGGGGAGGTCTGAATTAATGCCAAGCACCATGACGGCCGGAATAATTGTGCCTGCCTTCATTTCATACGGCGACAGAGGTTTCATCACGGCATGAAGTAAATAATCGGTCGACGTGGTGTCTTCCGTTTTTAAAAAGTTTTTCTTTTGCTCCGCATGGTTTGGATCGTTGTTGTCGGGCCGTTCTGCTCGCGCCGGGATGAGCGGCGAGCTGACTCCGGCATCCGAAGAGCGCGCAGCTAAGCGCTTCAACATACCGGCCATGTCGTTGCCGCCCACACCAGCCCCCCCTCCGGCACCACCGGCATCGACTGACGGACCGGCGGTCAGCGCCTTCTCAAAAGTCTGTTCCCGCGAAGACGTGAGCTTTGCTTCCTCGTCGCGATACCGTTGCCAGGCCTCGCGTCGCGCCGCCTCTTCCGGAGAGATCCGCTGCATTTGCTGGGTTGCCAGGTTCCCTGGTAGCGGCGCAGCGACGGCCGAGGGATTTCCTCCCATCGGTACTACCGGGTTCGACGATACCGGTGGCAGCGGTATTTCCTTCGGTTCAACAACACCGCTTGCCGGCGCATTGCTAAAGAGATCGGGCGGCGTCGTCGACATTGGCCGTTCGGTCTTTTGTTTGGCTTGTTCTCCCGGATTTGCTGGTTTCGGCTGCCGTGTCTCGATCGAATACAGCAGCACTGACACAACAGTCACCGTCGCGACTACTATTAGTAGGATGGGTAGATTATTCAGCCGCCGTATGCCCTCCGGCTTCGGTAGGTGTGGCCTAAAAAAATCGGGAGTATTATTGTCGGCCATCATGCCTTCTCCCACCGTGTCACTGCATGGCCAGCCCCAAATCCTTTATTTTTCCGGCGTGGAAAAAATTGGGCCAACACCACATGGCCTAGTACCACCCGCAGATAGGCCCCATTGTCATCCGTGCTCAGACCAAATCGGAGCTTCTCGGCTCCCGCCGGCACCTCCCCCTTGTCCGGCTGCCGCAATACGGCCATGCCGGCGCGGCGCAACCCGTCCGCCACCGCCTTGTCCAAAGGCGTGTCATCATCTCCCGCCAACACCAATAAACAGTCCGCCGCGGGACACTCCCGCCGCACCAGCAGCACGATCGCCGGAGCAACCCACACCGCTTCGGGACCGTCCGTATCAGGAAGCGAAAACCGCGGAATCGGGAAGCTGAAGCTGCTACATCCCGCCAACAGCCCCATGCATACCATTAGGAGCCACCGCGTCATCGATGACTCCCCATGTCATGGGTCAACACTACCTTGGTTTGGTCCGAGCCCACGCCGGCGA
The DNA here is from genome assembly GCA_021781575.1 of Pseudomonadota bacterium. Lineage (GTDB taxonomy): Bacteria > Pseudomonadota > Alphaproteobacteria > Rhodospirillales > Magnetospirillaceae > DUZF01. The sequence goes on from JAJXWP010000019.1 coordinate 16,246, forward strand.
TCAGCGCAGCCTTCTGTAACACCTTGTCGACTACGAAGGCGTTGCCAACCAGGCGATAGTTGACGCCTTGTTCCTGGTCGTCATCGGACAATGCCACCAGGGCCGGTAAGTCGTCGGACTTCACCTCCGGCGGAAACTGAATAAACGTCTTTGAGCCGTTGGAGTAGACCCGGACGGGCTTCCAAATGGGATCGTCTCCACTTAGGTCGAAGGCAAAATCCAGCCGCGCAATATCGGTGGGAGTCGTTGCGGTTGCTGACACCACGCGGGGCGCGGGTGGTGCCGCAGACGCGCTGCGCCCGCGCGCCTCGTTCCATCTCTTCTCCAACTCGTCGGGGTAGGTGAACCGCACCTCTGGCATGGTTCGGTCTTCCGTACTCACCAACTTGATCACATAAAATCGCCGGTCCGTCGCCAACATCAGATCGGTAACCAGCCCCGGCTCTGTCGGCTTGACAATCACATGAACGACTTTGTTTGGCCCGTCCCCCGACTCTGCTCGCGAGAACTTCCACCTCACGTTATCCCCGACCTGTGGTGCCCCGTTGTCCTTCTCCCCCGGTTCCAGCGCGATGTCACAAATCGTCATCGGCCTGCAGACCACCGACGGCATGGTCGCTCCAAACAGGTAGGTCACCGCGCCGTCGGGGCCCGCCGCCGGTAGGTCGGGCCGCGCCTCCCATTGCTCGGCAATGCCGACCCCCGCCTTTTCCTTCGGCGTTAGCGTGACGGGGTGGCCATTCAGCCGATTAAGCTTCGGCGGCCATCCCTTGGGCACTGCCGGCTTGATCGGCGGTACCGGCAACACTTTCTCTTGTGCTTGCGCGGTAGCGCCGCACAGTAAGGTAGCCGCCATCACGAGCAGAGACACCCACTTCATAGCCGTTGCGTCCAATTGTAGGCGCTCACATAGACCCCAAGGGGGTTGACCATGGCGGTGGCGATATCCGTCGGCGCGTTGATCAATACAGTCACATCGGCCTGCCATACCTTTTCACTAATCACCGTATGGCCGTCGCGACTTGTCACTTTTTCCACCCACTCTATACGCCACATCGATTGACTGCCGGGCAGCGGCACTACCGAATTGATGTGGATGGTCACTAATTCCGTTTGTGCTCGACCCAATGGATCATTTGACCGTAAGTATTCGTTCATCTGCTCTTGGGCGGCTGAGCCCTCCGCAATCATCGAATACAGCTCTATGATCATCTGTCGCTCGGCGCCGACGTCCGCGTAAAGGGTGCGCGCGTCAAAAATCCAGCGCGCCAGTTGGGTCCGAATCACTCGCGGATCCGCCTGCCCCGCTTGGGGCATCACCCCCACTGTGAGGGCATCGCCCAGTTTGTTTACCTCAACCACATAGGGCTGCACCCGGCTCTTGGTCGACTGATAGACGTTGCCGCCGACCGAGATGCCGAGGATCACCAACACGCCAAAAAAACCCAACTTCCAGCTGTGTTCGCGCGCGATGGACGTCCCCATGCGCTCATCCCACTCGCGGCGGGCCGCCATGTAGGGATTGACGTCATGCTTGGGCATGCCAAGGGCATCGGTGTTGCTTTTACCGGCTTTTTCTTTGCCCTTCTTGCCAGCAAACAGGCGTATTCCGAGTCCGGCTTTCTTCGGTTCCGTCGTCATTATGCCCCCCAATAGGGGTCATCACCGCCTGGTGGTGGTGGTGGTGGTGCTGGTTTTGGTGCCGGCTTTTTATTCGCCATCATGTCCGCGAAGATGCGCGCACCTGAATAGCCGAAGTGCCTATTTCCGGTCAGCTTTCCGCCGATGTCGCTGAGCGCCGATTTTCCTGCTTGGCCGAAGGCCGACGCTATCGGGGTAGCCGCTGTCTTCATGCCACCGACCACCTGCTTAGCCGCCGCTAGGCGTTGCGCCGGCGTTGCCCCGCCGGCCGCCATGCCGCGCGCCCCTTCCAGCATTTTCCTCCCACCGGCGGCCAGGGCCTTCCCAGGACCACCCGCCGCCGCCACCATGCCAACGCCGGCGGCGACCGCGCCAACAGCGGCGGTGCCGAGTGCTGCCCCCTTGACTGCCCCGCTTATCGCCGAGCCGGTGGCTTGCGGCGTGCCCGCGACCGCCGCCTGGGCCATCGACGGCACCGATTTGGTAATTGCCGCGAGGACAATGAGGGTAATGGCGGTGCCCCAGAACCCATCCACGGAGTTTGGTCCATTGGAACTGATGGCATTCATCGCAGTCATTCCCACGCCAATCACCAGATCCATGATCAGGAGCTTGACTCCGACCGAAACCGCATAGCCAAGGATCGACAGCGCATATTGGCGCGTCCACCGGCTGCCACCAAACCCGAGTATTATTCCGCCGGCAGCAAGCACAAAATAGGATTCAATCAATGTTTCCGCGAGGAATGCGGCAATGATGCCATACATTATAACAACAAAAATGCACATCAGCATCGCTACTACCGGGTTTACCTTGCCGGTAATAAAACCGGAGGTTTTCCATATTTTCGTCGCTACTGTGGCTGCGGCCACCATGATCGACGATGGAGACATTCCTGTTGAACTTCCCGCCGCACCTCCCATGGCCGTCGATACTGCTTGAGCGCCCAATTTATTGAAGCTATTCACGATCGCCGGCAGAAGAAACCCCTGATTATCAAATATCCCCCAAAAAAACCCAATGTTCATCACCAAAAATACTAGATCAACAAGCCACTCTGACAGTTCGGCTCGCGTAATCCCAAGCCGGATCATAGCGAATGAGAATTCTATGCCAGCTAACAACCAAAATAACTTGGCTCCTTCACCTTTGATCGCCTTTCCCGCCGATACCGTGTAGGTCTCGAAATTGTTCATCACGGTATCCAGCGCCCCGGCATTGCTGCCGACGGCCGGAGTGCTTGTTCCACTTGTACCGGTTCCGGCAGCGGTACAATTCGACACCAACGGATCACACGTCGCCCAGGCGCTTGCCACAAAGACCGTGGATGCCCCTATCACGGCTATGACGCCGGCAATAATAAGACGCACTCCACGTCTTCTGGCCGCGACGACCATTGTTTCCACTTCCCTCACCGTTCTGCTTACTCTTGCGTTCTATTGCCCATGCGGTGCCGAGTCCTTACGCGGTCCTAATACCCGGTCACACCCGAATAACTCCACGTCGGCGTGTAATTACTGGTTTCGGATCCGGTATCTTGCGTTGCCGCTTGGGCCGCCGCCGCTTGGGCCTCCGCCGTGTCGGTCATTGACCGCGACATGGTGACCAGAAGCGATTGCATGTCGCTCAACTGGGTAGAGATCGACGCCAATATCTGATTGGTCGCCTGCAGCGCGGCTGTTTGCCCCACAGCGCCGTTCGAGGCGATGACGCCGGCGGCCACCTGCTGCTGCACCACCGCCTGATTCGTTGCGACCTGGTTTTGGATCGCATAGGCGGCCTGCTGGTTACTGCGCAGATAAGTGTCCATCATACCGACCGCGGTCATAATCTGTTGGGGCGATGAATTCTGGAAGCCCTGCGGAAACAACCCGGTCACCGCCGCCTGCAGCTGCGCTCCCTGCTGGCTGATATTGCCAATTGTATTCACGAGTCCGTTGGTGGCAGTAAAGGCCTGCACTATCGGGCCGGTAACATCCGTCCCTAGGGACGCCACCATGTTTTCCTGCTGCTGCAACTGATTTTTGAGGTTTGCAATCTGTGTAAGAAAATTACCGTATTGCAGCAACGCATTGCCAAAATCGAATGTCGGTATCCCGGGGCCCGAGACCTGGGCTCCAGCAGGGGACGCCAACAACAACGCTGCGACCATCCATGCCGCTTTCTTACAGACCGAGATCATAATCGACCCCCTTTTCGCGCAGCCATTCCTGTGGCCATTTCGGACCATGCAGCGCGTTCAGTTCCTGAACGCGCTTCACATCCTCTTTGCCGGACACACCGACAAAAGCTAATTCCAGAGGCGACAGGCCCAGTTGAAACACGCGGCGGCCTTCTGGTGAGGAAAAATAATAATCCCGTTTCTTCACGCCGTTCTTGATCAGTTCAATTTCGCTGTCGTTCAGGCCGAGCATCTCGTAGAAATCCCGCGGCCCCGGATTTTGTGTCGTTCCCCGTTTTTCTGCTTCCGGGTTGGGTAGATAGATCGACGTCGGACAGGACTCCATCAGCACATCGATAATCCCAGATTTGGCCGCATCGGACAGACTTTGTGTCGCCATGATCACCGCGCAGTTCGCCTTGCGCAGCGTTTTGAGCCATTCGCGGATCTTTTCCTTAAATGCCGGGTGCCCCAAGAAACGCCACGCCTCGTCTAAAAACAACACAGCCGGTTGCCCGGTCAGGCTTTTCTCAAACCGCCGAAACAAATACAATAGCAGGGGAAGAACAACTTTATCCGTCATTCCCATTAGTTCGTCCATTTCCAAGACGGTGAAGTTGCTCACCGCCATGGTATCCTCTTTGGAATCGAACAACTGGCCGCAGGCACTTTCCGCTGAATAAAAATGAAGGACTTCTCGAATATCTTCGTCCTGTATTTCCATCAGGAATTCGGTAATGCCACGGGGGCTGTCACCATCCCGCAGGCGGCGCAGCGCCCGCTGCACCTCAACGCGCTGGGTCGGTGTCAGTGGCAGGTTCGTCTGCAGCGTGTAGGCCGTTTCCAGCCATTCCGCCGCCCACAAGAGGTCGGTCGCGCCGTCGAGTTGCGACAGGGGGGCAAACCCCGGCGACGTCGCCCCGGTTCCCATCTCGTAGTGCTTTCCACCCGCCGCACTGCATAGGGCAAATAACGAATAATCCACGTCGAAGGCAAGGATGTTGGCCCCCTTATACCGGCGAAATTGCCCAGCCAATTCACACAACAACGTCGACTTGCCGGCACCGGTCGGGCCAAAAATCTTCACATGACCCAGATCCCCGTAATGTACGTTTAGGCGAAACGGTGTGCCCCCTTCCGTGTGCGTATACATCAGGGCTGGCACATCGGGAGGATAAAGAGGATTGGGGCACAGTGCGTGGCCCGGCCAAACCGTGGATAACGGCAACATGTCGGCCAGCTGCAGAGTATGCAGCGGTGGCCGCCGCACATTCGGCTCATAGTGGCCCGGCAGTGAACCAAGCCAGGCTTCAACGGCGTTGGTGGTTTCGATGCGGGCAATGAAGCCCAGGGCCTCAAACACCTTCTTTACGCCGCGCGCATTTTCCTCGACGGCGCTGCGGCTGGGGTCCATCAATATTACGGTGGTCGTTTTGTAGCCGTAGCGGACCACGCCGCTGCTGGCCTCGGCAATGGCGCTATCCGCTTCGCCTACCATTTGCACCGCGTCTTCATTGATTCGGCCGCCGCCGTCAGACCGCATGATCTGCGTGAGAATGGGACGCTCTTTTTGCTTCCACTTCCGGCGATATTTCTCGATCTCGCCGACCGCCTGGTAGCCGTCCAGATAAATCATGCGCGTCGACCACCGGCTGCGCATCGGCAACTCTGACAGGATGTCCAGCAGGCCGGGGAAACTCTCTTCCGGATAACCTTCTACCACCACGCAGGCGATGAAATTCTCCCCGAGGAGCGGATACACCGCCGGAGTAAATTCCATGCCGCCGAGTACGGCGTCGAGATACATGCCGAACGGCGGCACCGTCACGGTGGCTGGCTCTCCTCTCAACAGTCCCTGCAAATAGGACAGCATGTCATCCTGGTAATGCACGCGGCCCAGGTCACCCTCAAACCGATGCGACGTCATGCGCCGCATTTTCAGGACGCTGCTAAGGCTATCCTCAAGTTCTTGGAGTGCCTGCTTGAACTTTTCCAGCAGGCGGGCGGCCTCATTAACAGATTTTTTTCGATCGTCATCGTAGAAGAGTTCAAGAAAGCGGTTTTCCACCTTGGTCGGCGGTAGATATTGCACAACAAATACATATTCGGTTTCAAAGTGTCCGCCCTCGGCTTCGAAGGCCTGGCGGCGCATATCATCCATGGCACGGGTTACCGGATCCGGAAAAAAGCTGCGCTCCGGCGCTGGATAGTTTGTCGAGTGCCGTCGACTCGCATCGGTCCAACTGATCCAGCCGGTGCCCATCTTGGCCAACGCCGCGTTCACTCTGCTTGCAGTGTAGTTGCGTTCCGACGCCGTCTGTCCCTCGGCATCCGGTCCGCGGAAGAACCACCCACCAAGTAGCGATCCATCCTTGCACTGGACGATGCCTTCATCGACCAATCCCGCATAATTCAGCAGGTCGACCAGCCCGGCCGCTGTGTCTCGGAAGACCTTCAGTGAATACATGTCAGAAGTTTCTCCACGGTGTGGACCGCGAGCGGTAAAAGCGCCGGTACTTTCTATTGCGAAAATAAATTTTGGCCATTAGTGGGTCGGCTTTTGCCATCTTTCGAAAGAAAAACAGGCCGCAAAACCAGAAGGCCACGGCAACCACCAATGAAATTTTTGTCCCACCCTCAAGTCCCAGGGCGCCGCACGCGAGCGCGGTAAACATGACGGCTTGCCGATCACCACCAAGCAACAGGTGTGGCCTGTGAAGCACCCGATGAATCGGCGTCCTTCGCAGGCCATCCATGTCAAAACACCGAGGCGCTGGAGAAGAAGTTGGTTACCAGCGCGTCCGCGCTAACCATCAGTGAGGCGGCCATTGCCGTGTAAATCAGGGATTTGACAAACCCGGATATTTCGCCGCCCCAGACCAACGCGGCGCCGCAGCCGACAAAGGCCAGGACCGCCAGGATGCCGGCGGTGGGTCCGCTCAGGTCGGCTTTAATTTGAGACAGCGCTGTCGCGTAGGGCAGCCCATTGACCACGGTTGCGCCGCCAGCTGTACTGCCGGCGCTATAGGCCGTGGCCTGGGCGGGCGTGGCGACCACCACGGCTGTGCCACAGATAATCATGCACCCGACGAAGCACGCCCGTAGGGCGGCGATCACTCTCTTCATTGCAGTTCCTCCAGTAGATACTCACCGTCGCGGTAACCGTGCACGGCGACGATCTCCCTCACAGTACGGCCCGTGGTCGTCTTGACAATGTTCACGATGATGTCCACCGCGTCGGCAATCAGGGTGCTACAAGGCGACATCGACCCTTCCAACACCAGTTGTTCAAGCCGAATCAAGGTTGAGCGACTATCGTTTGCGTGCACCGACGTGGCACCACCATCGTGACCCGTGTTCCACGCCTTCAGCATCGACAGCGCCTCCGCCCCGCGCACCTCACCGACGACGATCCGATCAGGGCTGCGGCGAAGCGTATGGCGCAGCAACTGGTTCATGTCATTCCTCGGCGAGGTAAACAACATCAACTGGTCGCGCACCTTTGCTTGCAGCTCGGCTGTATCTTGTATAATTACCAGGCGATCTTCCGGTGTTTCGCGGCCCATTTCATCAATAACCGCGTTAATAAACGTCGTTTTGCCCGACCCTGTACCCCCCGCCACCACAATGTTCTTGCGCTGTTGCACCGCCTCGCGCAGGTGTTGTCTTTGTGTTGCCGACAGGGTGCCTTGTTGCACATAGTCATCTAGACTGTATATTTTCTGTGCTGGCCGTCGAATATTGAAGGTCGCGGCTGGACTTTCCGGCGGGATGGAAGCGGAAAACCGCGCACCATTGAACGGCAGCGTGCATTCTAGCAGCGGATCTTTCCGTGTTACCGTCGTCCCTTCACAGGTGGCGACGTTGGCGATCAACGTCTCCGCCCGTCCTGCTTCCATCGTGCCTGCGGATGTTTTTCCTTGGCCCAGCCGGGCAACCCACATTGTGCCGTCCGCATTCAGCCAAATTTCGACCACTGCGGGTTCCTGCAGCCAGGTGATCAATTGGGGACCCATAGCCCGCTCGAGCTTGTCCCGCACTCGTTGTGCGCTCGCGCAGTCCTCCATCATCGCTCGGACACCCCACCTGCCCACTACGCAACAATCAACCCTGAGCCGGCCTCGGCCTACCCCTGTTGACGCCTTAAAAGACATCTACCGAGAGATACCACCTTTGCGCAAGATAAATCTTTTGGTCGTGTTGATTTTTTGTGGGGTATCCCGTAGGTACTGTTTTCGTTACACATGACACGGAGTGGTGTCATGTGACGCGGGATTCGAGGTGCTTTCCGAATATCTATTTCCTGTATTACGGTACCTCTTTGCCACCGTGCCGGGTCTTACTCGGAACGGGCGCCGTTGTCTCATCGTATGCCCGGTCGCTGACCGGGACGAATAGTCGAAATAGCGGTACGCCGACGGCATGTGCCAGCATTGCCGCGGTGTGTATTGTGATGTTTTGGGTCCCGTTTTCGACGCTCGATAGTATTCGTTGTGTAATGCCGGTCATTCTTGCAATATCACGTTGTGTTTTACCCGACATGATGCGCGCGGCGCGAAAGCGTTCGGCAAATATCTTGCATTGTATCTGGCCGAGCCGCCGATTTTCATCAGTTAATACTATGCGCGGCACCCTATGCCCCCTCCGCCCCGTATGGACCTGCAGATCCCATAAGATTTGTGGTTATATCATTTTGTGGTTGTCTTTCAATGCTCACACCATCCTCCATACCCGCCGCGGTTGTCCTTGTCCAGTCTGTTCGGCCGGCGAAACCCTCGTCTTTTCACACTAGACCCCTGCCCCTTGGTTTCTTTTGGTGCGGAGTCGTGGCTTGTGGCTGTCAGTCATTTTACAGCTTTTCGTTCACAGTTTTTTTGTTATATCCTCTCGATCCATGGTCCTGAACAATTGCCTTCATCCGGGTGTGGTGCTGCTCGAAAGCTACTTGGCACCGCTAGGCATCACACCCAACCGTCTCGCCCGGGATACCGCCCTTGGCGCCACTCGTATTTATAGCCTTCTTGCCGGTACGCTCGGCCTGTCCACCGATACCGCCTTACGCCTGGCCATCTACTTTAAGACCTTGCCGGTCAGCCTGATCCCTCATGGACACAGCCCCGGTGACCCGCGTTTTTGGCTGGACCTCCAAAGGGACTACGACATCGCCAGGCGACAACAATCCCCCAGCTGGACGGAACTTGCTCCACGCATCCTGCCATATCGTCCGGCAGGACGGACTCTTCGTTCCAAAGGCCAAACAATCCGCTCTCTCGCTGATGACCAATAAGGATACGAAGATCATGGGGCTGTATTCAACATCCCAGTGGCCTTCCGTAAGTAGTGTTGTTCGGTCTCATATTTGTTATTACCCACTGTTGGCTCATCCTCGGTTGCTTTGCAACCCTCTGTCCGATTGTCCATCCATCGCATCCATAAAGGCGGTGTTATGACCCTCCCCTCCACACCATCCTCTCTCGACTCGCAGGCCTCCGACGGTACCATCTCTGCCTCGGACGCGGCCGACGAGATAACAACGTGGCCCACAGAGGATGTGGTAGGGTCACCAAAGCAAATGGAATTTGACATCCTGTTTGCCGCCTTACCAGACGTCGCGCTGCGTGATCAACGGGACGCGCTAGAACGTCCGCTAGTCGCCTTGTCAAAAAATATCCGGACCGAGCCCATCACTTATACGTTTGGGGAACTGTGGGTGCGAATCCTGCCTAATCCTCAATACGGGCAGCCCACGATCTGGGACTACGACATCATCATGTATTTGTTGGGACAAATTAACGCACAATTTGCACGGGGCCGTGACGGTAGGCCGGTCCCCACCCTGACAACCATTTCCACGGGGCCCAGGACCTACACTAAACGGCCTGGCTGGGAATGGGAAAACCCGGGCATTACCGTTAACCCCCGCGCCTTGCTGACAGCGATCGGGCGCGGCACCAGTGGTAAAGACTTCGCGGAACTGCGCGCCGCCATAGGGCGCTTGCAAACCTGTTTCATCGAAACCAACATCTGGCACGCCAAACGACTCAAGAAGTTCGCTCGCTTCTCACTGATCCATCAGTTCGAGGAGTCCACACCACAGGATCGCGACTCGGGCGGCATGCGTTTTGTGCTGCCGACCTGGATGATCAAGAGCGTGGCATCGCGCAAGGGAATCTACCAAATCGACCGGCGATACTTCGATCTCAGCGGCGGCTATGAGCGATTTCTGTACCGCGTTGCTCGCAAGATCGCCGGCCGCCAACTTGTGCCCACGACGATCGGGATGAAAACGCTTCATGAGCGTAGCGGATCGCCAATGGCGATGAAGGATTTTGTCAAATATGTTCGCAAAGCCATCGATAGAGGAAGAATCCCGGAATACGACTTCCGGATTTTTTTTCGCGGACACGACGAGATCGTCGAGATGACTTGGCGCCATGGTCTGACTGCAGGGAGTGAAACCACGCAGGCGGACGATCCTGATTCGAGTGACGGTCCGGCCGATCTTGCGGAGTGAAGACACCCATCGAGCCGCAAAAACACAATTACCCTGAGAGTCACTATCAGCTTCATCAACGATGAAGAATAGAAGCGCTCTACCTTCACGCTTTCCCGTGTCGTCGGGAAGCGATACCACACAGGCACACCCTCACTTTTCCAGCCCTAACCATTGTCAGCGGGGAGCGAAACCACGTGGCACCACAACCCGCTGGCTTCACCCAAACACGCGACATTGCTCCTGGGGAGCGAAACCACGCACACGAAGACAATTCCATCCTGTGAATTACCACGTGGTATCAGTCCTAAAAATGCGTGGTTTCACTCCCGCGATGCGTGGTTTCACTCCCAAAAACCGCGTGGTATCACTATCGGCATATAGTGGTATAACCTATTGGTTTGTCTACCTAATTGGACTCTTATACACATCTACAACTTTACTACAACCTTTATAACAACTCTTAACAACCACTCTCCCCCACCTCATTCCCCCTTCTGCAACACAATCGGACGCCCGCGTATCGCTCGCAAGCGAGCGGCGGGCGACGAAGCGGGACGCTGCGCGTCCCCGCCCCTGGCCTCCGGTGCGCGCCTACTGCGCGCCGGTCATTCATAGGTGCTTGGAGTCCGCCATTGGCATCTTCGCCACCCCACACATTCTCCGCGGACCACAGCTGTATTGCTTTCCAGGAAAGCATGTTGATTTTTCGATTGTACATCACGCTTTACCTCAAATCGGTTTGACCGCAACGAACAGGCTTGGCGGTCCTTCGGACCCTGGCGGCACGGCGACGTCGCCTCATTGGGTCATCGCAGAATCCTCCCAAAATCCTACGCTAAGGACTCTGAACGCTGATACCCGCATCACGCCGGAATAGCGGCCGGGCCGGGCCGACCCAACCGACACACTCCAACGTGGAATCATAACAAGCACCCCCACAGGCGGTCTCACCCAAAAGATAGTCTCGGCGGCTGCGGCCCTCTTCCCCGCCGCGCTCTGGCTTTTTTTCGCCTTAATGGCTAAATTGGCCAGATTGGCGTTCTGATAAGAACCGAGGGTTCCCCATGCTCATCCAAACCACCGACATAGACGATCTGCCACAATGCGACTCCACCCGTGTGAAAAATCGTTGGGGCACAATAACCCGTGCGGTAAGGACGGACGGGCCGATGGTGGTGACAAACCGCAAACATGTCGATGTCGTTGTAATCGCCGCGGTCCAATATCGTGCACTCATCGAAAGGCTTCGCGAGGTGGAAAGCCATCAACAATCGGTTCTCGACCAGTTGGCGGCACGCTTCGACCAGCGCTTATCCGGGCTGCAGGACCCTGGTGCGATTGACAAGGTCGACGCTTTGTTTTCAGCCAAGGGGCAGGCCACGACGCGGCCGATTGCCGGACGCACTTTCTGATGACACGCCGCCCGTTTATAGCGGTCTTGGCTGGGGTCAACGGTGCGGGAAAGAGTTCGGTCGGCGGCAGCTTGCTCCAGGACGTCGGGCTTCCCTGTTATAATCCCGATACTTTCGCGCGGGAGATGAAGGATGAGGCCGGCCTATCCTTAGCCGAGGCTAACGCGCGGGCGTGGCAATATGGCTTCGATCGCCTTCGCCAGGCGATCGACCAACATGGCAATTTCGCGCTGGAAACCACGCTGGGTGGATCATCAATCTCGCAACTGCTACTTGAGGCGGCCAAAACCCACGATGTCTTGGTGTGGTTCTGTGGGTTGACCTCTCCTGAGTTACACATTGAACGGGTGACTCTCCGGGTGGCTCACGGTGGTCATCCGATTCCGCCCGAGACAATACGCGAGCGATGGCGGTCGTCGCGGTCAAATCTGATAACACTCCTTCCCCATCTCACCCGCCTACAGCTGTTCGACAACAGTTTCACGGTCGCCGACGGCGACCTCATTCCTAGCCCACCTCTGGTCCTTGACTACCACAATAGGCGGGTCCTTGTACCCGATGCTTGCGACCATGCGGCCCTTGTTGCTATCCCAGAGTGGGCAAAACCGATCGTCGAGAAAGCCTTGCTGATGGTGGACACGAGACATTCACCGACCCCTCACACCACCCATCGTCAAATCGGCTGATTTATTTTCTCCTTGCAGCAGTTCATACGCCAGGCCTTTGCTTAGGCTGGGGTGGACCTTTCTTAGACAACGATCCTCGCACTGATACCACGCTGTTCGCTCTTCTGGGGGAGCGTATACGTCCTTTTGTCCTTTCGCCCTTCGCGCGGTTATGGTAGAACGGTTTCGGACATTTTTTGGGCCGGATGAAGGTGTTGGTTTGCCCGTCGCCGCCGACCAAATGTTAGGCCGGCCTAACATTTGGTGCCGCTTTCGCTGCGGGGCTGGTCATGATAGCCTTGTCGCTGGAGGAATAACCCGATGATTGTTGATGTAATAAATGGCTCCGCTCCCATGAAGCGGCTCCTGATCAGTGGACCGAAGGGGGGAATCGGCAAGACCACCATCTCCCGCAACATCGCCGTTGCCGGTGCTCTGGCCGGCTTTTCCGTGGCAACCTTGGATCTCGATATGCAGCGCGGCCTGACCAAGTGGTTCAGCAAGCGCCCCGACGACATGGCATCGATCACTCACTTCGAAGCCACGATGTTGACGTCCGATGTGCAGGACGCGCTTGCTGGTATTGTCGGGTTTGATCTGCTGATCATCGACACCCCTCCGTCTATTGAAGATCATCCGGAATCGTTCAAAATTCTAGCCGGGGCGGCGGACTTCATCATCGTTCCCACCGGTAGCTCTGACGATGATCTGGATAGCGTTCGCCCCTGGATGCAGTTCGTCAAAAGCACCGGCGCCCGAGCGGCGTTTGTCCTGAATAGAGTCAAACCGCGCGCCACTGGCTTCATCGAAGCAAAATCGATCCTGGTGCAGACCGGACACCTCTGTCCCATTGAGGTCCCCGACTACGAGGATATTGCCTTCAGCGGCAACCGCGGGATCGGTTTATTGGAGCTGAAGCGCGCCAAAGGCGCCGACCATATCGGCGGTGTGTGGCATTACGTGAAGGCGGAGATGGGACTTTAAGATGAGCGGATTCCGACAAGTCAGCAAGGCCCAGGCAAAAACCCATCTATCGCGTGACGAGCGGGTCGCTCGATTGGATGGGGCAGTTGTACAATTCAGCAACCGCGCGGAATACCAGCACGAAATCTCGCGCCTTTGGGAAAATGCCCAAGACACGTTCGTGACCATCGGCCGCTACCTGTTGGCCGCCGCCGCGTCACTACCACATGGCGAGTTCGATGTGATGGTGGAAAATGGACTGCCTTTCGGGCGGCAGATTGCTTACCAGCTGCGCAAGGTTGCGGAAGCCATCGATGGGGGGCGGTTTCCGCCGGAGCAGCTGCCACCGAGCTACACCACCATCTTCCAACTCACTACCCTCACCGATCCGCAATTGTCGGTCGCCAAGGAGAGAGGGTTGCTTCGGCCCGATGTCACTCGCCGCGAAATCATAACATTCCGTCGGGAGGTCGCGCGGGAGGCCGGTGCTGCGGCGACGCCCGCACAGCTGGCGGGGCTGGCCAAACGACGCGAGACCCTGTTGAAACAGAGGGATAAAATCCTTCGTGAACTGATGGAGGTCGAGCGGGCGATGTCCGATCTCGGTTTGCTGGCTGATGGAGAGCCACTTCTGCCTCCCCGGGGCGACAACACGTGACGCCGGTCGTTGTTGTGGCATACTCGCCAGCCCCACTTCGATAGGGCTACCTGGTAATGACTAAAAAGCCGATACCCGGCAAATCCGATATTTCCAGCGTCACACCAACGAGTCTGCCGCGATATCCGTTTCACGTCCGCATGCCCGCGCAGTTTGTGCAGAAATGGGATGAGTTTGCATTTTCACGCGGGCGGCTGAAACGGCCCTATATGCTCCGCGTCGCCATCCAGTTGCTCGAGGAGTTGCCGCCGCCACGGCTGCAGGACCTGGTGAATGATATGCGTCGTTTACGGGATCGCGAAACCTATCACCCTTTGCAGGACTGCAATACAAAGCTACCCCAGGAGCTTATCGATCGCCTGGACGGCTTTGCCGTCTATCACGGTCGCCTTACTCGACCTGAGATTCTGCGGCTCAGCTTATTGGTGCTCGAGGCTTTGCCGGCGGCACAACTGCAATCAATGATCGCCGCCGCTCGCCAACAAAGGACACCAGGCTCTTGACGCCATCGTGGTTCCATAAAGGAGAAAAAATTTTTTGGTCGGTTCGCCCTGATTGCGGGCGCGTCGTATGGCCTGGCTCTGATGGATTTCCTCTGCCAGGGACCGGAATAATCTCCCCCCCCCCCCTCTCTCACTCAAGCGGTCGACTCGTCGACCGATAACCATCCACCCCGACGCCCAACCCGACACCCGTGTACACGCGCCCTTGCGTCCTTTTTGCTTGGTGTTTGATACCTTTTAAGGTATCGTCTGGTGGTGAATCAGGTCCACAGAAGGGCTTCCCCAGATGCAACACACCACTTCCCACACCTCACAGTGTCCTCGCGGCGCGATTGCCATCACCACAACAACTGGTCTTGCCACCGACGGCTATTTTGCCGGCGACACGGACACCACACCGGACCATCACTTCGTGGTGTTGCCCGGTCTCCCGCGTACCACAATGGGGTGTCAGTCGGCCACTCCGACGACGTCAATCGATCACCTCTCGCCGACCGGCTGTGAGCGGTTGCTTTGGTCCCTGTTAGCACCGCGTTGGATAACGCTGCTGCGGTGCCATCCCGTGCGCGTTGGTCGAACGGGACAGGGGCGTCTCGCCGCTGTATTCGAACCGCCACGGTCTGACCGGCCGCTGGCTATCGCCTTGGCTCTCCCCGCCGCTTTTGGGGTGGCGGAAATCATCGACCCACGCGCCGTGGATATTAATCCCCCGGGGCTCGCGTAGGACTCCCGACACAGTCACCAACAATCTCATCACCAAAAGCAAGGACGGAAACAATGAGCATTTCCCTCCATAAGACGTTCTGTCGACAAGACCGATATGCGGGGCGGGCGGCAACACAGCGAGCCGCGATCGACGGTTTGACGGCCGCCGAGGATTTGGATCTGACCGGCCGATCGATAATCCGCCGCTCGGAAGCCCGGCGCCACTATGCGGTGACCTGCCGTCGCCGGCAGGTTGGCCAATATCTCAAGATGCTGGATGACACTGCGCCCATGCTTGGCGGCGACGCGAGCGAGGTCGCGCTGCTGGAAATGCAACTGACAGCCTTGCTACAACAGCGGCAGGACTATAAGGACCGTAACAAGGCTGCTCGGCGCAGGTGTAGGTCTGCTGTGCCGGGTGAAGTGCTCTCAATGTTGTCATCAATCATTCGACGGGTCGAACAACAAATCGCCGCCCTTTCTGTTCCCCGTGGCATGTCATTGGACACCCTACCACACCCCATCGTCGGCGCCGGCTATACACTGGCCGCCGAGATGGATCATAACCGACTGCTGTTTTGCTTCAGTCGACCGCCGTCTCGCGCCGCGCGTATGATACTTCGACACCACGGCTTTACACTTCAGCCCAGCTCGCAGTGCTGGGTGCGGACTTGCAACGCCGGGGCTTGTTTTGCGGCGCGCCGTGCCGCCGCGGCGCTCGACCAGTTGACTGCCAATTAGGGGGGGCGGCGATGAAAACAATCACCGCCTGGATTGCCGCCCAGACCGTCCTTAACTGGGAGGCGGACCGTAAGCAGGGATTTTCTCTCTACGGCATAACCAGCCGACACTATCACAGCGCCATGTCTATGGCCGCTGGCGACCTGGTCATCCACTACGCGGCGGGGGGGTACGTGACCGGGGTTCGTTACGTGATTGCTGATGGCGTCGTTCCCCTTGGCCGCAATAGCCACTATGTGAAACAGTATCCGTGGGCTATTCGGACCGCACCACTTGCCGTCCTTCCCCGCTACGCCTGGTCCCCCGTAAAACCGCTCCTTCCTCAACTGACCATGGTGCGCGACGTCGGAACCGGCATGTACTGCTTTCAGACGGCGCTGAAACGCATACCGCACTGTGATGCGGTCGTCTTCCTGGAAGCCGTGGTTGAACAACTCCGGCGCCTACGCGAAGCACCATTCACCGCCGCAACGGCTATTCCCCGCTGTTGGGCCTACCGGCAGGCGCTGCGCGCCTCCGGCAACCAGGCTGCGCTGGACGCCTACAACGACAAAACCATCGACGCCGACCGGTTCTGGCGGGCCGTCTATGCGGGCCGCGGTGTCGTGCCATTTCTCGATTGGCGCGGTAATGTGTCGCCGTTGGTCGGAGAATATCTACCTCATCACGGGGGCGATCGGGAGGCTGGTCATGTCTGAGCCTGACGACATCGGCAACACACCCCGGTGTCCGATCGGGCCGCGGCAGTACTACAACATCAGCACCTTGCTAACCCGACGCCGTGTAGCACTGTCGCTGACCCAGGCTGAGGTTGCCGCCAACATCCCTTGCAGCCGTGCCCGCGTCAATAAGTGGGAGGGCGGCCTCGAGCGGCCAGGTGGAGAACACTTATGCAGCTGGGCGGCCGTGCTAGGCGTTGAGCTGGTGCCGGTCATTCGTCTCAACCCGCCGGCGCCGGGGCGTGACCATAAGAAATGATGTCGAGGGCGACAGTCGACACCTGATAACATCGCTACATTTCCGGTCAACTCGACTATGGTACCTGTAGACACCAAATAGCATACATCATCATGATCGACGTCGATACCACGCGCACCGAGATTGCCCATCTCACACAGGAACAACAACAACTGATCGCTGAGGATGAGGCCGCTGAACCGGCAATCACCGCGGCGGGCAGCGCAGTGCGGGCCGCCGAGCGGCGGGCCCAACGTGCGGCTGATCTTCTCGAGGCCGGCACCGCACAGAATGCACTGCGTCTGGCCCGTCAACGGCTCGGCCGCTTGGAGAGCGAACGCCAGGCTCGTGGTACGCGCCTTGAGGCTATCGCGAAAGAATTGGCCGCTTGGCAACAAAGACAGACCCTCGCCTTGACTGACCACACACGGCGACCTAGTCCAACGCCTTGGAGTGGTCACCCCGGGCCGGCTGGGATGACCAGACTCGACGACGCGGAGGGGCACTTTGTCGCCGATGTTTGTCGGGCCGCTGATGCCGCCCTCATCCTCTCCCTGGTGAACGAGCGTGGCGCCTTGCTTGACATCACACCATCGCAGAGCGAGGTAAAAAACAGCTCGTAAAAACACGGTTCCATACGCGCCCTTGCGTCCTTTTGTCCTTTTTTCTTGCTTGCACCTATGGTACAAACGGGGAACTCATACCCCGTCGGAGCCATGGCTGTGCAACTTTCCCTGCCGCTTTCACCATTCAACTGCGATAAGCGTTGGAAGGACCGACTCGAGTGTTGGCGCCGTCCGGGCGACGTATTCGATCCTCGCGGCTTCGGCGTCGACGTGATCTCCGACGCGGTTGCCCGGGTGTTCGTTGAACAACACCATTATGCCGGATCTCTGCCTCCCACCCGGCTTTGTGTCGGACTGTTCCGTAAGCCCGGCCTGGCTCCCGCCCATCTCGTCGGCGCGGCGGTGTTTTCCATTCCCATGCAGGCCGCGGTGATCCCACTACACAGCTGGCAGGACGGCACCTTGGGCGTCCTCGGCTGGCAGCAGCCGGCCGGCACTGTCACCGCCCAGGCGGAGGCGACCACCGGCCGCTTCAGTGTCGCCGACCCGCGGACCACCTCCACTCGGGAAGGCACAGGATATCTCGGCTCCGTTCCCTGGTCGCAACCCTCCGGCACCATCACTGGCGACGCCCGGCCGAGCAAGGGGGGCTTTACCGTCGCCGACCCACGAGTCGATGGCCACCGTAAATCGGTACAGATGGGGGTCCGCCAGTGGACCCAACCGTCCTGCACCGTCACCGGCGACATGTGGCCGGGCTGTGGACCTACCTCGGTGGCGGATCCGCGCGCCGGCATCGGCGGCGAGACCCATAAGAACGTCTATCGTGTGGTCCGGTGGACTCAGGCGGCGGGCACCATTACGGGCGGCCACGGCCCGTCCTCTGGTGGCCAGGCGGTATCCGACCCGCGTTGCGGCTGGAACGCCGGGGCGCACCAAAACAAGTTGGCGGTGACCGCCTATGATCGTCCGGCGCGGACAGTTACCGCTGCCGGTGGTCATGGCGTCGCCAGCGGCATGCAGTGTGTTGCCGATCCTCGACCGCGCTGCCTCAACGCCGAGTCGCGCGACGGCTACCTGACACAGGGTCACTACGGGGTGCGCAGCTGGTGTGAACCGTCCGGGGCGGTGCCGGCCTTCGCCAAGAATAACAATGGTTCGTGGAGCGTCGCCGACCCGCGAGTCGATCAGTTGCCGAGCGTCGATGAGCGTCTGGTCGCCATGATCATCGCCGAGGATGGGACCTGGCACCGGCCGTTCACCACTTTGGAGTTGGCCGCCCTGCAGACCATGTTCGATCCGGAGGAACTGTTCGAACAGGTCGACGGCGCCTGGCGATGCCGGCAGGAGCGGCCTTGGGTCATGGCCGGGCGTTCGGACTCCGTCTGGCGCGAACACATCGGCAACGCGGTGCCCGCCGATTCGGCGGCGGCCATTGCCACCGTCATGGGCACCACCTTGTTGTTGGCTGCCACCGGCCAGACCTTCACCCTGTCAAACGAGCCAATCTGGGTGTCACCTTTGGCTTGGGCGGTGTCGCTGCCGGCGCCCCTCGAGATGATGCAATGAGCGACGTCGTCGCCATTTACGACGTCGATAGTGCCGACCTGCCCAACCTGGCCTTGATGAAGATCGTCAGGGCCGAGTTGGAGCGGGGCAGCACCATCCGTCGTTACGATCCGCTGTTTTCCGCGAGCTACGACAAAATCTATGCCTCGAAGATATTCAAGTTCTCGGAGGCGTCCCATCTCGACCCCGCACGGATGAACATCGGCGGCAGCGGCTGGCGGCTGAACAAGACACTGCCGCCGGAGATCGAGGCCTTACCACCCGATTATTCGCTTTATCCGCGGTTCACGGGCAATCTCGGCTTCACCATGCGAGGCTGCCGCCGCGACTGTCCGTTCTGCGTGGTGAGGGAGAAGGAGGGGGTGGCCCGACCGGTGGCTACGATCGCCGACCTGTTGGTACAGGACAGCGATTTTCTCGTGCTGCTCGACAATGATTTCTTTGGCGTTCCACAGTGGCGCGACCGTGTCGCCGAAATCTGGCGACATGATCTGACCGTGAACCTGTCGCAGGGAATCAATGTCCGCAATATCACCGAGGAACAGGCCCGGGCCCTCGGCCAGCTGGTCAACGCCGCCGGCGGCAGCCGCCTGACCAATCTACACCGCAGCCGCGGCCAGTTTCATTTCGCGTGGGATGATCCGCGGGACGAGCCGGCGGTGCTGGCCGGCATCGCCCGGCTCGATGAGGCCGGCATCGCCCGGTGGCGTATGTCCTGTTACGTGCTGATCGGCTGCAACACATCACCCGTCGAAGATGAACATCGCGTCCAGGTCCTGCGGCAGCTGGATATCGATCCGTTCGTCATGCCGTTCAACCGGCGGGACCAGTATCAGGCCGACTTCGCCCGGTGGGTGAATCATAAGGCAACGTTCCACGCCGTGCCGCGTTTCGCCGACTACCACCGCGGCGTCCGCTATCGCGGTAAACAGGCCGCCTTCGAGGAACCCCGCTTGCTATGACTGTCGCCGCTTCGCCGGCCGACCGATGGAGACTGCACCATGCCCGCCTTTCCCACACCCTTATTTGCCCGCGAGTTTCCGGACTACCCCGCCGGCGACATGCCACTGCTGCCGATCGGCATGCGTGATGCGTCCTGGCACAACGATTCCTGCCCCAGTTATCTTGGCCTGGGGGTGCAGATTTTCATCGACTATCCCGATCCGGCAGAACGGGAGATTTCCGCGGGCAAACGCTTTGTTGTGACCGCCGATATCGAGGTGGCCGGTCACAATGAACCCCTCTTTGAGGCCGACGACTGGCCATCCATTCTGCGTTTCGTCGCCAACCAGGGCCGTGGCCTGGCTGAAGCCATCGGCCTGCAGTTCGTCTGGGTGCTGCAGGGTGATATGACGGCGCAGGCCTTCGCTGAGATGCGGCGGCGCAACGCGGTGGAAAGCGATCCGGCGGTCTGCCACAGCCGCGACTTTTTAGACCCGGATCTGGCAATGGAAACCGCCTTTCGCTATCAGGGCATACACGGCGAAAACCCCGTCGTGCGAAGGGGACCGGATGGAGCCTGTTCGCCGCTCGACGCGGCCTCGCTGCTGACCGCCGCCTGGGCCGCCGCCATGCCCTATCTGCGCTGCCGCGAAGAGATCGCCGTGGATATTCTCTGGCGTAACAAAGCCGTCGAGCGGCGGTACTTCCACGTCACGCCGGATATCATCGACTGCGGCGGCGCGCGGTTTCCCGGCATCGACTGCGCGGAGGGGGACGACATCGGCCAAATGATCGCCTACGGCATCAGCGATGGCGGATTCTGGGCGGCCGATCTGCTCGGCGATGATAATGAGGTCATCGGCCGGTGGAACATTGTGACGCGGCCGGAGGTGGCTATTGTCGCCATGCCTACCTTGGCGCGCACCTGGCGCCTGTTTGGTTGTCCGTCGGCGGCGCCTTAACCGGGTTTATCTCTGTTCCGCTGCGGCGTTTGGCTAATGGTCATCGAGCACATGGATCACTTCCGCCCGTTGTTCGGCGGTCAATTGTTCCCAGGCCACGATGATGGTGATGATGCCGCGGGGCACACCGGCGGCGCCCGGCGTTCGCAGCGCCCGCGACAGCCCGTTCTTGGTCATGCCCGCGAGATAGGCCAGCTGGTCCTGTGACAGCCCGGCCGCGCGTGCTCGGCGCCCCCATTCGGTCGTTGGAACTCTGCTCATGGTCGCAGCATGACACTCTTCGTGGTGTGCGTCACGCACATTATTGTATTGACGTGTTAGTGTGCGTGTCGCATACTATGTGGCAGTCGACAGGGAGCACAAAACATTGACGAACTATATCCAACAATTCGATAACCCGCGATTCCCCTTTGAGAAGGCCGAGGCGGATCGCCTCGCCGGTAAATTCGATACCGCTGCCACGGTAACCGATGGCATCGTGCGATGGACTTCCAACAATGCCGTGCCGCCAGCTGATGTTCTGGCGTTGTGGCGGCACCTTGGAAAGGCGTTTGACCACGATCGATCGATCGCCGCCGGCAAGGCCGAGACGGACGCTTTTCTTACGGAATACCGTCGGCATCACAAGGGCCCGAGCCCGGAAGAGATCACCGAAATGCGGGCGGCCTTTGGTCCCGGCACAACCGTCGTCGATGTCATAACCGGCACCGAGACCTTGCTGTAGCGAGACTGCCATGACGCCGCCGCCAACTCCTTTCGTCGACACCGCGCCGGGGAGCCCGTTCGCGGGCCGTGAAACCGACGAGATCCTGCAGGTCACGATGAAGGACGGGACCGTTGCCATCGGTAAATACTGGATGCTGGGTGGCATGCATCTATTGCAACAGCCGGATCCGACCTCCTTCATGGGCGCCACCAACTTCGGCCCGATGAAGCCGGAAGATGTCGGCGAAGTCCTGGTGCTGAAGGACAAGGCGCGGGTTAGGGAGGAGCACCACGAGCGCACCAGGGGCGAGCGGTTTCCCGGGCCGGAGCCGAAGACCCGTGACGATCTGCGGTACCGTCTGGAGATCCTCGCTCGCGCCGTCATCAAGGAGACGGACTGGCGGCGGCGCTACCAATTGGAGATGCAGTTCCATGACTGCGCCGATCGGGTGGAGATGGCAAGGTCCAAGCGGGCATGGGTGATGGCCGAGGCGAAGTGGTATCTGAACCACAACCGGCCTCCCGAGATGGCGGATCTGTGGTGTGCCGACGTGGCCTCGCCGTCCTTGTTTCAAAAGCCGCGCGATCAGGACTTCGATCCTGACCCGACCCAGCGCCGGAAGCGCGTGCCCTATCCGGCCGACGTGGCGATCGACCCGCTCTCGGTGCCGAACGTGATGAAGGCGCTTAAGCGTTTGGGTTGCGCCGCCTATATCAGCCTGGCCGCCGAACAGGTCTACGACAAGGCTCGGATCTGTATCAATTTTCACGAGGTGCCGGGGCGAGCCAAGGTCTACCTCTACGCAAAGCGCGGCGGCGGCGCGACCACCTGGACGGTGCGGTTCGATTGCGGAAACTCCCGGGCGGCCCATCAGCGTGAAAACCGCATCAAGCAGCTTGCCCTCTATCGGCTGGTGATCGACGTGGTTCGTGGCGGCTTTCCGGCGACGAACGGACAGAGTTGAAACTCATCGGGCGCCGATGACGCAGATCGGCGCCCGATGGACGACCTTGCTACAGGAAACGCTACCATGCCCGATCATTCCACCGACCTGGCCGACCCGCTTCTTCCCGGCTTCGCTCCGGTACCGCCGGCGCCGGGGCCTGTCGCACCAGAGGCGCGCGGCCGACTCGGCGCGCTTGCCACCGCCTACGGTGTCGGCACAAAAAGCGAGGAAAACATCCTTGGTTTGCAGGACTATTTGGCCATCGACCCGAGCGATCGGCTGCTCCCGATGCCTTCGCCCGTCGACTCCAGCTGGCCGGCGGAGGAGGTTCACCTTATCGAACGCCTTTCGGCGCGGGCGGCGGCGGTCGGCGAAAACAGGTTAGGCAACCTGTGGCGGCGCAACCTCGGCCGCCCGAAGTCGTCCCTGTGCGATGTGAAGGCTCTGGAACGGATGACCGTCGGAATGGAGTGGCGGGCTGCCGCCCAGGGCAACGCGTTGCCGCCGGTCGGCTGGACCCCGCATGCCCGCTTGGCCGACGTGGCGGCAGTGTCTCAGACCGCCCATTACCCCTCGGACACCCTGCCGGAGGAGGTTGTCGAGGCTGTGCTGGCGGCACTCAACGCCGTTCGGCGGCAGATCGCCGCCGCCGGCTTCGCTGATGTCGGCGCTATCAACAGCGACAATGCCCCCCGCGACATCCAGGCCGCCGCCTGCCGTTATGCGCAGATCACCGGTGTCACCGTGCGCGCCATCAACCAGGCGGGCCACTTGGCCGCTGTCTCTCGGCTCGGGCAAACCTCCCATGCGCCGATGACGCTGAACCGGCGCCTCGCCTTGCTTAATGCGGCACTGGCAAGACTCGCCGAGGTCGTTGGGGTGGCGCCGTGGACGGCGGAGACCGCCGGGCTGCTGACGCCCGCGGTCAAGGCGGCCTGGGCGGCGCGCGAAGACGCGGAGCCGACGCCCGCGCCGTTCGCCCGCTCCCTGTTCGAATGGGCCTCGATCGACCATCCGGACCCCGAGGGGCTGGACGATGCCTCCTTGGACCGGCTGATCCAACACCATCCCGATCTCGCCTATGTCGAGGTTTTGCGCAGCTGTCGCCGGCGGCGCCAGGCCGCTCGCGCCGCCCGGCCGGCGGCATCATGAATCGTATTGTACTGTTGTACTCGTATCGGTGTATGATATAGTACGATACTACGGTATACGATACATGAGGGGTTAGCGCCATGGCTCAAGCAGCAAAAGCCACACCCGAGGCCATCCGCGCCGCCATCGAGCGTCTGGTGGTGCGCGGTGAGAAGGTGACTTTGCAGAGCGTTCGCGAGGAGGTGGGCGGCGGCAGCCTCAGCACCATCCAGCCGCTGCTGCAGAGTTGGCGGAAACAACAGGACGAGGCGGCCCGCGCCCAGTCGGCCGCGGCGGAGCCCGCCGGCGAGGATGTTCCCGCCGTGCCGCTGCGCGTCGCCCAATCGCTCGACGCCGCCCGGGCCGCCCTCGACACCATCGGCGGCGCCGTTGCCGATGCCATCAATATCGCCGTGGCCGACGAGCGGCGCCGCGGACGCCTCGAATTGGACACCGAGCGCGAGACCTGGGAGCGCCGCTTGGCTGACGCGCTTGACGCGCGCCGGGCGGCCGAGGAAGACACCGCCCAACTGGCCGCCGATGGCGCGGCGATCGAGCGTGACCGCGATGATTTGGCCAGCCGACTCGCCGCCGCTGACGCGGAGACCATTCGTCTGGCCGGCGCCCTCGAGGGCGAGCGCGCCGCCTGCCGGGTGGCGCGAGCCGAGGCTGATCAGCACGCGGTGGCGATTCAGGCGCTGAACGAGGCCGTCGAACAGGCCGAGGCCCGCGCCCTGGCCGCCGATCAGGCCCGCTCCCTCGCCCAGGAGGCACAGCGGGCGGCCGAGGGGCGGGCTCAGGCGGCCGATGCCGAGTGCCGCGCCATGGCCGAGCAGGCACGGCTGCAAAAGGATCAGGGCTCTGCAATGATCGCCGACCTGACCGCCGCCCGGGACGGCTCTCTACGCGACCTGGCGGCCGAGCGCGCCGCCGCCGCCTCCGCCCGATCGGCGCTCGAGGCACGGATCGCCGCCCTCGAGATGCTCGTCAGGGAACAGGCGGCGCGCCTCGAGGAGGCCCTTGCCGCGGCGGCCGAGGCGCGCGGGCGCCTGGCCGGCGAAACCCGCCGGGCGGACGACCTGGCAAGCCGCCTGGTGAAGGTCGAGGACAGGCCCGCCGTTCCGGCGGCCAGGCGCTCGCGCCACAAATCCGAAACACCATGACGTGACCGGCGGCGGGCCGGGCGCGGCGGGCGGCCTCGTCGCTGCGCTCGACATCGCCCGCCCACCACGCCCGTCGCGCAATTTCTCCTTTGGTTTGGCGGCGGATGCCGCCATTTGGTTGTCTGCCTGGCAACGGACAAAAAAGTCCGCTTTTGGACAAAAAACTGTGCTTCGCCAGACGCAACCCATTGATCTAACCAACATCATGCGTGGGTCAGACGGTCTTCCGACCACCGCCGAGAGCAAACTGTCGGATTGACCTGCTTCGTGCCCCAGCGGTGAATCAACCGGTTGCGAGCGATTCCCGAGCAGACATTTTTGTCCGTCGCCGCTGCCGCCGGCAACGCGGCCCGTCGCTTCGCTGTCGCGCTTTAGGGTGAGGCGGCTCATTCCGCGATATAGGTCCCCTCGCCATTTGTCTTCGTCGCCGTTTCACTCTCACTCATAACCTCCGCCTTTGCCGTGCCGGTGTCGGCTTTTCACGCGGCGCGCCGCTCAATAATCCGCGACCCAGATTGTTCCCGGCATGACGACTGTTCGCCGTCACCGATCTCCGGGGCTATCCGGATTTGCGTGTGGGGTGGGCCGGATGTCCGACCCGGATGCTAGGAAAACATAATGTAGCGTTACGCTACCTTTCCCATTGACAGGAGTGTAGCGTTGCGCTACATTTAACCCATCAAGAGCGGTGATGGTCACCGCCAGATGGAGGACAAGACGATGGCCGCTTCCGCCCTGATCCGCGAATATGTCAACTGCATCCTGGCCGAGTGCGTCGGCGAAGACGAAACCCCGGCTGCCATCCTGACGGCGGTTGTTGAGGCGCAGAACTCCGAGGAGGTCGAACACCTTGGTCGCGCGCTGCTGGCGCGCCACGAAAGCCTCGCCGATGCCTCCTATCGCTATGGGGCCGAGAATTATGACCCGTCCCTGAAGGTGATCGCCGATGCCCTGAAATGGACCGCCTAACCGTGGTCCGTCCCCTAACCCATGCCGACCTGGACGCCGCTGGCATCCGGGTCGGCGAGTTAGCCGCCGTTCTGGGCGTTCATCGCACATCAATCTCCGACATGCTCTCTGGCAGAACGGGAAGGCCGACGCCCGGTGCACACGCCATCGTATGGATGTGGCTTCGCCTGTCCGGCGCGGATCGGGCCGCGCTGCTGGCCGGAGAACAATTTGTTGACGACGCCGATCAATCATCATCCACACGGTAATCCGGATAGCCATCTCCGGTGCATGGGTTGTTGTTCAACGCAGACTTTTTATCCCGTGTCGGGCCGCTTCACCGGCTTCTCTACTTCGGCCTGGCGATCGGCCGGACAATCATCATCCGCCGGACGGTCTCCGCCCCATCGATTCCATTGCCGTCTCCGCCGCCGAGGTTGTCTGGCCTGCCGATGCTGGAGGGGGAAGGTCTTCCCCCTGGTCCGAGCCCGCAAGCGGTCTCGGACGCACCCCTTTCTACGGGGGCGCCGCCCCCCGTAACGCCCCGATGACCACCGTCTTTTTACTTGTCGACGGCAAATCACCACCAAAATAAAGAAGTCGGGATACTGGGGTGTGTTGCTCTATACTTCTTATTGTGTGTTGTTTTTCTCTTGTGTGCTGGCGTGCTATCGGGCATTATTGTTGTCTAGATCATGTAGCGACGGAGGATTTAGTTATGACCGTGCATCCGACCATTTATGTGCCTCTTTGCAATCTTTCTCCGGATAAGAAAAATCCCCGCAAGACGGTGACCGGGGCGGCCGAGGACGCCATGCTGCGGGCCTCCATCGAGACGCATGGACTGTTGCATCCGTTGACCGTGTGGACGGGAGAGAGCGACGGCTATGTGGTCAAGATCGGCAGCCGGCGGCTCGGCCAGCTGGTGGCCATTCATGGCGCCGAGGCCGCCGTCGAGGTGCCTTGCGTGGTGCGCGACGATCTGGACGAGGCCGGCATCCGCGAGGCGGCGGTGGCGGAAAACCTCGCGCGGGTCGGGTTCAACGCGGCCGACGAATTCGAGGTGTTCGCCGCCATGGCGAAGGGCGGCAAGGGCGACACCATCGAGGCTATCGCCCTGCATTTCGGGGTGCGCCCGCTGTATGTCAAACAACGCCTGGCCTTGGGCAATCTCGATAAATCGGTGCTGCGCAAGTTGCGCGACGGCACGCTGCCGCTCGACGCCGCCATGGCACTCACCCTGACCACCGACAAGACGCTGCAGCGAGACCTGGTTAAACAGACGGCACAACAATACAATCCCGCCGCCCATATCCGTCGCGCCCTGTCCGGCCAGAAGATCGCGGTCACCACGGCGATCTTCGACCTCGACCGGTATCAGGGAACCATCACCCGCGACCTGTTCGCCGACGAGGCCGATGCCGGGACCTTCGATGACACCGCCCAGGTTCTCGCCCTGCAGCGGGAAGCGGCCGAGGCCAAGGTACAGTCCTTGCTGGAGGACGGCTGGAAATGGGCCGAATTCCACGTCGATCTGTCATGGCAGGGGCGGGAAGGCTATCCGGGGCGGGGCCGGTGGGAAAATCCCGACAAATACAGCCAGGCGGACAAGGAGGCCCTGGGCGTGCTGATCGTCCTCGAAACCGCCACCGCCAAGGTCACCACCTATGCCGGCCGTCTGCATCCGGACGACCTGCGGGCCGAAAAGCGCCGCGCCAAGGCCGACACACAGGCCGCAGCCAGCGCAGACCCGACCGCCGAGCCGGGCAGCGCCTGGGCCGGCGCCCTGGTCGCCGATATCGACAGCATGCGCGCCATCGCGCTGCAAGGCGTGCTGGCGGCGCCGGCCTCGTTGCGGCTGGCCAAGGAAGCCCTGTTGCTACAGACGTTGTGCGGCGCGTTGGGCGGCACCAGGATGAACACTTATCTCGGCACCGACTGGGCCAATGACCAATTGGCCGGCTCCGGCGTGGCGGCAATCCGCGCCGCCGCCTTCGACAGCCTGAAAACCTTGCTCGACATCAACCCGGCCAAGGCCTCTTATGTCACCACCAGCGCCGTCTATCGCCGCTTGCGCGATCTCACCGACGCGCAGGTTGACCAGTTGCTGGCCATCACCGCCGCCCTGACCGTCTCGCCGGCCGACGCCGAGATCGCCGCCGACATGCTGGCCAGGGCCGGGGTACACCTGTCCACCGAGTGGCGGCCGGATGCGGCATTCTTCGGCCGGCTCAACAAGACTCAGATGCAAGTCATCGGCAACCAGCTGGACGGCATGGCCGGCACCCATGCCGCCGTCGTGGCAAAGGGCAAGAAATCCGAGGCGGTGGCCTATATGGCCGGGGTGTTCAGCGCCCCCGAGCAGTCACCCGCCGTCACCAGCTGGCTGCCCGAACAGATGCTGTCGGCGGTCCTGCCGGCGCAGACCGAGGCGGAACGGATGGCGGCGGCATGGGCTGCCGGGGATGAAGCGGACGATCTCGACGGGACGGGCGATCTCGACGGGACGGGCGATCTCGACGGGACGGGCGATCTCGACGGGACGGGCGATCTCGACGGGACGGCAGCGGACGCGGGGCCGGTATCCGAGGAGATGAACGCCGCGCCGGGGGGCGACCAGTCGGCGGCGCCGGCCGAGGCCCTCACCGAGTATCAGGACGCGGCATAAGTCCGTCACCAGGGCCACCGCGCGCAGCGCCAGCCGTTGCGCGCGGCATCCGGCCGGCGAAATACAAATATCCATTCACCAAAACAAGAAAAGCAGGGCCGGCAAGGCGGCGGCCGATGCCGGGTCGTGCCGTTTGAACAAAAGTGATTTGAACAAAAGTGACCTGGGGTCCTTTTTTTTGTGTTGACGGTGACCTGGGGTCACCTTATAGTGGTCCTCAGAGGTTGGTTGAACCTCCGGTGTTACCGCACCGACCATCCTGTCAGGAAAGGACCACTCATGAGCGCCATGACCATTCGCAACCCGGCCGCCGCCATCGTCAGCAAGACGCCGATCTCGCTGGACGTGCTGCGCGCCCGCATCCCTTCGGCCTTCGCCGCCGAGGCCCATGAAAGCCGCTCCGCCCGCTACACCTTCATTCCCACCGTGGATGTGATCCAGGGCTTGGGGCGGGAGGGTTTCCTGCCGTTCGCCGCGATGCAGCAGCGGGTGCGCGACGACAGCAAGCGCGACTATACCCGCCACCTGATCCGGTTCCGTCACCCCGACCTGGTGCCGGCCGCCGTCGGCGACGTCATTCCGGAAGTCGTGTTGCTCAACAGCCATGACGGCACCTCCGCCTATCGGCTGTTCGCCGGGCTGTTCCGCATGCTGTGCACCAACGGCCTGATGGTCAGCGACAGCACTTGCGCCGATATCAGCGTGCGGCACTCGGGCAACGTCGTGCACGAGGTGATCGAAGGCGCCTTTCAGGTGCTGGACGGGACCAAAACCGCCATCGAGGCCAGCCGCGCTTTCCGTGGCGTCGGCTTGAAC
The DNA here is from genome assembly GCA_021781575.1 of Pseudomonadota bacterium. Taxonomy (GTDB): domain Bacteria; phylum Pseudomonadota; class Alphaproteobacteria; order Rhodospirillales; family Magnetospirillaceae; genus DUZF01. The sequence goes on from JAJXWP010000019.1 coordinate 45,565, forward strand.
CCGGCCGAACAGGAAGCATTCGGCGAGGCCGCCGCCGAACTGCGGTGGGGCGAAGATCGTCCGGTGAGCGGCCAGCAGGTGGTGCAGGCCCGCCGCTGGGAGGATGGCGCAAACAACCTGTGGAACGTGTTCAACCGCACCCAGGAAAATATCATTCGGGGCGGTGTGCGGGGCCGCAACACCAACGGCGGGCGGATGACCACCCGCGAGGTGACCGGGGTATCGGAAAACATTCGCCTTAACCGGGCGTTGTGGCTGCTGACCGAGCGGATGGCCGAACTGAAAGGAGCGGATGTGCCGAAGGCCGCTTAGCGGCAGGCGGGTGGGCGGGGCGTTACCGCGCCCCGCCCGCGTTCCGTCAGCGGAAAGGACCACCCCGAGAACGCTTGGACCAAGGACTATATTCGATGACCGTACAAAAGAACATGACCGACGCGAAGATATACGCCGTGCCGTGCTACGGCGGTGGCGAAGGCCTCGGCGCTCCCGCCCTGGCGGTGTTCCGCATCGACCGGCCGGCCGCCGAAAGAATCATTCGACTGGCCCAGCTGGTGACGGCCAACGATCTCCATAAGATCGAGCGCTATGACTATCGCGTGGCCTGGCTGGAACATGACCCGCGCGTCGATCCTGATACCGACGAGGTGACGGAGATCGAGCCGGCCGCACTCCGCTGGCAGGATAAGGACCTGATGTCGTCGGAAGATGATTGCCTGAACGTGTTCGGTCGGTCCTTTCTGTTCAGCTGCGACCGCCGGTCCTGCGACGACCGGGTAGAGACCGCCGAACAGGATATCGCCGAACTGGCGCTGCACTTCGGGTTGCCGTGGGATTTCGGCGGGCCGGCCGGCTATCTGCGGGTGCGCTTCGCTAATGGCGAGGATCCACAGTTTCCGGCCAGCGACTGGCGCTATGAGACGTCGAACGGCGACACCCGGCTCGGCTATTGGGACTGGCTGGCCGGCCGCTACGAGGCGATGGGGCTCGCCCTGCCAGCCGGCGCCATCGGGCCGGCCGAACAGGCCGCCGATTGGACCGAGCGACTGAAAGGGCACGGCGTGGACAGCCAGGCCTTGGCCGCTGCCGTGCGCGACCTGAAAGGCGCCGAGGCGGAACAGATCATCGCCGCCGGCCTGGCCGCCGAGGTGCGGTATCTGGTCGAGGCCGGCTGTGGTGCCGCCGTCGAGACCATCGTCAACAGCTACGCCTGACAGGGCCGGGCGGGGCGCGGTAACGCCCCGCCCATCGTAGGAAAGGATACCCGCCGTGACCCGTTATACCGTCGCACAAGTGCAGGCAATGACCGATCTTGAGGTGCTGGGCACCCGTAAATGGCCGGCCTTTTTCACCGAAGACCAAATGCGCGCCCAGCTGCTGCATGAGGCCAAAGGCTATCCGCTGCCGTTTCCCGGCGCCGTCTGGCGCGAAGGCGTCTATGTCGCCGCCGCCGCCGCCGATCACCCGGCCGCCTTGCTGGCCGATACCCTCGGCTTGCGCCTGTCCATCAGCCTCGACGGCTCTCGGAGCTATTGCCGCCGTGTCGGCAGCGATTCCGTCTATGGGGGTTTTGCGACCGCCGAGGCGGCCGTCAGGGACTACCAAGCGGGCCGGCGGCTGGCCGCCATCGTCAAACACTTCGATTGGCTGGCCCTGCAAAAGCGGCTGCCGGAACGTCTCTATTGGCGCCGCTTCAACTATGAGCGAACCAAACAGGCGGTTTGGAAGGACCCCGACTCGGAACAGACCACCGCCTTGCTGGCGTGCTGGCCACCGCGCGTTCAGCGCGCCTTGCGGCGCCGCTTCGACCGGCCGGAAAGCCGGCTGCCGGCGGCCCGGCCGCTCACCCTGGTGTGGCGCGACGAGAACTATGGCCGGGTGTACCGGGCCAAGGCGTTCCGCCCCGGCGGCGATCAGCTGGACCTGCCCGACGAGACGCGCGAACGGCTGGCCCGGCTCTATGGCCGCCATGGGTTCGAGTTCAACCACGGGCGGGCGGCCTGGATCGCCGAGTATTGCGAAGACCAGGCGATCCTCGACTTGGTGGCGGCGCTGACCGCCGAGGGGTTCGCCGTCAAACATACCGGCGCCGTTCCGGCGCTCCTGCGGCCGGCCGAGGAACCGGCGGCGGCACGGGGTTGAGCGAGGGTATTGCAATGGCCTTACACGAGCGCGGCGACGGCCGGCGGCAGGCGATGATCGAAGCCGCCATCCTCAGCGCGATCCGCCAGCGCGGGCCGCTGTCGATGGCCCAGCTGGTGCGGCTGACCGTACCATCGGGCGAGTTGGTCCCCGACGAATGGTCGGCCGCCGTGCTCCACCTGGCAGCCAAGCACCAGGTCGAGGGCATGGCCTGGCGGGCCGGCGGGGTCACCGTGCCCGGCTTGCGGCTGCCGTTGTTTTGTTGACCGGGAGAGACAGCATGGAGATTGTTCGTTCGAACCAGGATACACCGGCCGGTGCCGGGCCAACCTTGCCGGCCGGCTGGACCGAGGTCTGGCCGGGTGGTCTGGCGACCAACCCGGATCCGCTTCTGGGCGGCATCATCGACCGGGCCGATGTGTCGGGACTGTGGTTTGTGATATTCAGCCGTATCGACCTGCCGGTGCTCGACGGACTGGCTTCCCGCGACCTCGCTTTTGATGCTTTCTACGCTACGCTGCGGGCGGCGGCCGGGCCGGCCGCCGACGCCTAAAGGGTTTAATCATAATGGTCCCCACGGAACAGCAAATTGCCGAGTGGCTTGACGCCACGTTCAAACCATCGGCTGATCACCAGTGCCTGCACTGCGGTGGCACGACCGGGGTTTTGCTGCCGTTCGGCGGCAGGGAGTCGCGTCATGTCTGGTTGCATGGGGCGTGTTGGCCGGCCCATATGGCGGCGCGGCGGCGGGCCGCCGTCGCCGCCCTTTCGGCCGCTGCGGCAAAACAGCCGGCCGATCAGCCGGCGCTGTTCTAGCCGGCGCCGGCCAATGCGGCGACACTTCCACGGCGGGCGGGATGCGTGTATGTCAGGGCTTGCGTTGCACAGTTGGGGCGAGGCTGCCGATGTTCGAGATCACCACCGGCGAACAGTTGAAAACCTGGCGGCTGTCCCTCGGCTATACGCAGCTGCAGGCCGCCCGTCAGATTGGCCTTTCCGACGGCTGGTATAAGCGGCTGGAGCTTGGCCACCGGCACGACGACAACCGGCCGACGCTGATATCTCGGACGGTGGCCATGGCCTGCCTCGGGCTGACCTTAGAGCGGCGGCTGGCCGAACAGGTGGCTACGCCGGGAGCGCTGGCCGGCGCGGTGCACAAGGCGATGGGCCGCTCCGGGTGGTCGGCGGATGCTCTCGCCGCCCAGGCCGGGATATCTCTCACGCAGCTGGAGGCGGTGCTGCGGGGCCTCCTGGATCAGGTGGCGGTGGCCGATGTCAACCGGCTGCTCGCCGTGCTTGGCATCGAGCCGCTGATGGCCTCCTATCACCATTGTTCGGCGGCGGTGGCAACGCTCGATCCCTGACGGTTCAAGGACCCGGCGGCGCCCATAACCGCGCTGCCGGACGCCCGCCGGCCGGGCCGGCGGGGACCCGCTCTGCTCCGCCAAGGCCGGGTGCCCCGTCCTTGGCTCCGGCGAGCCGCGCTTGATGCGCGTCTCGCCCCTTCGGGCGACGATCGGGCGTAATCCGGCCCTCGATGAACCCGCGCCTGTCCCGGCACTCGACGCCGCCTGTGTAAGTGGCGCCTTACACCAAAATACAAAACGCAAGGGCGATGCCATAGTATTTGATATGGCAGAAATAAAGGTGTGATCTGTGCTTGTTTTATTGTCGTGTGCATGTTGATTATATGTAATAATGTCTGTGTTGAAAATGTTTGTGTATATGGAGGTTGTTGTTATGTCCTTTACCGCGACTTATTCGCCCGACGACAACAAGTTGCGTCTCTATAGTTCCGTGCGCCTGGATGCCGACACCTTCGCCCGTGTAAAAGCGGCCGGGTTCAAGTGGGCGCCCCGGCAAGACCTGTTCGTTGCGCCGATGTGGACCCCGGAGCGGGAAGACTTGCTGCTGGAACTGTGCGGCGACATCGGCGACGAGGATACCGGCCTGGCGGAGCGCGCCGAGGAACGCGCCGAACGCTTCGAGGACTACAGCGACCGCCGCGCCGCCGAGGCCTCGGCGGCCAGCGAGGCCGTGCATAAGATCACCGAAAACATTCCCTTCGGCCAACCCATCCTGGTCGGTCACCACTCGGAACGCCACGCCCGCAAGGACGCCGAGCGGATCGAGCAGGGAATGCGCCGCACCGTCAAGCTGTGGGAGACCTCCGAATATTGGAAACGCCGCGCCGCCGGGGCGCTCCGCCATGCCAAATACAAGGAATTGCCGGCCGTCCGTCATCGCCGGATCAAGACCATCGAAGCGGATCAGCGGAAGTCTGAACGGACTTTGAAGGACTCGCAGGCGTTGCTGACGATGTGGGGGCGCGACGGCCTGACCCACGAACAGGCTATGCGGATCGCCAACGCCGATTATCTGTCTTTTTCCTTCCCGTTGGCCGACTATCCCCGCCAGCCGCCGGCCTCGCAGTATGAAGGCCCGATGTCCCTGTGGTCGGCCCTCGACGGCGGAGTGATCGCCGCCGCCCAGGCCGCCGCCCTGGCCGTGGGCGTGCATACCCGCCGGATCGCCCGCGCCCGGCGCTGGCTCGCCCATTATGAAAACCGCCTCGCCTACGAACGCGCCATGCTGGCCGAGGCCGGCGGAATCATCGCCGACCGGGCCGGCGGCGCGGAAAAAGATGGCGGCTGCCAGTGCTGGGCATCGCCTCGCGGCGGTTGGTCCTACATCAAAGCCGTCAACAAGGTGAGTGTGACCCTGCTCGACAACTACGGGCACGGCGACAACTTCAAGCGAACCATTCCGTTCGACAAACTCACCGCCGTGATGTCGGCGGCGGAGGTGCGGGCCAAGCGCGAGGCCGGCGAACTGATCGACCTGCCGGACGGCACCGGCTTTATTCTCCGCTTTTGCGCCCCGAAGGATGGAGCCCAGTCGCCGGCCGACGCCGCGCCGGCCGACGCCGGCAGCCGCACCACGCAAGGCGAGGACATCGCCGCCATGCGGCAGGCCTTGGCCAAGGGCGTAAAAGTGGTGGCCGTCCCCCAGCTGTTTCCGACGCCGGCGGCGGTTGCCGCCCGCGCCGTCGAACTGTTGGAGATCGAGGAGGGGCAGGAGTTCCTCGAACCGAGCGGTGGAACCGGCGCCCTGGTCGACGCGGTGCTGTCTGCCTGCCCGACGGCGAAGCCGTTCATCGTCGAAATCAACAGCGCCCTGGCCGAGGCCCTGGCCACGAAATACGCGGCGCCCGAGGACGACGCGGCCGGGCAATGCCGCAATGTCCTGCAGGGCGACTTCCTGGAGTGCAACGGCAACCTTGGCCGGTTTGCCCGCATCGTGATGAATCCGCCATTCGCCAACGGCGCCGATATTCGACATATCGAACACGCCGCGACGATGCTTAAGCCGGGCGGCCGGCTGGTCGCCATCTGTGCCAATGGCCCGCGCCAACAATCCCAGCTGCGGCCGAAAGCCAGCCACTGGGAAGAATTGCCGGCCGGCAGCTTTACCGACCAGGGCACCGCCGTTAATACCGCGCTGTTACTTATCGCACGATAGTATTGCGCTGGCTGTCGTCTGCATAGACATCGTGTGTTATTTGTGGATGTAGCAGAACAACCCGCATATGGCGCGGGTTGTTCTTGCTTTGTTCTGTGGTGTTGGGTATACTTGCCCGGTGGTCAGGGGGTTGGTGTGGCCAACCCCTCCGCCACCAGGAGAAACGAGGATGAGTAATCCGACTTTCTTCCTGAACCTCCGCTTCCGCTTCTTTGGCTGGACCATTGAACTGAAAGTCGAGAGGTGAAGGACGCCGGGCGAGGCGGCTACCTCGCCCGGTTGTCCTGATGATAGGAACAGTGCGATGAAACTTCAAGCAACCCTTGTCGCCGGCCTGGCCGCCGTGGCCGGCGCCATCATCCTGCTGGTGACCGGCGGTGTGGTTATCGCCGCCGCCGTCGCCCTGCCGGCCGCCATCCTGGCGGCGGCCGTGTGCGGCAAAACCACTCTGTCCGTGCGGCGCCGCCGGATCTGACCGGCCACCGCCGAGCCCAAGCCGCCACGAACGGGCAGGGCAGGCAGGCCGGCAGAGCCCGCCAGCGGCTGGCCCTGGCGGGCCGGCGGCGCTGGCGCACCGCTTCGGGCCGGCTACCGCCGGCCCCAGCCGCTCACCCCCAGTTCTCTTTGTCGCAGCAGCCACCGCCTGCCACCTCTTCGCTGGCCGGTCGTCAACCCGCGCCGGTGCCGCCGGATATATTTCTCGAGGATACGGACGCCCGCCGGCCAATGCCGGCGGGAACCCGCTCTGCTCCGCCAAGGCCGGGTGCCCCGTCCTTGGCTCCGGCGAGCCGCGCTTGATGCGCGTCTCGCCCCTTCGGGCGACGATCGGGCGTAGGGGCGCCGATTCGCCGGCAACCTCCGTGTCTTATCGGGCGATGCTTGGCCCGCACATTACATGTCCCACCAAAATATAAAACGCAACTATAGTGCCATGATGTCTGTTTAATGATAAATAAAGACGCCTTTTGTTCTCTTTTTGTTATTGGCCAATACAGTGTTTTATGAGACTATATCTGTGTTGGTTGTGTTGTTGCGGAGGTGCCTGATGTCTACCCGCTCTGATCTTTACCAGACTATTACCGACAAGATCGTCGCCGACCTGTCGAACGGTTGCGTGCCGTGGGTACAGCCCTGGGGAAAGAGCAGGTTGGACCCCGCCTTGCCGAAAAACGCCTCCACCCAGCGCTCCTATTCCGGGATCAATATCCTGTTGCTGTGGGGCGCCCAGATCGAAAGGGGCTTTGTCTCGCAAAGCTGGCTGACCTTCCGGCAGGCCCTCGACCTCGGTGGAAATGTCCGCAAGGGCGAGAAGGGCACCACCGTCTATTACGCCGACCGCTTCATTCCGAAGGCCGAGGCCGCCCGCGCCGCCGAGAGCGGCGGGGATGCAAAGGCCGTGGCCTTCCTCAAGTCGTTCACCGTGTTCAACGTCGCCCAGTGCGACAATCTGCCCACCGACGCCACCGCCGCCGCCGAGCCGGTCCCGGAACGCGCCGTCATCCCCGCCGCCGAAGCGCTGGTCACCGCCACCGGCGCAAAATTCCATATCGGCGGGGACCGCGCCTTCTATGTGCCGAGCGAAGACTATGTGCAGGTGCCGCCGCAGCCCGCGTTCTTCGACCAGATCAACTATTACCGGACGGTCGCCCACGAACTCACCCATTGGACCGGCCATGGCAGCCGGCTGAACCGGGAATACGGCAAGCGCTTTGGCGATCAGGCCTACGCCCGTGAAGAACTGGTCGCCGAGATGGGCGCCGCCTTCGTTTGCGCCTCCCTCGGCATCGTGCCGACCGTCCGCCACGCCGATTACCTCGGCTCATGGCTGGCCGTGCTGAAGAGCGATAGCCGCGCCATCGTCACCGCCGCCAGCCATGCCAGCAAGGCCGCCGATTTCCTGTTGGCCTTCCGCAGCCAGCCGGCCACCGGCGCCTGCCTGGGAGCGGCGGCTTAATGCCGCCCCTTCCTTGTTTCAGATCCCTGTTCACCCGCCTGGAGGATTAACCATGCCCCGCCCGCCCGAAACCAAGCTGATCGTTCTTGCCTACAATCCGGCGGACAACCGCGACGACGACGGCAAGCCGGTGGACGTTTTCATCTACCTGCTGAACGAGTTGAACAACCGGGATATCACCGTGCGCTTGCGTGAAGTCGGCAGCATCCGCCAGCGCCAGGACGGCAGCCGCCACGCCGCCGCGCTCTATGATTGTCGCTTGCGTCCCTATCTCGATCTGGCCGACCGCCAGCCGGCCGAGGCACGGGACCTCATCTATCGCTTGGTCGGCGCCGTTGATCGCCTCGCCTACTATCGCTCCACCCAGCAGGACGCCATCGACGGCACCGCGCCCCGCTACAACGACTCCCGCCCGCCCGAGGGGGACGACTGGAATGACCTGTCGACCGCCATCTGCGCCGAGATCGCCGGCCTATTGTGGGCGGCGCCGGTACCGGCCAAGACGCCCGCAGTCTGAAGCGAGGACCGCGCCATGCCGAAATTCGCCTTCCGGTGCAGCTATCTGGGTTGCATCTGGTACACCGTGTTTACCGATGCCGGGGAAAGCTTCCGCCTCGAACTGCGCCACAGGCTCGACCCTTACGAACGCGGCTTGCTCAATTATCCGGACGAGGCAACTAAAGACCGCATGGTGACCGCCACCATCGGCATGCTGTTCCGGGAAAATCAGCCCTTCGAGCCGATCGCCGCCGACCTCGTCCGCGCCTTCAATGAATGGCGCGAGGCTCAATGGCAGGCCGCAATGGCCAAAATGCGCGACGATCCAACACGTTACGGCGTCATCGAGGACGGCGATCCGCCCATATCCCGGCCGTCGCCGGCCGGCGCCGTCCACCTCACCCCGCCGTTCCGGGGCATCGACTATCCCTATCGTTGGGTCCGCGACGTTGAGCCGCTGCTTGTCACCTTGAAGGAATTCCCCGAGCAAAGCCACGGCTCACACCGCTTCGCCGTGGAACGCATCAACGCGGCCGGGCCGCGTATCTGCAGCTGGCACGGCAGCCGCGCCGATGCCGGCCGGGAAATCGACATCCATTACCGCTTGGCCGCCCAGCTGGCCGAGATCACCCCCCCAGGCAAAGGAGGCTTGACCCATGTCCACCCGTATCGTTGATGATTTCGTTGCTGTGCGCTTCGATCACACCGCCTTAAAGGCCGTCTTCGATCACCACTCGTTCTATGATGACCGCATCCTGTTCTTCGAGCTTGGCGGCAGCAACAATCTTACCCGCCGCCACCCCACCACCGGGCGCGAAGTGCGCGCCCGTTCGTGGGAGGCCGTGGCGGCCGGGCCAGACTGGAAAGTCATGGCCGCGATGGTCGGCTTTTCCGCAGCCTGTGAAGGCGGGTGCATGCGATTGCATGGCAACGGCCGCACCCTTCCGGAAACCTATATCCGGCGCGCCCGTGACGCCGTGCGCAATGCCGCGCCGTTCGCCCAGGCGGAACACCTCGGGCTGTCGGTCGCCGCCACACTGCAATATCTGCCGCCGGCCGAGCCGTCGCAATACGAAGCCGACACCGTGTCGACACTGTCCGCCCAGCTGGCGCCGCGCCAGATCGACGGCGCCGCACAGGGGTTGCAATGGACCCTGCAGCCGTTGCGCGACATCAAACACGCCGCGCTGTTCTTCGCCTTCCACCACCTCGACAAGCGCGAAACATGGAACATCGTCCAAGTGCATGGACCGGAATATGCGGGCTATCCGCTGCTTAGCCGACTGCCGCGCGCCGCGTGAGCTACGGCCGGCCGTCGGGGGGGGCGGGGACGGCTCCCCCGACGGGTCGGCGCCGGCGGCCGGCCACGTCGCTACGCTCGACGTCGCCCGCCCGCCGCGCCCTTCCCCGGCGGTTTTGCCGACACCACCTCAGAGGACACAACAGCCATGAAATACCATGTTGAATTGGCCATCGACATCGAGGCCGATTCGCCGCAAGAGGCGGCCACTCTCGCCCGCCGGCATGTTGCCGGGCGGTCGTGTGACGTTCTCGTCTACCGCGCAGACGACGTCAAACATCCCGTCAGCGGCGGACATTTTTCCGGGGACGATATAGCAGGTTAGACAGCCCGCCGGGGCGCGGCTCGGCTGCGCCATCGCCCGCGCTCGCCAGCGGCTCCGGCATCGGGACACGACATCTCATCTCGACGACTCCCATCCCACCATCCGGCGGGCGGGCCGTCAAGGAGGCGCGGTCCCCCCAAAATCCTGCGGATTTTGGCTCCCCCACGCCCCGCTGCGCGGCGCCTGCGGCGTCCCTGACCGCCCGTCCGCCGGATGGTCTCTACAAGTCGTTCTCGATCAGCAGAACATTTTGACGGAGGCTTCCATGACGCTCAGCATCGACCGCATCCAGACCATCGCCGCCCTGGCCCAACAGGCCGCCGCCGATCTCCGCATCGGCAGCCGCTTCCTCGGCGCCTTCCAGGCTGCGACGCAAGCCGGGCTCACCGACGACCGCGAGCGCTACCTGTTCTCCCACATCTACTGCGCCGACATTCCCGACCGCATCACGGTCGACGGGACCAACACCATCGTGTCGATGGGCTGAGCGGGACCGGGAGGCCCTCGCGCCTCCCTTTCCTTTCCCGCCGGTCCCGACATCTGTTCCGCGGCTCGGCTGCGCCATCGCCCGCGCTCGCCAGCGGCTCCGACATCGGGAAAACGTCTCATCTCGACGACTCCCATCCCACCATCCGGCGGGCGGGCCGTCAAGGAGGCGCGGTTCCCCCAAAATCCTGCGGATTTTGGCTCCCCCACGCCCCGCTGCGCGGCGCCTGCGGCGTCCCTGACCGCCCGTCCGCCGGATGGTCTCTACAAGTCGTTCTCGATCAGGAGGACACTTTGAAGGAGGATGCCATGACCGCCCACACCATCACTCACAACGTCGCCATGGGTTCGGACGAATACACCATCGGCGCCGCCTGGTGGGGCTCGCTGCCGGTGCCGTTCCGCAAGAGCCTGATGTTGCGCTCGCAGCTGCACACCCGGCGCGGCAAACTGGACCGCGACGGCCAGCGGCTGGTCGCCAGCGGCACCTGGCGCGACTTCACCCCGCGCGAGCGGGCGGTGCTCATGACGCACCATCGCCACCTGATCGGCGGGTGAGGGGGCCCGGCCCCCCCCTTTCCTTCGCGCTCCGCCGCCGCCTGGCCGCGGAGCTGGCCGGCGTGGCGGCTGGCTCTCGTCGCTCTTCGCGACATCGCCCCCCCCCCCCCCCCCCCACGCCCTGTCCTGGTCTTTACCATCTGCCGTCGCCACTTGGGCCGATGTCGGTCGGCGGACCTCGAGACACCCGCTTTCTTGCTGTGCTTGTTGGCCGCTTTTGTTCGGCATGCTTGCCGGGCCGTTGTGGATCATCCGACATATGCTTCACCGGTTGCGCCAGCCCTTGCCGTTCGGTCCTGAACCGCTTCGCCGCCCGCAGCTGGCGGTGTCTCCCCATTACGGTAATGCTCCGGTGTCTTGGCCATGGCGACGGTAAGCGCCGATCGTTTTGCCTCTATTCGAAACGGGGGCTTTTCCCCGGTGTTCCTTTTTGATAGCGGTTTCGTTGCTTGCCAAGATCCGTTGACTGCCAGTTTTCGTTTCGTGCGATAACAGTTCGCTTGCCGCGTATTCTTCTGGTCAGTTGAGTACCCATCATCTGTCGTCTTTCCTTTGTGCTTTGATTGCCGGTGATCGGTTGGTGATCTTTGCGGTGCAACAGTTGATTGCTTTGTTCCTGACTTTGACTTGATCGGTGGAGTCACATCCACATCACCGTCTTGCGATGACCGGTGTCGATCATGCGGGCGCGCCGCTCGTTCCGTCTGCCGGGCCGGTGAAGGCGCATTGTGCTTAGGTTCATCCTGCCGATCCGTCTCGAATGTCGGCGGGTTTCCTGCCGCTCTCGGACGCCCGCCGGTGACCCGGCGGGAACCCGCTCTGCTCCGCTAAGGGCGCGCCTGGCGCGCCCTTAGCTCCGTCGAGCCGCGCCAGCGCGTCTCGACCCATTCGGGCGACGATCGGGCGTAGGAGCGCCGATTCGCCGGCGGACTCCTTGTCTTGCCGGGCGATGCCTGGTTCGCGTGTGCTTTATCACACCAAAAGAAGAAATCGCAAGTACAGTGCCATGTATACTGCGTATTGATAAATAAAGATGCCTTTTGTTCTCTTTTTGTTGTTGGGTAATACAGTGTTTTGTGAGACTATATCTGTGTTGGTTGTGTTGTTGTTTTCTTGGTGGAGGCGGTCATGGGGCGGCGGGATCAGTTGGCGGACGCTTCGCAATATTCGCTGTTCGGTGCCCCGGTTGCATCCCTCACCCCGGCCGGGGTGGCTTACGACGAGTTGGACGACGCCGCCTTTCTGGTGGCCGTGCTTTCCCTGACCATGCCCGCCCAGGCTGCCCGCCGGGTGGCCGCCCAGCTGAAGGCGGCCGGCCAGGTCACCGCCGCTTTGGCCGGCAATGTGACGCTCGATGGCCTGGCGGTGCCGCCGGCCGCCGTCCATGCCCTCAATATCGTGCGCTCCGCCGCACAGCGGCTGACCCGCGCCGAGGTTCGCGACTCAGTTCTGCTCGGCAGCTATGACAAGGTGATCGCTCATTGCCGCGCCACCATCGGCCATTCGCCGGTTGAACGCCTGCAGCTGCTGTTCGTCGACCGGCGGAACCGCCTGATCGCCGACGAGATCCAACAGCGCGGCACCGTCGATCATGTGCCGCTCTATCCGCGCGAGGTGGCCCGCCGCGCCCTCGAGCTTGGCGCCGCCGCCGTGATTATTTCGCACAACCACCCGTCGGGCGATCCGTCGCCAAGCCGCGCCGATATCGAGATGACCAAGGCCGTGGCCGAGGCCCTGAAGACCTTGGGCATCCTCCTGCACGATCACATCATCGTGTCGGCCGAAGCTCATAGCAGTTTCAAATCCCTCGGATTGCTTTGATCGGAGATGCTGCCATGACCCGCCAGACCACGCCCCGCCACTACCAGACCGTTAGTGCGGTGATTGCCGCCGGGTTGCTGAAATCCGGTTTCTACCTGCTGGAAACCCCGCTCCGTGAAACCGAAAAGGCCGTGGCCTTTGCGGCGGTGGGCGGGAACGCATACGGCTATCCCTGCCGGAAAACCGCCTGGTTACCGAAGTCGCAGGTGGTCAAGCTGGCTAACGACTTCTACACGAACCGGGCACCGGCCGAAATGTGGCTGGTGCCCGCTTGGCTGATCGCAGCCAAACGGGCCGAAGGCCTCGACGTTTTGGCTACTTTGTGACGGGGAGCAATACCGATGCATGCCTACTGCAACCAGCTGGTGACCGACGACGGCGCCGTGTTGGCGGAATTCTCCGGCCATTCGGCCGCCGTGGCGGCGCTTTGCGCGCCGGGCAAACCAATCGACGAAACCCGGTGGCCCTACCGGCCGCAGGACCTGGCGCCGGCCGATCTGGCGCAGATCAAGGCGTTGCGCGCCGCCGGGTTGATCTAGGGGACACTATCATGGGTATCCACACCGTCCGCCTTACCGCTCACCCCTCGACCAAGCCGCTCAAGGGCATCCTTGTCGACTGGTTCCAGACCGGTGGGCGTATCACTGCCGCCTGGGGCGACCGCCGACTCCGCACCAGTCGCGTGCTCCGCCGTTACCGCATTGGCCGCGCCCTTTACGCCGAGACCGAAAACTCAATCTATGAGTTGCGCTACGGCTTGCGCTGGGGGCGGTGTCGCCGAGGATAAACCGGCGGCGCAGCGGCCCGCGGCTGGCCCTGCGGGCCGGCGGCGCTATCGCACCGCCCGGGCCGGCTACACCGGCCCGGCAGCCGCTCCGACAGTGCCCGACCAAGCCCCCGATGGCTGGGCCGTGCTTGACGGGGCGAAAATGCATTGTCCGCCGGTATTTGATCGATCTGGCCAGCATCGTCCCCGCGTAACGCCCACGGTTCAGGACGCCCGCCGGTGACCCGGCGGGAACCCGCTCTGCTCCGCTAAGGCCGCGCCCGGCGCGCCCTAAGCTCCGTCGAGCCGCGCCAGCGCGTCTCGACCCATTCGGGCGACGATCGGGCGTAGGAGCGCCAGCGTAGCACCAGCTGTGTCGTTTCACCGGAAAACATTGAACACACCTCTTTCGACCCAACACCAAAAAAAGTATTCGCATGTCACATGCCAGTTGTCGTGTTTCACGGGAAACAAACGACGAGGCTTGGCAAATAATATTCGTTGTATATGTTTGCGGCTTGTGAGACACTAATAATGTCGAAACGGGCAGATAAGCCCATGGCGTTAAAAACAGGAGTGTAGATCATGGCTGGTTCTATTAATAAAGTTATCTTGATTGGTAATCTTGGCCGCGATCCGGAGGTGCGTCATGCCCAGGACGGCGGTAAGATTGTCACGCTCAACGTCGCCACTTCCGAAAGCTGGAAGGACCGCGGCACCGGGGAGCGGCGGGAGAAGACCGAGTGGCACCGCGTCGTGGTGTTCAACACTCACGTCGCCGATGTGGCCGAGCGCTATCTGAAGAAGGGCAGCAAGGTCTATATCGAAGGCGGCCTGCAGACCCGCAAATGGGCCGACCAGTCGGGTGTCGAGCGCTACACCACCGAGGTGGTGATCGGCAAGTTCAAGGGCGAATTGACCCTGCTGGATGGCGGCAACGGCAACGGCGAGACCAATCGCCAGGCGGCCGGCGGCGGTGGCAATTGGGACGCCCCGGCGGACCTGGACGACGAGATACCGTTCTAGAAGGAAGCCAACACCAGGGAGGGGCCGGCCGGCCCCTTCCTCCCCATGCTATCGGAGGCCGCCGATGAACCGTCCCTATGACCCCGCAGAACTCGACATCCTCTACCGCGATTGGCCGGCCGGGGTGCCGGCCGCGGTGATCGGCGCGCGGATCGGCCGCAGCGCCGGTTCCGTCGCGCGGGCCGCGTCCTATTACCAGGTGCGCCGGGGGCGCGATTACCTGGCCGAAATCCGCCGCCAGGCGAGCCGCGCCCGGCGCAACAACGGGTGAGGGGCGACACCGCCCCTCTTCCCTCCCACAAGCCCGGATGCGCCGGGCTTCTGTGAGCGAAGACCGGGAGACCTTGAATGTTGTGGTTCGAATTCTTCAACGAAACTGGCCAGGCGCTGATGGCGCGTCGGGAGCGGCGGCTTTATGCGCGGCTCGGCACGCGCCGCCTGCCTCGTCGGCTTCGCCGCTTGACACAGTCCGGCAGCCGCCGCCGGCCGGTCGAAGGGGAACACAGATGAACCGGATCCTCACCCTAACCGCCGCCGCCGTCGCGCTGACGACAGCGATTACTCCCGCTCAGGCCTACGATGGCCGCAACACCGCCTTCGCCCTCGGGGCGCTGACCGGCCTGGTCATGGCCGGCCCCCGCCCGGCCGCCATCTACGGCTATGGCGGCATCCCCACTCCCGTATACGCGGCGCCGCCGGTGGTCTATGTCCCGCCATCGCCGCCGGTGTACTACGCGCCGCCGCCGGTCTTCGCTCCGCCCATCGTCTACACGCCGCCGGCTGCCATGGTCTATCCGCGGCCGTTCGGCTGGTATCGCTGACCATGGCGGGCCGGCCTTACTACACCCTGGTCACCCGCGACGGCGACGGCCTTTGGTCGCCGCAGTTCGGCGACTTCGCTCTATCCGTCGTGCAGGACGAGTTGAGCGATTACCGGGAGCATGGTCACCGCCGTTGCAACATGCGGATCCTGTGCACCGGCGCGACACAAGCCGAGATCGACGCCGGGGTGGACCAACTCAACAGCACGAGCCGCCTGCAGCTGGAGGCCTCGAGACCGTGAGCCCGGACACCCGCCTGCAGCTGGTGGCCGAGGTCGGGGCCGCCGGCCTGGCGGATTGTCGTCTCACCGACATGCGGATTCACAAACATCCCAACACCCGTCGGCCGCCGCTATAACCGCGCCCTGGCCGGCGCCGCACCGGCCGTGCGTCCACTCGACCGCCCTCGCCGCGCCATGCGACATCAACACCAAAAAAGAAAACGCAAAGATTAGGCCACACTATTGTTTCCCGTGAAACAATATAGCGGATTTCTTTTATTTATTTCTTTGACATACGATACTATATCATCCAATATAGTGGTGTTGATGATGTGTTGTATGGGAGTAATAACGATGAAAACGAATTCGGATCAGGCAATCGCTGAATTCCTCGCCAAGGGCGGCCGGGTGACGCGCGTTGCAGAAGGCGCGCGGACCATGAACGAACGGCAGATGTATGCCGCCGTTCGCGGCGACGACCAACCCTACGATCCGCGCTTGCGCCTCGCGGCGGTGGATCACCGCGACCGTGAAATCTGGGTGAACGAGGACGGTGAATTTCACTCCTTCGGCTGATCCGATCTGAGGCCCGCCATGCAGACAATCCCTTCCATTCCGACTCACATCTCCCTGGACGCCATGCGCGCCGCTTGCCAATACGGCGAAGCCCTCGGCCGCGCCGGCGCCGAACTCCCCGACGCCGGGGTGATGGGCACGGCGCCGGGGTGGTGGCGCCACCAGGTGACGACGGGATATTTCGGCGGCCTGGGCCAGACCCGGCAGCCGGCGGCGGAGTAAGACGGCTATGGCCACGCGATTGATCCTTGGCCTGTCGGATCTGGAGAACGGCCCCGTGCTGCAGCGTGCCCGGCAGCTGGGGGCCGATGTCCTGATCAGCGCCAACCGACTGTCGCAGTGGCAACAGATCGATGGTGTCCGTGAGTGGTGCGGATTCCGCACCACTCCCCTGGCACTGCTCGACGGGCTGAACTGCTGGCTTGATTCGGCCGGGTTCGTGGCGATGAAGCGCTACAACGGTTTTCCGTGGAGCGCCGAAGCTTATGTTGCCCTGGCCGCCGCCTATCCGTTCGTCCGCTGGGCGAGCATGGATTATTGCGTCGAAGAGGAAATTGCTCGCCACAAGGGCGAGGTGCGCGACCGCATCGCGCGCACCGTCGGCGCCAATTACCTTTGCTACAGCCTCGGGCGGCAGCACAGCATCAGCCACACCTTCATGCCGGTGATACAAGGCCGCAGCGCCGACGACTACGTCCGCTGCATCGAGGCAATGGCCTCGCTGGTCGATGACCATGAGGTGGTCGGGGTCGGCTCGATGTGCCGGCGGCAGGTCCATGGGCCGGACGGAATCCTGCAGGTGATTTCCATCCTTGACCAGGTGCTGGCCGGCCGGCCGACGCGCCTGCATCTGTTCGGCCTGAAAAGCCAGGGTGCGGAGGCCGTCCGCGCGCACCCGCGCGTGTTCTCCGTCGATAGTCAGGCCTACGGCACCGCCGCCCGGTGGGATGCCTTGAAGGCCGGCCAGGTGAAAACCAACCGTTTTGTCGCCGACGTCATGGAAAAATGGGTTGATGGGCAGCGGCGCCGCCTGGCAAAGGGCGGCTTTGCATTTCAAGGGGCGCTCGCCCTATCCGAGCCGCCATCTCATCTGTCGGCCTGGGATGTCGCCGAGGAAAAGGCCCGTGCCCAGCTGCGCGAGCTAATCGAAGCCGGGGAGATCGATCATGATCAGATCACCGACCGGTGGGTAATGGAATTGGCCGGCCAGATCCTGGCCGGCGAAGAGGTGGCCGCGCCGGCTGACTGCGGTCTGGCCGCCTGACCCCGATACACCTGGTGATTGCCATCGCCGTTGTTCACAGCAGCCGGATGATGATGGGTAGACATAACACCAGGATGCCGCCGGTTGTCATGGCGCCGGCCACCGCCGCCGCCAGAAAGGCACCCCGACGCGCCCGCGCCGCCTGATCGGCCGCCTGGCGGATCTCGCCGACCAGGCGCGATAACGACTGATTCAGCCCTTCGGTAGAGGCCTTCACGCTGCCGGCCACCTCGGCATGAATCGTCTGCGATATTTCCGCCAGATCGTCGCGGACCGACTGCGCCACCAACTGCAGGGCCTGCCGCAGGCTCTCCTGCGTCTTTACCGACAGGCCGTCGAGGACGCCGGCGGCGCCGCGCAACTCCGCCGACCAGCGCATCCCCGCATCCTCGATAGACAACAGGACCTGTGCTTTCAGCTGGGGGCCGACCTCCCGCCAAATCTCCTCGGCCAGGGAAACAGTAACCAGAATCGGATCGTCTTTCGACAAGTGGAGGCCATGACGAACGGCAACCAGGTCGATGATCTTCTGCCGGTCGACGACCATTAGGCCACCAGGCCCAGCTGTAGATAAATTTCCCGCTGTGTCATCTTCAGCCGCTGCTTGGCCATTAATTCCGTGGCCTCATCGCTGATCGCTTCGCCGAAGGTCTGCCGTTTTTGCAGCATCAAGCGGATGTCTTCGCCGAAAGTCTTTGCTTCGCGCTTGACCAGCCGAAGGATGGCTTGAATCCGGTCCCTGGTCTCTGCATAGACACCGGTCTTCTCGAACTCGTCCCCCTCGTCATTCACCACGGGACCATAGAAGTCGTTGAGCCACACGGCTATCTTGACCGTTTCCGGCATGGTCAAGGTCAACTGGTAGAAGCCATCCAGGGTTTCCAGATAGGATTGACCCCCAATGATAATCGAGTGCGGCACGACTGTACGGTTAAATTCGTTCTGCAAGAAATTGACCGCGTCATTACGCACGAGATAGTTGGATAATTCGACAAACGATGACGACCCGTTATCGACAACCACCGGGCCGGGGTGTTTGACGATCAGATCAATCATGCGATCGAAGGCGCGCGCGTTGATTTGATCGTCCTGCAGTAACTCGATGTTCTGGACCTCGAGCGCTTTCATGCTGGCCAGGGTGGCGTTGACAGGATCTGTGTTGATCGCCAACACCTGTTCGCCACGGTCAAGATAATATTGGGCGATGTACCCGGCTATCACCGTCTTGGCGACACCGCCTTTCCCCTGCAGGGTAAAATGCACCTTCATTGGTCATCCTTTCTGGTACGGGAGAGATCGCGGACTCGTTCCGGATCGAGCCGGCCGACCTTCGGCAGTTCGGGCGGCGGGGGAAGTGAGACGGGGCCGGCGGAGGCCGGCGGTTGCTGAGGGGGCGGCGACGACACCACCGGCGCCGGTGGTGTCGGTTGGGGTGGAGATGGTTGCGGCGATCGAATGAACCGGTCGACATATTTGCCGAACTGGCGCTCGGACAAGTCGACGTTTTCCTTGTGCCTCTTCCAGACCGCGCGCAATGACCAGCCGCTATCCAGGTCTTTGCGGATCTCTGCCAGGTGCTCGAGAAATGCCACCCGGCCGGCTGTTCTGATCTTGTCGCCTGTCACCGTTCCACCTTTGATCTGTTTTTTCTTCCTAGGCCGTTCCACCGCGGCCGTCAACGTATTTGGTCTTTTTTCGTCGGAAATGGTCGTTTCTGGGCCTATGCAGTCGCTGATAGTCGCTGGTGGTCGTTGTATTTTGGGTGTGGTCGTATATGGTCCTCGGTGGTCGTTGCTGGTCTTAGCTGGGCACACTTCGCCCCTTTGTCTTTTTTCGTTTTTCTGGCAAGATGGGTTTCGCTATATAGCGAAACGTCCGCTTACTCGCCTGCGGCTCGACGCGGTTCTGGTGTCGGCGCGCCGGGGCCCTTCAGGGGGCGGGTGTGACAAGGGCGCACCAACACCAAAAGGGGGATGAATGGAAAAGAGCTGGAAAGGGGGGCGCCCGAAAAAGGCGGCGACAGAAAAGGCAAAGCCGGTCCAGGTCCTGCTCACCGCGGCCGAGCGCGAGAAGGTCGAAGCGCAGGCGGCCAAGGCCGGGATGGCGCTGTCCGCCTACCTGCGGGAGGCGGGCCTGCGGCACCGGATCAAGTCGATCTATGACGCCGACGCGGTCATTGCGCTGGTGGCGCTGCATACCTCATTGCTGGAAGCGACAAAGGCCCTTCAGGACCTTCTGGAGACGAGGAGTGCGGTCTACGACGTCTCGGTGCGGGCGCGCGATCTTTGCCAACAGCTGACCGCCTTATGCGGACAGATCGACCAGAAACTGGGGCTGGTATGATCGCCAAGATCATCACAAACAAAGGCGGCGGGAAGGGGGGTAATTTTGGCCGCCTGGCGGGCTATATCGGCGATCTCGAGCGCAAGGCGCAGGAGGCCGGCACCACACCGGCGCAGGATCAGGCGCAACTGGAGGCCTTCGCCGCGCTGGGCGGCTATATCGCGGACCTGGGAAACGGCGGGCGGGACGGGGGCATCAAGGTGTCCAAAACCCGGGTGACGAATTGCCAGACGGCCGACGTGAGCAAGGCGATTGCCGTGGTGCAGGCAACGCAGGCGAAGAACACCCGGGCCAAGCAGAGGGACATGCATCTGGTGGTGTCCTTCCCGGAAGGCGAGGTGCCGTCGTACCGGGTGCTGAAGAATATCGAAGACGAACTGGTCAAGACACTCGGACTCGAAGAGCATCAACGGGTCTCGGCGGTGCATGTCGATACGGACAACCTACATCTGCACATCGGCATCAACCTGGTACATCCCGACACCTACAAGGTGAAGCATCCGTTCCAAAGCGAGCGGAAGCTGATGGCCAAATGCGAAGAACTGGAAATCAAACACGGCCTGATCCGGACCAATCACGGCCTGACCATCGAGGAGCGAAGCAAGGCGGAGGTGCGGGGCCGGGCGGGCGATATGGAGGCGCATACGCGGCTCGACAGCTTCATCCGGTGGACGCGGGAGACGGCGAGGACCTCGCTGGTCGAGGCCAGGGACGGCGGGCAGGGGTGGGCGACATTTCATGTGGTGGCGGGGCGGTTCGGGTTGGTGGCGAAGCGGCAGGGGGCTGGCCTGGTGTTCGTCCACGCGGAGAATGAGCGCCTGGCGGTGAAGGCCTCGGATATCGATCGGGGCTTGTCGCTCAAGGCGCTGACCGCGGCGTTCGGTCCCTACGAGGCACCGACCGAGATGCCGTCGCGGCCTCAGCCGGCGGTGGCCAACACAGTGGATATGCCGGATGCGCCGTCGACGACGCCACCGCAACAGGTGTCCGGCCGGGGTGATGACGATCAACCGGCCCATGAGGCGGCTCGGTCGGCTGGCCGGGACGGCGGCGCGGCCCACCCCGGGGACGCTCCGCAATGGTTCGAGTTGCCGGAAGACTCCCCGTCGGCGGGCGAACAACCGACGATGACGGCTGAACAGATGCAGTTCGCGGGGATGGGGCGGGTCGATGCGGCGGCAATCCTGGAAGGCATCGGCCGGATGAAGGCGGTGTGGACGCTGTCCGACATGCGCCGCGAAATCATCCACCAGCTGGCGGCGACCGGACTCAACGACATTGAGCCGGTGATGAACAAGTTGCTGGACCAGATCGCCCTGTCGCCCGACCTGGTGACTATCGAGCGGGGTGAGGAGGAACCTCTTTACTGCCACCGGCCGTTCGTGCGGCTCGAACAACGCATGTTGAAGGCAGCCGAACGGTTGGGCGGGCGGCCGGGGCATGGGCTTGCCGCCGACGTGGTAAACCGCGTTTTGGCCGATATCGAGGATGAGCGGCGGGCGGCCGGCAAGCCGGTCGCCCTGTCGGCCGAGCAGCGGGCGGCGGTCCTGCACAGCACGGCCGACGGCGACCTGAAACTGGTCCTTGGCCTGCCCGGCACCGGCAAGTCGATGATGCTGGGCGATGCCCGCCGGGTGTGGGAGGCACAAGGGTTTCGTGTCGAGGGGGCAGCGCTGTCCGGCATCGCGGCGGAAAATCTGACCAAGGAAGCACAGATCCCGGCGACCACGGTGGCCGGCCTGCTGCACCGCCTGGAGGGCATACACTCGCTGCAGGACTTTCTGGAGACCGGCGAACTGACCGAGACGGTGACGGCCGACCTGATCCGGTCGGCGAACTGGCTGGAGACGCATGGGGAGCCGGCGGCGGCGCGAGAGGCGGCGGAGGTGCGGGCTGAACTGCAGGCCGGGCGCCTGACACCAACCGGACGGGATTGGGTACTGGAAACAGTACAGCGGCGGCTGGACCGATCCTCACTGAGTGAGCGCACGGTACTGGTGGTCGATGAGGCTGGAATGGTCGCCAGCGGCCAGATGGCGGCCATCCTGGAGCATGTGGAGGCCAGCGGGGCAAAATTGGTGCTGGTCGGCGACCATAACCAGTTGCAGGCGATCGAGGCCGGCGCGCCGTTCCGGGCATTCTGCGAGCGCATGCCTTACGCCAGCCTGACCGATGTGCGGCGCCAGCGTCACGCCTGGCAGCGGGCGGCCACCATCGACCTGGCGGAGAAGCGGGTGGCCGAGGGCATCCTGTCCTATGACACCCATGGCGCGGTGCATGCCGGCATCGCCTTCGACGAGGAGCGGTTCGTCGCCGGAGTGGAGCGCCGTCTCGGCGCGCCTCTGGAGGCGGCCGACCGGCGCCGAGTCGCGGTCATCGCGCAATACGCCGAGGCGCGCAACGCCGCGGGCGCACTGTGGGCGCTGATCACCTCGAAGGATATCGATGTCGACCTGGTCGACGAACTCAACGGTCTGTTCAAGGATTGGCAGGAGCAACGCGACGACATGGCGCTGACCATCGGCGCCGATCTCGAGGCCTACAAACCCTGGCTGGCGCGGTTTGGGGTGCATGGCGAAGGCCTGGCCGCCGACATCGCCTATGCCCAGGGTGAGCGGCGGGCGGCGGCGATGGCGATGGCGGTGTCGGAGGCAAAGCGTCTCGGCATCCTGGATATCGCCGAGCGGTGCCCGCCGGATCAGCGGCTGCGGGCGGATTTTCGGACGGGGGCGAAGCAGGCGCTGATCGCGGCGTGGTCGCAGTCCGCGAGTGACAAGAGCACGATCATCCTGGCCCACAGCCGGGCCGATGTGGAAGACCTCAATGCGGCGGCCCGCGAGGTGGTACGGGCGGCGGGGCGTCTGCAGGGTGAGGACGTGATGATCGCGGTGAAGGACGGCAGCCGGGCGTTCGCGGCCGGCGACCGGATACTGTTTCTTGCCCCTGATACCGAACTCGGGGTGAAAAATGGTACCTTCGGCACGATCGAAGCAATTCGCGCCGAAGAGGGGCAGTTGCCGACAATCACCGCCCGGCTGGCCGACGGGCGGGTGGTCGAGGTGGACAGCAAGCGGTACAACAGCTTCGACCTCGGCTATGCGACAACCGTCCACAAGAGCCAGGGCGTCACCGTCGATCACACATTTTTCCTGGCAACATCCAATATCGATCGGCATCTGGCGCTGGTCGGGATGACCCGGCATCGCGACTCTCTCTCGGTCTATCTGGGGGCCGGCGACGCGGCGGCGGCGATGGTGTTCGCCCAAACGGCATCGCGGGCGCGGTCGCAGAACACGACGTTGGATTATGATGTTCCGGACATGGCCGGCGTCGAACCGCCGCCGGCACGACACCGGCAACGATACAGGGCCGAGGCGCGAGGCGCGGCCAAGGAGGGACGCGATTCCCTGTGGGCTCAATATCAGGCGGCGCACCAGGCAACGATCGACGCCCGTGCTGCGGCGCTAGCACAGGTGCGACAGACCTACCGGGACTACCACGACGAACTCAATGCCTGGTACAAGTCCTCGAAGGACGCCCTGTACCAGGGCTTGCTGGGCTCAATCATCCCCGACCGCCGCGGCCATGTCCGCGAGTTCACCCAGATTCGGGATGAGCGGCGGGCGTTGGCGCGGCAGCAGGAACAGGCGGCGTTGCAGGCGGTGCGGGAACGCTTCGGCGCACCATCCTGGCGGCAATGGTTGCAAACACAGGCTGATGCCGGGAACAGCGCGGCGCTGCGCAGCCTACGCCGCCAGGCAACGACACGCGAGCAGTTCCACGGCAAGCTGGCGGCGGCGATCTCCGGCGAGGCGGCGGCCGATGTGGTGCTGACATCGCGGCGGCCGATCGCCACGAAGGATGGGCAACTGCTCTACCGGATGCCCGACGGAACTGTGGTGGTGAAGGTCGATGAACACCGGGTGCAGGCGTCACAACCGACGCAGGCCGGCGCCATCCTTGCCCTTGAAGTCGCCAAGGACACGTTCAAGGATCAAATCCTTACCGTCCAGGGGCCGGACAATTTCCGTCAGTGGGTAGCCGAGCATGCGGGAAGAATTGGGGCGGCGATTCATTTTGCCGATCCGTCGATGGAGCGGGTGCGTATTGCGGCGCGCAATGAAAATCTTGTGCCTCCGCTGGTTACACCCAATGCCCAGGCCGTTAAATTGGGCAGGACAACCTTGACTGGCGGCATATCCACTCTACGATACGAGAACGCACCAGCGGTCATGCGGGGACAATATACGTTCCTCGGCGTCAAGGATGGCCCGGAGGGCGGATTGCTCTGGCAGCGGGGCGGCGTGGTATTCATCCAACCAGCCAATTCGGTAAACGAAGCGGCGAGCCGCGGCCTGCAGCAGGGCGATACGGTGACCTTCAAGCATGGGGAAATCGTGGCGGATCGCAATATCGATGATTCGCTGTCGCATGGGAGATAATCGCAGTGACACAGGCAGCTACCGGCGCAGCGCGCCGCTCTCGACCCCTACGGTTTTTGACTGGGTATTTTTTGATTTTTGTGTCCATACCTCTGGTCAGCTTTGTCGGGACTCAAATCATCGCGGCGCGCCTGAATTATTCCCCGCTGCTTGGCTCCTACTGGGGAAACCACATCTACTCGCCATTCTCATGGGCGATGTGGGCAATCCGTTATGTGGGCTACAACCATGATTTCTGGTTTCATAGCGGCGCGATCATCGTCTTCGCCACGATCGGGGCTATTCTCACTATTGTCTTGTGGCTCGCCATCACGACCCGTAGCGCTCAGCCGTGGCATGGCCTTCATGGCGATGCACGATTCATCACCGAGCTTGAGGAGCTTCGCCGAATCGGGCTGGCGGAACAGGTTCCAACAATATGGGCGAAGTTGCTTAACCCGCTGCTGTCCGCGGTGATCAAGCAAAGGCCACATCGCATCTATCTTGGGGCGGTGCAAGCTGAGAATGGGACCACCCAATATCTTCGCCTTGAAGGCAATGAACATGTTGGGGTTATCGCCCCGACCCGTACAGGCAAGGGTGTTGGCCCGGTGCTGATCAATTGCTGGACGTGGCCGGGCTGCCTGTTGACCTACGACCCAAAGTCAGAAAACTTCTACTCGACGGCGCCGCGACGGTCCGAATATGGGCCGGTGTATCGCTGGAATCCGACGGCAACGAAGGACTGCCACCAGTACAATTTTCTCGACCAGATTCGCCTGCAGACCATTCATGAAGTCGGCGATGCCATGGATATCGCTACCTTGCTGGTCGACCCGTCCTCGGTGGGCAACTGGGACCACTGGAAACACACGGGCTTTTCGTTTCTCGCCGGCGCCATCCTATTCGTCAAATATGTGCGACAGGCACAGGGCAGGAAAGGCAGCCTGGCCGACGTCGCCTATGCCCTCGGCGATCCGGATAAGCCGAATTCACGGCTCTATCAGGAAATGGTCGGCAATTCCTTCGGTCTGCCGACGGTGAATGGGTTCACTCCGAACATTCGACACCCGTTCATTACCACGGCCGGGCAGGAAATGCTCAACAAGGATGCCCGCGAGCGGGCCAGCGTTCACTCCACGGCCTGCAACGCGTTGTCCCTCTACAAGGATCCAATTATTGCCCGTAATACCGCCCGGAGCGACTTCCGCATGGAGGATTTGTGGAACGCTGACCGCCCTGGCTCTCTCTATATTACGGTGTCGGCTGACCAGGAAATCAAGCTTCAGCCCATGCTGCGGATGATGCTTACCCTGCTCACCCGCAATCTGCAGCGGGCGGAACTCCAATACAAGGCGGGGCGGGCCATACTGCCGTGGAAACACCGCACACTGTTCCTGATCGACGAATTCGCTTCCCTCGGCACCGTTAATGAAATTGAACTGGCGTTGAGTAGAATCGCCGGCTACGGGGTACAATTTTTCTTGGCTATCCAGGGCATTCCACAGCTTTATAAGGCTTACACGCAGTATCAGGCAGTGCTCGAGGGGCTGCAGGCAAAAGCGGTCTATGCGCCGAACGACGCGATGACGGCCAAGTGGCTGTCGGAGGCTTGTGGCAAGACGACGACAATCAAAAAGGATATCCACATCAGCGGCAGCCGGTTTGGCCTTATGGCCGGAAATTTCAATGAAAAAATGGAAGAAGTCGCGCGCCCCATCCTGACCGAACAGCAGGCCACCCGGCTGAAGCCGCCGACGAAAGATGGAGATGTTATTACAGAGGCGGGCAACATCATCCTTCTGCGAACCGGCTACAATCCTGTCTGGGCAGAACAGATGTTGTATTTCCGGGACCCTTATTTCCTTGACCTAATCAACCGCCCCATGCCGCCGGATATTTTCCGGCGTGAACCTCTCGCGGCGCGGGACATGGCCGCGCCGCCCCCATTGATTGTGGATGGTCCGGCCTTGCCGCCGCAGCCCCCACAAGGGGAGTTGGAGGTATGAATCGTCTGACCCCATGGCTCATCGGCGGCGCCCTTCTGTCCTCGCTGTTCATTGCGTGGCAGGTCGGATTTATCATCAATACCACCTCTTCCTTACCCCGCGGATTGTGGTACGTCATCGATCACGCGTCCCCTCATCCGGGAGACGTGGTGGTATTCTGTCCGCCCAATCGGACGGCTTTCCAGCGCGCCCGTGAACGCGGCTACATTGGCGGTGGGCGGTGTCCCGGCAATTACGAAATGATGTTGAAGCCGGTTGTGGCGGTGGCCGGCGACCGGGTGGTCGTCAAGCCTGCCGCAGTGGCGGTGAATGGCAGACTCATCATTGATTCGGGGTCACAAGACTACGACACGGCCGGTCGGCCTTTGTTTCCTCTTCGTGGAACAGTGATTATTCCACCACATCACCTGTGGTTGATGTCCACCTGGTCGTCCCGTTCCTATGATAGCCGGTATTTTGGACCGGTTGACGCGCATCATATAATTGGGCGCGCCGTGCCAATCCTTACTGAAGCGGTGGCCCATTGATGGATCTCTCACCTCTTCTTACGCAATGTGTGCCGGCTGAAGTGTCCGTCCAAACGGTCCAACAACTCATCGCCGTGGAAAGCCACGGCGATCCGCTGGCACTCAACATCAATATCCCGGGGAAGAGTCCCCGAAAGGTGCATGCCGCCAATATCGCCGCCGCCGTGGGGATCATCCAAGACTCGTTGTTCCACGGCTGGACCGTCGATATAGGCCTGACCCAGATGAACACACGCACCATCGCGAAGAAGGGATATTCGTTTGTCGATATGCTTGATCCCTGTAAGAACATCCGCGCTGGTGCCCTGGTGCTGAAAGACAACTACCAGGCCGCTGCTATCAGCCGGGGACCGGGGCAGGACGCGCTGAAGGCTGCCTTGAGCGCCTACAACACCGGCAGCTTTACGGGCGGCATCCTAAACGGCTATGTCGCCCACTACTACCCGGGAACAGCCGACATCGTTGCTGCGTCGCATGGTGATCCAACAAGATCCGACATCGGCGTCACCTACCAGAACGTGTCGCCCGCTGCACTCAACAACACCGCCATTGCGGTTTCAGATTGGGGTAAACCACCATGACAGACGAAAAAATCCAGTTGCCGGCGGTGACCGTCTTAAACAAGACGGAGACCACTGATTTGTCTCTTTTCGGAGTGCCAGGAATGGCCGTGGCGGTCGATCCGCGTGAGGCTGAAGACCTGGGGGCATTCGAAGATCCCGCCTTGCCTGACACCGAGGCATGGGAGGCCAGTGCCGACGAACCTGACCCCGCTCACCGGGCCGATGAACCTCAGCAGTCTTAGGTGGACATGGAGACTCTCATGCGCGGCACCGGCATTATTACCGATCTTGACCGCTATGCGACGCTGGTCAACGACACTTTTCGCTCACAAATAAAAAACGGCCTCTCACCGCTACAGCGAGACCAGAGTGCCGAGCAGCGGTATCTCCCATACAATCCCAAGACCCACCAATCCTATCGCGGTATCAATGCGCTGTGGCTGGCTGCGCTGGAAACGGCCCATCAGTTCCCCGACAACCGCTGGCTCACCGAAGGGCAGGCCGTCAAGCTCGGCGGAACGCTGGCGTCCGATGCCGTCGGCGCGCAGGTGGTGCATTGGCAGATGCGACGGCTCCAACCCGTGTTGGATAGCCGCGGTCGGCCTCAAGAGGACCGCGATGGGCGACCGCTGGGCAAATATGTCAAACTGGAAAAGCCGCTGATCTGGTCGGCCACGGTGTTCAACGCCTGTCAAATCGTAGGCCTCGACGCTGACGCGGCACAGGCCGTTGTGCCAGCCGAGGAGCACATCACCCGACTGTCCACTCTGATGGGCAAGGACGGCATCGTCATCGACCACCAGGCCGGTGCAGCCGCCCACTACAGCCCCGTATCGGACACCATTACGTTGCCGCCGCTGCAGGATTATCCGTCGGCGGCGGACTATTGTGCTGCCCTGTTTCAGGGTTTTATTCGGGCGACAGGGCATTCGTCGCGCTTCAATCGCGATCTGTCTCATCCGGTTGGGTCAATGGCGACCGCGCGGGAAGAACTGCTGGTCCACATGGCCAGTTATCTCGGCGGCGACCATCTAAAAATCGGCTATTCGGCTGACACCCAAGATGCCTATGCGCCCCTGTGGTCAGCCTTGATCGCGGAGGATCCGCGTGTCCTATTCCGCACGGCCCAAGTGGCCACCACTCTCTTGGAGCGCACTCCCGGGCTCGAGTATGGCATAGGACAACAAACCGCACAGACATTGCAGTCCGTTGTCGCCACCGTGGCGGCCTCGACGCCCACGTTACCCGGCAGCGCGGCAATCATCCAGGAGCCAATGCCGTTGGTGACACCCGGTGCCGCCCGTGACAGCGCTTTATCGCGGGGCGGTCAAGTTGGGCAAGATAATACCGTCTATGCGCCGGCCGGCGCCCCCTTGGAGGATTTCAGGAGTTGGACGCCGGCTGCCGCCCAGGTCACCGCGCCCGACATTGAATCACCGCGCCAGGCCTTCTTGCGGGCCACCCAGGACATGGGATTGATGATCAAGGATCTGATCGACGACGGGCTTTTGCACCGTGTTCCCGTCGATGGCGACCATGGCTCTGAACGCAGCGGCGCATACCGCTACCACCCTGATGGCCGGCCGGCCGGGTTCATCGAAAATCATCGCACCGCACAGCGAATGAATTGGAAATTTCAGGGTGCTCTGGAGAAAGTCATAACCCGCGCCACGGTTTCGGCCGAAGCTGCCCAACAACGCAAGCAACGGGAGGAACAGGCAACCTATATCCGCAAGATCGCCGCCCAGACCGCACAGGCCGCATGGGATCTCTGCGATCCGGCAACCGACGACCATCCCTACCTGCAGAATAAGCAAGTGCGGTCGCACGGGCTGCGCATCGTGTCTCCTGAAGCCACTAAGTTGATCAACGCCTACACGGCCAAGGTTGCAGAATCGCTGCATGAGGAGTTTAAGCCGCTGCGCATTACCGGTAATCTCTTGGTGCCGATCCACAGCGCTCAGGGTGAAATCACCAGCCTGCAAAATATTTCCCGCCGCGGATTTAAGGCATTTATGAAGCAGGCCCAGTTCGGCCAGGGTAGTTTCCTGATTGGCACAATTTCCGCGAACAAGCCAATTATCGTTGCTGAAGGCTACGCCACCGGAGCTACCATTCACGAAAAGAAGGGGCTTCCCGTCGTCATCGCGTTCAATGCGGACAATATTAAGCACGTCGCGGCGATCTATCGCAGTAAGTATCCTGACCACACCATCATCCTTGCTGGCGACAACGACCATCAGAATCCGAAGGAATTGGACCCGCGCGGCAAGCCGAAGCTCAACAAGGGGAAGCTTCGGGCTGAAGAGGCGGCCAAGAACATCGACGGCCATGCCCTGCTTCCCTCGTTCTCTCCGGATGACCGGGGCAGCGACTGGAATGACCTGTGGACCTCCGCGCCAGCCGTGGCTGAGCACCAATGGCAGGCTGGAATGGACCATGCGCTGATGTTGGCCACCGGTCGCGCGTTCGAACAGCAGCTGCAGACGCAGCAGGCTGAACTGCAACAGGCCAATGAAATCCAGCAACCGTTGGAACACGCGATAACTCTTTGATCGTTGGGGAGTTCGGGGGATGCGAAAGGAATATGCGATTCGCCTGCCTACGGGGGCCATTTGGACGCCAGAGCGCCAGTTGGCGAACCCCACCTTGTGGCAACAAGCGCTGATGTCCGCGAAGGGTGCCGGTCACCCCGCCCAATGCCTTTGTCGCGACAAGGGTGAGCGCCCCCTTTATTACACGACCCGAAACCGTTGGCTCTGCCTGGCGCGGTTCCCCGACAGCGGCCACCTTCACCGCACAGACTGCCGCTTTTACGCACCAGCGGCGGAAGCTTCCGGGTTGGGTGTTTACGCGGAGAGTGCCGTCAAAGAAAACAAGGACGGCGGCAAGAGCATCCACCTTTCCTTTTCCCTGGGGCGCAAGTTGGGCGGTCCACCGATACACCCGACGAACACCGGCCCACAGCCGGTACGACGGCCGCGCTCGGCTTCTCGGATGACGGCGCTTGGGCTACTCCATTTACTGTGGACAGAGGCCAACCTGCATGTCTGGCACCCGAATATGGCTGGGCGCCGCAGCTGGGCGGCCGTGCGGCGCGCAATCACCACCACCGCCGCATCAATCAGCCAGACTCGCCACCGACTGGATGAGCGACTGGTAGTGATACCCGCCCAACCCGGGCCTAACCTGTTGCGGGATGCGACGGTCGATCTCCATACAAAGACGCAGTGGAGCCATCAGTCATCCCAGTGGATCGAACAGCTTATCTTGATCGGCGAATTGCGTGCGCTGATTCGTGGTGAGAAAGCCACAGTTGTTCGTCTTCATCGCGACCAGGACTGTCGGTTGACCTTGTTTTGCCAGCATGCGCTGGCGGCTGCCTGGGAGACCCGTTTTCCTGAGATACAGCGTTTCCTGGCAGCAACAAAAAGTGATGTTCGACTCATCGCCCTTCTTGTTGGCGAAACCCGCCTGACAGATCAAAAAGTCGTCGGCAACATCCATAGTGGTGCCTTCATGCCGACGACCGCGGAGTTCATTCCTTTCGCTAGCTCCTATGAGTATAGGGTTGCCCGTAAATTGGTGGATGAACGGCGATGGTTCGAAAAACCGTTGCGGTTCGATGCCGCGGCGGATGTCCTATTTCCTGACTTTCTTTTGCTCGACACCGCTTATCCGCACTATCCGATGGAGGTATATGGCCGGATGAACGATCCGGATTACCTGCGGCATCGAGAACAAAAGAATGTCCTTTATGACCGTTTATACGGGGCTGGACGCCATTGGCAATGGGTTGTAGATCCACAACATAAAGATGCTATCCCGCCATTACCTCCTTTATCTATGAAGGAGATGGGCGGGACCAATACGTAATGCAGGTCGGGCCGACCCGTTGTTGACTTGTTGAAGACGCCGCAGAACTGTATAACCACAGATCATCATGGGAACGAACAACACTCTATGCTGTTAGAGTTGTGTCATTCTGTGCCGATAACTCGGCGACATCTTCCCACATGAGGCCGTTTTCTAAAAACACAAACCCTTTAGCCTTAAACCACTCCAATAGTGCCACCATGGTTTTTTTCTGCGGCTTCGTCATTCCATTTTCAAGCCGCAGAATGGTGTTGTAGCTGAGGCCGGTTGCGTGTCCGAGCTGCACAATCGTTAGATTGAGGGCGTTTCTCGCCGCACGAAGATGTGTGGGGGTCATTTTCTGCTTTTGTTCTTGCTCAATGAGCTTATCTGGCGTATTTTACCTCATATATGGCCTTCTTGGGAAGGAGCCTGATCATGTCTCGTGCCATTGTCGTCATTTCGGTACTGATCTGCCTTCTGCTTTTTCCGGGGTTTTTGCGGACTCTTTGTAAGTGGGTTTTGATCAGCGTTGCCGGTTTTGCTGCTGTCCCGTTTTTCATGTTCATCGGTCTCTGTGGTCTCGCCTGTATTATTGGTTTGGGGGGTATGGTTGTCTTCGTGCCATTTACCCTGTGGTCAGCCGCTTTTGGTGACCCACAGACCCAGCGGGCGGCCATTCACGGCATACCGGTGATGCTGGAGTTGCTGGCCGTCTTCCTCGCTCCCTTTGTCCTGGTTGTAAAGGGTATGGCTATAGGCCGGCATCCGCGACAGGTTCATGCGGAAGCACCCAATACCCGCCCCAACGCGACCCGACCGGTCCTTGGACTTACAGTTGACGTCGACAGGCGTTAAAGGTCATGAAAATGCTTTTTAGGCGATGCGGCTGACGCGGCGGCAATATGCCGCCGCGTCAGCGCTGTTCGCCAGTTTCCGCAGCGACCCCGGCAAGGGCGCCGAATCCGCCATCGGTCGCCCGGTCCAAATACAATTCCTGGTCGCTGATTCGAATTACAAAATCTCCGCCGGGCTGGTAAGCTCAATTGAACATTAGGCGCAGCATTCCCCATTTCGCCCAGACGAGAACAACCATCTTCGTCACGGCCATTCCCATGTTCCAGTCTCCGAAAAGGTCTTCCATCGCGCCCACGTCCGTTTCCTCCGACGCTATGCCCGACCAACCACCGGACTCACTGGCGGCTCAGCCATCATCGGCGCCATCGATCGACCTCGCCCGGAACGGGGAGGCATCCCCAGCAACAGAACGAGGGGCACGGCCATCAGGCTGAAGGCCGCGACCAAAAAGAACAAGACAAATAGCCCGGTGGG
>JAJXWP010000095.1 GCA_021781575.1 Pseudomonadota bacterium
CTAGGTATTATTTTGTGGTCAGGCGGATGCCTGCCGCCCGGGCACGCATCGAGAAAGATCTGTCGAGGCTTGAACCTCTGTCTCCGAGGGGAGCGGTGCCCCTCGGAGACAGAGGCATCGACCAAACCTCAGGCCTTCGGTGCACCGATGGGCAGGACTTCGCGCCCAAATGACTCATTGATAACTTCCGCAGCGGCCAGATAGAGCGCCAGGACCGCCGTGACCAAGCCGAGATAGCCGCCCAGAACGCCCATCTCAGGCATTCCGAACAGATCCTTGGCGGCCAGCAGGAAGAAGGTGGGGACCAAAGCCAGGAAAATGAGCATGAGCGCTTTCGGCTTGGTGAAGGTGGCCACCAGCAGATAGAGCGAGAAAACACCCCAGATGACCAGATACCAGCCGACGAACTCGCCCGGACAAGTGCCGTGGAAATAAGCGACGAACAGCGCGAAGGTCCACCAGAAAGCCCCATAACCGCAGAACGCGGTGAAGCCGAAGGTGTTGCCCTTGAACATCTCCATCACGCCGGCGATCATCTGCGCCGTGCCGCCGAACGCGAAGGCCATGACCAGGACCATGCCCATGCCCTCCGGGGGATACAGACCGGCATTGATCAAGGACAGCAGCCAGGTCGTCAAGGCGAAACCCGACAACCCGAGCGGAGCCGGATTGGCCAATTTAATTTCATTGCTCATTTCTTGTCTCCTGAAGTGAATAAATATTAACTACCACAACATATTTCGGGAATGCTCCCCCGACCATCAAGCAATCGACTATTTTGCTTCGCCCAGTTGATCGAGGATCGCTGGATTGTCAAGCGTCGACACGTCCTGCGTGATCACCTCTCCCTTGGCGAGCGAACGCAGCAGACGACGCATGATCTTGCCCGAGCGCGTCTTCGGCAGGTTGTCGCCGAAACGGATTTCCCTGGGCTTGGCGATCGGGCCGATCTCCTTGGCCACCCACGCCCGAAGTTCCTCCGCGATGACCCTGCCCTCATCCCCGACAGGACGCGCACGCTTCAGGACGACGAAGGCGACCACCGCCTCGCCGGTCGTATCGTCGGGCCGCCCGACCACCGCCGCTTCGGCAACGATCGGATTCGACACCAGCGCCGACTCTATCTCCATCGTACCCAAGCGGTGACCGGAGACGTTCAGTACGTCATCGATTCGGCCCATGATGGTGAAATAGCCGGTTTCCTTGTCGCGTACCGCACCGTCGCCGGCGAGGTAAAGCTTGCCTCCCAGCTCTTCGGGGAAGTAGCCCTTCTTGTAACGCTCGGGGTCGCCCCATATGGTTCGGATCATCGAAGGCCACGGGCGCTTGACCACGAGTAGTCCGCCCTGACCATTGGCCACCTCCTGTCCGGTCTCGTCGACGATCGCGGCCATGATGCCCGGCAAGGGCAGGGTGCAAGAGCCCGGCACGATCGGCGTCGCACCCGGCAGCGGCGAAATCATGTGACTGCCCGTTTCGGTCTGCCACCAGGTATCGACGATCGGGCAGCGCGAGCCGCCGACGTTCTCGTAATACCAGATCCAGGCTTCCGGATTGATCGGCTCGCCGACGGTACCAATGATGCGCAGACTGGACAGGTCGTAGCTCTTGGGATGGACCTTGGCATCGGCCTCCGCGGTCTTGATCAGCGAACGGATCGCGGTCGGCGCGGTATAGAAGACCGAGACCCGGTGCTTTGCGATCATGTCCCAGAAACGGCCGGCGTTCGGGTAGGTCGGAATGCCCTCGAAGACGACCTCGGTGCCGCCCACCGTCAGCGGTCCGTAGGCAACGTAGCTATGGCCGGTCACCCAGCCGATATCGGCGGTACACCAGAAAACGTCGGTGGGCTTCCAGTCGAAGACCCACTTCATCGTCTGCGCGGCCCAAAGCAGATAGCCGCCGGTGCTGTGCTGCACGCCCTTGGGTTTGCCGGTGGAACCCGAGGTATAAAGGATGAACAGAGGATGCTCGGCGCCGACCCATTCCGGTTCGCAAGTATCCTGCTCCGCCGCAACCGCCTCGTGCATCCACGCGTCCCGACCGGCATTCCACTGAATCTTGCCGCCGGTACGTTTATAGACGATCACGTTCTTGACTGCTTCGCAGCCGCCCATCGCGAGCGCCTCGTCGGTGATGCTCTTGAGCGGCAGCGCCTTGCCCCCGCGCATCTGCTCGTCGGCGGTGACCAGGGCGACCGCGCCGACGTCGACTAAGCGTTCATTGAGGGACTTGGCCGAGAAGCCGCCGAAAACCACGGAGTGCGGGGCACCGATGCGCGCGCAGGCCTGCATTGCAACGACGCCCTCGATCGACATCGGCATGTAGATGATGACCCGGTCGCCCTTCTTTATGCCGCGTCTCTTCAGCGCATTCGCGAAACGGCAGACCCGCTGCAGCAGCTCTTGATAAGTGACCTTGGTGACGGCGCCGTCATCGGCCTCGAAGATGATCGCGACGCGATTGCCGTTGCCCGCTTCGACGTGACGGTCGAGGCTGTTGTAGGAAGCGTTCAGCTCACCATCTTCGAACCACTTGTAGAAGGGCGCGTTCGACTCGTCGAGTATCTTGGTGAAGGGCTTATGCCAGCTGAGCGTCTCGCGCGCGAGGCGTGCCCAGAAGCCTTCAAAATCGCGCTCCGCTTCCGACACCAGCGCACGGTATGCCTCCATGCCGGACACTGCGGCATGCGCAGCAAGATCGGGAAAAGTCTGGAAGATGCGCTTTTCGTTGCTGATGGATTCAATGCCTAGCATGTCTTCTCCTTTAGTTTCCATGGATATGGATACTGACGTCTGCTGCCGTCAGATTCTCATCTCGATCGGGCTCTGCTCGGCCCGCCTTATTCCGATGAAGCCATTCCTCCTTGCCGATTTATTATTGTTTTCCCTGCTGTCCGGCTCTTATTGGGGCGAGCTTAGCAGCGCTAGCTGACGCGAAACTTACAGTTTTGCAAACTCAACCTTCAGCAGCGGTCCTGATGGGGATGTCTTCGCCGCCCGGCCAAGCATCGGATTTTTCCAGGCAGTAGCCAAGACCACGCACGGTAGCGATTCTGACGCCGGCGCCGTCCAGCTTCTTGCGCAGGCGGTGCACATAGACCTCGATCGCGTTGGTGCTCACCTCGGAGTCCCAGCAGCACAACTGCTCGACCAGTTGCTCCTTGCTGACCATGCGGCCGGCGCGCAGCAACAGGATTTCGAGCAAGCCCAGTTCGCGCGCCGAGAGATCGACGGTCTGGCCGTCGACCTTGACCACCCGATCGGCCTGAAAGTAAGCCAGTTGGCCGAAGTCTATCTGCGCGGGTATCACCGAGCCGCGCCGGGTCAGCGCCCGAACTCTTGCTTCGAGTTCGCGCAGAGCGAAGGGCTTGCCGAGATGGTCATCGGCCCCGGCATCCAGACAACGGACACGGTCCTCGACACAGTCCTGGGCGGAGAGGATCAGTACCGGCAGCGTCGTCTTGCGCGCCCTCAGGCGGCGCAACACTTCCAGGCCGGATAAGCGCGGCAGGCCGAGGTCGAGGATCAGAAGGTCGAAGGACTGAGTGGTGAGCGCTGCATCGGCATCGCTGCCGTTGGCGACGGCGTCGACGGCGTACCCGGCGCAACGCAGAGAACGCACCAGCGCTTCGGCGATGGGGGGTTCATCCTCGGCCAGGAGAATTCTCATCGGGAAAGTTTAGCACAGGGCAAGGGGTGCTCCGACGGCACCGGACGCCGTCTCTGGCCTTGCAGTGCACCATAAAAAAGCCCTGCCGAAGCAGGGCTTTTCCGGGGCTAAGCCCCGCGCCTGTAGCCCATAGGGCCGCGCGGGAACACTCAGGCCGACATCACATGTCCATGCCGCCCATGCCACCCATGCCGCCCATGCCGCCCATGCCGCCCATTCCGCCGCCCATGCCGCCGGCAGCCGGCTTGTCTTCGACCAGCTCGGCCACCATGCATTCGGTCGTCAGCATCAGAGCGGCGACGGATGCGGCGTTCTGCAATGCGGTGCGCGAGACCTTGGTCGGGTCCAGCACGCCCATCGCCACCATGTCGCCGTACTCGCCGGTCGCGGCGTTGTAGCCGAAGTTGCCCTTGCCTTCG
>JAJXWP010000020.1 GCA_021781575.1 Pseudomonadota bacterium
CTCCCGGCATGACGCTGCGAAATCGGCACATCGGGAAACAACCGGCAGAAGATCCACTTATCTTTCGCCGATTCCTGTCCAAACAAACCCGGCCGGCTCTCAAAGCGCATCACTTTATCGTCACCACGAGATGACATTTCATTATTGCGAAGGCGGATCACCTAGGGCGGAATGCGCTGTTGAGTAAGCCGTTCAGCATGTTCGGTAGGATCCGATGTAGGCGCCGGCCTTTGTGGGCCTTGAGTGTCCCGCGACCTCAACGACCTCGTGGCGTCCAGCATCGTGAAGGTCACGCCCAACGTCGGCGATCTTACCTCCCTGCACTGGTGACGGATGAGACGTCACTTCTTTGTAGACCTCGTTCAATCTTTCATGACGGAGTCCATGAGAGGTGACCCCCTCTTTTCTGCAAATTCCCGCTTTTCGCACAATGTAATAATAGTGATTCTTCCATTGGCTCAGAGACATCGATTGGTCTGATGTGCTTTTGTTGGTCTGCGCTAGTTTCTTCGCCCTATCCAGCACGTCTCTTTGTTTTTCATTTACAATCGGTATCGACCGAGCGCGCCCCCCTTTGGCACCGTGCGTGACGGCGAGAAATGCCCCCTTGTCGGCAAGGTGGGGGCGGAGCTGCCAACTCTCCCGAGCCCGCAAGCCGAAGGCGTATTGCAGTTCGAGCTGGAGCGCCACACGCTGATCGAGAACTTCAACCAAGGAAATTAAAGTGTAAATGTCTTTTCCTTTGGCCGACCAGGTCTTCTCTTCTTTGGCAACGTAACACCTGGTGACGCGCTCTAGCGTTGACGCGTATTTTACCGATGCCTCGACCATACCGGCCTTTCCTATCCAACGACTGAATACGCGGAAGTTCGATATGTTGTTTTCGATTGTCGCCGGCGCCTTTCCCTGCTCCTCCCAGCACTTCACCAATGCGCTCATGTGGCGACCGGCAAATTGCTGGGCGTCGTCCAGCTTGAAACCCAAGGCGCGCAGATCTCTGAAGCCTGCATATAAGACTTCGGCCCGCTTATCCCGCGTTGCATAGCTCGCGACGCTACCGTCGACTTTCACAGAGTTATGCTTCTTCAACAGATTGGCCAAAGAAACCTTCCAGCCACCGCCTGTGTTCATGTTCCGAATCCTTATTGTGCATTTATCGAGATATATCCCGTGGCCATCCTTGAGCGTTGTCTTGCTGCCTTCGACACCATTTCTGGCGAACGAAGACACCCTCGGGCGGGAGCCAACTCCCGGCACTCCTGTTTCACGACCTTTCTTTCGCAAGCCCTGGCACGGGATCTGCCACCGATCCGCAGGGCCCGTGACCAGCAGGCCGATGCTGACGATGCAAAGCGTTGACTGCACCACCAGGCATGACCGAATTCCGCTTCTATTCGAACGCTGGCCATTACGCGGATATCTCCTATTTATTCATTCCCAGGTCCGCCGACGCCGCCCGAACCGCGGGTCATCACGCCCGATATCGGCTGGGGGTGCGACATTGCTGTTGTCCGTGGGCTTCGATGGCGCCCCCGATGCACCTTTTTCTTCCGAGGCACTTGTCGCTCCGTCAACTTCGTCGAGATAAATTTTCACGATAAGACTCTTTACCGCATTGAGTATCTTGTTTTCGTCAGCGCAAATGATCATTGCGCTTGTAACGAGCGATAATTCCGGCCTGATCCCCAACTGCTTTCCCAATAAACCTCGCACACTCTTGACCTTTTCATGTGCATCATCTGTGACTGGCAATTTTTTCTCCTGCGATGGCTCTGACTCTGCAAATGAACTTCCATCAAAGACGTAGATTTTTCCTTTTTCGTACGACGTCATCGTCTACACTCCTTCGTTACTTTTGGAACACGATCACACACACAAATAACCCACGTTCCAGCACGCGCTGCGGCGTTGGATGCCGGCCCATTCTCTGGCTGGGCGACCATGATTTTTGGTAATGCTGTGGAATTACATCGATTTGCCAGGGATACACTGGCGAATTAGTTGGAGGATCTCTTCTGCTTAGGAGAAGCTCGGGCAGATTCTGCCCCTTGGTGCCGGCCCCAGTAGTCCGTCCGGCATGTGATCGACGGGTTTTGTTAACGCGCCATTGTCGAGACTGATGTCTTCGAGACCCGTGTGGCGGCGCGCGCGGCACAAGAGACCAAGATCCCTAAACCGCAGATACCCTGCCAAGCCAATGACCACGACAGGGTATTGAGTGTAGCAATAGGTACACTAGCTGGTAATCAGCGTCAACAATTCTCTTCACCAGAGGGTTGGAATGTCATGTCGCAATGCAGCCAATGACGCAAGCCGCATCAAATATTTCAACTTTTCATTCATCGGCTTATCACAGTTTGCCGAAAGCCGTAAGCAATTGTAATTTAATGCATAAATGAATCGAAAAGCACCCTCTCTCTTGAATTTTGATCATGCAGATGCGCGGGACTCTTCCCTTGCATTCAGGGCCCCAGATTGTCGGTTTCGCTGCCAACCTTGCCGAGGTCGGTCAGGTAGTCCCACTCGGAGAGCCTGTGGTAACCGTCGAGGTCGGTGACGAAGGTGGCGACACGTGCCTTCGTTTCCCACTGGAGCGATATCCCGTCGTGCCCTCCCTCGGCTTCGAACCGCGCCAGCGAGTTACACAATAGCTCGCCGAGCATGGTCTCCGCGATCGAGCCGTCGCAGACGATCAGCAGGCGCACCAGGTAAGCGCTATGGCTATCATCGAGTTCGCTGTCGGGTTCCCAGGCGACGTAGATGCCCGCGGTCCAGTCGGCGAGCGGAGCGTCGCCCTCGAACGGGTGGTCGAGCGCCGCTTTGACGCTGTCGAACAGCCCGCCCGGCGCCTTAGCGCGGTCGACCAGCGTGTTGGGTAACGCCACCCGAGTGTAGTACCGCGACATCCAACCCGCGAACGCTTTGACTGCCTCCGCGACCTGAATGCCCATGTCGGGCACGAACGTCAGGAACAGTTCGCGGGCGACGAAGAAGCGGCGATTTATGTCGCATTCTACGGCCTCGACGCCATCGACGCCGGCGAGCGGCAGATGGAAGCGCCGGGTGTGCTTGCCCGTAGCCTCCTGCGCCCGCGGCTTGTACCTCTTTACGGGCTTGGCCACCGCGACCTCGATGTATGGGTCGGAGCCGAGCCTATCAGAGACCACTGAGCAGGATTGGGTGCAGACGACGAGCCACTCGTTGACACGGTCGAACTTCACGGGAACGTCCAGATCGTCGGGGGCGCGGAAGGCGACCG
Source organism: Pseudomonadota bacterium (assembly GCA_021781575.1). Lineage (GTDB taxonomy): Bacteria > Pseudomonadota > Alphaproteobacteria > Rhodospirillales > Magnetospirillaceae > DUZF01. The sequence continues at coordinate 3,260 of JAJXWP010000020.1, forward strand.
CCTGACGCCACCCGGCGTCCAACAGCCGCTTAGCTTCGGCCTCGCCGAACAGAGGTTTATCGCCTTCCCCCATTGCCGCCCCTTATCGGCCCGCGCTCGCCTCGGGAACTTCCTCCATTATGGGGTTCCCGCCGCCCCGGCTGACCATTCTCCGCTCGGATTCGGCGGCGCGCCGCGCTGCGGGGCGGATGCCGTCGATGGCCCGCCGGACATCGGCCTCATCGAGGACAGTGGCCGTCATCAGGTCGCGGAGAGTACGCTGACCGTCGACCGGAGAGTTCCAGAAACGGTAGATCTGGCGCACCTCGGCGTCCGGATGGGCGGTCATCAAGGCATGAACCTGGGCCATCCGCTGGGCGTTCGGCCCGCGCACTTCGGCAGCGCCGTTAAGCCACGAGTAAATGGTCTTCCGCTCGACCCCCACAGCCTCAGCGATAGCGGAGATCGGCATGCCGCCGTCGCGCAGCGCAACAGCCATCTGCTGGACCGTTAGCGCCGGCCGGGCCTTTGCGACGCTCGGCGCGAAGTTCGACGCCGAGGCGAGGCGTTGGGCGAGGGCAAACGAGGTCGCGTCAGTGTGGCCACCGTGTGACACGGCGCAGACAGTTACGATGCTGAGAAGCACCGCACCGTGCCAGTTTTCTCTTCTTGCGGCGAGCATCATTGCCTCTTTTCGTTCCAAACTTTCTTAGCATGGTCCGTGCCACTGGCGAGGAACAGCTCCTTCGCCACGGCCCGGAGTTCGAGCATCTTGGCGCACGCCACCTCGACGTTCATGGGCACCAAGGGGTCAAAACGGCACCCGTGATCGACGTCCATGACGGCGAAGTCACTCTCGGGCCTCTCCAGCTTCCAACCGTTACCTTGGAAGATAGGCGTGTCAAGCTCGGGCGGTAGCGTCGTCGGCGGGTTGCGCAACGCCTGGAACCGCAGGTCACCAACGGCCGTATGATAGGTTGCCACGTACATGCCCTCCTGGATGGAGAGCCCACCGGGGACCTCGGGGACGGCTGCGGGCAGAATCCAGGGGCGCAAGTACTGCTCAAGAGTTTCGTCCGCACGGGGAACGACCAGGTCAACGTAGCGCATACCCACGGCTTCCAACCACTGCACGCCAATGCCGGGCACGCGCAGCAGCGCGTCGAGGCCGACCTTGAACTTCTCGGCGAAGTCCCGGTGGTTGTCATAGGCCACCGTGTGGAGCACCAGAATCTCCTCTGTCAGGAGGAACGCCCACTTCTTGTCAGGCGATGCGAACTGGACGATCCACGTCTGCTGGGTCTCGACCCGGAGGCCATCGGGGCCGAAGGTGGCACTCATTACAGGCAGCATCATCGCGGTGTGAACCGGGTAGGCACCACGGATCAACTCGTGGAAGGCGTCGGCGAACCGCTGGACGTCCGGCACCCGCGGGAACCGCACGAGCCCCAGGGAATAAATGAGCGGCGCGTTCGGCATGTTGGTCATGGCGCGTCCCTCCCCCCATCAGCCCACTAAACACGAAACTAAACACATACTCCTAGTTCGTCGTCAACGGCGTTTGCGTCAAGGGCACTTGGAAAGCTGCATCATTCCCGCCCGCTCGAAAGGGCTATCTAAACCTTCCGGAATGACGTGCCGATTGTCCCGGACTTCGGCCGTCCGTTTCTTTCAGATGTTCATGACGGGCCAAATCCGCACCCAGTCACTGCGGGACATGCGTCAGAGAGATCGTTCCGTTCCATTCATTGGTCGAGGACGAATGGCGCTTTCGCGCCCGTTAGAATGTTGTTAGAAATTGTTAGGTCGTTACGCACTCGCTAAGGCATTGATAAAAAATGACTTATGCTTCCTTCCTGCAGGCGATGTTCCGAATTATTGGTGGCGATGTTCCGAGCTAGGTGTCGACGATGTTCCGAGTCAGATATCGGCGATGTTCCGATCTGATTCACAGCCGACAGAGATGACGGCGCGGGGCTCGAAGACGACTACGATCCCATCAATTGTTTTGTACCGCCGCCCAGCCTCCTCCCCAAAGGTGGCCGCAGTTTCTTTCTTACCTGACGGTTCAAAGGCGAGCCCGAACTTGTAGTCTGGGAGCGAATCAGAATTGATAATGGCCTGAAGGTCAGCACGGAACGCCCTGAGCGGCTGACTCGACCCGCATTTCCTCGCGAGACGCCCTATGCCGATAGTCCATTTTGGCTGATTACCGCAGTGCTTTCGGGCGAGTTCATAGAGCCTCCGCTCCAGGCTCTTTCGGAGGCTAAAATAGGCGCTGTTGATACTGAGCACGCGCCGCTCTTCGACGAGCGCACGAAACAACCAGTTATTAAGTGTAATCGCCACGGCCGCCATGCGCATCCGCCCGCGACAATCAGCTTGCTCAATGATCTGGAAATTATCAATCCATCCAAAACCTGCGCGCTCACGCCTGCCCGCGGCCTTCACATTTGTTAGAATCGTGGTCGATCTCAGCCGGGTAAGCGCGTCAACAAACAATTTGTACGAGCGCTGCCCTGTGCCGCGGCGAGCCACCGTCAGGAAATCGTGGGCTCTGAATGTGATCGTCCGGTCGATTGGTGCTTGGGCGCCACGCTCGAGCTGTTCGTTGAGGAGGGACGCGCAATAATGCAGGACATCCTTATCCCACATAGTGGCCATCCCGGGCTCTACTCGAATCTGCACGGACCCTTCTTCAAAAACCAGTGGCGTCTTGCGGGGCTGTTTCTCCAGGCTGAAGAATGGCAATTCTAGTAATGCGCGGTCCCCTTTTAGGGGGGCGGAGCCTAGGGTGAGGGGATCAGGATCCTGGGCTTCTAGGCCGGAGGAGATCGGGTGCTCGCCCGGCGGGCGCTTGGTGTTCACGGCTGCGCCCCGCCATCTTCCTTCTTCTTCTTAGTTGCTCGGGGGCGCTTGGACGAGGCCCTCGACGGATGGAGGCCCCTAGCTAAGGCCTGGTCGGTGACCAGACCGGCGTCAACCCAGGCTAGCAAGTCGACGAGACGATATCGAATCAGAGGATCGTCGCCAGAGCCCCGAACTTCGCAGAATCGCGGTCCGATTTGCCGGCCCTGCTCCCAGGATTTGGCTCGGTACCCTCGCAAAGTTGACGGGCGAAGTCCGAGGAAGGCGGCGGCGGCCGTTTCCGTGAGAACTGACTTTTCCGTGTGCTTTTGCGGCACGGATTGGGCCGCGTCGACTGCTCCACCGCAGACTGGATCAGTCAGCGAAGCGGACGCGATGAGTTTTTTTCTGCGAGTAGGCACGGCGGATTCCGAGTCTGAATCCGCAGTAATCGACGCGCGTAAGCCACTCACGCGTAGACAATCTACACGTGCAGTCGCACCGGAGGGCAAAGCTTTGGCCGGACAGCCCCCTAGCTCAATCGGCCATGTCTCTCCATCAGACAGAGAGGTGGCACAAAAACTTTCACAACAAGCGGCCGAAGTCAAACACAAAGCCGCACAAAGCTGTACCCGAAAACACCAGAGCACCACAGCTGTCAGGCGACCATGTTCAATGGCTTAACGCGGCACTACTGCCGCGAAGCCCGCCCGATCTGCATCAAATTATTGGACCCGAATCCGCCCCCGTCGTAAGCATGGGATGCTTACGCATTTATCATTGACCCTTGGAAATGCGAGTCACGAAATGTCACGATAACCGCAAACGCCGAGGAACATCGGGGAGCACCGAGGAACATATATTAGGCTGTAAACATTGATATTTTTGCCGAAACCCTGTGAACGCTGGAGTGCCAAAGAAGCTTCCCACGCTTACGACGAGGGTTCGATTCCCTTCACCCGCTCCAACCAATCCGCCACATTCCGCTTTCGGACCCTGAATTTTTTGGTGTAATCGGTCCCACGGCGCCATGTACCAAGCGGCGAAGGCCGTACTCGTGACGGCTGGGCTGGCGCCTGACTCCGGCAAGACTCACGCCTTCACGATCGCCGAGTTGGAAAAGCGTTTCGTATTGACCGGCCTTGTCCCAAGGGATGTCGGGACGGCGATCAACGAAGTCACAAAGATGCGCGCCATCACGGATTATGCCGCCCGGTGCGCACGGCCGCATCCTTGATCGTCCATTTTTTCTCCCTACGCCGCACCGCCAACTGGACACCGATGCGCCGCCGTTCGTCTTCGGACATGCCTGAAAAACACTACCAAGCAACCAAGCTTGGCCAATATTTATTTAAAAATCACAGCCAGGCGATTCAGTTGCAATAATAGCTCACCCTAGCCGCAGATTATATAGCTTGTTACTTAATGATTATTGGGAGGCTCCGCATTACGATCGGGAGATATCAGGTTCGGCGGAAGAGAACTCGGCGACATATGCCGAGTAAAGCCTTGTCAAATGTCCTTGCACCAGCGCAAGGGAGCGGGCTCGACCAAGATGATCGTACCTCCGGCCAGTTAGCCAGGTCCGTCATACGAGTAAGGAGACAACACGATGAGCGTCTACACAAACACGGCTGCGCTCACTGGGAACTCCTCGACGGATTATAGTTCTGCAGTAACGGTCGGCAACTCGTCTTCAACCGGCGGCGTCTTGAATATTGGCCCTGGCTACAGCGGCTTTGTCAATGACGTCGGTGGACTCCTGCTCGACACCGCATACGGCGGAAGCGGAATCGCTGTCAAGGGCACCACCACCATTAACATAACGAATGACGGCGCCATTGCCGTCTCCGGGCCGGGGTCTCCGGACGGGGTCTATATTGCTGGCTCCTATGTCGGGACCCTCACCAATAATGGGACGATCAGCAGAACGGGTGGCACCGGCGGCGATGCCATTCGAATAGACGCCACCATCAGTGGATCAATCAATAATTCCGGGACATTATCAAATAATGGCGGCATTGCTGTCGATTTCAGCGGCGCACAATCCGGGTGCATATTTACAAACACAGGTACAGTTGATGGATCGATCGAACTATCTCGATATTCTGATGTATTAAATATAAACGGCGGCATCATAAACGGCGATATATTAGCCACGTCACCGGGACATGGCACCGTCAATGTTGCGGTAGGGATCGGAAACACATTCACCGCAACGGGGGAAATAGGAGACCCGTCGGGACAATCATTGGCCGCTATCAACCTGGACAGCGGTTGTCTGGTGATCGGAGATTCCGGCTTCAACGCGGGCATCGCCACCATCGCCAGCGCAAGCACCCTCAAGTTCCTGGCGACCCAGACGGTCGATTCCACCATCACCAACGCCGGGACGATTGAAGTGGCGGCCGGCACCGTCACCCTTCAGCACATGGTTGCCGGCAGCGGCTCGGTGACCATCGACACCGGCGGCACCGTTGACATCGCTACCGGCCTGGCCCCCGGAGCTCGGGTGGCGTTCCAGGGGCCAAGCGCCGTTCTCGCCCTCGGTGCGGCCAGCAATTTCACCAACCACGTCTCAGGCTTCGGCGCTGGCGACAGCATCGATTTCCTCGGGCTGAGCGGAACCTCGGCGAGCATCAACGGCAACAATCAGCTGGTGCTGTTCAACGGCGCCAGCGAGATCGCTTCGGTGCAGCTGACCAGCGGCGTCACCCAATCCCTTTATGTGCGCTCGGACGACATGGGCGGCACCATGGTGACCGCCTCGACCACCGCAGCCATGATCACCAGCCTTGCTTCGCTGGGGGGCACGACCGGATGGAGCTCCGCCACGGGGATCAACACCTCGGGGGAAGTGTGCGGCAGTTCCGTCACCAGCGCCGGGCTGCAGCACGCCTTTTTCGACCGGAATGGTGTCTTCACCGATTTAGGCACGTTGGGCGGCGCGACCTCGGCAGCCGCCGGCATCAACAGCAGTGGGACCGTTGCCGGGGCCGCGGCGACCGCTCAGGGCTCGACACATGCCGTCATCTGGCAGAACGGACATATTGCCGATCTCGGCACTTTGGGGGGCCAGACCAGCGAAGCCTTGGCGATCAATGACGCCAATCAGGTGGTGGGCGATGCCACGACGGCGGCAGGGGCCGAGCACGCCTTCCTGTGGCAGAGCGGCGCCATGACCGACCTCGGCACGCTTGGCGGCACGATCAGCGTAGCCGAGGGCATCAACAGTACCGGCGAGATCGTCGGCTATTCGTTGACGGCCAACGGCGACCAGCATGCCGTCGCCTGGATCAACGGGTCGGCCATCGACCTCGGCACCCTGGGTGGAGCCACCAGCGTCGCCTACGGCGTCAACGCCCAGGGCTGGGTCGTCGGCTCCTCGACCACGGCCACGGGCGAGACACATGCCTTCCTTTACGAAAACGGCATCATGACCGACCTCGGCACGCTCGGAGGCATATCCAGCACGGCGCTGGCCATCAACGACGGCGGAGAGATCGTTGGATACTCGATGACCCAGTCCGACGGGAAGCACGCCTTCCAGTGGCAAAACGGCGCCATGACGGACCTGCAAACTCTTGCCGGCCCCAACTATTTCCCAAGCTCCGCCAACGGCCTCAATGCGAAAGGGGTGATTGTCGGTTCCTCGACCACGGCCGCCCTCGCCACCCACGCGTTCTCCGATGACGGCGCCATGACCGATCTGGGAACGTTGGGGTCGGCCGCCGGCCTGGCCACCAGCATCAACAACGCCGGATACATTGTCGGCCAGTCCGCGCCAGCCGGGACGGGCGAACACGCCACGCTATGGCACGACGGCACCGTCACTGATCTCGGCGATCTCGCCAGCACGTATCAGTCGGTGGGCGGTTCCAGCATAGCCTATGCCGTCAACAGTTCCGGCCAAGTCGTCGGGGCGTCGGCGTTCATGGGGTCCCTCGCCCATGGATTCCTTTGGCAGAATGGGGTGCTGACCGATCTCGGCACCTTGGGAGGCACCGATTGTTGGGCCGAGGGCATCAATGACGCCGCCCAGGTCGTCGGCTACTCCTCGCTCGCCAACGGCACGGATCATGCCTTCCTCTGGCAGAACGGCTCCATGACCGACCTCGGCACTTTGGACGGCGGGTCGGGCCAAAGCTACGCCTATGCCATCAATAATTCCGGCCAGGTTGTCGGATACTCGGCCAATGCGCTCGGCATGTCGCATGCCTTCCTCTGGCAGGACGGCTCCATGACCGACCTCGGCACTTTGGGCGGCACCACCAGCGAAGCCACGGCGATCAACGCCTCGGGGATGGTCGTCGGCGACTCAGCCACGAGTGCCGGGGCCGAGCACGCCTTCCTCTGGCAAGCCGGTGTCATGACCGATCTCGGCACCCTCGGCGGGGACTCGGCCAAGGCCATGGCCGTCAATTCTGGGGGGCAGGTTGTCGGGGAATCCTACACCGCCAATGGCGCCGAACACGCGTTCCTCTGGTGCAACGGCCGCATGGTCGACCTCAATGGCCTGCTGCCGGCGGATTCCGGATGGCAGCTGATCAGCGCGGACGGCATCAACGACAACGGTGTAGTGGTCGGCCAGGGCCTATACAACGGCGTCGGTCAAGCCTTCGATCTTTCGTTCGAATGGGCGCTTTCCGGCAACCAGACGGTGTCCGTCGCATGGAGCAGCTATCAAACCAACCAGCTCTACTGGCCGGTGACGATCGAAGACAAGGCCGTGAACGTTCAGGCGGGTCTCGACGCGATCCAAGTCATGGCCGCGAGTGGCGACATCTCTTCGATCGTCCTTACTGATGGCGGCATCCCCGCCCTGACGGTCGACCCCACGCAGCTGACCGCCGATTTGTCGACCCTGAAGAATATCTCGGGCAATTTTACTGTCGACGTCACCGCATCCGCCCCGAACGTCACCATCGCCGGACTTTCAGGCCACGCCAACACGGCGGTGTTTTCCGGCGCAGCCAGCCAATATGCCGTCACCCCGACCGGCGACGGCACCAGCTTCACCGTGACCGATGTCGGCACCGGCCGCAGCAGCGTCGACCATCTGTCCAACGTGAGCGCCCTGCAATTCTCCAACTTTGCCGACATTGTCGCCAGCCAAACCCCACCGGCCGCCGGCGCGGTGTCCTCGGCCCAGGTCACCGAGCTTTATAGTGCGGTGTTCGGCCGCACCCCCGATGTCGCCGGCCTGGCCTTCTACCAGACCTACGCCGCCGCCCACCCCTCGACGCCCTTCACCCAGTTCGCCATGTGGTTCCTGTCCTCGCCCGAATACACCGGCAATGCCGCACACACCTATGCCGCGAGCACCGCCGGCGACGCCCAGTTCATCACCGATTGCTACAACAACCTGCTGCATCGGGGGCCCGAGGCAAACGCCATCTCCTTTTACCAGACCAAGGTCATCGAACCGATGCTGGCCGGCCTCACTGCCGGCGACGCGGCATACAGCCAAGCCGAGTTCCATGCCCATGCCCAGGTGTTGGCTTATTTCAGCCAGTCGCCGGAGTTCCTCTCCGACGTCACCGTCACCGGCCAGCACCCGGCGGATGCCCAGCATTGGCTGGTGCTGATCTGAGCGGTCGCATCAGGAAAATATGTCCGGTGGTTTATTTCTTCTCCTCGCTGCCCGAGGCGCCAGGGGGCGGAGTGGCCACACCGAAGCCGGGGCAATAGCAGGAATTGGCGCCCATCGTCGCTTCCCTCAACTGCCCTTGCATCTCCCGCACCTTGAGCTCGCTTTGTCGGTCGGCGGCCTCCTTGTCGATCATCCGCAGCGAATAGTCATGCATGTTCCTCAGCATGAGATTCATGTTTTCGTATATCAGGTCGAGGCTGCGGTCGGCCTTGAGATGTTCGGTGCGGCCGGCAATGAACTCACCGTTGCCGTCGGCCAGGGCGAGCAGGGTAAGGATGGCTTCGGAAATGAGCGAGATGGCGCGCGTAATGAGCACGCTTTCATTGATGATCATCTGTTCGGTGTAGATGATCAACTGAGAGACATAGACGATCTTGTCGCCGAACTCGCCGATCTTATCCGCCATGAACAGGATGCGATCGGCCATTTCACCGATTCGGTCGGCCATTACGCCGATCTGCACCGCCATGAACAGGATGCGGTTGGCCATGGGCCCGACCTCTTCGCCTTTCGAGGCGAACTCGTAGCCCAGCTCCATGCCACGGCTGGCGAAAGCGGCGCCCAGATCCATGCCGTGCTTGGCGAACTCATAGGCCATTTTCAGGCCATCCTCGGTGAGTTGCTCCCATGCGCCGGCCTGCTCCATCGCGGCGGGGAGCAGGGACTGGGTTACCGTGCCGGCGCGCTGGTGGCCGGCCGCCGACAGCCGGTGCATTTCCACCAGATGCTTGCGCATATCCTCGACGAACGACATCGCCTTGTTTCGCAGGTCTTCGTCCATGGTCAGGCCTCCGGCGCCGGCGGCTTGCAGGAATTGGCGGCAGGACAGCTCATCTGGCCTCGGCAGAGCGGCCGCGGCAGAACCCGGCAAGGAAGGGATGTTACGCCGATTCACGAAGCAATACGAGGAGCGGTCACGGCCGGGTATCACTGACCCCAGATCAGGAACAGACCGATATCGCCGGGCAAGCCGTCGGGGAAACTTACCACTCGCGCCGAAAGGCGAAACCCCTGGCCTTTCAGTTCCTCTTCCCAGCGCCGGTAGATATCCGCCGGTTCGCCGCGCAATGTCTCCGGCCAATCCGGTTCAGGAACGTTGACGGCTCGGCCGCCGTCGGTACACAGGGCGTTGGGAAACGTCATCAACAGGGTCTCTGTTTCGCCGCGTTGGGCCGCCTGTCGGGCCCTCTCCAGCATCTCGCGCCATCGCTCCTCGCCCAGCGGCCGCTGCAGCAGGGCCTCCACTTCCTGGCGCTGCCGCTCCGCGGCCAGCCGGCGCTCTTCCCGCCGCCGACGCACCGAACTCTCCTCCGACTCCTCGACCAGATGACGGAAGTCGGCAGCGTTCGGTGGCGGTTCCGGCGGTACCGCCGACGCGGGTGTCGCCGCCCGCTGTTCTTCCGCCTGGGCCCGGACAAATCGATCCTCCAGTTCGGCGACCGCCCGTGATAGCATCGATGGCCCTTCGGCCTTGGCCGGCCGGCAGCCGGATGAGGCGACCGCGCGCGCCAGATCGCTCCGGCTGACGATGCCGACCAGCCTGGCACCTTCGACAACCGGCAAATGGCCGATCCGGTGGTCGGCGAACAGGCTTGCGACAACACGCAGATCCGCGCTGTCGGAAACCGTGACCACGGGCGTCGACATGATCTCGCGGGCCAGCTTCGCCTTGGTGCCGAGCAGCAGATCCTTCTCGCTGACCATGCCGATCACCGCGCCTCCGCGGTCGACCACCGGGACCGCGCCGATACGGTGCTCCAGCAGCAGCTTGGCGATGTCCGCCGACGGCCGTTCGGGATCCACCGCTACGATGCGGGTGGTCATGATCTCGCGCGCTTTCATCGGCCCGCCCGGTCAAGAAGAACCTTCCCCGCTGTAAACGAACCGCCTTCGGCGTCGTTCGCGGACGGCAACGATAGTGCCCCTATTCGGCGGCCGAAATCGACCCGGTCGCCGGTAATGCTACGTCGGGGCGGATCGATACCACCTTGGCGCGGTGAGCCAGCCAATCGTCGAAGGCCGCCGCAGGCATTGGCCCGGCGTAACGGAAGCCCTGCCCGACCCGGCAGCCCGAGGCCAGCAGGTGCCGTTCCTCGCCCTCGGTCTCCACGCCTTCGGCGACCAGGGCAAGGCCGAGGGCTTTGGCCACGCCGACGAACGCCGCGACAATGGCAGCCTTGTCGGCTTGGCCATCGACGTTCTGGACGAACGAGCGGTCGAACTTCAACCTGGTGAGCGGCAGATGTTTCATTTGAGCCAGATTGCAGTGGCCGCGGCCGAAATTATCGACGGTCGCGGTAACGCCGAGGTCGCGCAGGCGCGCAAGCCGGCTCATGGCGACGGCCGGGTCCAGCATGACGGCGCGCTCCGACAGTTCGATTTCCAGCAGCGCCGGATCCAAGCGGTACCGCTCCAGCGATGTGGCAATGCGGTCGACGAACGCCTCGTCGAAGAATTGGCGACAGGAAACGTTCACCGCCACCCGCAGATGCGGCTTGCCGCAATCGCGACGCTGAGCCAGCCGGCGGCAAGCCTCGTCCAGCACCCAGTCGCCGATGCCGAGGATTTGCCCCGTCTTTTCCGCCAGCGGCAGGATCTGATCGGGCGGGACGATGCCGCGGTGCGGGCTGTTCCAGCGTAACAGCGCCTCGGCGCCCACCACGGTGCCGGACCACAGGTCGACTTGCGGCTGGTAGTAGAGTTCGAACTCGTCCCGCTCGACGGCACGCCGCATTGCCGCCTCCAGGCGCAGATGCTCGTTGACCTGCCCGTCGATTCGGTTGTCGAAAAAGCGAAAGGTGCTCCGGCCAAGGTTTTTGGCGCGGTACATGGCGGTATCGGCGGCCCGCATCAATGTGACCAGGTTGTCGGCATCCTGAGGAAAGATGGCGATGCCGATGCTGGCGCCGATCTCGACCCGGGTCCCGCCCAAAATCATCGGGCGGGCCAGGCAGGCGGCGATCTTGTCGGCCACGTCGGCGACCTCGCCCGGCGCCGAAAAATCGGACAGGATTACGACGAATTCATCGCCGCCCAGCCGGGCGATCGTGTCGCTGCGCCGCAGGCAGCCCTGCAGCCTTGCCGCCACCTCGACCAACAGCATGTCCCCCGCCTCGTGGCCGAGTTGGTCGTTGACCTGCTTGAACCGATCGAGGTCGAGGAACATCACGGCGACCGTGGAACTGTCCCGGCGCGCCACTTCCAGCGCATGCCCCAGGCGATCCTCCATCAGCAGCCGGTTGGGAAGCCCGGTGAGGGCGTCGTGATAGGCCTGGTAGTGGATATGTTCGGCCTTCCGGTAGACCTCGGAAATCTCGGCAAAGGCCTCGAGAAGACGCCCGCTGTGAAATATGCTGGTGGCCAGCAGGTTGTCCACGTCGATGGATTTTCGCTCGGTGATATCTTCGACGGTGAACCAACTGTAAGGGCGGCCGCCCTCGCCAACGACACGCACGCCGTACACCCGCACCGGCAGGCGTCCGCCGTCGCCGCGCCGCAGCTCTTTTTCGTAAGGTCCATAACGACCGATCGTCCGCAAGGATTCCCAATGCACGCCTTCGTCTTCGGCATAAGCCGGCGGGGTGAGGTCCACGATGCAAAGAGCACCCAACTCTTCGGCTGAATAGCCGAGCATCGCCAGCAGGGCGGGGTTGGCTTCCAGGCACCGGCCGCCCATGTCGCAACGCAGCATGCCGATCGGCGAAGCGGCGAACAGCGCTCCGAACCTACCGGCCTCCGGCGGCAAGCCCAGGGCCGGGCGGCCGGCGGCATCCGCTTCGTTCCACTGCCCGCTGCCATTCATGTCGATCGGCTTCATCGGTTGAGCTGTCCTCGCGAACCCGTGCCGGCGCTTCAGAAGCTTGAACAGACGTCCCGTTCCAGCAGCGCCTGCATCATCAACAGAGCGACCTGCTCGGTGGTGCCGTTGCCTTGGGGCAGCGGCCTGCCGATCCGGCCGGACGACGCCGCGGCGCCCCGGACGATGATGTCCATCAAGTCGGTGATCAGCCTGTCCACCTGAGACTGCTGCGACAATCGGGCGCCAGCCGTTCCGGCGGACGCGCAATTGCCGACGAAGTCGTCGGCGCAGACGGGGTTGACACTGTTCGGCGGTCTGCTTCGAGCCATCGGCCATCTCCTTGGGTTCAGCGCGCGGGATCGCAGCCAACCTCCACGCAAACACCGTACCAATCCGTCGCAGCGCCGAGAAATGGCGCACCTCCACGGCAACGGCCGGTGGCGCCGCCTGCCGCCCGGCAACAATTGCCGCGCCCACCCGGCGACGGCAAAAAGCAACGGCTGGGAGGCATCGATATCCGTCGTTGCAGGCAGCCGCCTCGCGTCCATAATGGACGGAAACCCGCCAGAGACAGGCCAATCCAATGACGCTGGACCCGGACCTCGATGCTTACCTGCCGCCCGACTACGCGCCCAATGTCATCGTCGTCATGGCGAAGAGCTGCGGGCCGGGAATCTGGCGCGCGGCAGGCGGCGCGATCACCATCGAGGAACTGGGAATCCCGGTGGATCTTGCCGGGCGGGTCAGCCGATGGTCAGAGGAGCTGGCGGCCCTGGTGAAGGAGCCGACAGCGCCGCAACGCAGCGAACGCCTGGCCGCACTCGCCGCCGATGGCCTGACCATCGCCCGGCAGATCCAAACGGCGGTCGGCTCGAAGTTCGAAGTCCTCTATTTCGACGAAGCCAAGCTCGAGGCTGAGGCGGCCTTTTCCGAGTATCTTTTCCCGGTGGTCTAGCGGCGGCCCCTGCCGAAGGCCCCCCACTTGTTCAGGTAACGATCCTCCTCATTCGGATGGGTCGCCAAACACGAGTTTACATGGTTTCCCGCCGCAACAGGGCGGCGACGATCTTATCCGACTTGCGACAGTGAAAGATCACCTCGGGAGCATTGAGGCGCGCCGCCTCGAGGCTAATCTGCTGCAACAGCTCCCTCATCTGCCGCAACAGGTCGGCGGGTAGAACGATTTTCGCCAAATCGGTCATCTTGGAGCAACTCTCACAATCAACAGCTCGGCAGATCTTGCCGACGAGAAGAATTTTCCGGGTCCTTGCGACGGGCCCATGATCACCATGGCTCCGCCTGGTCCGCCGGCTCCAGGGGCTCGGCGATCCGGCCGATCCGATCATCGCCCCCGGGGCACGCATCGATCTGTTCGCGGAGGCGGAATTCCGCGGTTTCCTGCACCATCGGCGAGCGCCACGCGGCTCGCCCGCCGGACGCCTGATGCCAGAAAATCCGAACGTTTTCCATAGTGCCACCTCGCCTTCGGGCGCCGGCAAGATCGCGCCGGCTACCGCCTCATCCGTCGGCGGACGCAAGCAAACGGCGCGCCAGACGAGGTGATCGCCAGCATTCCCCTTGCAGGAGAGTCCCGGCTATGCCTGAATGATGAGATGATCCAACCGTTGGATATCGTCGGCGGCCCGAGGCCGCCCGGAAAGCCCGACCTGGCGCAGCATTTCATGGAATGCGGCGCCATGAACGCCAATTTGAGCCTGGCTCCGGGGGACCGCCTGGTGATCACCGACGACCTTCTCGACGGCAGGATCTCCGACTTGGCCGCCATCTCCATGGCGGCCGTCATCGCCCGCGACGGTCAGGTGGCCCGGGCCGCCATCCTTCCGCTGGGCGTCGCCGCCAACCGGGTAAATCGAGCGGAACGCGACCGATACGAACGACTGTTCCAACTCATCGAAGAAACCGCTTTCGACGAGTCGGTGCGAGAATCGGCCGCGGCGCTGATTGCCGCTCGCTTCCGCGAAGCGCTGATCGAAGACCTGGCCCGCGAACTAGGCGGCACCATCGCGCCGGCGCGGCAGCGCTACCGCGCCTTTCTCGACACGATCCGCCTGCTGGTCGAGCGGCGCATTTCCGAACGGGCCTTTCTCGACGAATTCCTGGACTTCACCAGGGAGGTCGCCGGCAAGCTGGATTTCGGCATTTATGCCATGTGTATCGACCGCATGTTCGCCAGCGACAACCTGCCGATCGTCGTCAAGGCCGCCTTGCTCAAGGAAATCCTTCGCTACCCGCCGCTGATCCGCAAGGAGCTGCTGTCCGATCTGCTGTCCTCGGAAGCAGCGCCCTCGGAGCTGGTGCAGTTCGCCCGCGCCGAAATGGCCGGCAGGATGACCCACGATCAGTTGAAGGAGGTCTTCCTGTTCACCACCCTGAAGCTGGTCTGGCAGGCGCAACGCGCCGCCGGCTAGTGCCGTGACTCGTTCAAAAGGTTCACTGCATCAGGTCTATCAAAGACCCTCGCCGGGCGGGCGCATCCTCCGCCTTTGAGTGGCGCTTGCGTCCGGCCGATCCTCAGATGGCGTTCAGCGGAATCTTCAGATAGCGCCTGCCGTTGGCTTCCGGTGGCGGCAGATCGCCGGCCCGCATGTTGACTTGCACCGACGGCAGCAGCAGCGCCGGCGTCGCCAGCGTGGCGTCCCGGCTCTCCCGCATGGCGACGAATGCATCCTCATCCACTCCATCACGGATATGGACGTTGCCGCGACGCTGTTCGGCGACGGTGGTTTCCCAGCGATGCTCGTCGCGCCCAGGGGCCTTGTAATCGTGGCAGAGGAATATGCGGGAGTCGCCCGGCAGGGACAGGATCCTGCCGATCGAGCGGTAAAGCGTCCGCGCGTCGCCGCCTGGAAAATCGCAGCGGGCCGTACCATAGTCGGGCATGAACAACGTGTCGCCGACGAAAACCGCGTCGCCGATCCGATAGGTCATGCAGGCCGGCGTATGGCCGGGCGTGTGCAAGGCGCAGGCGGAGATGGTGCCGACGGCGAACGCCTCGCCGTCGCTCAGCAGATGGTCGAACTGGCTGCCGTCGGTGGCGAAGCCGGGTTCGGGATTGAACAGCCGGCCGAAGGTCTTCTGCACCAGAGTGACCTGCTCGCCGATGGCCGTGCGGCCGCCCAGGGACTGCTTCAGAAATTGGGCGGCGCTCAGGTGATCGGCGTGGACGTGGGTTTCAAGAATCCAGTCAACCGTAAGCTCGTGAGCCCTGACATGGGCGATCAGCCTATCAGCCGAATGATGGGATATCCGGCCCGCCGCCGGATCGTAGTCGAGCACCGGGTCGAGCACCGCGCAACGGCGCGTCGCCGGGTCCGCCACCACATGGGTCGCGGTGGAGGTGACGGGATCGAAGAAGGTGGTCACCTGGGGCGCCATCGAAGCCTCTCCATCATCCCTAATAACCGCCGAAGAACACATTCGCATCAGCTTATGTGATGGCTCGGCGGGTAGCCTGCAAGGCCGTAAGGCGGGGAGCGATGATGGACCTGATGCAGTGAACCTTTTGAATAAGTCAGTGCACTAGCGGTGAGGGTCTGACGGATGGTGGGCCACATGATCCAGGCGCTTGGGAAGCAAGTGCCTGGGGCAGACGCCTAGCGCACTGAACCATTTGGATGATTCAGTGCGCTAGGGGGGGAAGTGGTCGGTCAGGTCATCAATGCGACCAGGACCTCGTCGAGCATCTTCTTGGCGTCGCCGAACAACATGCGATTGTTGTCCTTGTAGAACAGCGGATTATCGACACCGGCGTAGCCGGACGCCATCGACCGCTTCATCACGATGGAGGTCTTGGCCTTCCACACCTCCAGCACCGGCATGCCGGCGATCGGACTGGTCGGATCCTCCTGCGCCGCCGGATTGACGATATCGTTGGCACCGATGACCATGGCGACATCGGTCTCGGGGAAGTCCTCGTTGATCTCGTCCATTTCCATGACGATGTCATAAGGCACCTTCGCCTCGGCCAGCAGTACGTTCATATGGCCCGGCATGCGCCCGGCCACCGGATGGATGCCGAAACGCACGTTGATGCCTTTCTGCCGCAAATGCTGGGTGATTTCATAGACGGTGTGCTGTGCCTGGGCGACGGCCATGCCGTAACCCGGTACGATGATGACATTCTTCGCTTCGCGCAGCAGTTCCGCGGTTTCCGCGGCGCTGACAGACACCACCTCACCGGCCGGCTGCTCGCCGGTCTTGGCTGCCTGGCCACCGCCGGTCCCGAAGCCGCCAGCGATGACGCTGATGAAGTTGCGGTTCATCGCCCGGCACATGATGTAGGACAGAATGGCGCCGGAAGACCCCACCAGCGCACCGGTGACGATCAACAGGTCGTTCGACAGCATGAAGCCGGTCGCCGCCGCCGCCCAGCCGGAATAGCTGTTCAGCATCGAGACCACCACCGGCATGTCGGCACCGCCGATGGCCATCACCATGTGCACGCCGAAGGCCAGCGCGATGATCGTCATGACGATCAGCGGGAAGGTCCCGGCGGCCGTGGTTTCGGCATGCAGGAACTGGTGGCCGAAATAGATGACGATGAGCAGACCGGCCAAGTTGATCCAGTGACGGGCCGGCAGCAACAGGGGCTTGCCATTGATCTTACCCGACAACTTTCCAAAGGCGATGACCGAGCCGGAAAAGGTGACGGCACCGATCAGGATGCCGATATAGATCTCCATCTCATGGATGGTCTTTTCAGCCCCGGTGAACTGGATCGAGGTGTCGATGTAGCTGGCGAAGCCGACCACGCAGGCGGCGAAGCCGACCAGGCTGTGCATCGCCGCAACCAGTTCGGGCATCTGCGTCATCTGCACTTTCTTGGCGGCGTAGAGGCCGACGCTGCCGCCGATGGCCATGGCGCCGATGATCAGCGGCAGCCCACCCAGGGTGACGCGCGGGCCGAACACCGTGGCCAGCACGGCGATGGTCATGCCGATGATGCCGTAGACATTGCCGCGCCGGGACGTTTCCGGGTTGGACAATCCGCCCAGGCTGAGGATGAACAGGATGGTGGCTCCGATGTAGGAGACGGTCACGAGACTTGGGGACATTTCTTCGGTCTCCTTACTTGCGGAACATCGCCAGCATGCGCCGCGTCACGGCGAAACCGCCGAACATGTTGACGGCGGTCAGCATCAGCCCGACGAAGGCCAGGAACCCGATCCAGAAACCCGGCCGCTCGATGCCGGCGGGAAGGGGCGGCGCGATCTGGATCAGGGCGCCGATGGCGATGATGCTGGAAATGGCGTTGGTGACGCTCATCAGCGGCGTGTGCAGGGCCGGGGTGACGTTCCACACCACCATGTAGCCGATGAAGCAGGCCAGCACGAACACGGTGAAATGGCCGAGGAAGGCGGCTGGAGCGGCGGCCCCGATCAGCCAGAACAGCACCGCGCCGATGCCGAACAGGATGGCCAGGGTCTTCGCCGGCTTCGGGCCACCGCCGCCGCCATGGGCGGATTTCTTTTCCGGCATCGGAGCGGCGGCGGGCTTGGCCGCCGGTGGGGTGGGCAACTTCAGCGGAGGCGGCGGCCAGGTGATCTCGCCGTCCTTGATGACCGTGAGGCCGCGGATGGCGTCATCGTCCATATTGACGTTGATGATGCCGTCCTTGGTCTTGCAAAGCTCTTCGGTGAGGCGCAGCAGATTGGTCGCATAGAGCGTCGAAGACTGCCTGGACAGCCGCGATGGGAAATCGGTATAGCCGACAATGGTGACGCCGTGCTTGACCACCACCTTGCCGGGCTCGGTCAGCTCGCAGTTGCCACCCTGCTCGGCCGCCAGATCGACGATGACGCTGCCCGGTTTCATCGATCGCACCATCTCGGCGGTGATCAGCCGTGGCGCAGGCTTGCCGGGGATCAGGGCGGTGGTGATGATGATGTCCACCTCCTTGGCCTGCTGCGCGTACATGTCGCGCTGAGCGGCCTGGAAGCCCTCGCTCATCACCTTGGCGTAGCCGCCGCCCCCCGAGCCCTCTTCCTCGTAGTCCACCTTGACGAACTCGGCGCCCATCGACTTGACCTGGTCGGCCACCTCGGAACGGGTATCGTTGGCGCGCACGATGGCGCCCAGGCTTACCGCGGTTCCCAGGGCAGCCAGGCCGGCCACGCCGGCGCCGGCCACGAAGACCTTGGCGGGCGGGATCTTGCCGGCCGCAGTCACCTGGCCGTTGAGGAAGCGACCGAACTGGTTGGCCGCCTCGATGACAGCGCGATAGCCAGTGATGCTGGCCATCGATGTCAGCGCGTCCATCTTCTGGGCGCGGGACAGCAGGCGCGGCAACGAATCCATCGCCAGCACCGTCACCTTGCGAGCGGCGAGCTGCTCCATCAGTTCGGGGGTCTGGGCCGGCCAGATGAAGCCGATCAGCGTCGTCCCCGCTTTCATCTGCGCCACTTCGTCCGGGGTCGGAGCGCGCACCTTGAAGATGATGTCGGAGCCGGACCAAATCTCCGCGGCGCTGGCGGCGATCCTGGCGCCGGCGGCACTGTAGGCCTCGTCAAAAAAATTGGCGCCGTCGCCAGCGCCACTCTCAACTGATACTGAGAAGCCAAGCTTGATAAGCTTCTCGACCACTTCGGGAACCGTCGCGACGCGCTTTTCGCCTGCGTACGTCTCTCTTGCAATTCCGATCGTTAGAGCCATGTCATTCTCGCCGTGTCGAGGTTATACGAATTCTTTGGCTTTCCGAAGGGGTTGGCGGGCCTGTCGCTTGTCGGCGGCCGGCGGCGGCACACCGGCACGCTCGTAGTTCAGGATCGCGACCCATCGGGTCAAAACGCTTCTGTTGTTCCGCGACGTGCACAATACGGAAGCCGCTCGATAGAGCAAGAGCAAAGATCAGAACAATTGACGACAGCGACGAATTGCCCGCGCAACTCAGTCCGGCATACCCGAGACGCCATAGAACGTTGAGTTGCCCCTCAAAAATCGAACATAACTCCATAGTTTGAGTTTTCCATCGGCGCCCAAAATGCCGCTTTGTCTTCTTGTAATACTTCTCGGGACAAATGAGTTGGAAGCAAAGCGGTGAGACGACCGAGCCAACGCGCCCCAAACAAGGGCGGCGCACGATTTCACGGCCAGACAGGCGGCCCGGAAGATCTTTGGGGTAGACCCGGAGAATTGGCTGGGGGACTAGGATTCGAACCTAGGCTGGCGGAGTCAGAGTCCGCTGTCCTACCGCTAGACGATCCCCCAGCAGGGGAGCGGGCATGCCGCTCGGTCAGGAAGGCCGGTCTTCTAGCACATCGCCCGGCACATTTCCAGTCCACTTTCATCGATAAATTCTCGATGCATTCGGCCCGCAATACCGAGTAAGACGCAAGGCTCAAGGTGATTGGGGCTTTCAGACTACTCCGTTCCCCGGTACGATCCCCCGAACGGGTAAGCAACGGAGGGATGCGCGTGCTGGAAGAGGTCGTCGTCGGCGATCGTTTGGACCAAGATCGTCGGCGGTATTGCTGCCAACCGCCGGACGCACCTCTCTACGGCGCACTTGATCTCGGCACCAACAACTGTCGACTGTTGCTGGCCACCCCGGCGGGCAGCGGCTTCCGTGTCATCGACGCCTTTTCGCGCATCACTCGACTGGGCGAAGGACTGGCGGAATCGGGTGCCCTGTCGGAGGCAGCGATGGTCCGCACCTTGGCAGCCCTGAAACACTGCGCCCAGCGCCTGACCCAGCGCGGGGTCCAACGGGTCCGCGCGGTGGCCACGGAAGCCTGCCGGCGAGCCAGCAATTGCGCCGTCTTCCTGAGCCGGATCGAAGCGGATACCGGCCTCGCCATGGAAATCATCTCGGCCGAGGAAGAGGCCCGCCTGGCCTTGGCCGGCTGTGCCGCCCTGCTCGACCATAATCCCCCCTGCGGACTGGTGTTCGACATCGGCGGCGGCAGCACCGAACTGATCCGTGTCTGCGTCCGACCGGGTTCGGCGATCCCCGAGATCGAAGCCTTCCTGTCGCTGCCGTTCGGTGTCGTCACCCTGGCCGAGGAATGCGGGCCGGCCATCCATTGCCCGGACGGCTATGCGGCGACGGTGCGGCGATTGAGCGCCGTGCTGCGCCGGTTCGACGCGGACGGGGCGCTGACGCGGCTGGCCGCCGGGGCGAGAGTGCAGATGCTCGGCACCTCGGGCACCGTCACCACGCTGGCCGGCGTTCATCTGAACCTGTCCCGCTACAACCGGGCGGCGGTCGACGGCCTGCTGATGGATTTCAACTCCGTCGCCGCGGTCAGCCGGCGGCTGCTCAGCGCCACCGCCGAAGAACGGGCGGCCCATCCTTGCATCGGCAAGGAAAGGGCCGATCTTGTGGTGGCGGGCTGCGCCATCCTCGAAGCCATCTGCCGGGTATGGCCGGCCGGCCGGCTGCGGGTCGCCGATCGCGGCGTACGCGAGGGCGTCTTGCTGTCGATGATGTACGCAGACGGGATGCATTGCGCATGACGGGGCAGAGAGGATCGCGGTCCGGCACCGGCGGGTCGGGTGGACGCATGCTGACCGAGAGGGTCCGCACCGCACGTCAGCGCACGGCTTCGTCGACCCGCTGGTTGCAGCGCCAGCTCAACGACCCCTATGTGGCCGAGGCCCGACGCCAGGGGTACCGTTCCCGTGCGGCGTTCAAGCTGATGCAACTGGACGACCGGTTTCACATCCTGCGCCCCGGCAGCCGGGTGGTCGACCTGGGTGCCGCCCCGGGCGGCTGGACCCAGGTCGCCGTGCAGCGGGTCAAGGCCCTCGATCCGCGGGGTGGCAGGGTGGTCGGCATCGACATCCTGCCCTGGGAGGCGGTCCCCGGCGCCCAGGCTCTGACCCATGACTTCCTCGACGAAGCGGCACCGCAGTTGCTCAAGGACGCCTTGGGTGGACCGGCCGACGTGGTGTTGTCCGACATGGCCGCGCCGACCACCGGCCATCCGGCGACCGACCATCTGCGCATCGTCCATCTGTGCGAGGTGGCCCTGGACTTCGCCTTGCAGGTCCTCGCCCCCGGCGGCTCGTTCGTCGCCAAGGTGTTCAAGGGCGGCACCGAACGGCAGCTGCTCGATCTGCTGAAGAAGCGTTTCGCCAGCGTGCGCCACGCGAAACCGCCGGCCAGCCGCGCCGAATCGGCGGAAACCTATGTAGTGGCGATGGGGTTCCGCGATCAACCCGATCGCGCCGATTAGATCGGGCTTCTCGCTCGGCTAACCGGCTTCGGTGGAAACCGAAGGCATTGGGCGTCAGCCCAGGCGGCTCTTCACCCGCCCAAAGTCCTCGACATTGGCCAACGGACCTATAGCGGCGAAGGTCGGCGCGCTGGCGAAGATGCGCTTTGCCGCCTTGACCGCGGCCTCGGCATCCACCGCTTCGATCTTGGCCACCACCTCGTCCACCGGCACCGGGCGGCCATAGGCCAGCATCTGGCGGGCCAACTGCTCGCATCGCGAACTGGTGCTCTCCTGCGACATCAGGATACTGGCCTTGAGCTGGGCGCGGGCCCGGAGGATTTCCTCCGGCTGGATGCCGGCCGTCACCTTCATCACCTCGTCGCAGACGAGCGGGATCACCTCGCCCACCTCGTCGGCGCCGGTGCCGGCGTAAATGGCGAACACACCGCCGTCGACATAGGACGACGCGAAGGAATAAATCGAATAGACCAAACCGCGCTTCTCCCGCACCTCCTGGAACAGCCGCGACGACATTCCGCCGCCCAGCAGCGTCGACATCACCGATACTGCGTAGAAGTCCGGGTCGTCATAGGACACACCGTCAAATCCGAGCACCACGTGGACCTGCTCGAGATCACGCTCTTCGCGGAAATCGCCCCCCTGGTAGCGAGCCTTGTCCTCGGGTGCCGGGCGGGACGGCGGCAGCGCGGTGAACTGGCGCTGCACCAGATCGACCACCGCGTCGTGCTCGATATTGCCTGCTGCCGCCAGGATCATCCGGCCGGCGCCGTAATTGGCGCGCATGTAGTCGGCGACGGTCTGCCGCGACATGGCGCGCACCAGTTCGGCGGTGCCCAGAACCGGCCGCCCGACCGCTTGGCTGGGATAGGCGGTCGCCTGGAAATAATCGAACACGATGTCATCGGGCGTATCGATGGATTGATTGATCTCTTGGACCACCACCGCCTGCTCGCGCGCCAGCTCTTCGGCATCGAGGGTCGAGTGCTGGAGGATGTCGG
The DNA here is from genome assembly GCA_021781575.1 of Pseudomonadota bacterium. Taxonomy (GTDB): domain Bacteria; phylum Pseudomonadota; class Alphaproteobacteria; order Rhodospirillales; family Magnetospirillaceae; genus DUZF01. Next base: position 25,736 of record JAJXWP010000020.1, read on the forward strand.
CGATGATATCGAATGCCAGCCCCACGTCCTCCTTCAGCACCTTGGCGTAATAAGCCGTGTGCTCGCGCGAGGTGTAGGCGTTCAGGTGGCCGCCCACCGCCTCGATTTCCTCGGCGATGCCCCGGGCTGAACGACGTTCAGTCCCCTTGAAGGCCATATGCTCGAGCAGATGCGAAACGCCGTTGATGTCGGCGGTCTCGTGGCGCGTGCCGGCATTGACCCAAACGCCGAGGGACGCGGTCTCCACCGACGGCATCCGGTCGGTCATCACGGTCAGGCCATTGTCCAGCCGGCTGATGCGGACGCTGCTGCGAGTGTTCATGCCGCCACCCGAGCGGCACGCCGCACATAGGCTTTCACGGTGTCGAAGTCGTTGGGCAGAACATCATAGCGCTCCGGGCGCTCGAACAGATCGGCAAGGCGCGGCGGCAGCGCCGGCCGCACCCCGGTGGCCGCTTCGACGGCGGCGGGGAATTTCGCCGGATGCGCCGTGGCCAGAGCCACCATCGGCGTCGCCGGGTCGCGGCGGCAGGCACGGCCGGCGGCAACGCCGATGGCCGAATGGGGATCGATCAGTTCTCCGGTCTCTTGGTAAATCCGGCGAATGACCTGCCGGGTGCCCTCGTCGTCCAGGCGGTAGCCGGCAAACAGGGTGCGAATTGCCGTCATCCGCGCGGAATCGACGGAAAACCGGCCGCTCTGGCGGAAGGCGCCCATGCGCGCCCTCACCTCGCCCGCATCCTCGCCGAACAGGTCGAACAGGTAGCGCTCGAAGTTGCTGGAAACCTGGATATCCATGCTCGGGCTCAACGTCGGGACCACCTGCCCCATGACCATCTCCCCTGTTTCGAAGAAGCGGGTAAGGATGTCGTTGGTGTTCGACCCCACCACCAGCTGGCTGATCGGCAGACCCAAACGCCGCGCGGCGAAAGCGGCATAGACGTTGCCGAAATTGCCCGTCGGCACGGCGAAGGCGACTTCGCGCCCCGGGGCCCCCAGGGCCGTGGCCGCCGCTACATAATAGACGATCTGAGCCATGATGCGGGCCCAGTTGATGGAATTTACCGCCGACAGATTGAGCTCATCACGGAATGCCTGGTCGTTGAACATGGCTTTGACCATGTCCTGGCAGTCGTCGAAGGTTCCCTCGAGAGCGATGTTGTGGACGTTCGCCGAGGCAACGGTGGTCATCTGGCGGCGCTGCACCTCGGAGGTGCGGCCATGGGGATGAAGGATGACGATATCCACCGCCTCGCGGTCGCGGCACGCTTCGATAGCCGCCGAGCCGGTATCGCCCGAGGTTGCCCCGACGATGGTGACCCGCCGCCCCTTGGTCCGCAGCACATGGTCGAACAGGCGGCCCAGCAACTGCAGGGCGTAGTCCTTGAAGGCCAAGGTCGGGCCGTGGAACAGCTCGAGCAGCCAGTCATTGCGCCCCAGTTGTTTCAGAGGGGCGACCGCCGCATGGTCGAAGACGCCATAGGTCTCGCTCACCAGCTGGGCGAAGTCGTCCTCGGCGATGGTTCCGTTGATAAATGGCCGCATCACCCTCACCGCCAGTTCGGCATAGGGCAGTCCGGCCAAGGAGCGAAGTTCGTCGGCCGACAAAGTCGGCCACCTCTGGGGCAGGTATAGCCCGCCGTCGCGGGCCAAACCGGCCAGGAGCACGTCGTCGAATACCAGGACAGGCGCCTGTCCGCGGGTGCTGTGATAGGTCAATGCTCTCGCTCCGCTGTCGTGCGACCGCACACCTTAACGAGGCATATGGGGCGGGACAAGCTTGCGGCTTGGCCTTTTTCGAAATTCCCGGCGCCCCGCCCGGCCGCCGGCCCGGTCAAGGGTGCGCACCGCCTGGCTTCGGCGCTGCCGGTGCGGCCCGTTTCCGTCACCCCTCCCAGGGGGGTGACGGAGGGCGGCGCCGCGGGCCGCGACGCCCTGGAACGCTATACCAGCATCAGCCAGTGGTGGGCGTCGGCCGGATGCTGGGCAGTGACCGTGACGTCGGACAGGAACTCCGGCGACTGGCTGAAATAGGCCAGCACCTGGGCATGAGCCGCGGTCTCGGCCTGGGCCAAGGCGGCGGAGCCGGGAGCGAGGCCGGCCAGCATCGGATCGATGACGTGGGTCTGGTACCAACCCGTCGCCCCCGCTTCCGGCGCTCGGTGCAGCAGATTGTTGTAGGAGTCGCTGATGAACTGCGCGTCCCCGGCGGCGTCATCCGAGTAGTTGTGCTCGGGATTGCCGGTGTATTCCGGCGAGGTGAGGAACCAGGTGGCGAACTGGACGAACGGCGTCCCAGGATGCGCCGCCGCATAGGTTTCATAGAAGTTGAGCCCGGCGGCGTCGGGGGTACGGCCGAACGCCGCGCCGTACAGCTCGGTGACCATCGCCGAAGATACCGAGCCGCCAGCCGGCGGCGCCGTCGTGGCGACGATCTCGGTCCCGTTGGAAAATTGCAGAGCGGTGACGTTGGTGAGCAGATCGGCGCTGGCGCGGCCGGTCCCCGTCTCGGTCACCAGAAAGCTGTCGCTGTTGGGGATCGAGGCGACGGCGTATTGGTCGGCTGCTCCGCTGAACACCGCCGTGGTGGCGTGGCCGGCCGGGGCGAGAATTGTCAGGTTCGGTGCCGAAGCGTCGACCGACAGGGTGAAGTTGCTGGTGATGTCCGCCAGGACGGCTGCGTCCGTGGTCAGCTGTGCCGTCGACACCGACAGGTTGGGAAGAGCGGTGTCGGTCATCGTGATCGAGCCGAGGCTTCCGCTGGCCGCCAGACCTTGCAAGGCGTCGAGATGGGCCTGCACGGCGGCGGCGGTGTCGCTGATGGCGGCCGGGACGCCGGCCGGAGTGCTCAGTGCCGTCGCCACGGACACCGGAGCCGCGGCCGGCAGGCCGACGGTAATCGCCGTGCCGCCGCTGCCGTCGGCCTGGACCTGGAATGCGGCCGGGGAGAAGTCTCCGACCAGATGGACCGTCGCAACGGTGGCACCGGAATTGGTGACGGTCAACTGATTGCCTGACGACAGGCTGACCGAGTTCGCCGCGATACCCGACAGGTCGATGGTGTCGCCGGTCGAAAAGCCGACAACCGAGCCGGTGAAGCTCTGCGGCGCATCCAGCTTGAGGACTCCGTCGGGCCCGGTGAACACCACGTTACCGGCGGCGGCGGACCCCAGTTCGAGAGTCGCCCCGCTGTCGATGGCAAAATGGCCGGACCCGCCGACCGGCCCGGCCAACAGCGAAGTGCCGGCAGCCGCCTCGAACACGCCGTCGTTGGTCAGCGTGCCGTGGAAGGATGTCCCCGGCCCGACCAGCGTGGCGCCCGTGGCGACGTTGACGGCCTGGGCGTTGATGCCCCAGTCGCTGAGCGCCAGCGTGCCGCTGACGACATTGACCGCCGCCAGGGCCGATCCTTGGGGATCCCCGAGCTCGCCGAGGGCGTTGAAGACGTTGCCGCTGCCCACCGCCACATCGATCATCCCATGGCCGGCGGCACCGGCCAGGATGTTGCCGAAAATAGTCCCGCCGTCGATATTCACCACATCGGCATTGGGCGACAAGGCGATGGAGCCGATGATGGAGCCGGTATTGGTGAGCGTCTCGTCGTGCTGTGCCGCGCTGAAGTTCACCGCGTAGCCGAGTCCGGCGTTTTCCACAACACCCGAGTTGACTACGCTTCCGATCAGGCTTCCGGGCATCGCCGGGCCGGCACCGATGCCGATCGCATCACCGGAGCTACCGTCGATCCGGGCGATGGTACCGCTGTTGTCGATGGTTCCGGTGAGCGTGCCGGCGACGAAAATGCCGTCCACACCGCCGGTGCCGGAGACCACGATGGTCCCCTGGTTCGTGATATCGGCTGTAAGAGTCCCCGAGGTCGCCACGCCGCCGCCGTCAACGGCGGCATTCTGGATGAAGCCGCTCGGTCCGTTGGTGAATCCGCTGTAAGTGGAACCGACGTTCAGGGCGCTTGCAGGATATCCCGAAGGATCTCCAAGAGAGACCGCGACGCTTTGCTGGGTCGACGCGTCTCCGGTAATTGTCTGATTGTTGATGTAGCTGGCCATTGGGCGCACACCTTCTTCATTGAAGATCTCCGCAAAGCGCAGGACAGAGACCCTTACGCGTCGCGGCTAACGACGACAGAAGGTACAGACGCAACAAAGCAACAGCCATTACCCGGGGGGCTATAAGAAGGGCTCTAAGTTGGTAACCACTAATTTTCGCAAATCACATTGCAAAAAGCACTACAGACAATGCGCGACGATAACATATATATCTATAGTATTATTATGTTCATATTTCAAACTGCGGCAATCCACACCAGCCCCCTAATCGACATAGACCGCAGTTCTCATACCACCGCCGCACCACGCCGGGGGATCACGGCAGGTAGCGCTGCCGCAAATGCGCCTTGAAAACCGCGGTATCGAGAGGTCGCCCAGTGGCCTGTGTCAGCAATTCGTCGGTCCCGAGCAGCGATGCCTGGCCGTGGACGTTGGCACGCAGCCAGGACAACAGCGGTCGGAAATCCCCCTCGGCGATGGCCGTGCGCAGTTCCGGCACGGCCCCGGCGGCTGCGTCGAACAGCTGGGCGGCGGTCATCGCACCCAAGGTATAGGTGGGAAAATAGCCGAAGGCCCCGTCAAACCAATGGATGTCCTGCAGGCAGCCCTGCCGGTCATTCGGCGGCACCAGACCGAGCAGTTCGCCCATCTGCTCGTTCCACGCCGCCGGAATGTCGGCCACCTGCAGATCGCCGGCAATCAGCGCTTTTTCGAGGCGATAGCGGAGGATGACATGAGCCGGATAGGTCACTTCGTCGGCATCGATGCGAATGAACCCGGGATCGACCCGTACATTGACGGCATATAGCGTCTCGGCATCCCAATGAGGTTGGCCCGTCGCGCCGAAGGCTTCGGCGATCACCGGAGCGGCGAAAGACAGGAACTCGCGGGAGCGACATGCTTGCATTTCCATCAGCAGGCTCTGGCTTTCGTGCAGGCTCATGCCGCGAGCCCGCCCTACCGGTTGGTGACGCCAGGCCGCCGGCAGGCCACGTTCGTAGAGCGCGTGACCGGTCTCATGCAGAACTCCCATCAGGCTGGCCATGAAGTCCCGCTCGTCATACCTGGTGGTGATACGCAGATCGTCAGGCGTTCCGCCGCAGAACGGATGCTGGCTGACATCGAGCCGTCCATGCTCGAACTCGAAACCCAGGGTCGCCATCATGCGCAGCCCCAAGGCCTTCTGGCAGTCCGTCGGAAATGGCCCCGACGGCCCCTCGGGAGCTGGCACCTGGCGATCCTGCACCTCGCGCAGGAAACCGGGAAGGAAGGCGCCCAGGTCGTCCAATACGGCGTCGATGACGGCTGCCCGCCCACCCGGCTCGTACTGGTCGAGCAGAGCGTCATAGGGGGCAACGGCGAGGGCTTGGCTTTTGATCGCGGCGACCTCGCGGGTTAGCCGCAGGACTTCGGTCAGCGGCCCGGCGACCAGGGCGAAATCGGCTTCCGCGCGGGCCTTCCTCCAGGTCATTTCCGACGCCGAGCAGGCTCGCGACAGCTGCTCGACCAGCCGCGCCGGAACGGCCGAAGCGTGCAGCCATTGGCGCCGCATCTCGCGCAGATTGGCCCGTTGCCAGGGGTCGAGGGCCTCGCCCTCGGCCGCGTCGAGGAGCCCGTGCACGTCCGGACCGGTCAGCATTTCGTGGTGCAAGGCCTTCAATGTCGCCAATTGCTCGGCACGGCTGGCGGCACCACCCGCCGGCATCATGGTCGCCATATCCCAATGGAGCATCCCCAGCGCCTGCTCGACATGCGACAAGCGCGCAAATAGGACTTCCAGGCTGTCATAGGCCGCCCGACACTGCATCATCACCCTCTCGGCTGCGGGAAAACCCGAGAATCATAGCGGTCAGCGGCGGAAGAGGGAACAACGCCGAAGATGCTATTGCGCCGCACCATCGCCGATTTTACCCTTGCCGGGTTGGTCGCTGTGAAGGAGTGGGGAAATGAACCAGAAGCCGAAGATCGCCGTTGTGCTGTCCGGATGCGGGGTCAACGATGGCGCGGAAATCCACGAGGCCGTTCTCACCATGCTGGCAATCGACCGCCAGGGCGCAGCCTATCAGTGCTTCGCCCCCAACATTCCGCAGCACGACGTGATCGACCACGCTACCGGCAAGGAAACGGGCGAGACCCGCAATGTCCTGGTCGAAGCGGCCCGCATTGCCCGCGGCAAGATCCGCGATCTGGCCGGTTTCACTGCCGGCGAGTTCGATGGGCTGATCTTTCCCGGCGGGTTCGGCGCGGCGAAGAATTTGAGCAGCTTCGCCGCCGACGGCGCCGACTGCGTGGTCGAGCCCTCGGTGGCCAAGGCGATCCGCACCATGCATGCGGAAGGCAAACCGATCGGCGCCCTGTGCATCGCGCCGGCGGTGGTCGCCAAGGTGTTGGGCCATGTGGAGCTGACCATCGGCAACGATGCCGGCACGGCGTCCGCCATTCAAGAAATGGGGGCAAAGCATCGCACGGCCACCCACGGCGAGGTGGTGATCGACAGAACCGCACGGGTCGCCACGACGCCCTGCTACATGCTGGACGCCACCATCTCGCAGGTCGCCGACGGAGCCGGCAATCTGGTGAAGGCGGTGCTCGAGATGGCCGCCGAAAGGGCCAAGGCGGCATAGGGCCTGCGAATGAAACCGCGGGGCGGGCATCTTGCCCGCCTCATTGGTCCCGGGACGGCCTCTATTTCATTCACCGGCTTCAGCGTTCGAATACCGCTACCGCCTCCAGATGAGCCGACCAGGGGAACTGGTCGACCGGTGTCGCCTGCCGTAACCGATAGCCGCCCTTGGCCAGAATCCGGGCGTCACGCGCCAGAGTGGCCGGATTGCAGGACACCGCCACAATCAGCGGCGGCCCGGCAGCCGCCAGGATCTCGGCCTGGGCGGCGGCACCGACCCGCGGTGGATCGAAAACGACGGCTTGGAAGCGTTTCAGTTCCTCGGCCGACAGCGGTCGCCGGGCCAGGTCGCGGTTCTCGGTGGTCACTCGGCCAGGCGATTCGCCGGCCGCGGCGCTCAGGGCGCGCAGGGCGGCGGCGTCCCCTTCCACGGCGTGGACCGCCGCCATGCGGGCCAGTGGAAAGGTGAAGCTGCCGCAGCCCGCATAGAGATCGGCAACCGGAGTGCAGGTTCCGATCGCCGCGACGACCAGCGACGCCAGCGCGTCTTCGCCTTCCCGGCTGGGCTGCAGGAAGCCCCCCGGCGGCAGCACGACGCCGACGCCGGCGAAGCGCACCACCGGCGGGCGGCGGCAGGCCAACGGCTCGATCAGTTCACCTCCCGGGCGGCGCCACGACAATCGGGCCAGATCCTGGCTGTCGGCAAATGCGGCAAGCCGCTCGCGGTCAAACAGGTCGAGCCGCGCGTCGGCCTCGACTAGAAGGTCGATGCCGGCCTCGGTCAAGCTGGCCACGGCATCGCCTTCGCGTCCCTCGTCGATCAGCGCCGGCAGCAGGTCGCGCAAGGGCGGCAGCAAATCGATCAGTTGCGGCGCCACGAGCCGGCATTGCGCAAGGTCGACGACCTCGTGACTGCCTTTCGTGTTGAAGCCGACGGCAAGCCTGCCGCGCCGCCGCGCGAAGGCAAAGGCGGCCCGCCGACGGCTGCCGGGAGCGATGCACAGAAGCGGCCCCACCGCCTCGCAGTCGAAGCCGGCGCGAGCCAAGGCCTCGACCAGTAGACCGCGCTTCCAGGCGACGTAGGCGGCACCGTCGAGATGCTGCAGGGAACAGCCGCCGCAGCGGCCGAAATGCCGGCAGGGCGGCTCGACGCGACCGGGTCCGCCGGTCAGCACTTGCAGCGGCCAAGCCACCAGGCCGTCACCGCGACGGCCGTCGATCCGCACCACCACCCGGTCACCGGGTACGGTGTAGGGGACGAACACCGGCTCGCCCTGATGGCTGGCGATGCCGTCGCCGCGGCCGCCCAGGGCGGCAATCTCCACTTCAAGGTTACGCGGTAACGGTGCGCCGCGCTTGGTGCGGGATCTTACGTGACGGGACGGATGACTCATGAATTTGCGGAAAGTCCGGAAAGGTCGTTGAGAAACTGGGCGAAAAGCTCCTGCACCGCCGCCTGGTAGGCGGCCACCGCATCGCCCGCCCGGTCGCTGGCGGACGGCTCTTTTACCCTGTAGCCCTTGAGCAGCAACAATTTATGGTCGCGCGAGCGCATGACGCCGATTTCCATGTCAACCACCACCGCCGGCGATCCACCAGCAACCTGTTCGAAGCGGCGCAGGCGCCCGTCGATGACATAGTCGGCCGAGACGCGAAATCCGGGGATGACGACGAGATCGGCGGCATGCGCCTGGCGTAGCACGGCGACCAGTTGATCCTGCAGCAGCACCGGCGGCGGCTCGGTCCAGAACTGGTAACCGTAGCGCAGTACCTGGTCCGGTTTGTCGCTGTAGCTGTACAGCAGGGCCCGCTGGCCGGTCAATCCCATGGCGCCGAAGCGCCGGACCTCGACCACGCCGGGCAAGGTGGGCCGTGACAGCGTAAGCGGTGCCTTGACTTGCAGGCGGTAGAAATCGTCGGCGGGGATCGACGTGGTGCACGCGGCAAGCAGAGCCAGCAGGCCCGGGAAGACCAGCCCCACAAGCGTCCGGGCCAGCAGCGGCCCGATGACGCCCCGGAGCACTGGCGCGCGTCTGGTCTTTCGGCTCATTGCGGCCCCGTCTCGCGGGCGGGCCGCGCCCCGCCCAGCAGCAGGCTCGGATTCTGGCGGATCTGACGGCTGAATTCATTCATGTTGCGCGCCGTACCATCCAGATTGTCGGTAACGGAATCGATACTGCTGGCCACAGCCTGCATCGTATAGCGAAGGTCCCTCAGGCTGCGGTCGATATTGTCGCTGTTGCCAGCCACCGTCTTGTCGAGGAGGCCGATCACCTGGTCGACCTTCGCTTTGCTCGCGTGGAGGCTTTGGGTGAGCTCGGCCAGATTGGCGGTAGTCCGGTCGGCATTGTCGATGGCGTCGTTGAGCTTGCGGGTATTGGCGTCGCTGAATACCCGGTCCAGTCCCTTGGTCGCCCGCTCCATGTTGGACGAAATGCGCGGCGTCTTTTCGGCCAGATCGGCCGACAACGCCACCAGATTGTCGAGCAATTCGGGCGCCCGCTTCTCGATCACCGGACCGAACGAACTGACGGTGCGGTTCAGCGCCTCGACCAGCGGACGGATGCCGGTCTGGCTGAGTGCTGTCACCTCCGACGCGATGTCGGCCATGGCGACGAACAGATTGCCGCCCGGCTGGCTGCGGATCTGTGATCCCGGCTTGGCCAAGATGGCGCTGGCGCCGCCCTTGATGTCGACGGCCACCGCGGCGAGCAGGCCCGAGGCGGCGATGCGGGCCACGCTGTCATCCGGGATCGGCCAGCCGTGCTTGATCGCCAACTCGACGATGAAGCTCACCTTGCCGCCGCTACGCTGCGGCTTGATGTCCTGCACCTGGCCGATGGCAAATCCATCGAAGAACACCTTGGCGCCGTATTTCAGGCCGGACACGTTGTCATAGACGGCGTAGTAGGAATCGGTGGCACCGGCACGGCCGGAGATCAAGGCGATGGAGACCACCAGGGCCATCACCATGGCCAGGACAAACGCACCCACCAGAACATAGTTGGTCCGATTGTCGCGCATCGTCATCCTTCGCCGATCAGCCGGCGCAAATAGGCCTCGGGATCGAGTGTAACTTCCTCACTGCGGCGGTTCAGCAGGTTTTGTACCCGTCCGTTACGGCTGCCGCGGATCTCCTCCTTGCCGCCCATGGCGATGATCCGTCCGTCTTCCAGGACGCAAATGCGGTCGGCGATGCGGAACGCGCTATCCAGGTCGTGGGTGACCACCACGGTGGTCATTCCCATGGCGTCGCGCAGGCGCAGGATCAGCTCGTCGATGGACGAGGAAACCACCGGATCGAGTCCGGCCGTCGGCTCGTCGCAGAACAGCAGTTTCGGATCCATGACGATGGCACGGGCGAGGGCTGCACGCTTGATCATGCCGCCCGACAGCTCCGACGGCATCAGCGCGCCGAACCCGGACAGACTGACGACCTCGAGCTTCAGCCGAGCGATGATGGCCATGGTCTTTTCGTCGAGATCGGTATGCTCGCGCAGCGGCAGCATGATGTTCTCGGCCACCGTCAGCGAACTGAACAGCGCGCCGCTCTGGAAGGCGACGCCGATGCGGCGGCGCAGATCGAGCAGCTCCAGGGCCGGCAGTCGATTGATGTCGTGGCCGAGCAGCCGGACGGTGCCGCTGGTGGGGCGCAGCAACCCGAGCAGATGATTCAGCAAGGTGCTCTTGCCCGACCCGGAGCCGCCCATGATGACCATGATCTCGCCCTCGGCGACGGTAAGATCGACGCCTCTCAGCACTTCGCGCTGACCGTAATGGGCGACCAGCCGCTCTACCTCGATGGTCGGCGCCGCGCCGCTCATCGGGTCACCGCGAAAGCGAAGATCATGTCGGTGATGACGATGGCGGAGATGGCATGAACCACCGAGCGGGTGGTTATCCGCCCCACCCCTTCCGCGCCACCGCTGACCAGGGCCCCATTGACCACGCCGACCAGGGTGATCAGCACGGCGAAGATGCCGCTTTTCGCCAGCCCATGGGCGAGATCGGCCAGGCGCAAGGCTTCGATCACCTGCGACACATAGGCGCCGAAACTGATTTGCAGCTCGCCGGTGACGTAGAGGCCGGCGCCGAACAAGGCCACCAGATGCGCCCACATGGTCAGCGCCGGCACCACGACCACCATGGCGACCAACGGCGGCGCCACCAGATAGCGGACCGGCTCGATACCCATCACCGTCAGCGCGTCGATTTCCTGATTGATCTTCATCGTACCCAGGCGGGCCGCCAAGGCCGAGCCCGACCGCCCGGCCACCAGCACCCCAGTGATCAGCGACGAGAACTCGCGGACGACCGACAGCGCGATGCCCGTGGCGACCCGCGACTCGGCGCCGAACGCCTTCAGCGTATAGATGCCCTGGATGGCCAGCATGACGCCGATGGTAAAGCTCAGTACCGAGAGGATCGGCAGGGCGTCGACACCGATCTCGCGGGCCTGCTGAAACACCGCCGCGACCCGCACGGGCTGGCGCTTACGCCGTCCGGCGACCAACCAATAGAGGCTTTCGGCCATCAGCACGGCGGCAAAGCCGATTTCGTCGAGGGCCCGCACGGTCCCCCGTCCCACCTTTTCCACCAGTCGGACGGCGGGATTCTCAGCCGCCACGGTCCACCGCCTCCTCGACCGAAGGATGGATGGTGAACACCTCGTCAAGCCGGGCCAGCTTGAGCACCCGCATCACCGCCGCGCTGGCCGCGGCCAAGCTGAGTCGCAGGCCGAGCCGCCGGGCCGTCTGCAGCGCCTCGATCAGGCTGGCCACGCCGGAGCTGTCGATGTAGTCGACCCTGGCAAGGTCGACCACCAGGTTGTGCCGGTCGGCCAGCGAGCCCAGCAGTTCCTTGCGCAATTCGGGACTGTTCTGCAGGTCGATCTCGCCCTGCAAGGCGACCACGGCGGTCCCTCCCCGGTCACTCACTTTCAGGATCACACTCACCGGATCACCTTCCGCATGATCAACAGGTTGCCGGCGCCATCGGGCAGCGGAGAGTAGGATACCTCGTCCATCACCGAACGGATGAAATGTGTGCCAAGGCCGCCCGGCCGCAATTCGCCGAGGGGCCGTGGCCTGATCCTGCTGATGTCGCTGGGCGGCGCGAAGTCCACCAGGCCCACCTCAACCCGCTCACCGTCGCGGCGCAGTTCCAGGACCACCTCGCCTTTGCCCCGGTAGGCGTGGCGAAAGATATTCTGGCAGGCCTCATCCACTGCCAGCACGACGTCCTTCGCCAGCTCGGCGGCGCAGCCGGCGGTGCGCGCCGCAGCGTCGACCTTGTGGCGCATCTCGCTCAGGCGTTCGGGGCAAACTTCGAAATGTTCAGCCAACAAGGGTTTCGACCGCCGGTCTTCGGCCACAAGAAGGGTCAGGTCGTCGCGCAGAGAAGATCCGGCCGGCGCCAACTCGTCGATGATGGTATGCAAGCGCCGCTCGCACGGGAGCCCAGCGAACCGGGAAATCAGCTCGCAGACGCCGTCAGCCCCCACCATGGCCTCGCCACGGCGGGTTTCGGTCAGGCCGTCGGTGAACAGATAGAGGGCTCCTCCGGCCAGATCGACCCGGCGCTCCGGCATCGCCTCGGAAACCAGCTCTCCGGCGATGCCAAGCGGCGGAGCGTCGGCGGCGAAGGCGGTGAAGGTGCCGTCCCGGTGCAGGATCGACGGCTCGTGGCCGGCATTGGCCAACACAACGCTGCCGATCCTGGGGTCGAGCAACCCGGCCGCCATGGTGACGAACATGCCGCCGGGGGCCGCCGCCTCGCACAACTCCCGATTGATCGCGCCGAGCAGCCGCCCCGGCTGCCGGTGGGTCTTGACCAGGCAACGGAACAGGCTGGTCGCCTTGACCATCAGCAGCGAGGCGTTGATCCCCTTGCCCGAGACATCGCCCACGGCAAAGGCGATGCGGCCGTCCGGCAATCGCAGGATGTCGAAGAAATCTCCTGAAACCTCGTGGGCCGGCCGGTTGAGGCCGGCCACGGGAAAAGACTCCGGCATACGGCCGGGCAGCATGCTGCGCTGGATGTCGGCGGCCAGTTCCAACTCGCGCCGAACCCGCTCCTGATCGACCATCGCCTTGGTCAGCCGCGCGTTGCAGATGGCCAGCGCCGCAGAAGCGCCGAGGGCGCGCAGCAGCTGGCGGTCGCCCGGGCGGAAGACGCCGTTGCCGGCCTTGTTGATCAGTTCGATGGCGCCCAGCCTTTGATCGCGCACCGACAGCGGCGCACAAAGGATCGAACGGGTGGTCAGGCCGCTGTGGCGGTCGACCAGGGCGCCGAAGTCAGGATCGTGGCGCGCGTCCTTGAGGACGGCGACGGCATTCTGCCGGACCACCCGCCCGACCACGCCATGTCCGGCCGCCAGCCGCAAGCCCTTGATGTCGACCGGTCCGACGCATGCCCGGCATACCAGCTCGCCGCTCTGTTCGTCGATCAGGAAGAGGCTGGCGGCTTCGGCCTCGACGAACGCGGCAACGCGCTTCAGACCACGCTGCAGGGCCTCGCCGAGATCGCGCGAGGTGGCGAATTCCTGGCTCATCTCGGCGATGAGGTCTATCTGGCGGTGATAGGTGTTGGAATGGCGGCGAGCCGCAATCTCCGGCATACCGTAGACTATGCGCCTGGCGGCGCGGCGATGGTAGTCGGCGCATTGCTTTGGGCCACTTTGGCCCTTTTCACGCCGTCGGCGGCTTCCCGGCGGGCTGTTCCTGACGCTTCGCGTCTTTCGGCTGACCGGTGCGGGTCACCGCTGTGAACGCCGGCGGATCGCTGGCCGGAAAGCTGTCGGCCGAACTCACGTCGACCTCCTCCTCAAGGACCTTCTCCTTGGGGGCCTGGTCGGGTCGCTTCGGCATGGCTGCCGGGCCCCCAGCCTCCTTGCCGCCAATTCTCGTCGCCATGGCGCTGTCCTTTCCTTCCACATTCCGCAGATGTGGCAGATGTGGTCGTGGGGGCCACAGCGGGCAATCCCGCGTAAGCTCAATGCTGCTCACGCGTGGCGGAGAAACGAAGCTCGGGGTAGTCCTGCTGGGCGCGCCCCAGGGTCCAGGCATTGCGGGCAAGAAAGACCAGCGCCCCGTCGCGGTCCTCGGCAATGGCCGAACCATTGGCGTCGACGAATTTCTTGATCAACAGCTTGTCGCCGCCGCCGACCCAGCGGGCCGTCTCGAATGGCGCGTCCTCGAACCCAGCCTTGAGGTTGTATTCGCTCTCGATCCGGTTGGCCAGGACCTCGAACTGCAGTTGGCCGACCACGCCGACGATCCAGGCGGCTCCGCTGAGCGGCTTGAACAATTGGCTGACCCCCTCCTCGGCCAAGTCCTCCAGCGCCTTGCGCAGCTGCTTGGCCTTCATCGGGTCGTCGAGGCGGACGCGTCGCAAAACTTCGGGCGCGAAGCTGGGAATGCCGGTGAACCGCAGGTCCTCGCCTTCCGACAGAGTGTCGCCGATGCGCAACGCGCCGTGATTGGGGATACCCAGGATGTCGCCGGGAAACGCCTCCTCGGCCAGTTCGCGGTCGCGCGCCAGAAAGAACACCGGATTGGTCAATGCCATCAGCTTGCCCGACCGGACATGCTTCAGTTTCATGCCGCGCTTGAAACGCCCCGAACAGACCCGGAAGAAGGCGATGCGATCGCGGTGGTTCGGATCCATGTTGGCTTGGACCTTGAACACGAAGCCGCTGACCTTGTCTTCCAGCGGATCGACCGGGCGGGGCTCGGCCGGTTGCGACCGGGGCGCCGGCGCCATGCGGCCGATACCGTTCAGCAGTTCGCGCACACCGAAATTGCGCAGCGCCGAGCCGAAGAATACCGGGCTCAAATGGCCGGCGCGATAGGACTCTAGATCGAATGGCGGGCAGGCGCCGCGCACCAGTTCCACCTCTTCCCGAAGGCGGGCGGCGGCCTCGGCCCCGACCAGCCCGTCGAGCCTCGGATCATCCAGCGGCATGTCGATGCCGTCGGGCAAGTGATCGCCCCTCGACTGTTCGAACAATAGGACCTGATCGGTGGTGAGGTCGTACACCCCTTTGAGATCACGCCCCATGCCGATCGGCCATGTCACCGGTGTCACGTCGAGCGCCAGTGTCTTTTCGATCTCATCGAGCAGGTCGAAGGGTTCGCGCCCTTCCCGATCAACTTTGTTGATGAATGTGATGATCGGCACATCCCGAAGACGACAAACCTCGAATAATTTTCGCGTTTGTGTTTCAATGCCCTTGGCTGCGTCGAGCACCATCACTGCCGAATCCACGGCCGTCAACGTCCGGTAGGTGTCTTCGCTGAAATCCTCGTGGCCCGGCGTATCGAGAAGGTTGAACGAAAGACCGCCATGCTCGAACGACATCACCGAAGCGGTGACCGAGATGCCGCGCTCACGCTCGATCGCCATCCAGTCCGAGCGCGCACGGCGCTGTTCGCCGCGGGCGCGAACCGCTCCGGCCATCTGAATGGCGCCGCCGAACAGCAGCAGCTTTTCGGTCAGAGTGGTCTTGCCGGCGTCGGGATGGGAAATAATGGCGAATGTGCGCCGCCGGGCGACGGCGTCGGTAAAGACAGTCATGGCCGGGTTTTCGCGGTTCGCCGCAAAAAAAGCAAGCGATCTTTCGCCGGTTGGCTTCAGCCGCGCGATATCGACGCAATCCTTTCGGGGTAGATTAAAAGATCGTTCATACTCTGACCAAATCTGTGTATTTCTGATATAAGAGTCGTCGAGCAATTCATCCTCTGGGAATAGGCCTTTGAGCAGCAGCGAGCTTACCGTCGTCATCGATCCGACCGCAGGCCGGCGTGTTTCCGGCTTGACCGAGGCCGAGCGCCGGATCGCCGACCTCGCCGAAATCTGCGATCAGTGGCTGTGGGAAACCGGCCCCGACGGGCGGCTGACCTACATGTCGGCCTTGCCGGCCTGCCTGGGTGAGCTTACCAGCAAGCCGCTGCTCGGCCGTTCCTGGACCGATCTGGCGCGGCGTTATGACGCCAACGGCGAGGGCTGGCATCGCTGCCTGGCGGAGATGGCGGCCCGCCGGCCGTTCAAGGGCATTCGCCTGCGCCTTGAGGGAGCCGCCACCGGCGGCCGGCGCCATCTCCAGCTCAGCGGGCGGCCGATGTTCACCGAAGGCGGAGACTTCGTCGGCTACCGCGGCGTGGCGCAGGATGTCACCATGGCGGCAGAGAACCGGCTGAAGGCCGCCGACGCCCGGCGCCAGGCCATGGAGGTGCTGCGCAAGACATGCGAGACCGCCATCGTGGCCGACGAGAGCAAGACCAGGTTTCTGGCCGCGGCCAGCCACGACCTTCGACAACCGCTGCAGGCCCTCGGCCTGTTCGTCGCCGCTTTGGCGCATAAGCCGATGGCCGACGATCTGCGCAAGATCGTCGACCGGATCCAGGCCTCGCTGGCGGCGTTGGAGCAGTTGCTGGAAACGATTCTCGACATTTCCCGATTCGATGCCGGGGCGGTGGAGATCCGATCGGCCAATTTTCCCCTGCAGCGGCTGTTCTCGCGACTGGCCGCCGAATTCGGACCGCTGGCCGACAGCAAGCAGCTCACCATGCGCTTCGTCTCCACCAGCCAGGTCGGGGTAAGCGACCCCATGCTGCTGGAACGCATCCTGCGCAACCTTCTATCGAATGCCGTCCGCTACACCTCGCGCGGCGGCGTCGTCGTCGGTTGCCGCCGCCGCGGCGACAGCCTCCGGGTAGAGGTCTGGGACAGCGGGCCCGGCATTGCCGCGGCCGAACAGCGGGAGATTTTCCGCGAGTTTCATCAAGTGCAGGACGGGCGCCGGGGAGTCCGTCAGGGCAGCGGGCTCGGATTGGCCATCGTCGACCGCCTGGCGGACCTGCTCGGCCACCGGATCGAACTCAATTCGATTCTCGGCAAGGGGTCGGTGTTCACGGTCATCCTGCCGTTGAGCGACCCCGCCCAGGAGGAACATGACCGGATCTGATGTGATATGTGCCGATAGAAGACGGGTACGACAAACCAGGTGAGCGGAAACAGCCAATGGTAGGACGAGGGTCCCACCAAGACAATTTGCGTATCAAGAGAGTAAATGTCGTACCTAGGCTGGTCCGTTGGCCGCACTATACCATCGTGCATAATCAGGTTATATAACTTTTGTATAGTATGCGGATCCGCGCCAAGAGCATATTGCATTACGTTACAGTTCGCATATTTTCGCCTATACAAAAACCGGTTCGTATTCATATGGGGGAAGCGATATCTCCCGACGGTGAGGTTGAAATGGCCGAATTGACGAAAGGATGGGGCACCGTGGAAGCTGGGGAAAAGATCATGAAAATCTTGATCGCCGACGACCATGAACTGTTCCGCGACGGGCTACGCCATGTCCTGACCCAGCTAGATGCCGGCGTCGCAGTGGTCGAAGCCAGTGATTACCCGCAAGCCCTGACCCTGGCGGAAGTCGAGCCCGATATCAGCATTGTCCTCCTTGACCTGGGAATGCCCGGAATGCCTTGGGGGGAAGGCCTGCAGGCTCTGCGCCAGAAGCTGCCGGTCGAGGTGCCGATCATCGTACTCTCCGCGTCCGATGATCGCCGGCATGTCCTGCAGGCGGTCAATCTGGGCGCTGCCGGGTTCATTCCCAAGACATCAAGCAGCCGCGTGATGCTGAGCGCCCTCAAGCTGGTCCTGTCGGGCGGCGTCTACCTGCCGCCGGCCCTTCTCGACCAGGGGGCCGAGCATGGCTTCTCCGACAGCGCCGGGGGCAACGGCCAGGACAACGCCGCCTCGTTCCTGACGCCACGGCAGCGCGAGGTCCTCACGCTGCTGGGTCAGGGAAAGTCGAACAAGGAAATCGCCCGTGTCCTGCAGTTGGCCGAAGGGACGGTGAAGCTGCATGTTACCGCGATCCTCAAGGCGCTCAACGTCAACAACCGCACCCGCGCCGTGGTTGCCGCCTCGCAGTTGGGCCTGACCAACACCGATGCGGCTACGGTCGGCCGCTGAGCGTCAATCGGTACGAAGATCGAGCAGCGGCCGCGATACTGCGCCGGCCTGATTGAGGGGGCGCTTGCGCCCCCCTGTCGGAGGCCCGTCTTCCCGCAGCGGCCGCTCATCGGGGTCGTCCGACCGATGCGGCGCATGCCGCGGCGGCAGGCGGACGTCACCGTCCATCAGCCGCCGCAGCCGGCGGCGCGCCCGCGACAGGCGTGATTTTACCGTGCCCATGGGCACGCCAAGCGTCTGGGCGGCATCCTCGTATTGCATCCCTTCCAGGCCGACCAGCAGCACCACCTGCTGCTCCTGCTCCGGCAAATCGTCAAACGCTCGCGCCAGGTCCTTCAGCGTCATGCTGTGGAACTGGCGGGCCGGGCAGGAAACCAGGGAATGCTCCTCCATCAGCGGAACCACCGTGGCGGACCCGCCGTGACGAAGGTACTGGTTGATGTAGAGGTTATGCAAAATAGTGAACAGCCAGGCTCTAAGATTAGTCCCCTGCTGCCATAAATGCTCACGGGAGATCGCCCGTTCCAGGCAGTCTTGCACGAGATCTTCAGCATGAACAGCATCACGGACAAGTACTCGCGCATAGCGGCGCAAGTTAGGAATATGTTCGGCTACCATGTGCGCGAATTCCGTCATCTCCACCACCTTCACATCGGGAGCATTATCGACTTGCGTCGAAGCGGACATTCGTGATCTGTACTGTGGATAGTCCTGTCCTGGACCCGTCGGATATATCGACAGGTGTGTCGTCCCAGCCAGGAACTGAAGATAGGCTCAAGGGGTATCCCGCTGGGGCGCAATGCAGCCCGTCCCGGGGTTTGCACCCCCGCTGCTGGTGGTGGTGAGAAACGGACCGACGGGGGCCGCGGCGAATCGCCGCCTCAATAGGGAGTCCGTCGCCTTTCTTCGTTTTCGACCTGCTCGACCTGAGTGCCGATCGGCTCGAACTGATCGTCCCGCAACAACTGCCGCGCCTTCGGGAAGACCCGCGCCTCCTCTTCGCGGGTATGGTGCTCGAACATCTGGTCGAGATCGGTCACCGCACTCATCCATTCCTCGGTCTCGACCGGCATTCCCTCGATCCGATGGAGCAATTTTTCCACCTGGTGATGCTCGTTGATACCATCTTCGATGATGTCATGGGCCGGCGGCTGATCCACCAATTTAGGATAAAATACCCTTTCCTCGGCGTGGCTATGGGCCAGCAATTCCCTCTTCAGCTGGTGGAACAAATCCTGGCGTGCCTGCTTTTGCCGCCCCTGCGTCTTCGCCAGTTCTGAAAATAGCCGGCGCACTCTTTCATGATCCTGTTTGAGCAGTTCGAAGACATTCATTTCGCGGCTCCTTCGCCCCTCCCCCTGCCACGCCATGACCGTTCAACAACCGGCCGGTGGCCACGGTTCCCCCGAACCGCGGCCGAACCCGGCCGAGGACGGCGGAATATGAGGTTGAGGAACAAGGTTGCGGATGCGGATACGGCGTCAGAAGACGGCTGGCACCAAGCGAATGACGAGAGCCAGGAGGCAAGCCACCGCCAGAATCATTTCGGGAAATATCACCGCCCGGATCATTACCTGCCCCGCCGCCTCGCCCAATCCGCTATCCCGGTCATTTGGCCCGGTCCACACGCCGCCGGGCAATGGCGCCGACGGCGGGCAGACCAACGACGGGGGGTGGGGAAAAAGGAGCCAAAGACCATAGGGAATACGGACACAGCCGCTTACCCATACGCAGGTCTTCATACTGCGCAGGTCATGCCAATATCTGCCTGGAGATCGCCGAAGCGCCGCGGCTGGTAACGCGGCAGGACGGTTTTCGTGCGGCAATGGCGCAGGGGTGGGGTATGAACGATGCGGCAGGCGACGATGGACCGATCGAAGGACGGCCCCGAGCCCTGACCGTCGTCTGCTTTGCCCGGCTGGCGACGCCGGGCGCCGCACATTTCCTCGAAGGCGTGAGCGCGGAGTTGCGGCGCCGCGGCCACGCCGTGCGCCTGACGTCAGCCGACGCGCCGATCGATGATGCCTGCGACGGCGCCGACCTGGTCATCGTGCACGACGGGCTGAGCGCCCAGCGGATCAAGCAGATCGGCCACTATCGGCAACGCCAGGGAGGCTTTCGCCTCTTGTTGCGGCATAGCGCGCTGCAAGGGCTCGACCCCCGAGCATTCGACCTGTCGGGCTTTGACGGCGTCCTTGCCGCCAGCCGGGTCATCGCCGACATCTGCCTGGGGTCGGGTGTCACCAGCCGGGCGTGGATCTGGCCGGATGCCGCCGACACACGCCGGTTTCGCCCCGACCCCGGCGAGATCGAGGGAGACGTGGTGTTCTTCGGCGCCTGGGGTGACCAGAGCAGAGGAGTCGAACTGCGGCAGTTTCTGCTGGAGCCGGTCAAGCTGCTCGGCCTCAGGGCGCGCGTCTACGGACCGCCCCTTCCCGCTTCCGCGATAGCCCAGCTGGACGATGCCGGAATGCGATTCGGTGGCTGGGCACATCACGATCAGGTGCCGTCGATTCTCGGACACTTCCTCTGTTCCGTCCATGTCCCCAGCCGCACGCGCACCCGCCTCCTGCCCGGTCTGCCCTCGATCCGCCTGTTCGAGGCGATGGCCTGCGGCGTCCCGCTGGTTTCTTCGCCGTGGCTCGACTGCGATAGCCTGTTCACCGCCGGGCGCGACTTCCTCCTGGCCCGGGATGGTGCGGAAATGCGCCGCCACCTGCGGGCCCTGCAGAATGATGGAGCCTTGCGGGCAGAGATCGGCAGCCATGCGCGGCGGACCATCATGGCCCGCCACAGCTGCGCCCATCGGGTCGAACAATTGCTCGACATCTGCCGTGAGCTCGACATCCGCCCACTTCCTCCGACGGTTGCCGACCCCTTCCTGTCGAGCCTCCGCGGCCGTTCCGACGGGGGAGCCCAGCCATGATCGAATGCACCGCCGCGGTCGCCTGGGACCAGCGGGACAGCCTCACCCGGCGCTTCCTCGCTGTCCGCCAGCGCACCGAGTCGCTGGCCGAACCATTGAGCGCGGAAGACATGGGCGGGCAATCCATGGCCGACGCCAGCCCGACCAAATGGCATCTCGCCCATACCAGCTGGTTCTTTTCCACCTTTCTGCCGCTCGGCCTGGTCCCGCCGCCATGGGCGGCGCTCTACAATTCCTATTATCAGAGCATCGGGCGCCCCTATTCACGTCCGCAGCGCGGGCTGTTGACGCGCCCCTCCCTGGCCGAGGTGATGGATTGGCGCAGCCGTGTCACCGCCGCCGTGCCGGCGCTGACCGAGAACAGCGACGAGGCGGGATGGGCCCGGCTGGCGCCGCTGCTGAGCCTGGGCATCGCCCATGAGGAGCAGCATCAGGAACTCATCCTGACCGATATCCTGCATCTGTTTTCCTGCAACCCGCTTGACCCCGCCTATCGGCCGCTTCGCCCCGCCCCTCAGCGGCCGACGGCGCCGCTGCTGTGGCTCGACCACGGCGGCGGCCCCGGCGAAATAGGCCATGCCGGGCCGGGGTTCGCCTTCGACAACGAAATGCCGCGGCATGTCGTTCAGACGGCCCCCTGGCGCTTGGCGTCCCGCCTGGTGACCAATGGCGAATACCTGGAATTCATCGACAGCGGCGGCTATCGGCGCGCCGAATTCTGGCTCGCCGACGGATGGGCAACGGTCGAGGCGGAAAGCTGGACCGCGCCGCTGTACTGGCACTGGAACGACGGAAGCCTCTGTTCCATGACCTTGGCGGGCCTGCAACCGATCGACCCGGCGGCACCGGTGGCCCATGTAAGCTACTACGAAGCCGATGCGTTCGCTCGCTGGGCCGGCCGGCGCCTTCCCACCGAAGCCGAATGGGAAATCGCAGCGGCCGCCGTGCCGAAGACGGGCAACGATCTTTCATCCGGGCTGCTTCGCCCGATGCCGGCCGAGCCTTGCAGCGGCGCTCCCGGTCAGCTCTTTGGCGATCTTTGGGAATGGACGGGCAGCGCCTACGCACCCTATCCAGGCTACCGACCGGCAGCGGGAGCGTTGGGGGAATACAACGGCAAGTTCATGATCAACCAGATGGTGTTGCGCGGTGGCTCCTGCGTCACGCCACCGGACCATCTGCGGGCCAGCTATCGCAATTTCTTTCCGCCGGCAGCCCGCTGGCAATTTACCGGCATCC
This sequence comes from Pseudomonadota bacterium, assembly GCA_021781575.1. Taxonomy (GTDB): domain Bacteria; phylum Pseudomonadota; class Alphaproteobacteria; order Rhodospirillales; family Magnetospirillaceae; genus DUZF01. The sequence continues at coordinate 47,577 of JAJXWP010000020.1, forward strand.
GATTGGCGGACGACCCATGAGCGACAGTTTCCGGGTAGCCGTCCTGCGGGGCCTGTCCCGCCGACCGAGACGCATTCCCAGCCGGTTCCTGTACGACCGCCGGGGCGCCGAATTGTTTGAGGAGATATGCGGGCTGGACGAATACTACCCGACGCGAACCGAATGTGCCCTGCTGGACCGCCATTCACCCGAGGTGGCGGTGCTGCTCGAGCGCCGGCAGCCGCGCCTGGTCGAATTCGGCGGCTGCAGCCCCGCCAAGGCCCGCTACCTGCTGGAGACCACCCGGCCGCGGGCCTATCTGCCCATCGACATCTGCCGCGACGCCCTGGCCGCCTACGCTTCCGACATCGTCCGGGAGCGGCCCGGCCTGGCGGTGCAGCCGATCCATGCCGACTTCATGCAGCCGTTCCGCCTCCCCCCGGGGGAGGGACCTGTGCTCGGCTTCTTTCCGGGTTCGACCATCGGCAACATGCAGCCCGAGCAGGCCGTCCGCTTCCTCGCACGGATCCGCCCTCTGCTGGGAGAGGGCGGCGCCATGCTGGTCGGTGTCGACATGAAGAAGTCCCACGAACGCCTGTTCGCCGCCTACAACGACGCCCGCGGCGTCACCTCGGCGTTCATTCTCAATCTGGTCGAGCGGATCAACCGCGAGCTGGAAGGGGACTTCGACCTTGGCGGCTTCGCCCATAGCGCCCTATACAACGCCGGTCGCGGAAGGATGGAGCTCCATATCGTCAGTCGCCACCGGCAGGTGGTCCACGTCGCCGGACGGCCCTACCGTTTTCGTTGCGGCGAATCGATCCATGCCGAGGATTCGCACAAATATTCAGTCGAGGAATTCCAGGCTCTGGCCAAGCGAGCCGGCTTCCGTCCTGCCGCCGCCTGGTGCGACGCCGAGAAGCTGTTCTGCCTGCACTTCCTGCGGCCGCAAGAATAGTCAGCTGCGCGGGCCCGCCGCAAGGCAGCGCAACAGCAACTCGCGAAGCTGGCCGCCGTTGACCGGTTTATGGAGGATAGGCAATCCGCTGGCGGCGGCTTCGCGGAGCCGCTCGGCCCCGGTATCGCCAGTGACCAGGATAGCCGGGATGGCGTGGCCAAACTCGCTTTGGATCGAGCGTATGGCGGACACGCCGGTCTGGCCATCCTTCAGGCGGTAGTCGGCGATGATGACATCGGGCGCGCGGCCGCTGCCACGCAGGACGTCCAGCGCCTCGGCGGCCGATCCGGCGGCGACCACGGCGTACCCCCAGCTCTCGAACAGCATCTGATAGCCGACGAGAACAATCGCTTCGTCCTCGATGACCGTGACGAGAGCCGTCTCGCTGGCGGCAGAATCAGCCTGCGCTCGCGCAAAGCGTTCAGAGGGAGTACGAGCATCCACGATTTCGACCTCGTGCACAAATCCTCCTATTGGCTGCATGTTGGCAGCCATCAGAAGCCATACTGCATCGGTTCCAGGCACGATAAAAGATTTCGGCGGTAATATTCGCCCTATGCCTAATGGTTATGACAAATGCGCGAAGCCCCACTTCGAATGATGATGGCGACACCGCATGTTCGGACATTTTCGGGAAACGCGGCGTTGTCGCGGTATCGGTCATAATTCGAACAGCATCACCTTGGCTGCAGGATATAAGGCAATACGGAAAGCTTTGCATCCTGTCCGTTTGCCAGATGGCTGGCGGATAACCCGAAAAAGGCGAGGGCCGCGTCTTTCGACGCGGCCCCCTATCCCGCAGTTCGGCAAGGAAGGACTGTTAGAAGTCCATGTCCCCCATGCCGCCCATGCCGCCGGGAGCGGCGACCGGGGCTTTCTTCTCGGGCTTCTCGGCGATCAGGGCCTCGGTGGTGATCAGCAGGCCGGCCACCGAAGCAGCATCCTGCAGCGCGGTGCGCACCACCTTGGTCGGATCGACGATGCCGGCCTTGATCAGGTCGGTGTATTCGCCCTTCTGGGCATCGAAGCCGAAGTTGGCGTCCTTGCTTTCGATCAGCTTACCGGCGACAACGGCGCCGTCCGCACCGGCGTTCTCGGCGATCTGCCGGACCGGTGCCTGCAAGGCGCGACGGACGATGTCGATGCCGACCTTCTGGTCGTCGTTGCCCACCTTCACCGCATCGAGACTGCGGATGGCATAGAGCAGGGCGACACCGCCGCCGGCGACAATGCCTTCCTCCACCGCGGCGCGGGTGGCGTGCAGGGCGTCGTCAACGCGGTCCTTGCGCTCCTTCACCTCGACCTCGCTGCCGCCGCCGACCTTGATCACCGCGACGCCGCCGGCCAGCTTGGCCAGCCGCTCCTGCAGCTTCTCGCGGTCGTAGTCCGAGGTGGTCTCCTCGATCTGCGCCTTGATCTGCTTGATGCGGCCTTCGATGTCCTTCTTCTTGCCGGACCCATCGACGATGGTGGTGTCTTCCTTGGTGATCGACACGCGCTTGGACGTGCCCAGCATATCGAGGCTGACGGTCTCGAGCTTGATGCCCAGGTCTTCGGAGATGACCTGGCCGCCGGTCAGGATGGCGATGTCCTCGAGCATGGCCTTGCGGCGGTCGCCGAAGCCGGGGGCCTTCACCGCCGCGACCTTCAGGCCGCCGCGCAACTTGTTGACCACCAGGGTGGCGAGCGCCTCGCCCTCGACGTCCTCGGCGATGATCAGCAGCGGACGGCCCGACTGCACCACCGCTTCAAGCACGGGGAGCAAGGGCTGCAGGCCGGACAGCTTCTTCTCATGCAGCAGGATGTAGGGGCTTTCCAGTTCCACCGTCATCTTGTCGGCATTGGTGATGAAGTAAGGAGAGGTGTAGCCGCGGTCGAACTGCATGCCCTCGACCACTTCCAGCTCGGTGTCGAGGCCCTTGGCCTCCTCGACGGTGATCACACCCTCGTTGCCGACCTTTTCCATGGCCTTGGCGATCATCTCGCCGATCTCGGACTCGCCATTGGCCGAAATGGTGCCCACCTGGGCGATCTCGGCATTGGTCGAGACCTTCTTCGACCGCTTCTTCAGGTCGGCGATTACGGCGGAAACCGCCACGTCGATGCCGCGCTTCAGGTCCATCGGATTGAGGCCGGCGGCAACCGCCTTGGCGCCTTCGCGGACGATGGACTGGGCCAGAACGGTGGCGGTGGTGGTGCCGTCACCGGCCAGATCGGCGGTCTTCGAGGCAACCTCGCGAACCAGCTGAGCGCCCAGATTCTCGAATTTGTCGGAAAGCTCGATTTCCTTGGCGACGGTGACGCCGTCCTTGGTGATGCGCGGAGCGCCGAACGACTTCTCGATGACGACGTTGCGACCCTTCGGGCCGAGCGTCACCTTCACGGCATCGGCAAGAATGTCCACGCCGCGCAGCAGGCGGGCGCGGGCATCGGTGGAAAATTTGACTTCCTTAGCAGCCATAGCTCAACAACCCCTTGCTCAGGCAATCACGCCCATGATGTCGGATTCTTTCATGATCAACAGCTCCTCGCCGTCGATCTTGACTTCGGTTCCGGACCACTTGCCGAACAGCACGCGATCACCCTTCTTGACGTCCAGAGCGACGATCTTCCCATCTTCGCCACGCGCCCCGGGGCCGACTGCGACCACCTCGCCCTGCATGGGCTTCTCCTTGGCGGTATCGGGAATGATGATGCCGCCGGCGGTCTTCTCTTCCTGCTCGAGACGCCTGACCACGACGCGGTCATGGAGCGGTCTGAACTTCATTCACAACCTCCGTTTAAAAATCCGTTAGCTGGCAAAGAATGCCTTTTCGGCAGGAATGTTGTTAGCACTCCCACCCTGTGAGTGCCAACGATCTAGGAGGAGCCAAAAGATCTGTCAAGGCCGAATCCGGCTTAAACTTGGCAGCAGCCTTTGGGGAGTGCTGCTAAGCGTTTGTTTTTTCAATAGAAAATGCTTGAAACCGGACACCCAGGTCTCGTTATCCTGAATCGATGCAACTGTATGTCGGGGAGACCCTGGCGATGACACTTGAACGGCAATTGTGCGGATGGCGCCTGACGACGGCGGAAATTCTTTATCATATGCCGGACCATCCGTCGCTGCTTCAAACCTATGTCTGGCAGGAACTGGACCTGATGCCCGACCTTCCTGCCCTGAAGCGCTTTCTGGCGTTCTGGGAACGGCGCCTGGAGGGACGCCTGCATTCGGTGAAAGTATGCAGCGCCGAGTTGATCAAGCCTGCCCACCTCCGCGTGGTGGCGGGGATCGGCGCCCTTCATTGAACCGCATCGGCCCCATCGACGTCGCCGTCGATATCGGCCCCCAGCGTGTGCCCGCGGCGCAGGCGTTTATAAAGGAATACACCGAGAGCGGAGGAGAGGACGAACAGCGCGATACTCGAGGAGATTCGCAGCCAGGGATCCACATGGATACCACTGCCCAGCAGAACGAAGATGATGGTCTGCGGAGCATACCCGATCAGCGACCCGACGAAGAACGGCCCCGATCGCACCGACGATACCCCGGCCACCAGGTTGGTCAGCAGATTGCTCCCCACCGGCAGGAAGCGGATCAGCACCGTCATGGTCAGCGGGTTGTCGCTCAGGAATGCGTCGATCCGCCTTACGCGCGCCGCGAATTTGTGCATGAGCAGGTCGCGGCCGAGCAGCCTGGCGTAGAAAAAGGCCAGTACGCAGCCACCCACGGAGGCCAGCGACGCCAGCACCCCGCCCCACAGCAAACCGAAGGCGTAGCCCCCCAAGAAACACACCGCCTGGCGCGGCAGGCCAACCGCCATGGCCACCGAACCGACCAGCAGGAACATCCCCTCGCCGGCCAGCCCCCTGCCGCGCACTTGCTGGTCGACCCACTGCGTGTCGAGAAGCCTGGCCAGGGGCGACGCCTCCAACGCCCATGCCAGCGCCACCAGCGTCAGCATGAGCAACAGGCCTTTCAGCAGCAGGCGCGGCTTCAGGCCGGTAACGCGGACGCCGGAGGGACAGGATCCGAGCATTCAGTCCCGCTGTTCTATGACCGGCACGCTGGCGCGCCGCTGCAGCCACATGACGCCCAGCAGGTCGACGATCCCCACCCACAGGCGGTTCCACAGGCCGTATTTGGACAGGCCGCGCTGGCGGGGCCGATGGTTGACCTGCATCGACACCACCCTCCCGCCGCGCCGGATCATCAGGGCGGGAAGGAACCGGTGCATGTGGTTGAACCGCGGCATGTCGAGGAATGCCTCCCGGCTGAGCACCTTCAGGCCACACCCGCTGTCCGGCGTGTCGTCGTTCAGCAGCCGCGCCCGCACCCCGTTGGCGACCTTCGACGAAAGACGCCGCAAGGTGTTGTCCTGCCGCTTCTGCCGGTAGCCCGCGACCAGCAGCCGGTCGCGTTCGGCCGGCGGCTCGGCGAGCAGGCGGTCGAGCAGGCGGGGAATATCCGCCGGGTCGTTCTGGCCGTCGCCATCCAGGGTGGCGATCAACGCCGCCCGCGCCGCCTTGACGCCGGAAGCCACCGCCTGACTCTGGCCGCAGCCGACGCGGTGGCGGAGCACCCGCAGCTCGGGATGGCGCTCCTGGGCCTCCGACAGGCGGGCCGGCGTGGCATCATCGCTGCCATCATCGACGAAGATCATTTCGAACGGCCGGCGACCATCCAGCGCCGCGGCGATCTCGGTGACCAGCGGCAGAATGTTGTCGGCTTCGTTCCTGACCGGAACCACCACGGCGACGAGCGGCGGCTGGCGGTTGGTGGCAAAAGGGTAAAAGTCGGGATTATCCTGGGTCATCGGGGGCAACCGGGCAAGGCGCCCCTTCTTACAACGACCGGCGGCGGCGCGGAACCGGTTTCTTCGCCGATCGGGCCGCCAGGCGGAGGGGAATGGCGATCGCCGCCCCGCCGCGGCTCATTCGAGGCCCTCCCCCTTGACGGTGCCGTCCCCCATAAACTTATGAACAAGGGCGGGCGGCGGCCTAACCCCGTGGGATACTATCCGCAGCCCCTCCGACGGTCGAATCCGGGCGCGCCGTATTGGCTCTTGATACACCGCCGGCCACCGCGCAATCGTCGATCGGCCAAGGCGGCGACTACGCAAGAACAAGCAATACTAACCGAAAAATTTCTTTTTTTCTGCGTTGACCGCCTCCTCTTATTGAATGGAGACCCTCGCGCGAACAAATCAATCTATGTCGGCTTGCCAAGGCCTGAGGGCAGCCGATGCCGGCCACGGCCCCGCAAGGAATTGTGCCGCTCTTACCCTTTCGGCTGTCCTCGCTGCCGGGCCGCGCTGAGCGCAAATGGTGAACGAGACAGAAGGATCAACGCAATCTTCACCAGAAGGTCGCAGACTGTAGTCGTGCGGCCTGACCATGCTTACCTCTCTTGCCGGCAGCAGGCCAGACCGCCCCAAGCGTATTCGGAGACCCGCATGAGCGCAGAGCTGTTCAAAGCGTTCGCCACCCGCTACGAATCCCGTCGGGAGACCGAAATGTCTCTCAGCAATTACCTCGAGCTCTGCCGCACCGATCCCATGGCTTATGCCGGCGCCCACGAGCGGATGCTGGCGGCCATCGGCGAGCCCGAACTGATCGACACGGCAAAGGATGCCAGGCTTTCCCGCATCTTCCTGAACCGCACCATCAAAATCTACCCCGCCTTCGCCGAATTCTACGGGATGGAGGAGACGATCGAACGCATCGTCGGCTTCTTCCGCCATGCGGCACAGGGGCTGGAAGAGCGCAAGCAGATCATTTATCTGCTCGGGCCCGTCGGGGGCGGCAAATCGTCCCTGGCCGAGCGGCTGAAGATGCTGATGGAAACCTTCCCCATCTACGTGCTCAAGGCCGGCGAGCAGATCAGCCCGATTTTTGAAAGCCCCCTCGGCCTGTTCGATCCCGAACTGATGGGCGACCAGATCGAACGGAATTATGGCATTCCCCGCCGCCGCCTGACCGGCATCGCCTCGCCCTGGGCCGTCAAGCGGCTGGACGAGTTCGGCGGCGACATCTCACGGTTCCGCGTCGTGCGCCTGATGCCGTCGCGCCTGCGCCAGATCGCCATCTCCAAGACCGAGCCCGGCGACGAGAACAATCAGGACATATCGAGCCTGGTGGGCAAGGTCGACATCCGCAAACTCGAAGCCTTCAGCCAGAACGACGCCGACGCCTACAGCTTCTCGGGAGGACTGAACCGATCCAACCAGGGGATCCTCGAATTCGTCGAGATGTTCAAGGCGCCCATCAAGATGCTGCATCCGCTGCTGACGGCGACACAGGAAGGAAATTACGTCGGCACCGAAAATATCGGCGCACTACCCTTCCAGGGAATCATCCTGGCCCATTCCAACGAAGCGGAATGGCAGGGCTTCAAGAACAACCGCAACAACGAAGCCTTCATCGACCGCATCTGCGTCATCAAGGTTCCCTACTGCCTTCGGGTATCCGAGGAAACGAAGATCTACGAGAAGCTTTTGCGCGGCAGCGATCTCGCCGAGGTCCCTTGCGCGCCGGGCACCCTGGAAATGCTGGCGCAGTTCGCCGTGCTGTCGCGCCTCAAAGAGCACGAGAACTCGAACCCGTTCAGCAAGATGCGCACCTATGACGGCGAAAGCCTGAAAGAGACCGACCCGAAGGCCCGCAGCTTCCAGGAGTACCGCGATGCGGCGGGAATCGACGAGGGAATGAACGGCCTGTCGACCCGCTTCGCCTTCAAGGTGCTGTCGCAGACATTCAACTATGACAGCCATGAAGTGGCAGCCGACCCGGTGCATTTGATGTATGTCCTGGAACAGGCGGTCCAGCGTGAACAATTTCCCCAGGAAGCAGAAAAGAGGCTGCTGGATTACATCAAGGCCACCCTGGCGCCGCGATATGCCGAATTCATCGGCAACGAGATCCAGAAGGCCTATCTGGAATCCTATTCCGATTATGGTCAGAACCTGTTCGAGCGCTATATCGCCTATGCCGATGCGTGGATCGAAGATCAGGATTTCAAGGACCCCGACACCGGGCAGTTGATGAACCGCGGACTGCTCGACCAAGAACTTTCCAAGATCGAGAAGCCGGCGGGGATCGCCAACCCGCGCGATTTCCGCAACGAGGTGGTGAAGTTCGTGCTGCGTGCCCGCGCCTCCCATGGAGGGCGCACACCGGCCTGGACCTCCTACGAAAAGATCAGAAGCGTCATCGAAAAGCGAATGTTCAGCCAAGTGGAGGATCTGTTGCCCGTGATCAGCTTCGCCTCGAAGCAGGACAGCGAAACCGACCGCAAGCACCATGATTTCGTCGATCGGATGGTTTCGCGCGGCTACACCGAGCGCCAGGTTCGCCGGCTGGTGGAATGGTACATGCGGGTCAATAAAGCGGGTTAACGGCTGGCTGCAACAGACTCGAGACCTCGCCCATGAACATCATTGACCGGCGCTTGAACCCGAAGGGCAAGAGCTTGCCCAATCGCCAGCGGCTCTTGCGACGGGTCAAGGCCCAGGTGCGAGAAGCCGTGGCCCAGTCCATCGCCGGCCGGCGGATCGCCGAGGTGGATGCCGACAAGGCGGTCCCGGTGCCGGTTCACGGCATCGCGGAACCGTCGTTCCGCAAGGGGTCCGACGGCACCCGCGAGTTCGTCCTGCCGGGAAACCAGAAGTTCGTCAAGGGCGACCGCATCGCCAAACCGCCGTCGGGCGGCGGTCAGGGTCGCGAGGCGGCGGATTCGGGCAGCGGCGAGGACGAGTTCACCTTCACCTTGAGCCGCAAGGAATTCCTCGACATCTTCTTCGACGACCTTGAACTGCCCGACATGGTCAAGCGCCGCCTGAAAGAATCCACGGCGACGGTCCCAGCGCGCGCCGGCTACACCGTCTCGGGCGCACCCCAGGCGCTGGACGTATTGCGCACCATGCGCAACGGCCTGGCCCGGCGGCTGGCGTTACGGCGCCCGCGGCCTGACGAACTGGCCGAACTGGAAAGCCTGGCGGCCGAGGCCGAAGCCGCCGGCGACCGCGCCACCGTGGCAAGAGTGGCCGAGCAGATCGAGGCCTTGCGGCGACGGCTGCGGCTGATCCCATGGATCGACCCGGTGGATGTGCGCTTCCGCCGGTTCGAGCATCGCCCGGTTCCCATCGCCCAGGCGGTGATGTTCTGCCTGATGGACGTCTCGGGCTCGATGAACGAGCACATGAAGGACTTGGCCAAGCGCTTTTTCATGCTGCTCTATCTGTTTCTCGATCGGCGCTACAAGGCCGTCGACATCGTCTTCATCCGCCATACCCACGAAGCGCAGGAAGTTGACGAAGAAACCTTCTTCCGTTCCCGCGAGACCGGCGGAACGGTGGTCTCGAGCGCGTTGCAAGTCGCCATCGACATCATCGACGAACGCTATCCCGTCGATGCCTGGAATATTTATATCGCCCAGGCGTCGGACGGCGACAACCTGACGTCCGACCGCGGCCGTGTGATCGACGCGATGAGCAACAGGTTGCTCCAAGCCTGCCAGTATTTCGCCTATCTGGAAGTGGACGACCCGCCGGCTGACGTCTGGGAGGGGCGCAGCAGCTCCAGCGAGCTGTGGCGGACCTACCAGGAACTGCAAAGGCCGGGAACGCCGTTGGCCTTGCGCCGGGCGACTGCCGCCGCCCAGATCTTCGGCGTTTTCCACGAGCTGTTCTCGCGCGATGCGGTCAGTTAGGGCGGCATGGGACCGGCCGTTGCGGTCCCTCCGGTGATGCCCGCCCCCCGGGCTTGGCCCGGGGACGGGCGCGACGAGTAATACAGGAGCGCTGCCGTTGCCCCTTCTCTACCAAGGTTCGGAATGGAATTTCGACAAACTCAAGCGGGTCCATGACGCCGTCGAGGAAATCGCCTTAGGGGAAATGGGGCTGGACACCTATCCCATTCAGGTCGAGGTGATCACCGCCGAGCAGATGCTCGATGCCTATGCCTCGATCGGCCTGCCGATCCTTTACCGCCATTGGTCATTCGGCAAGCGGTTCGCCCGTGACGAGACCCTGTACCGGAAGGGCTATCAGGGACTCGCCTATGAGATCGTGATCAACTCGGATCCCTGCATCTGCTACGTGATGGAAGAGAATTCCATGACCATGCAGGCCCTGGTGCTGGCCCACGCGGCCTACGGGCACAACCACTTTTTCAAGAACAACCACCTCTTCCGCCAGTGGACGGACGCCTCAGGAATCCTCGACTACCTGGCGTTCGCCCGCGATTATGTCGCCAACTGCGAGGACCGCTACGGCATCGATGCCGTCGAACGGGTTCTCGATGCGGCGCATGCCTTGCAGACACAAGGAGTCAACCGATACACCCGCCGGCAGAAGCGCAGCTTGGCCGAGGAACTCGCCCGCCAGAAAGAACGCCGCGACTATGCCGAATCGACCTGGAACCCCCTGTGGACCACGGTGCCCGGAATCGATGTGGAAAGCCAACTGAGCGCCACCGAGCAGCCGATGCTGGACGAGGAAAGGATCCGCTCGATCGAACTTCCGGAGGAAAATCTCCTCTATTTTCTGGAGAAGACCTCACCATCCTTGCGTGGCTGGGAACGGGAAATATTGCGGATAGTCCGTATGCTCGCGCAATATTTTTATCCGCAAAGACAGACAAAGGTGATGAACGAGGGCTGTGCCACCTTTGTACATTACAAGATAATGACACGTCTGCACGAGACTGGCCAGATTGACGACGGGTCCTATCTTGAATTCCTTCACTCTCATACATCGGTCGTGCATCAGATCGATTTCACTGACAAGCGATACGGCGGCATAAATCCTTACGCGCTAGGTTTCTCCGTCATGCGCGACATCGAACGAATATGCCGAGAGCCGACCGACGAAGACGCCCGGTGGTTCCCCGACTTCGCCGGCAACGGCGACCCGATGGGCACCCTGCGCGAGGTCTGGGCCGACTACCGGGACGAGAGCTTCCTTCTGCAGTTCCTCGGACCCAAGGTGATCCGGGATTTCCGGATGCTGCGCCTGCGCGATGCCTCGGGCGAGCCCTATTTCGAAGTGACGGCGATCCACGACGAGCAGGGCTATCGCGAGGTGCGGGCGGCTTTGGCCGAGGAGTTCGATTCCGGCCGGCTCGACCCCGAGATCCAGGTGGTGGATGTCGACCTGCTGGGCGACCGGCGGCTGACGCTCGAGCACCGGGTTCATGAGGGACAGCGGCTGGAGCGCTCGTCCGCCGGCAAGACGCTGCACCATATCCGCACCCTGTGGGGGTATCCGGTCCGTTTGTGCGAAGTCGACGCGGCCACCGGCGACGCCTTGCCGTCCGGCGAAACCGAACTGCCATAGGGTCATCGTCAGTCCCTCGCCCGGCGAGGGTGTTTGATAGACCTGGTGCAGTGAACCTTTTGAAGAGGTCACCACAATCCAATCAGTTGGTGGGCCGCCTGATCCAGGCGCTTGGAAACCAAGGGTCTGGGGCGGACCACGAGGCGTTCCTGGCGTGACAGAACTTGGTGAGATAACTATCCTGAAGAAAATTGCGCCTCGTGGGGGATAGCCATGCGCGTTGATATCGACAGCTCTCGGCGACTGGAAGCGCTGCAGATCGACGATGCCACCAGAGCCGTTCTGCGGCAGATCAAGCCGATCGTCGCCCAGAACATCGATGCGGTGGTCGAGGCCGCCTTCCGCCAGATGCTGCGTTACCCCGAGGCCGCCAAGGCCTATGCCGCCATGAACATCGAAGATGCCAAGCGCTCGCAACGCCATCACTGGCTCGACGACATGTTCCCGGCCACCTTTTCCGACGAGCAGTTGGTCCACGGCATCGACATCTTCCAGAAAAGGCAAAGGCAGGGACTGAACTTCCGCTGGTTCTTCGTCTTCTACGCGACGCTGCTCGACAACATGATCGTCGCCGTCGCTCCCGCCTTTCGCCGAAAGCCGGAAAGCCTGGCGCAGGCGATCCGGGCGCTCACCAGGATCGTCCTGTTCGAACTCGATCTGGCGTCGGCGGCCTATATGGACTCGGCAGTGGAAGGGGCGACAACCTTCATCGATCAGGCTGCCAAGGCAGTGCATGGCGGGGCCCAGACCATCGCCTCGTCGGTCGACAATCTGTCGGTCACCTCGAATGAACTGTCCGCCTCGGTCGCCGAGATCACCGCCACCATGGAGGAACTGTCCGCCTCGTCCAGCCAGATTTCCGAGCACTCGACCGCCGTCGCCGATATCGCCAACGTCACCCTGGCGAACAGCGAAAACGGCATGGCCGCGATGAACCTGCTGACCGATAAGATGGAGCGCATCCACCTGGACAGCGAAACCAGTCTCCAGGAGATCATCACCCTCGGCCGGACATCGAAGGAAATCGGCAAGATCATGGCGATGATCAACGCCATTGCCGACCGCACGAAGCTGATTGCTTTCAACGCCGCTCTTGAAGCGGCCAGCGCCGGAGAGGCCGGCAAGCGCTTCGGCGTCGTTGCCGCGGAGATCCGGCGGCTTGCCGACAGCGTCACCGATTCCACCAGTGAAATCGAAAGCAAGGTCCAGGACATCCAGGATTCCATCAGCCGCCTGGTGATCAACTCGGAAAAAGGCAACCGGGGCATCGCCGAGGGAATGGCCGCCACCACGGCCACCGCCGAACGCCTGGGCGAGCTGGTCTCGGCCGCCCGGAACACCGCCAGTGCGGCGCAGCAGATCTCGTTATCGACCCAGCAGCAGAAGACGGCGGCCGATCAGGTCGTCGTCGCGCTCCGCGAGATCATGCAGGCCAGCAGCCATGCCGCCCACTCGGTGTCGGAACTGTCGGATGTCAGCCAGACGATGATCGGCCTGTCCTCCGACCTGACGACGCTGGTCGACGGCTTCCTGGACCAGGGTGCGACGGCGAGGACCTGAGGACGCCCCTCAAATTCCGGCATACCATTCGTAACCCCGGTCTTCCCAATAGCCGCCGCGGCCGCGACCGATTCGGGCGAAGCTGTCGACCAGTTCGATCGCCATGACGTATTTCGCCATCTTGTAGCCGAGTTGGCGCTCGACCCTGAGACGCAACGGAGCGCCGTGCGGGATGGGCAAGGGCTGGTCGTTCATGCCGTAAGCCAGGATGGTCTGCGGGTGATTGGCCTCCTCCAGATCGATGCTCTCGTAATATTTGTCATCCCACCGCGTCAGCCGGTCGGCGCAATGGAACACGACGAAACGGGCCGCCGGCCGCGGCCCCACCCGCTGAAGCAGCGCCGCCAGCGGCACTCCCGTCCACTTGCCGATGCAGCTCCATCCCTCGACGCAGTCGTGGCGGGTGATCTGGGTGCGCGCCGGCATCGCGCGGAGTTCCGCCAGCGAGAATTGCATCGGCCGCTCCACCAGGCCACCGATGGCGAGCCGCCAGTCGGCAAAGCCGCCGGCTGCCGACGCAACGTACGCCGGATCGTCCGGATTGGTGCTGCCATTGGCCTTGAACCGCGGCGACAGATCGGCTTCGGCATATTCGGGCGCCAGGCTGTCGCGGCCGGTGATCCGGCGTTGCAGCCACCGATTGACGCCTTCGGCGCGCCCCAGCACCCGCTGCAGCCAAGGCTCAGCCGACAATCTGTCACAGCCGCCGAGCCACAGCACCGAGCCGACGCCCAACGCTCTGCCGAGGAACTTGCGCCGTTCACCGTTCATCGGGACCTCCTGATTCCTCGATGGCATAGCGGCCGGTGATCATCGAGCGGATGTTGTTCCACAAGCCCGATGCCACCACCATGAGCAGATGGATGGCGACGAAGGCGAGGAGGGCGGCGGCAAGCAGGAAATGGATGCTGCGGGCCGATTGGCGCCCGCCGAAGAAGGCGAGCAGCCCGGGGAAAGCGGAATCCAGCCGTGGCGACATGGTCAAGCCGGCAAGCACGATCAGCGGCAGCAGGACGAAGACGACGACCAGATAGGCCAGTTTCTGCAGCAGGTTGTAATGCTCGGCTTCTTCGCCTTTGGGAAAACGGAACCTCAGGTGGTCGAGGAGGGTTCGGCCGAAGTGGCGAAGCTGGTCGTGGGTCGGCAGCAGGTCGCGGCGGAAATGGCCGGTGACCAATCCCCAGGCAAGATAGACCAGACCATTGATCACCAGGAGCCAGGCGAAGAAAAAATGCCACCGCCGCCCGAGGGCCAGCCATTGCACGCCTGGAAGGGTGGCCCAGGGGGGAAAGCCGCGCGGTTGCGGCTGGCCGGCGACATCCGAGACCCCCAGCAAGCCGGTGGTGACAAACCGGTGGCCGAACACCCTGGTGATTCCATCCATTCGCCCGCCGCCGGAGTCCGCTGCTCCCAGCGCCAGCCAAGGATGGTCGAACTCCGTGGCTTGGCCCCAGTACAGCGCCGGATGGGCATTGAAGATCTGCAGCCCGCTCATCAGCAGGACGATCAGACACAGCAGATTGACCCAGTGGCAGATCCGCACCACCGGCGAATGCCGCCGGATCCAGCGCCGTCTCGACAGGGGCATGGCCGCCATCCTCCGTTGCGGTCAGCAAATGAGCAGGGGGAACAGGCGAATCAAGGGGGCGCCGCGACCGCCGGCTGCGCGGCCCCAGGTCTCGTTCGGAAGCAGCCGGTCCCTTCCGGGCAAAAGCTTGGGATTGACGCCGACCGCTTGAGGAAGATAGTGGGCCGATGAGCGCAACGAGCGAAACCGACGCCCATATCCTTCTGGCCGATATCGGCGGCTATACCCGTTTCCTGCATGAGAACGCGGTGTCGCTGCGCCATGCCAATTATATCGTGTCCGAACTCCTGGCGGCGGTCATGCGACGCGCCGAGGTGCCGGTTCGGGTGGAAAAGCTCGAAGGCGACGCCGTGCTGTTCGTCGCGCCGACCGATCCTTCAGGCGTTGGCGAGGCCGGCGTCCGCCGCTCGATTTTCGGGTTCCCGGCCGCCTTCTACCGGCGCCGCGCCGAATTGATGAGCCACAATACCTGCCCATGCGAAGCCTGCACCGGTATCGGGCGCCTCGATCTGAAGGTCGTCGGCCATTACGGCCGGGTGTTGCGCTATCGGCTGAACCGCTTCGACGAACTGGCCGGGATCGACATGGTCATCGCCCATCGCCTGCTGAAGAATTCGGTGGAGGCATCGCGCTACCTGCTGCTGACCGAGGCGGCATGGCAACGGCTGAAGCCAGATTATGACCTTCCGGTCCTCAGCCATGTGGAGATTTGCGAAGGCGTCGGCGAGGTTCCGGTGGTGGTCCTCGAGGGACCACCAGCAACCCCGGAAGCCCCGCCCAAGGCGTCGATCCCACATCGCCTCGCCGACTTCGTGGTCAAACACCTGATCCTGCTGCCGTTCGGCAAAGCCCTCGCACGGCGGGCGGTGACCAGAGAAGCCGCTATCCGCAGATGACGCCGATAAAGACGAATCCTAAGGGATCACCGACACCGGTGCAGTGTCTCATTCAAAAGGTTCGCCGCCTTTCTCGCCTTGCGGAAGATTGACGACGGCGTCGCGCTGAGACAGCGTGATGGTGGCCGCGTCGGCAGGCTATCCCTTGACGCAGATGATCGGCAGGAGGCGCGCCACCTTGCGCGCCAGCCCGCCCCGCTCGGCGGCATCGACCACGGCGCGCACGTCTTTGTAGGCGCCCGGCGCCTCTTCCGCCACGCCTCGCATCGAGGGGCTACGGATGGCAATGCCGCGCTCCGCCAGATCGTCGATGATCGCCCTGCCCCGCCACTGCCTGAGGGCTGCGTGGCGGCTCATGCTGCGGCCGGCGCCGTGGCATGCAGAGGAGAAGGACTGGCGCTCGCTGGTAGCACATCCGGCCAAAATGTAAGACTCTGTCCCCATACTACCGCCGATCAGCACCGGCTGCCCGACCGGGCGGTAGGCCTCCGGCAAGGTGGCATCCCACGGCCCCAGGGCGCGGGTCGCCCCCTTGCGGTGGACGAACAGCCGCGTCAGCCGGCCCTCGACCGGATGGTGCTCGACCTTGCAGGTGTTGTGGGACACATCATAGAGCAGCGCCAAGCGCGCCGCGGGAAACAGCGTGCCGAAGGCCTCGCGGACGAAATGTCCGATGATCTGGCGATTGGCAAGGGCGCAATTGGTGGCGGCCCGCATGCCGCCCAGGTATCGCCGACCGAGTTCGGACTCGATGGGCGCCGAGGCCAGTTCGCGATCCGGCAGATCCAGTCCGTAGCCGGCCGCCGCGGCGACCATCTCGGCCAGATAATCGGTTCCCACCTGGTGGCCGAGACCGCGCGACCCGCAGTGGATGGTGGCCACCACATCGCCCACCGCCAGTCCGTAGGCCTTGGCCGCGTCGACGGCGAATATCTCCGCCACCTCCTGGACCTCAAGGTAATGGTTGCCCGACCCCAGGGTGCCCATCTCGCCCCGCTGGCGGGTTTTCGCCTTGGCCGAGACGCAATCCGGGGCCGCCCCGGCGGCCTGCCCCCCCTCCTCGATCAACGCCAGATCTTCCGGCAAGCCGAAACCGCGCGCCACCGCCCAGGCGGCGCCACCCTCGAGAACGGCATCCAGCTCGTGCTCATCGAAGCTCAGCCTACCGCGCTGCCCCATCCCCGCCGGAACATCGCGGAACAGCCGATCGGCCAATGCAGCCTGCCGGGACTGCACCTCGGCCCGGGTCAGGCCGGTCAGCAGGGTCCGTACGCCGCAGGAGATGTCGAAGCCGACTCCACCGGCCGAGATCACCCCGCCCCGGTCGGGATCGAAGGCGGCCACGCCGCCGATGGGAAAACCGTAGCCCCAGTGGGCGTCCGGCATGGCATAGGAGGCCCCGACGATGCCGGGCAGCGAGGCGACGTTGGCGACCTGCTCGCCGACCTTGTCGTCCATGGCGGCGACCAGCGCCCGGTCACCATAAATCACCCCATCCACCCGCATCCGCCCTTGCCGCGGCATTCGCCAAGCGACATCGCCGATCCGCTCCAGCCGGGTCATGTCCATTCGTAACCCCCTTAGACATCCACCACGCATTGGGCGATCCAGCCCCCGTCCGACCGGCGCACTGACAATTCCGTATAGGTCGCCCCTTTCGGCTCGGCGGCGGGCTCGTGACGAGCCGGATCGATCGGCTCGCCCCAGGCCTGGGCGTGCAACCGATCGCCCTCGACGATAACTTGGAAGCGCGAGAACAGACGCCGCTCGACCGCCATTTCGTAAATCAGCGCGTTCAACCATTCGTAAAGCAACGGCTCGGCGCCGTCGCCGCGGCAGCTGAAGGCTGCCTCATCGGTGGGCGCGACGCCGGCCGGATCGGTCACCACGGCGGTCAAGGCCAGGGCGGCTTGTTCCAACGCCGCCTCGAGTGTCGGGCCGATACCGCGGACACCGACATCGGCGCCATGAGGAAAATGTTCCCACCGTGTGACCAGCCGCGCCGCAGAGCTCCTGGCGCTGGCGATACGCCGGTCCACTTCGGCGGCCAACTGCCGCAGGCCGGGCGACGGCACCACCGGGTACCCCGTCGGACCGTCCAGCCGCCTAAGCGGCGCCGGCAGCCGAGCCAGCTCGCTGCGGGCATGTCGGCGAATCGCCTCGAGGGAGGGCGCGGCCGCCATCCGCCGCCCGGTCCGCATCACCGGTTCGAGCAGTGGATGGCCGGGCAAGGGCTCGTCCGCCAGCCCCAGGTCGTCACCGGCCAGGCGGCCGTTGTCATGGGCGCGGAATACCTGTTTGCGACCCGGCCAGGTGGCCTTGCCTTCCGACGTCTTGCGCCGAGCGATCCCGGCATATTCCTGAAGCTTATAGGCGCAATCCAGCGCCGGGGCGTCGGACGAGGTGGTCAGGCTGGTCCCCACTCCGAAGCCGTCGATCGGCGCTTTGCCGGCCAGCAGGCGGGCGATTTCGGTCTCGTCCAGTCCGCCGCTGGCGAAGATGGTGACCGCATCGAGCCCGTGGGCGTTAAGGATCGCACGGACGGCATGGGCATGCAGGCTGAGATCGCCGCTGTCGAGGCGGACGCCGTGCAGGGTGATCCCTTCGGTGTCCAGCCGACGGGCTACGTGGACCGCAGTCATGGCGGCGCGCTCGGTATCGTAGGTGTCGAGCAGCAGCACAAGGCGCCGCGGCCGGGCCCGGGCAAAGGCGAGGAACGCCTCCTCTTCGGACTGATGGGCCTGGATGAAGGAATGCGCCATGGTGCCGTAGAGCGGGATGCCGAATTGCATACCCGCCTCGACCGTGGCGCTGCCGTCGAAGCCGGCCAGGTAGGACGCCCGCGCCGCCAGCAGCCCGGCATCGGCGCCATGCGCCCGCCGATAGCCGAAGTCGACCAGCAGGCGGTCGCCGGCGGCCAGGCGGATCCTGGCCGCCTTCGAGGCGATCAAGGTCTGAAAATGCAGGATGTTGATGATCCGCGTTTCGACCAGTTGCGCCACCGGCAGAGGCGCCGTGACCCGCAGGATCGGCTCGTCGGGAAAGAACACCGTGCCCTCCGGCATGGCGTCCACATCGCCGGTGAAGCGCAACCCGGCGAGGTAGTCGAGAACGGCATCGTCGAACTGCCCGTTCGCCCGCAGCCAATCCAGTTGGGCCCCGGTGGCGGCCAGGGTCTCGAGGTAATCCAGGCATTGCTCCAGGCCGGCGGCGATCAGGAAGTTGCGAGTCTTGGGCAGCTTGCGGACGAAGAACTCGAACACCGCCGTCTCGGTGATCCCTTCGCGCAGATAGGCCTGCATCATCGAAAGCTGGTAGAGATCGGTGCTGAGAAGGCCACTCGGCATAGGCTGGCTCCTTTCCCGCCGGCAATTCGATTATGGGCCGCCACAGCGGCACGACATTAATTCAGATTGCAGCCAGCCTTCAGTCCGGCCTGCGTTTTCCGCCAACGAGGTGTAATCTGCTGCGAAGCGGCACCCATCCGGAATAGTGCGAAGCCCCATGGCCAAGCCATGGGAGACTGTTCGCCGAATGACGGTGTTTGTCGGGACATCGAGTGATTGCGATGGAGGGCGACCCATGCATCAGGCAGCCTCCCTGACCACCTATGGATGCCCGTCCTGCCCCATGCGCGGATGCGGCGTCTGCCGGATGCTTTCCGAGGCGGAGCTGTCTTCCATCGGCATCATCGGCCGCGCCGTGCCTGCCGGGCAGGACCTGTTCTCGCAGGGAGAGCCGTGCGGCGACGTCTTCAATATCCTCGACGGATGGGTGTTCCTGTATGAACTCCTGGAAGATGGCCGACGGCAGATTCTCCAATTCGGCCTGCCCGGCGACTTCATCGGCTTGCGCCCCAGCGGCCGGGTCCCGTTCTTCGGTGCCCAGGCGCTGAGTCAGGTATCGATTTGCGCCATCCCGCGCCACCGCCTGCTCGATCTGGCCCGCCGCCGGCCGGAACTGGCCTTCGAGTTGGTCCGCATCGTCGCCAGCGACGAATCTCAGGCCTATGAACGGCTGACGGCGCTTGGCCGGAAGACCGCGGTCGAACGGGTCGCCACCTTGCTTCTGGAGCTGTTCTACCGCATTCGGCGGCGCGCTCCGCAAGCTGCCGGCGAAATCCTCAGGATTCCGCTGACCCAGACCCACCTTGCCGACGCCCTCGGACTGACCCCCGTCCATATCAACCGCACGCTCGGAGTCTTGCGGCAGCGCGGCGTCATCGACTACGGCAACGGCCTCTTTCACATTCTGGCTCCGCACCGTCTGTTCGAAATCGCCGGGGTCGATGCCGAAACCTGTCCCTGGCCCCGCGGCGACGACGGGTCTCCCCCGTCGCTCCAGTGACCCGCCGCCCATTTCTTCCACCGCCGGGCGGGCGCGGATGCGCCCGCCCGGCGAGGAACAAAAACCAGTTCGATAAGTTGGTGGACCGCCTGATCCAGGCGCTTGGAAACCAAGCGTCTGGGGCGGATCACTAGTGCGACTTGACTTCGATCTTCCGCTGCTTCTGCTGCGCCTCGGGGGTTTTCGGCAAGGTGATGCTGAGCACCCCGTTCTCGAGATCGGCGGCGATCTTGTCGACATCGACGCCGGACGGCAAATCGAACGCCCGGGAAAAGGCCTGGTGCCTCCGTTCGTAGCGGGTGTAGCCGACGCCCTCCTCCTTCGCTTCTTCGGCAATGTTGCAGCGGACGACCAGGCTGCCGTCGGACAGAACGACCTCGATATTGTCCTTGCCGACGCCGGGCACGTCGATATCGATCTCGTACTCGTTGTCGCGCTCGATCACGTCGGCCGCCGCCTCCCGCGGGCGGCGCAGGCCCAACCGGGTTGACGACCAGCCGGGAAGGTTGCCGCGAAACACCGGCCAAGACATGAATTCGTCGAACACCCGGTCGATCTCGTTGCGCAGGCTGACGAACGGACCGCGGGTGATTTCAGCCGGAGCCCCCGCTTCCTTCGTGACCGGCATGGGCTGCTTCTCAGCCATGGTATGCCTCCTCCGATCGCCAATCTCAGTGTTTGCCCTTCTCACCGCCCTCCGTCTCCATCTGCGCCACGATCCTCGCCCGCAGCGCATTGGAGAGGTGGGTCATGTCGTGCGCCTGTCTGGCGTGTTCCGCGATCTTGGCCAGGACCTCGGCCTCGCTCTCTCCGTGCGAGACGAAGTTGCATCCCGGAAAGACCGTCCCGCAGCGCAGAACCTTCTTCGTCGTCATGAGCGTCTCCATTCCAAGAGGGCCCGGAAATCTCTGCGGGATTCTGCCACAGGGGCCAAGGGGCGGTCTTAACCTGCATTAGGCGCCGTTCGGAAATGACCGCGTCAGGTCCGACCAAGCGGCCTTGGTTTTTGCCCTCGCCGGGCGGGCGCAGTGAACCTTTTGAATGAGTGCCCCCTTTGCCGCGCCACCGGCAGCCGCGGATGCCGCGTGACGCTCCGCCGAACCCCTGGTCAGGCGTCGAGTCGGCCATGGCTCAAAGCCCGGGCGTGGTGGCGCAGATGGTCATCGATAAAGCTGGCGATGAAAAAATAGCTGTGGTCGTAGCCTTCTCGGATCCTCAGATCGATGGGATGGCTCGCCGCCCGTGCCGCCTCCAGCAACGCCTGGGGCTTCAATTGGGTTTCGAGGAAGGAATCGGCGCCGCCCTGCTCGATGAGCAGCGGCAGGCGTTCCTGCACCTGGCCAAGCAGGGCGCAACTGTCCCACGAACGCCACGCCGTCCGGTCGGCGCCGAGATAACGGCTGAATGCCTTTTCACCCCAGGGGCAATCCATGGGATTGGCGATCGGCGAGAAAGCGGATACCGAGCAATAGCGCCCGGGGTTGCGCAGCGCGCAGACCAGGGCACCATGTCCGCCCATGGAATGCCCTGAGACCGAACGGCGTTCAGTCACCGGAAAATTGGCTTCGATGACGGCCGGCAGTTCGGAAACCACGTAGTCGTACATGCGGTAATGCCGGGCCCAGGGATCCTCGGTCGCATTGACATAGAAGCCGGCGCCCTTGCCGAAGTCCCAGTTTCCCTCCGGATCGCCGGGGATGTCATCGCCCCGCGGGCTGGTGTCCGGAGCAACGATGGCCAGGCCCAATTCGGCGGCCAAGCGCTGGGCCCCCGCCTTCTGCATGAAGTTCTCGTCGGTGCAGGTCAGGCCGGAGAGCCAGTAGAGGACCGGAACCGGCCTCTCCGGGCCGGCCAGCGGCGGCAGGAAAACGGCGAAGGTCATATCGCAGGCCAGCACCCGGGACCGATGCCGGAACCGCCTGTGGCGACCGCCGAAGCATTTGTTGGCGGCGATTTCGTGGACAACAGTGTTCATGGTTTCCTCCGTCGGCGGGGAACGGTCGAACAGGCGTCGGTTGCTTTTTGTTGAAACGGCTCCTCGCAGCGGCCGGATTCGGCTAACGTTTGTTCGGCGAAACCGCAATGAGACGAGGAGGGCAAGAGGTTAAGCCGCGCGGCCGGGAAGTGCGATAGTCCCTTTGGACAAGACCGGCCGTCCGCCCGCGCACCCCGCCCCTGCAATCGGAGAAACACCTCAATGGACATGAAATACGGGAAGCTTGGCACGACCGGCCTCGAGGTGTCCCGCCTGTGCCTGGGCTGCATGACCTTCGGCCAGCCGGACAGAGGCAACCATCCTTGGACCCTGGACGAAGAGAGCAGTCGTCCGATCATCAGACGGGCTCTGGAACTGGGCATCAACTTCTTCGACACGGCCAATGTCTATTCGGACGGCAGCAGCGAGGAGATCGTCGGCCGCGCCCTGGCCGATTTTGCCGCGCGCGACGAGGTGGTGATCGCGACCAAGGTGCACGGCCGCATGCGGCCCGGGCCCAACGGCCAAGGGCTGTCGCGCCGAGCCATCCTGGCCGAAATCGACAACAGCCTGCGCCGGCTGGGCACCGATTATGTGGATCTCTATCAGATCCACCGGTTCGATCCGACTACGCCCATCGAGGAAACCATCGAGGCGCTGCACGACGTGGTCAAAATGGGCAAGGCCCGCTATATCGGTGCCTCCTCCATGTATGCCTGGCAATTCGCCAGGATGTTGTACACGGCAGACCGCCATGGCTGGGCCCGCTTCGCCACCATGCAGAACCACCTGAATTTGCTGAACCGCGAGGAAGAGAGAGAAATGATGCCGTTGTGCCGGACGGAAGGAATCGGCGCGCTGCCGTGGAGCCCGTTGGCCCGGGGCCGGCTGGCCCGCCCCTGGGGAACCACCACTCCGCGGCTGGAGACCGACCGGTTCGGCAAGTCGTTGTATGAGGCCACCCAGGAGGGCGACCGCCGGATTGTCGATCGCGTCGCCGAAGTCGCCGGCCAGCAAGGCGTGCCGATGAGCCAGGTGGCCCTGGCCTGGGTGCTGGCCCAGCCGGCAGTCACCGCGCCGATCATCGGCGCCTCGAAGCTGCAGCATCTCGATGATGCGGTAGCGGCGCTGTCCCTGACGCTGTCCGCCGAGGAAATCCGAGCCTTGGAAGAGCCGTATGCCCCGCACCCGGTCGTCGGCTTCAGCTGACTCCGGCGGCTCCCGCAGCCAATATTACTGCAATAGAGAAAAATCACAGGAAGGGAGAAAAATATGAAACTTGATGGCGTTATCCGCGACATTCTTGATGCGACAGAGTTCCTCACCATTGTTACCACAGGAGAGCAGGGCCCTCATGTCGTTGCCAACTGGGGTGATTACCTAAGAACCCTGGGAACTGACGGCGACACCATTATCCTTCCGGCGGGGCATTACAAAGAGACCGAGGAGAATTTGCGCCGCAACAACAAGATCCAGGTCATGGCGGCGTCCCGGCGGGTGCAGGGAAGCCGCGCACCGGGCCAGGGCTGCCTGTTGTCGGGGCGGGGCGAGGTGGTCTGCTCGGGCCCCCTGGCCGACAAGGTAAAAGCCAAGTTCGCCTGGGCGCGCGGCGCCCTGGTGATCCATGTCGAAGCGGCGCAGACGCAGCTTTGAGCCTGACGGGGCGGCTGCCGGATCACGGTTCGGCAGCCGCCTCGGGGCAACGCCCGGTCACGGCGAGGCCTCTACGGGTAGGGCCCCGGCGACGGGTCGGCAGGAGGGGAGGCGGCAAGCGCAGACACGGTCGCGGCCGCCATGCTTTGCCTTGTAAAGCTGCGCATCGACCTGTTCCAGGATGGCTGGGGCCGAGACGGGCGACTGGCCGTCGGCGGTCAGAACGCCGATACTGACGGTGACGTGATCGGTCACGCAGGATGCCTTATGGGGGATGCCGAGACGGCCGATCGCAAGGCGTATGCGCTCGGCCAAGGCTTCCGCTCCCGCCCGGTCGGTATCCGGCAGAACGATGGCGAATTCCTCTCCGCCGTAACGTGCCGTCAGATCGGCCGAACGGCTGACTTCGGCCGCCAGCACTTGGCCGATCCGGCGCAGGCAGTCGTCACCGGCGACATGCCCGTAGCTGTCGTTGAAAGCCTTGAAGAAGTCTACGTCCAACAGGGCCAGCGAGAGCGGCGAGCCCGACCGCTGCAGCCGGCGGAGCTCGCGCTGCAGTACCTCGTTGAAGCGGCGGCGGTTGGCCAAGCCGGTCAGCCCGTCGACCTCGGCGAGCAATGTCAGCCGATCGCGCGCCTGCTTGAGATCGATTTGATGGCGTACCCGCATCCGGACGATCGGTGGGCTGATCGGCTTGGTCACGTAGTCCGCCGCCCCGGCGGCCAGGCCGCGGATCTCGGCCTCCACGTCGCTCAACGAGGTAACGAAAATCACTGGAATATGAGCGGTAGCCTCGTCGGCCTTGCATTGCGAACAGATGTCGTATCCGTCGGCACCCGGCATCATCACGTCGAGGAGGATGAGATCGGGCTGCACATCACGGGCCAATTCGAGCGCCCGCCCGCTATCGGTCGTGAAGATGGTTTCATACTCGGCCTGCAGAAAGGAATGGAGCAGACGAATATTGGTCGGGTCATCGTCGACAATGAGGATGACGGCCTCCTTGCCGGGCCCCGAGGGGGCGATGTCGTCCCTCAGCCCCGTGCCGCCGGCAAGCCTGCCGACCCGCTCGCCCCCGACCAACGACGCCGCGCCGGCGAGGGCTGGCGCCAGAGCCTGGTCGAGGGCGCCGAGGTGTACGGGCAATTCGGCCGATCCATCGCGGATCGCAGCTTCGACGGCGCCAGCGGCGGCAAACAGCGTGGCGCATTCGATGGTCCCGGCCACCGCCCGCAGCGTGTGAACCAGCCGATAGGCCTCGACCCGCCGATCATGGTCAAGCAAATGGCGGAGTTCGGCCATCGTACCGGCATAATGGGCATGAAAGCCGACGATCAGCTCCCGCAGAAGCTTTCGGTTGCCGTTCAAGCGGCGCAGGGCGGCTTGCAGATCGAACGGAGGAAGCGCCTCGGGCAGCGATATTTCTGCCCGGTCCCGCCGGTCCGGCGGCACTGCATCCAGCCGGGCACCCCTGGCGACCGGTAATCCGGTCCGCCGATGCAGGGCTTCATAGAGCCTGGCCGGGTCAACCGGCTTGGTCACCACCTCGTCCATGCCCGCCGCCATGCAGCGATCCAGGTCCTCGGGCTGCACATGGGCGGTCATGCCGATGATCGGCAGGCGGTCGCCCAGCCGTTCGCGGATCCTCCGGGTGGCTTCGATGCCGTTCAGCCCCGGCATCTGCAAATCCATCAGAACGGCATCGTAGCGAACCTGGCCGCCAAGCAGCTTGGCGACGGCAAGCCGGCCGTCCCCGGCGAAGTCGACGTTCATGCCGACGTCGCGCAACAAGGCTACCGCCACCTTCTGGTTGATCTCGTTGTCCTCGGCCAGCAGGATGCGGGGAGCCACCTGCTCCACGGGCGTCGCCACGCTTTCCATGCCGGCCGCCAGGGTGGACCGCACCACCGGCGAGAGTTCGAACGGCACCTCGAACCAGAACGAACTGCCTTTGCCGACCCGGCTGTCGACGCCGATCCGCCCCCCCATCGTATCGACGATCGTCTTGCAAATGGTCAGCCCCAGGCCGGTCCCGCCGAAACGGCGCGACACCGAGGCGTCCGCCTGGCCGAAGGGAGTGAACAGGCGCGACCTGGCCTCTTCGGCGATGCCGATGCCGGTGTCTGTCACGGTAAACCGCAGACGGACATCCTTTCCGGCCTGGCCGACCAGAGTGACCCCCATGGTCACCAGACCGCGTTCGGTGAATTTGATGGCGTTGCTCACCAGGTTCAGCAGGACCTGCCGCAGACGAGTCGGATCTCCCCGCAGATGGCATGGCACCCCCTCGTTCGGCTGGCCGGACAGGGTCAGGCCTTTTTCGCTGGCACGGGACATCATCAGGGAAATGATGCTGGAACCAAGACGCCAGAGATTGAAATCCACATGTTCCAGCTGCAGACGGCCGGCCTCCAGCTTGGAATAGTCGAGCAGGTCGTCGAGGATCGCCATCAATCCCTGGCTCGAGTAATGCATGGTCTCGACCCAGTCCTGCTGCCCTGCGTCCAGCCGGCTTTCCCGCAGCAACTGCAGAAGGCCGATGATGCCGTTGAGTGGCGTGCGGATTTCATGGCTGACCGTGGCCAACAATTTGGACTTCGCCGATGCTGCGTCTTCGGCTTCACCTTTGGCCCTGCGCAGCGAGTCCTCGATCCTCCGGCGTTCGGTGATGTCACGAATGATGCCGACGAACAGGCGCCCCTGTGCGGTCGCCAAGGTGGAGACGGTGAGTTCGATGGGAAATTCACTGCCGTCCCGGCGCAAGGCGAACATCTGCCGGGTCTTTCCGTCGAGCGGCATGGTGCCGGAGCGGCAAACGCGACGGATGCCGGCCCGGTGCAGGTCACGATAGCGCTCCGGAATGATGTTCTCGAGCGGCTGGCCGACCATCGTCATCTCGTCGTGGCCGAAAATAATCTCGGCCCCACGGTTCCAGGCGAGAATTCGGTTGGCGTCATCGATGGTAATGATCGCATCGGCCGCGACCGAAGCGAGAAGCGCATACCCGGCATCGCCGGCGGCCGCTTCCTGTTTGGCCAGCATGGAACGCACCGCCCGGCGATGGGCGTGCCACCCGGCAACAATCACAATTAGAACACTTAAAAAACACCACGGCGACACAAATGCAATGATGTCCGACATTATCCCTCCAACCGCAGAGGGCGCCCTGATGGCAGAAAAGACATCGCGATCGGTTCCACGGACAATAGTTCCATATATTTTTTGTGGTTTAATCTTGCGGACCGGGAAATCTTCCGCCGCTTGGCATGATATCTGTTCGTAGTCATGGCGCGACTTGACGAGCATCAAGGACGCGGCCGATCGCCGTGAGGCAAGACTCTGCCTTCGATGGATCGATATTGGAGACATGCAAGCCAGGATTGATTCCATCACCGGTTATCGTCATGCCGGCTTCTCGGCCATGTGGGAAAACAGACAGATGTTCTTGGAGTGGAAGCCCAGCTACGAGACCGGTGTCGCCGTCATCGACGAAGACCACCGCCTGATCGCCGGCACGATCAACGACCTCCGCGCCTCTCTCGACGGCAAGCGGGTCGAGGACCTGACGCGCCAGCTGCCACGGCTGCTCTCGTTCTTTTCCGAACATTGCCTGCGCGAAGAAGAGTCCATGCGGCAAGCCGGCTCTCCCGCGCTGGCCGACCGCATGGAGGACCACCGCCAGGCGAAGATCCGCTTGGCCGAATTGGCCCAGTATGCGGCGGCCGACAAGTCCGGATCGGTTGCCGCGGCGGTGGTCGACTATCTGCGCGCCTGGTTCATCGACCACGTGGTCGGCAAGGACCTCCAGTTGGGCGCCGTCGCCTCGGGCAAAGCGAGCGCGACAAGCGGCTTCCTGTCCCGCTTCAGCCTGCGCTCCCGGATCCTCGCGGCGGCGCTGATCCCCGCGGCTTTCGCTCTGGTCGCCGCCGCCGCGCTGATCCTCGGCAAGCTGGACACGGCGAAGGACATGGATCAGGTCGAGGCATTGGCCGCCTATAGCGTCAAGGTCGGCAACCTGGTCCATCAGCTGCAGATCGAACGCGGACTTACCGCCCTTTACCTTGCCGGAGACGCCGGCGCCGCGGCGCAACTCAAGGCGCGGCGGAAACTCGCCGATGGGCTTCGGACGGCCGTCGAAGGCGACGGGCGGAACGCCGATGGCGAGCTCGCCCAGCTCGACCGCCTGCGCGCCGCAGCGGATAGCGGATCGGCCAATGCGGCGGCCACCATCGACGGCTACTCGAAACTCATCATCCACTTGCTGGACCAGCTGACCAAAGTGGCCCACGACCTGAACAGTGGTCAGGTCTCCGGCCGGCTGGGGGCCTATCTGACCCTGATGCAAGGTAAGGAAAGGGCCGGCGAGGAACGCGCTGTCGGCGCGGCGGGGTTTCAACACGGCTTCTCGCCCGAGCTTTTCCGCGAGTTCGTTGACCGCGCCGCCCAGCAAACGGCCTTCTTCCATAGCTATGTCGCGGCGGTCGGAACCAAACGGCGCCAGTCCTTCGACGAAGCGATGAACGATCGGGCCATGGCCGAATTCAATCGACTGCGCGGCTCAGCCGAACCCGGTCTGCGTCCTGGCGACATCGACCCCAAGCACTGGTTCGCCATCTCCACTGCCCGCATCGAGGCGCTGAAGCGGCTTGAGGACGCCCAGGCGAGAGATCTCATCGCCATGGCGCGAGGGATCCACGCCGATGCCGAGCGCGATCTCCTGGTCACGGCATCGCTGCTGCTCACCCTTCTCGGTGCATCCTTCGGCCTTGCCGCCGTCACCATCGGCAGCGTCGTGCGGCCGTTCTCGGCGCTCACCGCGACCATCGCCAGGATCAGCGAAGGCGCGCGTGACGCCGAGGTGGCCGGCATCGGACGCATGGACGAGATCGGCCAGGCGGCGCGCACCATCCTCATTCTCCGCCGCGCCCTGCTGGCCAACGAGGTAATGCAGGCCGATCAGGCAGTGCAAACGGCGTTCCGGGCCATGCGGATCCAGCAAAGGGACGATCTGACGCGGGATTTCGATGGCAAGATGTCGGAATTCGTCGGCGGCCTCGGCGGGTCGTCGACCCAACTGCTGGCGACGGCGAACGAGATGACCCGCATCGCCAGCGGAACCACCGATCGCTCCACCTCGGTGGCCGCCGCCTCGGAACAGACCAGCGGCAACATCGAAACGGTCGCCGCCGCCGTCGAGGAACTCACCGCCTCGGTGGAGGAAATCGGCCGCCAGGTCGGCCAGGCGGCCGAGATTTCAGCGGCGGCGGTCGGCGAGGCCGAACGGACCGACGCCATCGTCGCCAGCCTGGCCGACGCCGTCGGGCAAATCGGCGTCATCGTCGCTCTGATCGAGCAGGTAGCCAGCCAAACCAATCTGCTGGCCCTCAATGCCACCATCGAGGCCGCCCGGGCCGGCGAGGCGGGCAAAGGCTTCGCCGTGGTGGCGCAGGAAGTGAAGAACCTGGCCAATCAGACGATGGGGGCGACCGGCGATATCGTCGGCCAAATCAAGACCATCGAGGACGCGACCAACGCCGCGGTGGCGGCTCTGCGCGGCATCGGAGAGACCATCCGGCGGATCAACGGGGTTGCCGGTGCCATCGCCGCGGCGGTGGAAGAACAGGGTGCGGCGACCGGCGAAATCAGCCGCAACCTGCAGCAAGCCGCGCAAGGCGTTGGCGAAGTGAGCCGCGACATCGCCGACGTGGCCCGGGGAGCCACGCAAACCAGCCTGGCGGCGTCGCAGGTCTTGCAGGCGGCGAACGACCTGTCCGGCCGGGCCGATCTCATGCGCACCGAGGTCGAGGGTTTCCTCTCGAGCATCCAGGCCACCTGACGTCGGGAGCGGGACGAGCATCCAAACCATGAGCGCAGCCGAGTCCAGCGCGGAGCCCATTCCCCCGGGCCGCAAAGGATGGTGGGGCTGGAATGTCCGCTTCGCCACCTGGATCCGCATTTTCGCCCTTCTTCCGGTGATCCTTTCGGCCGCGGAATTCGCCCGCCAGTATTACGCCGCCCAGCAGCAGGCCGCCGAGATCGCAAGGATGAAGGAAGTGGCCGAGAGCGACCGCATCCTCGCCCAGATGATCCATGCGATGGAGGCGGAGCGCGGCCGTTCCGTGCTGTATCCCGCCGGATCTTCCGCCGGCGCCGGCCAGGAGCAGTTGCGCGAGGCGCGACGGGCTGTCGACCAACGGATTGCCGCCGCTCACGCCTGGGCGCAAAAGGCGGGTCGGCGTTGTTGCATTGCCGAGGCCGCGGTGGCGGGCATCGAAGCCGAGGTGACCGGCCTGCGGAAAGGGGTGGACGCCGGCGCCGATCCCTTGGCCGTGGTGGCGGATTACGGTGGCGTCATTCACCGGATCTTCGATTTCCAGACGCGGCTGAATAAATATTACACGAACTTCGAACGGCAACGCGGCGGCGGAGTCGAAGCAACCATTCTATGGATACGAGCCCTCCTCGACCTCAAGGAAGTGATCGGCCAGCAACGCGCGCTGGTCGGATTGGGGCTGACGCGACGGGCTGCCGGCGGCGACATCATGGAATGGGGGATCGACCTGGTGCAGCTGATGGCGCGGGAACAGGAAGTCGCCAACGTCTTCCGCAGTTCGGCGCCACCGGACATCCTTGCCCGCCTGACGGACCAGAAATCGACCGTGGAAGAACGGCAGATGCAACGGATCGGCAGGCGCTTGGTCGAAGCGATGAACGGCGGCAAGCGTGTCGAGGTGTACGACCCCGAGTCCTGGTTCGACCTGGCCAGCCACCACATGGACAGGATAGCCCGTCTGATCGACGGTCTTTACGACTCGCTCCAGTCATGTCGCTAGCTAGTGATATGTCCGGTCTTTGTAGCAAGTGATCTGACCGGTTTCAGAATCGCTCCAACCAAGGGGGCGGTGATGAGACGGCCAGAAGTGCTACAGGGGCTTCGCATGATGCGATTT
>JAJXWP010000003.1 GCA_021781575.1 Pseudomonadota bacterium
AGCTATCGCTGGCGCTCTGATATACCGATCCAAAGAGCCGGATGCGTGATCCGCACGTCCGGTTCTGTGAGAGGCGCGGGAGAGCAATCTCCCGTGCCTACTCGACGCGGGCTCCCAGGAGGCCGCCTCCTAGCCCTTGCGCCCGGCGATGAGGAATTCCTTGTTCCCTTCGGGGCCGGTAATGGGGCTCTCGACAATGCCGAGGACGTGCCAGCCGGCTTGCGCCGTCAGCCAGGCTGCGATGCGGTGGCAGACCTCGGAATGCAGTTCGGGGTCGCGGACCACCCCGCCTTTGCCGACGCGCCCCTTTCCCACCTCGAACTGCGGCTTGATCAGCGCCACCAGCCAGGCTTGCGGCTTGGTCAGGGCTAGGGCGGCGGGAAGGACCACCTCGAGGCCGATGAAGCTGGCGTCGCAGACCACCAGGTCGACAGGCTCGGAAATATCGCCGGCGGTCAGATGCCGGGCGTTGGTCCGCTCCATGACCACCACGCGGGGATCCTGCCGCAGCTTCCAGGCCAGCTGCCCCTGGCCGACGTCGACCGCGTAGACCCTGGCGGCCCCATGGGCCAGGAGGACGTCGGTAAACCCGCCGGTGGACGCGCCCACGTCCAAAGCGACCAAGCCTTGCGCATCGATGCCGAAGGTTTCGATCGCCTTGGCCAGCTTCAGGCCACCGCGGGAAACCCACGGATGTTCCTGGCCGCGCAGTTCGATCACCGTATCTTCGGCCACCGTCAGACCCGGCTTGTCGAGCCGGCGCTCGCCGCTGAAGACCAGCCCCGCCATCACCAGCGCCTGGGCCCGCGCCCGACTTTCAACCATGCCGCGATCAACAAGGATTTGGTCGACCCTCTTTTTCGCCATGGCCTAATCCCTGTCCCCTCATCCGTCGTTTGGAAATTGCTCCGGCGGGGAGCATTCTGTAATTTCGTCTCAAAGACAAAAAGATTACGCGCCGGGGAACGATGCCAACAGTGCTTTTCACCCATCCCGATTGCCTGGAACACGACACCGGCGAGTACCATCCCGAATGCGCCGACCGATTGAAGGCGATCCTCCAGACTCTCGAGGCGGAGGAGTTCATGACCCTTCACTACGAGCAGGCGCCCAAGGCGACGATGGAGCAGATCCTGCGGGCCCATTCGCTGGAACATGTCGATTTTATTCGCGATAACTTGCCGGTGGATGGCCAATACAACCATCTCGACCCCGACACGGTGATCAGTGCCCGGTCGTGGGAGGCGGCGCTCAGAGCGGCCGGCGCGACCATCGCCGCCGTCGACGCCGTAGTCGAAGGCAAGTGCCGCAACGCCTTCTGTGCCGTCCGCCCGCCAGGACACCATGCGGAACCTCGTGGCGTTATGGGATTCTGCCTCCTCAACAACATCGCCATCGGCGCCCTCCACGCGCAGGCGGCGCACGGATTGCGCCGCATCGCGGTGGTCGATATCGACGTCCACCACGGCAACGGCACGCAGCAGATTTTTTTCAACAACCCCGGACTGTTCTACGCATCGACCCACCAGGAGGACGCCTATCCCGGGACGGGGTTCGTCCACGAGACGGGATGCGCCGACAATATCGTCAACGTCCCGCTGCCGGCGGGAGCCGGGTCCGAGCCGTGGCGCCGCGCCGTGTCCGACCTCATTTTGCCGCGAGTCAGGGCCTTCTGCCCCGAATTGATTATGCTTTCGGCCGGGTTCGATGCCCACGGTTCGGATCCGCTGGCACACATGCGGCTGACCACCGATGACTTCCACTGGATCACCGACCAGCTATGCATTCTGGCAGGAGAGATCTGCAACAATCGACTGGTGTCAGTTCTTGAAGGCGGCTATGACTTGCGGGCCTTGTCGATGTCTTGCGCGGCGCATGTGCGGGCGTTGATGGGGTTTTGACCCCTTGCCCCTTCCTCTTGTTGCGAGAGCAATACCTAGCGCGTAAACTGCCGCGCTTTCGTTCCGAGGGAGTGTGTATTGGCCGATTTGCCCGCCGACATTGCCGCCTTGACGTTTGAGGATGCCCTGGCCGAGCTGGAGCGCATCGTGCGCCAGTTGGAAGACGGGAAGGGGCGGCTCGACGAAGCCATCGAGGCTTATACGCGCGGCGTACAACTCAAGCGCCACTGCGAAACCAAGCTGGCCGAGGCGCAAGCTCGCGTCGAACGCATCGTACTCGGCTCCGACGGAAGCATCGGCACTCAGCCGACCGATCTAGGTTGAAGGACTGGCATAACGTGACAACTTTGAAGGCTGCTCTTGAGGTCACCGCGCGTGACCTGAACGACGAACTGGCGCGGCTGCTTCCCGTCAGCGAGGGGCCCGAGGGACGGCTTCAGGAAGCGATGCGCTACGCGACCCTGGACGGCGGCAAGCGCCTGCGGCCGTTTTTCGTGCTGCAGACGGCGCGACTGTTCAATGTCGCCGAGCAGGCGGCCCTGCGCACGGCGGCGGCGATCGAACTGGTGCATTGCTATTCGCTGGTTCACGACGACCTGCCGGCGATGGACGACGACGACCTGCGGCGTGGTCGGCCGACCTGCCACAAGGCGTTCGACGAGGCCACGGCGATCCTCGCCGGCGACGCCCTGCTGACCAAAGCATTTGAAGTGCTGGCCGGGCCCGCCACCCACTCCGATCCGCAAGTCCGCTCGGATCTGGTGGTGGAACTGGCGCAGGCCTCGGGCGATCACGGGATGGTGGGCGGTCAGATGTTCGACTTGATGGCCGAAAGCCTGGAGATGGACGTGGCTGCGGTGACGCGGTTGCAAGGCTTGAAGACCGGCCAGCTCATTCGCTTCTCCTGCGAGGCCGGCGCGATCCTTGGCAAGGCGCCCTGGCAGCAGCGCCAAGCCCTGCGCGCCTACGCCCATGACGTCGGCCTGGCATTCCAGATCACCGACGACATCCTGGACGTGGAAGGCGACCCGGGCCAGGTCGGCAAAGGTCTGCGCAAGGATGCCGAAGCGGGCAAGGCCACCTTCGTTTCGCTTCTGGGATTGGACAGGGCGCGACACCAGGCCGAAATGTTGTCGGATCAGGCGATCAACCACTTGGCTTGCTTCGACGCCAAGGCGGATCTATTGCGCGAAGCGGCGCGCTTCGTAGTCGAGCGTTCCTTGTGATGGAAAGACGAATGAGCAAGACGCCCCTTCTTGACCGGGTTCGGGTCCCGGCCGACCTGCGTTCGTTTGGGGTGGACGAGCTTCGCCAGCTGACGGACGAGGTTCGCCAGGAGATGATCGAGGTGGTGTCGGTGACCGGGGGCCATCTGGGGGCGGGCCTTGGGGTGGTGGAACTGACGGTGGCGTTGCACCACGTGTTCCAGACGCCGGAGGACCGCCTGATCTGGGACGTCGGGCACCAGGCCTATCCGCACAAGATCCTGACCGGGCGGCGGGCGCGCATGCGGTCGCTGCGCCAGGGGGGCGGCCTTTCGGGCTTCACCCGGCGTTCGGAAAGTGGCTACGACCCGTTCGGCGCCGGGCATTCGTCGACCAGCATCTCGGCGGGTCTGGGGATGGCGGTGGGGCGCGACCTGAAGGGTGGGGACAACCATGTGGTGGCGGTGATCGGCGACGGCGCGATGAGCGCCGGCATGGCCTACGAGGCGCTGAACAACGCCGGTTCGATGCGCTCGCGGCTGGTGGTGGTGTTGAACGACAACGACATGTCGATCGCCCCGCCGGTCGGAGCGATGAGCGACTATCTGTCGCGGCTGCTGTCGTCCAAGCCGTTTCACTCGATCCGCCATGTGATGAAAGACCTGGCCTCGGTGTTTCCCGGGCCGCTGGAGCGGGCGGCGCGGCGCGCCGAGGAGTTCGCCCGCGGCATGGTGTCGGGCGGCGGCACGCTGTTCGAGGAGCTGGGCTTTTATTATGTGGGACCGGTGGACGGGCACAATCTCGACCACCTGATCCCGGTGCTGAAGAACGTGCGCGACGCGCCCGATGCGGCGCCGGTGCTGATCCATGTGGTGACCAAGAAGGGACGCGGCTACGCCCCGGCCGAGGCGGCGGCCGACAAGTACCACGGGGTGGGCAAGTTCGACGTGGTGACCGGCGCCCTGGCCAAGCCGAAGGCCAATGCGCCGTCTTATACCGGGGTGTTCGCCCAGGCCCTGATCGAGGAGGCGCGCCACGACGAGACCATCGTCGCCATCACCGCGGCGATGCCGGCGGGCACCGGGCTGGACAAGTTCGCCAGCCGCTACCCGGCCCGCTGCTTCG
The DNA here is from genome assembly GCA_021781575.1 of Pseudomonadota bacterium. Taxonomy (GTDB): domain Bacteria; phylum Pseudomonadota; class Alphaproteobacteria; order Rhodospirillales; family Magnetospirillaceae; genus DUZF01. Next base: position 4,232 of record JAJXWP010000003.1, read on the forward strand.
ACGTCGGCATTGCCGAGCAGCATGCGGTGACCTTCGCCGCCGGGCTGGCCTGCGAGGGGTTCAAGCCGTTCTGCGCGCTGTACTCGAGCTTCCTGCAGCGCGGCTACGACCAGGTGGTGCACGACGTGGCGCTGCAGTCGCTGCCGGTCCGCTTCGCCATCGACCGGGCCGGCCTGGTCGGCGCCGACGGCGCCACCCACGCCGGCGCTTACGACCTGGCCTTCCTCGGCTGCCTGCCCGGCATGGTGATCATGGCCCCGGCCGACGAGGCCGAACTGATGCATGCGGTGGCCACCGCGGTGGCCATCGACGACCGCCCCTCGGCCTTCCGCTACCCGCGCGGCGAAGGGGTCGGCGTCGAGATGCCGGAACGCGGCCGGGTGCTGGAGATCGGCAAGGGCCGGATCCTCCGCGAAGGCAACACGGTGGCGATCCTGTCCCTCGGCCCGCGCCTCGCCGAGGCCTTGAAAGCGGCCGACGAACTGGCCACCCGCGGTCTGTCGACGACGGTGGCCGACGCCCGCTTCGCCAAGCCGCTGGACGAAGAGCTGCTGCGCCGCCTGGCGCTCAACCACGCCGTGCTGCTGACCGTCGAGGAAGGCGCCATCGGCGGCTTCTCCGCCGCCGTGCTGCACTTTCTCGCCCATGCCGGACTGTTGGACAACGGCCTCAAGGTCCGGCCGCTGGTGCTGCCCGACCGCTTCATCGACCACGACGCCCCCCACGTCCAGTACGATGCCGCCGGCTTGAACGCCGCCCAGATCGTCGCCCAGGCCCTCATCGCCATGGGCCTCGATGCCGCCCACAACACGGCAAGAGCTTGAAGAGCACATTCCTGTAAGCGTTCGTCCGGAAACGGGTCAAGTCCGGCAGTGACGAAGAAGGGGGTGCCCCCCTGTGATCACGAACTGCTCGAATGCCAAGTCTCGATGAGCGAAACTCATCCAGACTTGGCTGGCCCGTTGCGGGCCCGCGCCACCGTTGGCGCCTAGCCAAGGATTTCGGGAAAAACGCCCGGCGACTGAGGGAGCGGCGGAGCCGAGTGCAGTTGTTCCCGAATGGGCGGCAAGGGCCTTGGCAGGAAATCGCATCTCCGATAAACAATTCGCATTGCAATCTGGTTGCGTTGGGGCGGGGTCAATGGTGGATGCCGAATGGCTGGAGCGTAAGGCCGAGCGCGCCAGCGGTCTGTTGAAAGCGATGGCCAATCAGCATCGCCTGATCATTCTCTGCCTGCTGCTCAATGGCGAGAAATCGGTGGGAGAGCTTGAGCAGCTGATCGGCCTCTCGCAGTCAGCCCTGTCCCAGCACTTGGCCCGGCTGCGGCGCGATGGGCTGGTGCAGACGCGACGGTCGGCACAGACGATCTATTACACGCTGCAGGGCGACCACGCCCGCCGCCTGATCAGCACCCTTTACGACATGTACTGCGACACCCTCGATGCTTGAAATTTGAGCAACAGCGGACACGGAGGCGTCCGCCGCCACTGAAGGGTCGCAGGCTCCGCCTGGCAATGAGGCGATTATTCCCGGACGGAGACGAAGGGGTTAACAGCGCAGGAAGCGGCGAACCCCCGCCGTGTCCGTCTCGCACCGCAGCTTCCCCTGGTGCAGCAGGCAGTGCAGGTGGGACAGGCTCTCCCCAAGGGCAAAGAACAGTTGGTGGGTATCCAACTCGCGCCGGAACAGCACCCGCAACACATCCAGGGCGCTGAGCGGAGTACCGCAGGCGTCCAGTGTCTTGGCCAGGCGCTCATCATGGTGCTGTTCCAGGGCATCGAGGCGAGCATGCAGGCCGCGGAATGGCAGGCCATGGGACGGCAGCACCAGGACGTCGGCGGGAAGCGGCCGGAAGACCTGCAGCGAATCGAGGAAATCCTGCAACGGGTTGGCCTCGGGCTCGTTCGGCCAGACGCTCACATTCGGACTGATGGTCGGCAGGATCTGGTCGCCGGAAATCAGCACCTGCAGTTCTTCGCACCACAGGCAGGCATGTTCGGGCGAATGTCCGCGCCCAACGATGACCCGCCATCGATGCCCGCCGATACGGATCTCCTCTCCCCCTCGCAGCCGGCGCAAAGCAGGCGGGATTTCGCGCACACGCTTGCCATAGGCGTTGCCTCGTTCCACCATCACTGTCATCAGGGCCTCGTCGAAGCCCGCCGCCCGGTAAAAGCCCCGCGACGCTTCGATGAAGCCATCGCCAGGGTCCAGGCTGAGCATCCGGCCGTACAGCCATTCCGCCAAGGTCGCTTCCATGGTCAAGGCGAAACGCCGGCCCAGCCATGCGGCCAGTCCCATGTGGTCCGGATGAAAATGCGTGACGACCAGGCGTGCCGGTGCCCGCCCGGCCATCGGCCCGGCAAGAACTTCGTCCCACAGCTCGCGAGTCTTGCGATCGGGCAAACCCGTATCGATCACCGCCCAGCCGTCACCATCCTCGATCAGCCACAAGTTGACATGGTCGAGGGCGAAGGGTAGCGGCATGCGCAGCCAAAAAATTCCGGGCGCGACCGGAACCGCCTGCCCGGGCGGCGGCGGTGCGGGAAATGGTGTTTCCATGGTCCTCGTACTCGGTGATGGTGATGAGAATCGGCCCGGCGGCACTACCACCATCCGCCGGATTTCACGACAGATCAATGGGCCGGCAGGATACCGGATCCGAACGTTTGGCGGCCAGGCATCCGGCGGTGGACCGTCAGGGCGCGTCCGCTGCCGGCTCACCGACAAGATCGATGGCCTCCAAAAGCAGGTCGACGATCTTGCCGATATCGGCGACGTGATCGGTATTGATGGTCAGATCATAAGTCCGCGGATCATCAATACGTTCCCGGAATTGCTCCCAGACGAACTGAGCGCGGGCGCGGTTGACCTCGTCGGCACGCTTCAGAGCGACATCGACCGACAGTCCTTCGGTCGCCGCCAGCCGCTTCGCCGCAACATCCGGTGAGCAGGTAAACCGCAGGCGCAATGCGCCGCTGCGGGCCAGGACCAAGTGCGCTGCGCGCCCCAGAATAACGCCGCCGCTACGGCCGAGGTTGAGGATCACGTTGAGCAGATGGCGCCGGTAACTGTCGGCGCTGAGGTCCTGCCCGGTCATCAGGGAGTAAAGCCACAGGTCCCGCAACTGGCTGGAACTGGCGTCGATCGCCCGCATCGTTTCGGGCTCGGCGTCCAGTCGCTTGGAGATGCGATCAAGGACGATACGGTCGTAGACCTCCAGGCCAAGCCGCTGGGCGAGCAATTTAGCGACCTCGTCGCCACCGCTGCCGCAGTCGCGGGAAATACAGACCACTCGGCGCGGGGCGATGGCCGGGCGGCCGCCGGCGGGCGTATGGATCGCCTTGAGCATGGCCTGTATGGCCTTTTGAACGTCGGGCATGCGCCACCTTTCTTGTTACGACCAACCCCCCGCAACCTAAGGATACCATGGGTGGAACTGCCCCGCCATTCCCCCTGGCGCATGGGTGGCGCGCCGAGCGGTCGGCGCGGCCGGCCCCACGCCGTCGCGCTTAGCCGAACAGCTTGTCGATATCTGCCTGGCTGATCCCCTGGTTCTCCAATGCCGGCCCATTGAGCAACCGCTTCTCGTCGTCGGACTGCACCTCCGGCGGCGGCGCCAGGTCTTGGAAAGTCTCGCGCCCCCAGATATCCATCATGCGGTTCACCCGCTCCTCGATGAACTGCAGGGTTCTGACCACCTTGGTAATGCGCTGTCCGGTGATGTCCTGGAAATTACAGGCCTCGAAGATGCTGACAATAGTGTCGCGCATGTCCTCGGCCAGGCGGCCGAGAAAGCCGTCGTCAACCTGCGCGTGCAACTGTTGAGCCAGTCCGTCCAGCTTTTCCGCCGCCTCGAGTATGGTGTGGGTGGCTCGCTCGGTGGAAGAGACGATGGCATCCAGCTCATTGGTGACTGCCACCAGGCGGTCATCCTCGGCGTTCTGCGGGCGCAGCGCCGCGATCTCCGCCTTGGTGTGGTCGATGGCCAACGCCAGGGCACGGATCTCAGTCTTCAACTGGTTGACTTCGATTGACTTTTCATCGGGAAGCGGCCCCGCCGGCGCGGCCGGCCCAGCGGCGTTACCGCCGTCTCGAATGAGCTGCCCGAGGTCCCGGATCTCTTGCCGCAGCACGTCGATCGCCAAGGACAGGTCGGAAGCCTGCCCGTCGGAGCCGTTGGCTCCGGCGAGGCCCTTGGCCTTCAGCTGCCGCAATTCGGCACTGAACAACCGCTTTGAATTTACCTTGTCCATCAGCACCTTTTCCGCAGAGATCGGTCGCCGTGACCAGTGCAACCCGCCGGCCGGCCAATTCTGGGTCAAATCGAGAGAATCGTCCACTGCACATTGCCTTGCGCCGGAGCGGCGCTTTTGGCCTTGCGCCGGAGCGGCGCTTTTGGCCTTGCGCCGGAGCGGCGCTTTTGGCCTTGCGCCGGAGCGGCGCTTTTGGCCTTGCGCCGGAGCGGCGCTCTCGCCCTCCCGGAGGATGTGTTATCATTCGCCATGGCAGATTGGATCGTGGTTGGATTCTGACCGATAGTGCGGAGAGGGTCCGTCAGAATCGCTCCAGGAGGAGCCGGCTGCCCATGGGAAAAGGAAAAGGAACCGTGGCATCCTCGGCAAACCAATGGTTCGGATCGGCAGGCCCGGACGACGTCGCCGGAAGCCAGGCGCCGACCCTGCTCTGGGAAGCGGTGGAAAGCATTTCCGACGGATTTGCGCTGTTCGACGCCGAAGACCAGATGGTCTTCTGCAACGGCAACTGCCGCAGACAACTGGACGGAATGGCCGATGTCATACGTCCCGGCATCCCATTCGAGACTGTTCTACGAACGGCGCTCGACAGGGGGCTGCTGATCATCCCGAACATCGCCCCCGAGGACTGGCTGCAGCAGCGCCTGGCCGATCACCGATTGGGGCGCGGCTACCATGAAGTGGAACTGGCCTCCGGAATCTGGCTGGGGATCCGTGAATTCCGTACCCGTGACGGAGGCTGCGTCAGCATCCAGTCGGACATCACCGCTCGCAAGAAGGCCGAGCAGGCTCTTACCCACAGCGAAGAACGGTATGCGCTGGCGCTGGCCGGAACCAATGAAGGGATTTGGGACTGGGACGTCGGCACCGACCTGATCTACGTCTCGCCACGGCTGCGCGACTTCCTCGACATGCCGTCGGTGCCGCTGCAGTGCGGGCGCGAATGGCTGGCCTGCATCCACCCGGAAGACCGGGACCGCTATCGGGCCGCCCTGACCGACCATTTGTGCGGCCATAGCGCGTTCTTCTCCTGCCAATACCGCCTGGTCGAGGCGGCAGGTGCCCGTTGGGTCCGCCATCGCGGCCTGGCATTGCGCAACGAACAGGGCCGGGCCTTCCGAATGGCCGGATCGCTCGCCGATATCACCCGGGACAAGCTCGCCCAACTGGCCCTGGCGGAGGCCAAGGAGCAGGCCGAACTGGCCAATCGGGCGAAGACCGAATTCCTGGCCAATATGTCGCATGAATTGCGCACCCCGCTGAACGCGATCATCGGCTTCTCCGAGATCATGCTGACCGAATCCCTCGCCCCATTGGCCAGCGACGCCCACCGCAGCCACCTGACGGAGATCCTCGACGCCGGGCGTCATTTGCTTGCCGTCATCAACGACATCCTTGATGTGTCACGCATCGAGGCCGGACAATTCACCATTCAGCCCGAACCCGTCGATATGAGCCGGGTGATGGAATCGTCGCTGCGGCTGATCCGCCTGCGGGCCGAACGGCAGGGCGTGTGCCTCGCGACCGAGTGTGGGGCACCGCCCCCGCGAATCATGGGCGACGCGCGGCTACTCAAGCAGGCATTGCTCAACCTGTTGGCGAACGCGGTCAAATTCACACCAGGCGGCGGCACAGTAACGATCGGCTGCCGGCGGGAAGCGGACCAATCGTTCTGCTTCACCGTGACCGATACCGGAATTGGCATGAAGGAGGAAGACATTCCGACGGCATTGAGGCCATTCCGTCAGGTCGACGGCGCGCTGAACCGGCGGTACACCGGAGCCGGCCTTGGTCTACCCCTAGCCAAGGCCTTCGTCGAGTTGCACAATGGGGCGCTGACAGTTGCCAGCGTCCCCAATCAAGGGACTACCGTTACCCTGCGTTTCCCGGCAGCGCGGATTCTCGATGCGCGACCGGAAGGCGAACCGCTTGCGGGGTGAGCATGGCTCGGCGCCTGAGAATCGCCACCTTCAATCTTGAAAGCCTCGACGACCGCCTTCCCGGCGGCGGTGAGTTCTCCGATCGGCTCGCCGTCCTGGCGCCCCAATTCACCCGCCTGCGCGCCGACGTCATCTGCCTGCAGGAGGTAAACGCCCGCGAGGACAGCCGCCACGGGCCGCGCCGGCTGTCGGCTCTGGACGGCCTGCTCGAACAAAGCGGATATCAGTCATTTCATCGCGTCGTGACGGTCAACCGCGCCGGGCAGCGTTTCTCCGATCGACATAACCTGGTGATCCTGTCCCGCCTGCCGATCGTCGAACAACGCCAGATCTGGCACGAACTGGTGGCGCCGCCCCGCTACGACCCCCGCTCGGCAGGAGGCGAAGAGGTGCTGATCGAATGGGATCGACCGTTGCTCCATGCGACCGTGGCGCTCGACGACGGACAGCGGCTGCACATCCTCAACCTGCATTTGCGCGCTCCCCGTGCTGCCTTCCTTGCCGGACAGAAGGAGCACGGGGTATGGAATTCGGTGGGCGGCTGGGCCGAAGGGTTCTTCCTGGCCACCGTCAAGGGCGCCGGGCAGGCACTGGAGGCGCGTTTGGTGGTCGAACAGATTTTCGACCGGGACCCGGCCGCCCTGGTCTGCGTCTGTGGCGACTTCAACGCCGATGACCGCGAGGCACCACTCAGAACCCTGCGCGGCGACGAGGAAGATACCTGCAACGGACACTTGGCCGCCCGCACCCTCGTTCCGGTGGAACGCAGTCTGCCGGACAGCCAGCGCCATTCGGTGATCCACCACGGCCGCCGCCTGATGCTGGACCATATCCTGGTGTCGCGGCGACTGTTGGGTTTTGCGGTTGCCACCGAGGTGCACAACGAGGCGCTGGGGGATGAACTGGTGTCGCCGATCCTGGTGCAATGGCCACCGGACAGCTACCACGCGCCCCTCGTGGCCGAGTTCACCATGCCTCACCAGCCTCGCCTTTCGCCAGCCACGCAACGGCAACCCGCCGCCGACTCGCCAAAGGAGACCGGATCATGATCCCCGCGGCGGACCGCTTCGCCGGCTTCATCCTGGGCCAATGCCTGGGAGACGCCCTCGGTTTTCTGGTCGAGGGCGAGCCACCCCATGTCTGCGCCCAATACGCCGAAGAGGTAATTCGCGCCGGAAAACTGCCCCGCCTCACCCGTGGCGGCTTCGCCTTCGGTCAATATTCCGACGAGTCCCAGATGGCCCGCGAGTTGATGGAAAGCTTCGTCTCCTGCGCCGGCTTCGATCCCGAGGATTACGCCCGGCGCATTGTCGCCCTGTTCGCCGAAAATCGCGTCGTCGGCCGCGGCCGCGCCACCGAGGAGGCGGTCAAGAGGCTTGCCACCGGCGTGTCCTGGCGGGAGTCCGGCACTCCCGCTCCGGCGGCAGGCAACGCCAGCGCGGTGCGGGCCGGTGTCTTCGGATTGATTTACGGCGACGATCCGGACCGCCTGATCCGCATGGCCTGCGACCAGAGCGTCATCACCCACACCGACCAACGCTGCTCGGCCGGCGCGGTCACCATAGCCGGCGCCGTGGCCCTAGCGGCGCGAGATACCCGGCCGGTCGCCGAAGATTTCCTGACACCGCTGCGCCAGTGGGCGCAACGGGTCGAACCGTCGCTGGCGACCGGCTTGCGCTGTTTGCAAGACATATTGACGCAGCCGCCGCGGCAGGCGGCGGAAGCCGTGTCCCGCCTGGGGCTGCCGCCCGGGGTCGACAGCCAATGGCGGGGCGGTATCTCGGCCTTCGTCGTCTCATCAGTGCTGTGGGCCCTTTATGCCTTCTTCAAACATCCCGATGACTTTACCGCCGCCGTGGCCCTGGCCATCGAAGTCGGCGGCGACGTCGACACCACGGCAGCGATGGCCGGCGGCCTCGTCGGCGCCCGCCGCGGCACGGCAGCCATCCCACAGCAGCTGGCCGGTTGCCTGAACGACCATGGTGGCTGGCAGCGTGACGATCTGATCGCCTTGGCCGACGCCTGCCACAAGCTGTGCCGCGGCCGATGAAATTTCGTTTGGGCATCGACCTCGGCGGCACCAAGACCGAGGCCCTGGCCATCGCCTCCGACGGTACTGAATTGTGGCGCCGCCGCGTGCCGACGGTACCCGGCAGCTACGAGGCGACAATCGCCACCATCCGCCAGCTGGTCGACGGCGCGGAAAGCGGGCTGGGCGGCAGCGCGAGCGTCGGCATCGGCATTCCCGGAACCATTTCCCCGGCCAGCGGATTGGTCAAGAACGCCAATTCCACCTGGCTGATCGGCCGGCCCCTCGACCGTGACCTCTCCACCGCCCTGGGCCGCCCGGTACGCCTTGCCAACGACGCCGATTGCTTCGCGTTGTCGGAGGCCAGCGACGGCGCCGCGGCCGGCCTGGCCGTGGTGTTCGGGGTGATCCTGGGCACCGGCGTCGGTGGCGGCATCGTGGTTCGGGGACGCCTGGTCGGCGGACCGAATGCCATCGCCGGCGAATGGGGGCACAATCCCCTGCCCTGGCCCGCCGGTGACGAGCGCCCAGGGCCGTCCTGCTATTGCGGCCGTTCGGGCTGCATCGAGACTTTCCTGTCCGGCCCCGCCCTGTCGCGCGACGATGGACGCGGCCTTCCCGCCGCCGGCATCGCCGCCCTCGACGACGCGCAGAGCGAAGCCAGCCTGGCCCGCTACGAAGAACGCCTCGCTCGGGCCCTGGCCTCGGTGATCAACGTCCTCGATCCCCACGCCATCATACTGGGTGGCGGCCTGTCCAACCTCGGCCGGCTTTACCAGAGGGTGCCGCGACTGTGGGGAAAATGGGTGTTCTCGGACAGCGTCGCCACCCTTCTCCTGCCGCCCAAACATGGTGATTCCAGCGGGGTTCGCGGTGCCGCCTGGCTGTGGCCGATTGAACCCCAGAGCGGCGAAGACATGCAGGATCACGAAGACTGATGGCCCCCAGGCTTCGCCGGGAAACCGTTTTTTCCCTTGTCTTCGCGTCTCCGCGCCGCTGGAGGGAACCCCAGTCGCCGCTCTCAGGCCTTCGGCGGACGCTTCAATCCCGGTCGCCGCGACTGGGTGGTGTGCTGGGTAAAGAATTTCTGCGTCTGATGCTTCTTTCCGCAGCGCGTCCCTTCGCCACCCGACAGGCCGGTTCCAGCCGGCTGCCAAGTTGGCACCAACTGGTGCTTGCCCGGCCCGATCAGATCGGCGCGGCCCATGCGTTTCAGCGCCTCGCGCAGCACCGGCCAATTTTCCGCGTCATGATAACGCAGAAACGCCTTGTGCAGGCGCCGCTGCTTGACCCCCTTGGCTGAGAACACGACCTCGGAGCCGTTACGCCGGATCGGCCGCAAGGTGTTGCAACCGCTATGATACATGGCGGCAGACACCGACATGGGCGACGGCAGGAAGGTCTGCACTTGGTCGGCGCGGTAGCCGTTGCGCTTAAGCCACAACGCCAAATTCATCATGTCTTGATCGGTGGTGCCGGGATGAGCGGCGATGAAATAAGGAATCAGATAGAGTTCCTTGCCCGCTTCGGCCGCATATTTGTCGAACATCATCTTGAAGCGGTCGTAGGCGCCGATCCCCGGCTTCATCATCTTCGACAGCGGGCCGGCTTCCGTGTGTTCGGGCGCGATCTTCAAATATCCGCCGACGTGGTGAGTGACCAGTTCCTTGACATAGGCCGGGCTGCGCTCCGCCAAATCGTAGCGCAGACCGGAGGCGATCAGCACCTTTTTGACCCCGGGAATGGCGCGCGCCTTCCGATAAAGCTGCACCAGGGAATCATGGCTGGTGTCGAGGTTCTTGCAGATCTCGGGATAGACGCAGGAGGGCCGGCGGCAGATGGCCTCGATCTTCTTATCCCGGCAGGCCATCCGGTACATATTGGCAGTAGGGCCGCCGAGGTCGGAAATGATTCCAGTGAAGCCTTCGACCTTGTCGCGGATATCCTCGATCTCCCGCAGGATCGAGGCCTCGGAGCGGCTCTGTATGACCCGCCCCTCGTGTTCAGTGATCGAACAGAACGAGCAACCGCCGAAACAGCCGCGCATGATGTTGATGGAGAACCGGATCATGTCCCACGCGGGGATGCGAGCCTTGCCGTAGACCGGATGCGGCGCACGCGCATAGGGCAAGCCGTAGACCCGATCCATCTCGGCGGTACTGAGCGGAATGGGCGGCGGGTTGAGCCACAGTTCCTTGTCGCCGTGATGCTGTACCAGCGGCCGGGCATTGCCTGGATTGCTTTCCCGATGCATCAGGCGAGAGGCGTGGGCATAAAGCACCGGGTCGTCGCGCACCTGCTCGAAAGCCGGCAGACGCATTACCGACCGTTCGGGCTGGCGAGCGCCAGCCTCATTGCCGGTGCCGTCGGCACCATCGTCGAGATGGTCGCCGGCAATGACATGCCAGTCCGCCGGCACGGCATCGCACAGGAGAGCCGTGCCGCGGATGTCATGCATCCCCTTCGGTGGCTCCCCTTTGGCGGCGCGGTGAGCGATCTCGACGATCGCCCGCTCGGCGTTGCCGAACACCAGCAGGTCGGCCTTGCTGTCCACCAGCACCGAACGGCGCACCTTGTCGGACCAGTAGTCGTAATGGGCGATGCGGCGCAGTGAAGCCTCGATCCCGCCGATCACGATCGATGTCTCGGGGTATGCCTCGCGGCAGCGCTGGGAATAGACGATGACGCTGCGGTCCGGCCGCTTGCCGCCTTCGTCGTTGGGCGTGTAGCTGTCGTTGTGACGCAATCGGCGGTCGGCCGTATACCGGTTTACCATGGAATCCATGTTGCCGGCGGTCACTCCGAAAAACAGGTTAGGCCGGCCGAGAACCTTGAACGCCTCGGTCGCCGTCCAATCCGGCTGGGCGATGATACCGACGCGAAAGCCCTGGGCCTCCAGGACCCGCCCGATAATCGCCATGCCGAAACTGGGATGGTCGATATAGGCGTCACCGGTAACCAGGATGATGTCGCAGCTGTCCCACTCCAGACGTTCCATCTCGTCGCGCGACATGGGCAAGAAAGGTGCCGTGCCGAACCGGTGGGCCCAAAACTTGCGGTAGGAGAAAATGTCCTTGGCGCCGAGCATCGCGCGCACCGATCCTTCTGAACTGCCATCATCCCGAGGTCAACGGCCAAGGATCTCGTACAACGGGAAGAGCCCCCTCCCGCCGGTCGTCGGGATGACAGTGTGGTTATTATTTGGCCGACTTGACCTTTTTCACCGCTGGAAGCGGCAAGGTTCCGTCCTCCATCCGCCGCAGCCGGGCAACGTTGCGGTTGTGTTCGGCCAGCGTCTTGGCGAAAACGTGACCGCCGGATCCGTCGGCGACGAAATAAAGGTCGTCACTGGCCAACGGATGAAGCACCGCTTCCAGACTGGCACGCCCCGGGTTGCAGATCGGCTCCGGCGGCAAGCCCTCGACCGCATAGGTATTGAACGGGCTGAGAGCCGCCAGATCCTGATGCGTCAACGGCCGATCGAGCGCACCTTCGCCGTGGCTCAGCGCATAGATGACGGTCGGATCTGATTGCAGTTTCATGTGCAATTTCAACCTGTTGAGAAACACCGCGGCGATATGGGAGCGCTCCTCGGGAACGGCCGTCTCCCGCTCGACGATCGACGCCAGCACGATGGCCTCAATCTTATTGGCCAAAGGCAGCCCTTCCGCCCGCTCCGGCCATAAGCCGTCGATGGTTTCATTCATCGCCTTGGTCATGCGATGGATCAGCCCGTCGCGGCTGTCGCCGAAGGAATAGAAATAAGTCTGCGGCATCAGGCTGCCTTCCTCGGGCGGCGCCACGACCCTTCCGGTCAGACCCTCCGCCTGCCGCAAGGCGGCAAGCACTTGAAAGACGGTAAGCCCCTCGGCGACGGTGATCCGATGCACCACCACCTGTCCACGATGCATCATGTCGATGACGGAAGCCAGGCTCGCTCGGGCGGGGAAACTGTATTCGCCGGCTCGCAGCCCTTGTTTGCCGGCGAGATGGGTCTCGACGAGAAACAACCAAGGCCGGTCGATGACTCCGGCTTCCTTGAGCAGTTGCGCAATTCCTGCGGAGTTGGTGCCTCGGGGAATGATCACGGTGCTCTGGCCGACGGCCGGCCCGGGCTCCCGCATCAAGGCACCGCACCAAGCCCAAAACCCACCGGCCATCGCCCCGGCCAGAGCCAGGGTGACGGCAAGGCGGATGAGCCAATGTTTCATCGATCCGATCGGTCAGACGGCCCTGAAAATCAAGGAAGCATTCGTCCCGCCGAAACCGAAGGAGTTTGACAGCGCGACGCGCACTTTGCGCTCCTTGGCCTGCAGCGGCACAAGGTCGATATCGCAACCATCCGAGGGGTCTTCCAGATTAAGCGTCGGAGGCACCACGCCATGGTTGATCGCCATGATCGAGTAGATCGCCTCGACACTCCCGGCAGCGCCGAGCAGATGACCGATAGCGGACTTGGTCGACGACATGGACAGCTTGTAGGCGTGATCGCCGAACAGCCGCTTGACCGCCCCCAGTTCGATCTCGTCGCCCAGCGGGGTAGAGGTGCCATGGGCGTTGACGTAGTCGATCTCTTCCAGATTTATGCCGGCGCGCCGGATCGCATTGCGCATCGACCGGAAACCGCCGTTGCCGTCCTCGGCCGGAGCGGTGATGTGGTGCGCATCGCCCGACATGCCGTATCCGATCACTTCGGCATAGATCTTGGCGCCGCGGCGCTTGGCGTGCTCGTATTCCTCGAGCACGACGACGCCCGAGCCCTCACCCATGACGAACCCGTCGCGCGCCTTGTCCCACGGACGGGAAGCCTTTGTCGGCGCGTCGTTGAAGCCGGTGGACAATGCCCGCGCCGCGGCAAAACCGGCAAGGCCGATCCGGCAGACCGCCGCTTCGGCGCCGCCCGCCACCATCACGTCGGCATCGTCGAGCATGATGAGCCGCGCCGCGTCGCCGATCGCGTGGGCCCCGGTCGAACAGGCGGTCACCACCGCGTGGTTGGGGCCCTTGAAGCCATAGCGGATCGAAACATGGCCGGAGGCCAGGTTGATCAGCGCCCCCGGTATGAAGAACGGGGAGATCTTGCGCGGCCCGCCTTCGGCCAAGGTCACCGCGCCGGCGGCGATGGACGGCAGCCCGCCGATGCCCGAGCCGATCATCACGCCGGTCCGCTCACGCTTCTCCTCGTCCTCGGGCTTCCAGCCGGAATCCTCGATGGCTTCGGTGGCGGCGGCCAGCGCATAGACGATGAACTCGTCCATGCGACGGCGATCCTTCGGGGTCACCACGCTGTCGGGATCAAACAGGTGAGGCTCTCCGACGCCGGTCGGGACCAGTCCGGCGATTCTCGCCGGCAGGTCGGACACCTCGAACCTATCGATTGGGCAAATCCCGGAAACCCCGTTAGTCAGGCGTTCCCAGTTGGCCTTCAGACCAGCCCCTAAGGGCGTGACCATCCCGAGGCCGGTGACGACGACTCGTCTCATGCTTACTGCTTATCCGTTTCCCACACGAATCACTACCGCGCCGACCCCTTGACCGAGAGCCGACGCGGGGCCGTCGCCTCAGCTGTGCGACTGGATGAAGTCGATGGCGTCCTTCACCGTCAGGATCTTCTCGGCCGCATCATCCGGAATTTCACAGCCGAATTCCTCTTCGAAGGCCATCACCAGTTCAACCGTGTCGAGGCTGTCGGCACCCAAATCGTCGATGAAGCTCGCCGTCTCGGTCACCTTGGACTCCTCGACACCAAGGTGCTCGACGACAATTTTCTTAACCCGCTCGGCGACATCAGACATGTGTAAAACCCCTTGAAAATCTTCACTGTGGCAGGGAAAAGGCACAAAGATGGGCGAGGCTGGCCACCCCCCCGTCCGGCGAAAAGTGCCGTTACCTAGCATACTTTTCCCGGCTTGACCAGCATCCGGCAGCCCGGCGGACAAGCTTATATCATCGCCATGCCGCCATTGACGTGCAAGGTCTGGCCGGTCACGTAGGCCGCCTCACCGCTGCAGAGAAAAACGGCGGCGGCGGCAATTTCATTGGCTTCGCCCATCCGGCCGACGGGAATACCGGCCAGCAGTTTGGCCTTCTGGTCGTCGCTCAAGACATCGGTCATCGCCGAGGTGATGAATCCCGGGGCAATGCAGTTGACCGTGATACCGCGCGAAGCGACCTCCTGCGCCAAAGCCTTCGACATTCCAATCATGCCCGCCTTCGACGCGGCATAATTGACCTGGCCCGGGTTTCCGGTGACCCCGACGATCGAGGTAATGTTGATGATGCGACCCCAACGGCGCTTCATCATTCCGCGGAGGGCGGCTCGTGACAGGCGAAAAGCGGCTGTCAGGTTGACGTCGAGAACGGCCTGCCAATCCTCGTCTTTCATCCTGAGCACCAGACCGTCGCGGGTCAGGCCGGCATTGTTGATCAGGATGTCCAGCGAGCCGAGCTTGGCTTCGGCATCCTTGGCCAGCTGCTCGACGGCCAGCGGGTCGGCCAGGTTCGACACCAGAACCACGGCCCGGTCGCCGAGCTCGGCGGCAAGGGCGTCGAGGGCGTCGCGCCGAGTCCCCGACAGGGCGACGGTGGCGCCTTGGGCATGCAAGGCCCGGGCGATGGCTCCGCCTAGGCCGCCGGAGGCCCCGGTCACCAGGGCCGTCTTGCCGGTAAGATCGAACACGGTCTTCCTCCCCCGCTGTCAGTTCTTGAGGAATGCTTCGATGTCGGCCGGGGTCTGCAGCGACGAGGCGACGATCGCCTTGTCGATTCGCTTGGCCAATCCGGCCAGAACTTTTCCCGCACCCGCCTCCACCAACTCGTCGACACCGTGGTCCTTCATATAAAGGACACATTCGCGCCACCGTACCGTCCCGGTCACCTGGGCCACCAACAGCCGACGAATCTCCTCGGGTTCGCGGACCGCCGCGGCGGTGACGTTGGCCACCACCGGCGCCGCCGGTTCTTTCAGCGGCACCTGCGCCAAGGCTTCGGCCATTGCGTCGGCCGCCGGCTGCATGAGAGCGCAATGGAACGGGGCGGATACCGGCAACAGCACCGCGCGTTTGAAACCTCTGCCTGCGGCCACCGCAATGGCCCGCTCGACCGCCGCCTTGGAGCCGCTGACCACCACCTGGCCGGGCGCGTTGTCGTTGGCCGCCTCGCAAATTTCGCCTTCCGCCGCCTCGGCGGCGATGGCGCGGGCCTGGTCAAGTTCCACACCCAACAGCGCCGCCATGGCTCCCTGTCCGACCGGAACCGCCTTCTGCATGGCTTGCCCGCGCGTCTTCAGCAGCCGCGCCGCGTCGCCCAGAGTGAACGCACCGGCCGCCGCCAGCGCCGAATATTCGCCGAGGCTATGCCCGGCGACGAACGCGGCATGCTCGGCCAGCTTCCAGTTCCCCTGCTGTTCCAGCACCCGAATCACCGCCATGCTCACCGCCATCAGCGCCGGCTGGGCGTTCTCGGTCAGGGTCAGCTCGCTCTCCGGCCCCTCCCACATCAGGCGGGACAGGTTCTGCTTCAGCGCCTCGTCCACCTCTTCGAAAACATAGCGGGCGGCCGGGAACGCCTCGGCCAGTTCCCGGCCCATGCCGACGGCCTGCGAACCTTGCCCCGGAAAGACGATTGCACGCGACATCATGCCCCCTGAAACCGGAAACGGAGCCGTACAAATACCGTTCCGATAAGAGGAGTCAAGCTCAGCCCGCTTCGGCCCCCGCGGCAATGAGGACAAGGAAAATAGGGTTTTCGGCAAAGCGACGGGAGACGTGGCGCGCCCGGCCATGGTAATGGAACTGCGATCATGCGTCGACCCAACCAGTCGTCGCCTTGGGTTTCGGGGGAAAGCCATGTTGAACAGCATGAAGATATCGACCCGCCTGCTGACCGGCTTCGCGGCGCTGTTGCTGTTGACCCTGGTTCTTGGCGGTGTCGGTGCCGTCTCGATCCGCACTCACGACCGGATGACCGACGCCGTTGTGCGCTCCTTCGACAGTTCCGGCCTATGCCAGCGGGCTCTTGAAGAATTCGCCTTCGCCAGAGGGCATGCCTGGGTCGCCATCGCCGTCGGAGACGAAACCTACTGGCATGAAGCGCAGGAAGACTTCAAACGGGCCGACCATTTGCTCGGCGAGCTGGCCGAGCGCACCGCCGAACCGGAAGGCAAGGCCCGGCTGGCCCAGCAGCGGCGCCTGCTGGAGACCTTTCAAGACAAGCTTTTGCAGGTGATGGAGGCTAAGGAAAGCGGCCTCGACAGCGCCGACTGGAAATCCGCTGTCGCTGCCGCGAAGACGGCTTTCACCGCTTTGGACGAGGCGGGCAACCGGCTCGCCGCGGACTATCGGGACAAGGCTGGGAACCAGCAGTCGGCGGCCAGCCGCGCCAGCCGACGGCACGTCACCATGGAGATCGTCTTGTCCCTTGCGATCCTGGTGTTGGGCGTTTCCCTGTCGATCGGGGTGTCGCGGTCGATCACCCGCCCCCTCGAACGGATGGTCGTCGTGGTCGACCGCCTCGGCCGCGGCGATGCAACGGTGACGGTGTCCGGAACCGACCGCAAGGACGAGTTCGGGTTGTTGGCTCAGGCGCTGGAAACATCGCGGCTCAACCTTGTCGAGGGGAACCGTCGGCGAACCGAGCAGCGCGAACGGGCGGCGCAACAGGAAGAGCAAACCCGCGCCATGGACATCCTGACCAGGGAGTTCGATCGCAGCATCGGCGGCATCATCGGCACCGTTTCCGGCGCCGCCACCGAGATGGAGACAGCGGCCCAAGCCATGTCGGCCAATGCGGAACAGACCAATCGCCAGGCGGCGACGGTCGCGGCAGCCGCCGGCCAGGCGACGTCCAGTTCGCAGGCGGTCGCGGCGGCCGCAGGGGAGCTCGCCTCGTCGATCGAGGAGATCGGGCGGCAGGTCGAACAGTCGGCACATACTGCCAAGGAGGCCGCCGAGGAAGCGCTTCGTACCGATGCCACGGTCCGCGATCTGGCCGACAACTCTGCCAAGATCGGCGAAGTGGTGAACCTCATCAACGATATCGCCAGCCAGACCAATCTGCTGGCGTTGAACGCCACCATCGAAGCAGCGCGCGCCGGTGAGGCGGGCAAAGGTTTCGCCGTGGTGGCCAACGAGGTCAAACACCTGGCCAATCAGACGGCCAAAGCGACCGAGGAGATCACCGCCCAGATCGGCGGCGTCCAGGCCGCGACCAAGGACGTGGTCGAGGCGATCCGCGGCATCGCGCGACGCATCGAGGATATCAATCGCATCGCCGGCGCCATTGCCGCGGCGGTCGAACAACAGGGCGCGGCGACCTCCGACATCGCCCGCAATGTGCAGGAGGTGGCGGCCCGTGCCCACGAGGTCTCGAGCAACATAACGGGAGTGGCGGAGGCCGCCGGCGAAACCGGTCAATCGGCCGACCAGGTCTTGTCTTCTGCGCGCTCGCTGTCGCGGCAGACCGTCGAAATGAAAGCGACGGTGGACCGCTTCCTGGCGGGGGTGCGCGCCAGCTGAAGCACGCATCAGGCACCGCTTGCATGGCAGGGCCGTTCGTGTATATTGCGCGCCTTCTGGCTCCTTGCCGGCGTGGTGCCGGCTATGCTCGCGCGCCCATTTTCCGGACGTTTGCGGGAAGAGACAAGCCGAAAGGAGTGCTTGTATGTCACTTTACGAATGCGTGTTCATCGCACGCCAGGACATCGCCACCCCGCAGGTGGAGACCATGGCCGATGAATTCACCAACATCATCACCTCCCAGGGCGGCCAGGTCACCAAGCGCGAGTATTGGGGCCTGCGGAATATCGCCTATCGCATCAAGAAGAATCGCAAGGGCCACTACGTCCTGTTCAACGTCGACGCTCCGGCAGCCGCCGTCATGGAGTTCGAGCGTCAGATGTCGATCAACGAAGACGTGCTGCGCTACATGACCATTCGCGTCGACGAACTCGAGGAAGGGCCGTCGGCGGTGATGCAAAGCAAGAACCAGCGGGACGAACGCCCGCGCCGCGACGGCGACGATCGCCCGCGCCGCGACGGCGACGATCGCCCGCGCCGCGACGGCGGCTATGGCCGCCCGCCCCGCGCAACCGAGGGAGGTGAAGCATGAGAACCGAAACTCGCACAGCGAGTGGGCCCCGCCCCGCTGGCGGCGCACCCCGTCGTCCGTTCTTCCGCCGCCGCAAGACCTGCCCGTTCTCGGGCGAAGGCGCGCCGAAGATCGATTACAAGGACGTCAAGCTTCTGCAGCGCTTCATTTCCGAACGCGGCAAGATCGTACCCAGCCGAATCACGGCGGTGTCGGCCAAGAAGCAACGCGAGTTGGCCCGGGCTATCAAGCGTTCCCGCTTCCTCGGCCTGTTGCCCTACGTGGTGAAGTAAGGTCGGCGAATCGAACGGCCGGCCAGGGCAGGTCGGCCGTCGCGTCGTCCTCGGAGACGCCATGTCCAAGGGCATCGGCCTATCAGTGGCGGCGGGAATCGCCAGCGGCGTCGTTTACCTTTCGGTGCTTGCCGGAGGTACGCTGGGCATCCTGCTGACATATTTCACACCGCTGCCCCTCGTCATGGTCGGGCTGGCCTTCGGGCTGAGGCGTTTGCTGCTCGCCTCGATCATCGCCTCGGCGGTGGTTGCCGTGGCGGGGCCGCAGGCCATCATGATGTACGCCGTCGTCGGACCGCTGCCGATGTTGATCCTGGTTCGCCTGGCGCTACGTTGGCGGCAGACGACCGACGGCACGGGCGAATGGTATCCGACGGGGGCCTTGCTGGCTTGGTTGAGCGTCGTCGCCGTCGGGCTGATGCTGCTGGGCAGCGCCGTGCTCCCTTCCGGAGACGGCGGTGTCCAGGGGATGGTACACCGGCAGGTTGCCGCCTTTCTGGACGAGGCGGCCCCGATGGTGTCGGCCGAGGTGAAGGACAGCGCGACGGCCCTTTGGTCGGCAATGTTTCCCGCCATGGTCGGCGGAGCGTGGCTGGTGATGGCCGTGCTGAATGGGGTGGTGGGACAGTGGACGGTGGCCAGGGCGGGATTTGCCCTCAGGCCGACGCCGGTCTACACCCGATTGGAACTGCCGCTATGGCTGCTGCCCGTGCTGGCCGCCGCCGTAGCGGTCGGCCTGACGGCGGGAGGCGACGTCGGTTATCTTGGCCGCAATGCGGCGGCGGTGCTGCTGTGGCCCTACGTGTTCGGCGGGCTCGCGGTTGTGCATCGGGCAATACGCGGCAGACCCAATGCGGGCATGTTGCTGGCGTTGTTCTATGTGGCGTTTTTTGCAATGTTCGGCTGGGCCTTGATAGCCGTCGCCGGACTGGGGTTGGTTAGGCATTGGACGAGGTTGCGCCGGCATGATGCCGGCGGCGGCCAGGAGGAAAAGTGATGGAAGTCATCCTGCTTGAGCGCATCGAGAAGCTGGGCCAGATGGGCGACACCGTGAAGGTGAAACCCGGCTTCGCCCGCAATTACCTGTTGCCGCAAAAGAAGGCTTTGCGCGCGACCAAAGAGAATCAGGTCCGCTTCGAGTCCCAGCGGGCCCAACTGGAAGCGCAGAACCTGAAGCGCCGGGAAGACGCCCAGGCCGTGGCTGCCAAACTCGATGGCCTGTCCATCCTGGTCATCCGGCAGGCCGGCGAGGGCGGCATGCTTTACGGCTCGGTGTCTGGTCGCGACGTCGCCGATGCGGTCAAGGATGCCGGCTTCACCATCGAGCGCCGCCAGGTGGCCCTCGACAACCCGATCAAGAGCCTCGGCACCTACGCCGTGCGCGTTTCTCTTCATCCCGAAGTCGCGGTGACGGTGTCCGTTCATGTGGCCCGCTCGCAGGAGGAAGCCGAACGCGCCGCCCGTGCCGCCGCCCCGGTAGCCGAAGAGCCGGTGGAAGAGGCTCCCGAGGGCGACGTCGAGGCCTGATCCGCTCCGTTCGTCACTTTGCCCGGCCAGATACGGGATCAGAGGGGATCGCTCGCCCCCTCTGACCCTTGGCTGGTCTCTACTTTGCCGGTCGGGCAGCCGATCGTCTAATGGCGGATGACAATCGCCCTTCCCAGATGGGAGGGGTCATGTCGCTGTTCATCCCGTTCCTGCGCAAGCTGATCCATTACGGGCGATTGACCGTGGTCGACGCCCATGGACGTTCGCATCTGTTCGATGGCCGGCCGGCGGCAGAACTCCTTCCGGTGACCATTCGGCTGCACGATCCACGTTTGCATTGGATGCTGCCTCTACGCCCATCGATGGCAGTCGGCGAGGGCTACATGGAGGGGACGATGACCGTCGAGGGTGGCGGCATTTACGATTTTCTCGCCCTCGCCTCCGAGAACCTCTGCCGAAAAGACCAGCGGAACGGCTACCACGAGCCCATGGCCAAGCTGCTTCGGTGGTTCCACCACTGGAACCCGGTCGGGACAAGCCGGCGCAACGCCGCCCATCACTACGACCTTTCCGAGCCGTTCTACCGACTGTTTCTCGATTCCGACCGCCAGTACTCCTGCGCCTATTTCGCCGATCCGGAAATGTCGCTGGACGAGGCGCAGGCAGCGAAGAAGCGGCACATCGCCTCGAAACTGCGGCTGAAGGACGGCCAGACGGTCCTGGATATCGGCAGCGGCTGGGGCGGGCTTGCCTTGACCATTGCCCGCCTGGCGGACATTACGGTCACCGGTATCACCTTGTCCGCCGAACAGTTGCGGGCCAGTCAACGCCGTGCCGAGGAAGCCCAGCTGTCGCAACGGGTGCGCTTCCTCCTTACCGACTATCGGGAAATAGCCGGAAAATTCGACCGCATCGTTTCGGTCGGCATGTTCGAGCATGTGGGGGCGCCCCATTACCTGACGTTTTTCCGGCGGTTGCGCAGCCTCCTGGCCGAGGATGGCGTCGCCCTGCTCCATGCCATCGGCCGGAGTCACGGCCCCGGCACCACCAATCCGTGGATCCGCAAATATATCTTTCCCGGCGGCTATTCGCCGGCCCTGTCGGAGGTGTTGGCGGCGGTAGAGCGCAGCGGGCTGTTCGTCACCGACGTCGAGATCCTGCGCCCGCACTATGCCGACACCCTGCGCCATTGGCGCCATCGCTTCGCCGCCCGCCGGGCCGAGGCCGCGTCCCTTTACGGCGAAAAATTCTGCCGGATGTGGGAGTTCTACCTGGCCGGAGCCGAGACGGCGTTCCGCTATCAGGGTCACATGGTCTGGCAGATGCAACTGGCTCGCCGACCCGACGCGGTACCGCGAACTCGAAATTACATGTGGACGGCGGAACAGAGTTATCCCCGTAGTTAACAGGGCCTCTTCCCATGATCCACAGGACAGGAAGCCGTTTCGCAGTGCCGTCGTCTCCGGCCTTCTGCTAACATCCGCCCATGCTTTCCCCGGTACCCTCCGCCTCGTCCTCCGCCGACGACGTGCCGCCTCGCACGCCGCCCCACAACTACGAGGCGGAACAGGCGTTGCTCGGCGCCATCCTGATGAACAACCGGGCGATTGAACGGGTAGCCGAGTTCCTTCGTCCTGAGCATTTCGCCGACCCGGTGCACGGCCGCATTTACGAAGCCTGCCTGGCTCTGTCGACGAAGAACCAGATCGCCAATCCGGTGACGTTGAAGACCTATCTCGGCAATGATCCGGGCCTCAAGGAACTGGGCGGCGACACTTATCTCGCCCGCCTGGCCGGTGCGGCGGCGGCCATCATCAACAGCGCCGACTACGGCCGGCTGATCTTCGATTTGCATCTGCGCCGCGAATTGATCGCCATCGGCGAAGATATGGTCAACGACGCCTTTTCGCCGGATCTCGACGCCGAGGCCGGGGCGCAGATCGAGACGGCCGAACAGAA
Source organism: Pseudomonadota bacterium (assembly GCA_021781575.1). Classification (GTDB taxonomy): domain Bacteria; phylum Pseudomonadota; class Alphaproteobacteria; order Rhodospirillales; family Magnetospirillaceae; genus DUZF01. Next base: position 26,283 of record JAJXWP010000003.1, read on the forward strand.
GCTGTTCGATCTGGCCACGGCGGGCCAGACCGAAGGCGGCTTCCAGCCATTCAAGACCAGCATGCTGGCCGCCATCAATCTGGCCGAAGCGGCGCGCAAGCGCGACGGAAAGCTGTCCGGCGTCACCACCGGACTGCGCGACCTCGACCAGAAACTGGGCGGATTGCACGCTTCCGACCTGATCATCCTGGCCGGCCGGCCGAGCATGGGGAAGACCGCCTTGGCCACCAACATGGCTTTCAACGCCGCCAAGGCCTATCGGGTCGAGACCGGGCCGGCGGGCGAGCGCAAGGTTGTCGACGGTGCGGTCGTCGCTTTCTTCTCGCTGGAAATGTCGGCAGACCAGCTGGCCACCCGTATCCTGGCCGACCGCTGCGAAATCAATTCCCACAAGCTGCGCCAGGGCGAGCTAAGCCAGGACGAATTCACACGGCTGGTGGAGGCATCCCAGGAGCTCTACGGTCTGCCGCTTTATATCGACGATACGCCGGCACTGTCCGTCTCGGCGGTGCGGACCCGCGCCCGGCGCTTGGCACGCACCCAAGGCCTGGGCATGATCGTCATCGACTATCTGCAGCTGCTGTCCGGCACCTCCGGCAAGCGACCGGAAAACCGGGTCCAGGAAATCTCCGACATCACCCGCGGCCTCAAGGCCCTGGCAAAGGAACTGAACGTCCCTGTCCTCGCCTTGTCGCAGCTGTCACGCTCGGTCGAACAGCGCGAGGACAAGCGGCCGCAATTGGCCGATCTCCGCGAATCGGGATCGATCGAGCAGGATGCCGACGTGGTTATGTTCGTGTTCCGCGAACAGTATTATCTGGAACGAGCGGAGCCGGGGCGCCGCCCCGAAGAAGCCGAGGACAAGTTCAATTCGCGCTACGACGATTGGCACAAGCGCCTGGCCGCGGTTACCAACACGGCGGAATCGATCATCGCCAAGCAGCGACACGGCCCTGTTGGCACCGTGCGGTTGTATTTCGACGGTCAATATACCCGGTTCGCCGACCTCGACAACTGGCACGGCACCGAAATCCCCAACGAGTAAGTGATGCCAATGTCGCCCCGACGACCCAACGGAGGAGGGATCCGGTCGGACCAGCGAGCCTCCTCGCTTGTGCTCGGGATGACGATGTGGTGGTGAAGAAGCGACGGTATGGAATCAATGAGTGACGCTCCGCAACGCGCCGGCGTTGCCGGCAAGAACCTGGATTCGCGCCTCCTCCGCGCGGGCGGCGTATTGACTGTCGATCTCGACGCCATCGTGGCGAACTGGCGCCTGATCACGGGCCGCCTGAAGCCGGGCAGCCGCTGCGCCGCCGTGGTCAAGGCCGATGCCTACGGGCTGGGCATGGCCGCGGCCGCCCCCGCTCTGGCCGCCGCCGGTTGCCGCCGCTTTTTCGTCGCCACCATCGATGAGGGGCTGGCATTGCGGGCGCTTTTGCCGGCCGTCGAAGTGATCGTGCTGTGCGGGCCGTTCGCCGGCACGGAGGGCGACTTCCTGGCTCACCGCCTGCTGCCGGTCCTCAACACGCCCCAACAGGTCGCGGACTGGGCCCGCTTCGCCCGCCTCCGTGAACAGCCGCTGCCGTCCGTCCTGCATGTTGATACCGCCATGTCTCGCCTGGGCCTGCACCACGCAGAGGCGCGGACCGTGGCCGAGGACCGACAGACCATGGCGGCCATCGCACCGATGCTGGTGATGAGCCACCTGGCCTGCGCCGACGAACCCGACGATCCGCTGAATGCCGGCCAATTGGCGGCGTTCACTGCGGCAAGGGCGCTGTTTCCGGGCGTCGAAGGCAGCGTCGCCGCTTCGTCGGGAATCTTCCTCGGGCCCGATTGGCATGCCGACTGGGTGCGGCCCGGCGCCGCGCTTTATGGCCTGCGGCCGGTTCCCGCCCTGCCCAACCCGATGGCGCAAGTGGTTCGTCTGCAAGGCAGAATCATCCAGCTACGCGAAGTTGACGAAGGAAAAACCGTTGGTTATGGTGCCACCCACCGCGTCGTCGCCAAGGCGAGGCTGGCGACCGTAGGGGCCGGCTATGCCGATGGAATTTTCCGCATGTTGAGCAATCGCGGCTGCGGTCATGTTGGGGAGAGGCGCGTGCCGCTCGTCGGTCGGGTATCCATGGACCTGGTCGTCTTCGACGTCACCGGTGTCCCTGCCGCGGATGTTCAGCCCGGCAGATTCATCGACCTGATCGGTCCGCATCAGTCGGTCGATGATTTGGCCCACGATGCCCGCACAATCGGTTACGAAGTGCTGACCGCCCTCGGCGCCCGCTACTACCGCAAATATCTGAGCAGGACCTGAAGAATGAATGTGCTGGCCGCCATCGGGCGGGTCTTCCTGGGCTTCCTGCAATACACCGGCCGGCTGACCGTGTTTACCGGAGTTGCCGTATCGCACTGCCTCCGGCCGCCCATTTATCTGCGGTTGATTGCCCGTCAGATGCTGGAGATCGGCTACTTTTCACTGCCTGTGGTCGGCCTCACCGCGATCTTCACCGGCATGGTATTGGCCCTGCAGAGCCACACCGGCTTCGCCCGGTTCTCCGCCGAGGGGGCCGTGGCGACGGTGGTCGTCATCTCGATGACCCGCGAACTGGGGCCGGTTCTGGCCGGATTGATGGTGGCGGGCCGGATCGGCGCCGCCATGGCCGCGGAAATCGGCACCATGCGTGTCACCGAGCAGGTCGATGCGCTGGAGACCCTGTCGACCAACCCCTACAAATATCTGGTGGCGCCGCGCATCATCGCGGGCTTGCTGATGCTGCCCTGCCTGGTCCTGGTGGCCGACATCATCGGGGTGTTCGGCGGCTTCCTGGTGGGGACCTACCAACTCGGCTATAATCCGGCCACCTATATTCACTCGAGCTGGGAATATCTGAAGCCCATCGACGTCATTTCCGGCCTGATCAAGGCGAGCGTCTTCGGCTTCATCATCTCGCTGCTGGGCTGCTACAACGGCTACAATTCGCGCGGCGGGGCGCAAGGCGTGGGCCAGGCGACAACCAACGCGGTGGTTTCCGCCTCGATCCTGATCCTCACATCCAATTACATTCTCACCGCCCTTTTCTTCAACAAATGACCACACCGAAAATCCAGTTGATCGATGTCCACAAGAGCTTCGGCCCGAAGACCGTACTCGACGGTATCACGGCGGATATCGCCCCGGCCGAGTCCTTCGTCATCATCGGCGGCTCGGGCACCGGCAAATCGGTGACCCTCAAATGTATCCTGGGGCTCATGCGCCCCGAGCGCGGCAGCATCAAGGTCGACGGTGAAGAGGTGGTGGGCATGCGGGCTCGCGACCGCGAGCGCATGCTGGAAAAGTTCGGCATGCTGTTCCAGGGCAGCGCTCTGTTCGACTCGTTACAGGTGTGGGAGAACGTGGCCTTCGGCCTGATCCAGGGGCGGCGTATGGATCGTAGAATGGCGCGCGACAAGGCCATGGAAAAGTTGTCGCAGGTGGGCCTCGGCCCTGACGTCGGAGACCTGTGGCCGGCCGAGTTGTCGGGTGGCATGCAGAAACGTGTCGCGCTGGCCCGCGCCATCGCCACCGAACCGGAGATCATCTTCTTTGATGAACCGACGACGGGGCTCGACCCCATCATGGCCGACGTGATCAACAACCTGATCGTCAAATGTGTGAAGGAATTGGGCGCCACGGCCGTCTCCATCACCCACGACATGCATTCCGCCCGCAAGATCAGCGACCGCATGGCCATGCTCTACCGCGGCAAGCTCATCTGGGTGGGCCCGACGGCAGAGGTGGACAGGGCGGACAACGCGTACGTCGATCAGTTCATCCACGGCCGGGCGGAGGGACCGATCCAGATGGAGATTAGACGCTAGTGGCCCGCCCCAGACGCTTGGTTCCCAAGCGCCTGGATCAGGCGGCCCACCAACTTATTGAATTGTGGCGAGAATTTGACGGATGGTGTGGGTACCATCCGTCAAATTCTCACCACTAGCCTTTTTTTTCGACGAAGGTGCGAAGACGGAAAGCTGTGGGAAGATAATCGTCAATGCCGGCAAAGCCGGGGAAATTTTGTGCGTCTACAGTTTTCTTCATGTCTTCGCGCCCTCGAGGGCCATGAATCTGGATGTAGGATTTGGCTAAGAGTTCGTCCCGCTACGTCTGCCAGGAATGCGGCGCCGCCTATCCCCGCTGGGCCGGCAAGTGCGAGGCCTGCGGCGCGTGGAACGCCATTGTCGAAGAGGCGTCGGCCGAGTCGGTGCCAAAGGGCTTGGGCGGCGGCAAGGGCGGCAGGAGGATCGATTTCGTCGGCCTGGACGGTGGCTCCGAACCACCTCCGCGGCTGCTCACCGGCATCGCCGAGTTGGACCGGGTTTGCGGCGGCGGACTGGTGCCGGGTTCGGCCCTGCTGGTCGGCGGCGATCCCGGCATCGGCAAGTCGACATTGCTGCTGCAGGCGGTGGCGGCATTGTCCGGCCAAGCCGCCTGCGTCTATATCTCGGGGGAAGAGGCCGTCGACCAGGTGCGCCTCAGGGCGCGTCGCCTGGGGTTGGTGTCGGCCCCGGTGCAACTGGCTTCGGCGACGGCCTTGCGCGACATCGTCGCCAGTCTCGACCAGGCCAAACCACCGGCCGTCGTCGTCATCGATTCCATCCAGACCATGTACCTGGACGCCCTCGACTCGGCGCCCGGCACGGTGGCCCAGGTGCGGGCCTGCGCCAGCGAACTGATCCGTCTGGCCAAACGCCGCGGCTTCGCCCTGTTCCTGGTCGGGCATGTCACCAAGGAAGGACAGATCGCCGGACCGCGCGTCCTCGAGCACATGGTCGATACCGTCCTCTATTTCGAAGGGGAACGGGGGCATCAGTTCCGCATCTTGCGCGCGGTGAAGAATCGATTCGGCGCCACCGACGAAATCGGCGTCTTCGAGATGACCGACGGCGGCCTTTCCGGCGTGGCCAACCCCTCGGCCCTCTTCCTCGCCGAGCGGCGAGGCAATGTCAGCGGCTCCTGCGTGTTCGCCGGCATCGAAGGAACCCGACCGATGCTCGTGGAAATCCAGGCACTGGTGGCCCCCAGCGCCCTTGCGACGCCGCGCCGGGCGGTCATCGGATGGGACTCCGGTCGGCTCGCCATGGTCATGGCGGTCCTTGATGCCCGTTGCGGACTTGCGTTGGCGGGAAATGACGTTTATTTGAACGTCGCTGGCGGACTGCGAGTTGGTGAACCGGCCGCCGACTTGGCTGTGGCCGCCGCCCTGCTGTCCTCAGCCGGCGACGTCCCGGTGGATGCCGACATGGTGGTGTTCGGAGAAATCGGATTGTCCGGCGAAATCCGGGCGGTCAGCCAGACCGATGGGCGGCTGAAGGAAGCGGCAAAGCTGGGCTTCGCCCAGGCCCTGGTGCCGGCGATACGCCGGCAGGGAAAGGCGGCGCCGGAAAGTCCGATCGGCATACGCCGGATCGGCCATGTACAGGATCTGGTCTCGTTGTTCCGCCGGAGCGGCAAGACCGACTTAACACGAGGATAAGCTTTCGTGAACGCTGTCGACATTGCCGTCGTCGTGGTGCTGCTGGCCTCGGGCGTGTTCGCTCTGATGCGGGGGTTCGTCTACGAGGTGCTGGCGGTCACCGGCTGGGTCGCCGCCGCTATCGCCGCCCTGTGGAGCCTGCCGCTGGTCCGCCCCTTCGTTCATCGCTACATTTCGAGCCCGACCATCGCCGACGTCGCCGGCGGCACGGGTGTGTTCCTGGTGGTCCTGCTGGCATCCTCGCTGGTCACCCACGCCATATCGCGGCGGGTGCAGAGAAGTTCGGTCAGTTCGGTCGACCGGTCGTTGGGGTTCGCTTTCGGCCTTCTGCGCGGTCTGGTACTGGCCTCCCTATGCTTCATGGTGGTCAGCAAGCTGATGGCCCCCGACGAACCCGAGATCCTCGCCACGGCCAAGACGCGCCCGCTGATGGCTGCCGGCGCGGAGATGATCCAGTCGCTGATCCCCGCCAGCGTTTCGGGCATCGACGAGAAGGCCAAGGCGGCGGCCGACGCCGTGCATCAGGCCGAGCAGACGAAAGAGATGTACGAGCGGCTGTCGGCCCCGGCGCCGAAGTCGCCCGACCAGCCGCACAACGACAAGCCGCCGGCCTATGACAGCCATGGCCTCGAGCGGCTGATCGAAACCACCGGCAAATAGGCCCGTTGAGTTCAGGAGTTGGCGCCCCCTATGTTCACCACCAATCCCTTCGACGACGATCATCTGCACGAAGAGTGCGGGGTATTCGGCATTTACGGCCATGCCGGCGCCGCCTCGCACACGGCCTTGGGTCTCCATGCATTGCAACATCGCGGTCAGGAGGCGGCGGGCATTGTCACCTTCGACGGCGAGCATTTTCACAGCCACCGCGGACTCGGGCATGTGGCGGATAATTTCGGCACGGAGGCAGTAATCAGGCAGCTTCCCGGCCATATGGCCGTCGGCCATGTCCGCTACTCGACCACCGGCGACACCATGCTGCGCAACGTGCAGCCGCTGTTCGCCGATTTTGAATTCGGCGGCTTGGCCATCGGCCACAACGGCAACCTGACCAACGCCCTGACCATCCGCAAGCAATTGGTCCGGCGCGGCTGCCTGTTCCAGTCGACAACCGACACCGAGGTCATCGTCCACCTGATCGCCATCAGCCTCTATTCCACCGTGGAAGAGCGGATGATCGACGCCTTGCGCCAGGTCGAGGGCGCCTACTCGCTGGTGGCGCTGACCCACAACGCGGTCATCGGCGTACGTGACCCACTGGGCATCCGCCCGCTGGTGCTGGGCCGGCTGCCCAATGAGGGGGCCTGGATCATCGCTTCGGAAACCTGCGCGCTGGACATCGTCGGCGCCGACTTCGTGCGCGACGTCGAGCCGGGCGAACTGGTCATCCTCGACGAAAGCGGCCTTCGGAGCATCAAGCCATTTGCCAAGCAGGCCCGCCGCTTCTGCATCTTCGAGTACATCTATTTCGCCCGCCCCGACAGCGTGATGGAGGGGACCAGCGTCTACGAGGTGCGGAAGCAGATCGGCCGGGAACTGGCTCGCGAAAGCGGTGTCGAAGCGGATGTCATCATTCCGGTGCCGGACTCCGGCGTACCGGCGGCGTTGGGATATGCCGCGCAGGCCGGCATCCCCTTCGAGTTGGGGATCATCCGCAACCATTATGTGGGCCGCACCTTCATCGAGCCGACCGACACGATCCGCCATCTGGGCGTCAAGCTGAAGCACAACGCCAATCGGGCCCACATCAATGGCAAGCGGGTGGTGCTGGTCGATGATTCCATCGTCCGTGGCACCACGTCGACCAAGATTGTCGAGATGGTCCGCCAGGCCGGCGCCACCGAAGTCCATATGCGCATTTCCAGCCCGCCGACCACCCATTCCTGCTTCTACGGCATCGACACACCGGAGCGGGAAAAGCTGCTGGCCTACCGCCATGACGTCGCCGCCATGGCCAAGCTGATCGGCGTTGATTCCTTGGCCTTCATTTCGCTGGACGGCCTGTACCGGGCGGTCGGTGAAACCGGGCGCAATGCCAAGCAACCGCAATTCTGCGACGCCTGTTTCACCGGCGACTACCCGATATTGCTGACCGATCAGGAAGCCGGCAAGCTAACCGACATGTTGTCGCTGATGACCGAAGGCCACTGAACAGATGACGACGAAACGACTGGAGGGCCGCGTCGCCCTCGTGACCGGCGCTTCACGCGGTATCGGCGCGGCCGTGGCCAAGCGCTTCGCCGCCGAGGGTGCACAGGTCATCCTGCTGGCCCGCACACAAGGCGCGCTCGAGGAAGTGGACGACGAGATCCGGGCCGCCGGCGGCAGCGCGACGCTGGTGCCGCTCGACCTGCGCGAGCCCGACAAGATCGACCAGATGGGACTGGCTCTCTACGAACGCTTCCGCCGGCTCGACATCCTGGTGGGCAATGCCGCCATACTCGGCGGGTTGAGCCCGGTCGGCCATTTTTCCCTGCGTGACTGGGCCGAGGTCATGGCGGTCAATGTCACCGCCAACTGGCGGCTGATCCGCAGCTTTGACGCCCTTCTACGCCAGTCGGACGCCGGGCGCGCGCTCTTCGTCACTTCCGCCGTCACCCAGGGGATCTACCCCTATTGGGGCGCCTATGCCGCCAGCAAGGCGGCGCTGGAGACCCTGGCGCGAACCTGGGCGGCGGAAGTGGGTCGAACCACCAATCTACGGGTCAATCTGGTGGACCCCGGCGTCGTGCGGACGCGTCTCAGGACGGAGGCCTTCCCCGGGGAAGACCCGTTGCAGCACCCGCCGCCGGAGGCAGTCACCGATGCCTTCGTCGATCTGGCCTCGCCGGAATGTTCACGCAATGGCGAGATCGTCCGCGCGTAACGAAACCGTTTTGCCACGAGAGCGCGAAGGAAAACGACGAACGCGACGGGCGAGTGAACACTCCGTGCCTCGTTACGCCGACTTCCTTCACGCTGAAATTCCCGCTCTTTATCGATAGAGCCAGCTGCAGATCACCACCGAAAACACCAGACCGCCCAGGTCGGCCAGCAGACCGGCGATCAGGGCGTGGCGGATACGGCGCACGCCGACGGCGCCGAAATATACCGCCAGCACATAGAAGGTCGTCTCGCTGGAGCCATAGATGGTGCTGGTCAGGATGCCGACATAGCCGTCGGGCCCGATGGCCGGATCGTGCAGCAGCGAGGCCAAATAGCCGAAGGATGCCGACCCGGACAACGAGCGCAGCACCGCCATGGTCAGCGCTTCCGGCGGCACTCCGAAGGCGCCGGTCAACCGACCCAGCGGAGCGACCAGCAGGTCCATCGCCCCACTGTCTCGAAACATGCCGACCGCCATCAGGATGGCCACCAGATAGGGGATGATGCGCAAGCTGATGGCCAGACCTTCCTTGCCCCCCTCGACGAAGGCTTCGTAGATCGGCACTCGGCGCAGCAGGCCGAACCCCAGGACACCGACGATCAACGCCGGGACGATCCAAGGCGACAGGCTCCGCCCCCAAGCCACGGTAACCGGAATGATCGCCACGACCATGGCCAGCGCCAGCATCGTCGCCCAACGGGGATAGGGAGTCTCCTCGCCGAGGTGGCAACCGGCAGCGCCCCCCCGCTCACCCAGACCGTCTCCGACAGGAGGAGGGGAAGATGTGTGGACGGGAAACCAGCGCGCCCCCCATTTGGCGAAGAGGATGGCCAAACCGGTGGCCCAGAGGGTGGCGAACAGGGTGGTGGGAATGATCGCCGCGGCGTTGTGGGAGCCGATGGCGGTGCGCAGGGCCATCACATGGGTCGGCAACAAGGTGACGTTGGCGGTATTGAGCGCCAGGAACAGCACCATGGCATCCGACGCCGTGCCACGCTGCGGATTGAGGCGATCCAACTCCTGCATGGCGCGAACGCCGAACGGCGTGGCGGCATTTGACAGTCCCAGCACGTTGGCGGCGACGTTCATCACCATGGCGCCCATGGCCGGATGCTCGGGCGGCACCTGGGGAAACAGCCGGTGCAGCAACGGACGGAGCAGCCTGGCCAAGATGGTCATCAGGCCTGCCGCCTCGGCCACCTTCATCAGGCCGAGGAACAGCGCCATGCTGCCGACCAAGCCGAGGCCCATCGTCACGGCTGCTTCGGCCGCCTTCACCGCGGCGTTCCCCAAAGATTCCATGGGAAGAACGGCGAGTCCCGCCGGCACCATCAGTTGCCGCCAGCCGGCAACCGCGAAAGCGGCGGCAACGATGCCGAAGAAGACCGCGTTCACCTATGCGACCGGCCCCCGTTCGCTCTTGTCGGACCGCACCTGCACGAGGAAACGGCTGACCTCGGCCTTCAGCACGTCGGCCTGGCGCGACAGGTCGGAAGCCGCCTGGTTGATCTGGTGAGCCGCCTGACCGGTCTCCTGCGCTGCCGTTTCGACCATCCCGATGTTGCGGGTGACGAGTTGCGTCCCGTTCGCCGCCAGATCGACGCTGCGCACGATTTCGCCGGTGGCCGCCGTCTGCTCTTCCACGGCCGAAGCCACCGAGGCGCTGATGGTGCTCATATCGGCGACCACCTCGGAAATGGAAGCGATGGCTTTCACCGCGTCCTCGGTTCCGCTCTGCACGGCGGTGATCTTCGCCGTAATGTCGTCGGTGGCCTTGGCGGTCTGATTGGCCAGCCCCTTGACCTCTCCGGCGACCACGGCGAAACCCTTGCCGGCTTCGCCGGCACGGGCCGCCTCGATCGTCGCGTTCAAGGCCAGGAGGTTGGTCTGGCTGGCGATATCGTTGATCAATTGCACCACTTCACCGATGGCGGTGACGTTGTCTGACAGCCTCCTGATCAACTCGGCGGTGCGCTTGACCTCGCCATCGGCCCGCGACACCACGGTTTGCGACCGTTCGATCTGGCCGGCAATTTCATTGATCGACGCGGCAAGCTGTTCAGTCGCCGAGGCCACGGTCTGCACATTCTCCGACGCCCGCTCGGCGGCGCCCGCCACCGTCGTCGCCTGCGACGAGGTGGTGCCGGCCGAATTCTCCATCCGCTTCGACGATTCGTGCATCTTCCCGGCGGCCAGGGTCACTGCCTCGACAACCGTGCCGACATGGCTCTCAAGGTCGTCAGCCATCCGTTTGAGGGCAGCGCGGCGTTCGTCCTCGGCGCGCTGCTTCGCCGCCTGTTGGTCACGTTCCAATTGCAGCTTGTCGATGCTTGTCTGCTTGAATACCTGCAGGGCCTTTGCCAGATCGCCAATTTCGTCGTGGCGCGCCCGATAAGGCACTTCGAACGAGGTGTTACCCTGTTCCAGCAGGTGGGTCGCTTCGGTGATGTGGTTGAGCGGTGGGACGATGGTCAGGATCAGCCAGATCACGATCACGCTGCCGATGGCGATGCCGGCCAGCCCTAGAACCAACACTGTCCAGAACTGTTCCGGATGGGTTGTCCCGATGACGTTGAGGTAAAGGATGAAGAATATCCACGCCACCGCGCTGGGCGGTATGCAGGACAACAGCGTCTTCAGTCCAATCCCTCGGAAGAAAAACTTAGAATAACTCACGATCAACCTGACCATCGGCAGATCTCCCCACCCGATAGCGGTCCGCCGGCTGATCGACGGAACCGGAGGTCCCGAACACATCCCCTTCGTGCGGTGATGCCGATGCTTCGGGTGTTACCGACCGTCGGCCTCACTGGCCGCAGGTCTAGGCTTTATATATCGGCCTCAACGGCAGGCATCACTGCAACGTCACTCGCTTATAAGACTATGCAAGAAATCAATCCAGGCATAGTTGTCATATCCCCGCACAGAATAGCACCTTCCAGTTAAATCAGCGCATTGCGACGCAACATCGACTATGAGCTGCGTTTCTTTGCTGGGACGGAGGAAACCTAAGACCGGGCTGCCCAACCAACGTCCTCCGCCGGGAAAGCCCTCACCGGCCGCAATGGAGCGGGCGTCCGTCACTTGCCTTCCCGCCACCACGCCAGTACCAGGCCACCAAAAGCGAACAACATCAGCGACCAGGAAGGAAGAAGCGGGATGTCGCGCACAGCGGTAACCAGGCGGTCGTTATTGGTCCGGAAGCCGAACCAGCCGGATCCCGCCGTGGCCCCCGAAACCGAGACACGCCGCATCTCCGGCAGACCGTCGACGATCCAGCGCCAACCGCCGCCCGTCGCCTTGACCACCGGCTTCAGCTTGGCCGGGGTCGCGCGCAGTTCCGCCATCTCGATGGGATTGAGACTTCCCGACGCCGCCAGGGCGATGCGCTGGCCGTCGCCGACCCGCCACAGGCCCGGCTGATCGACCGCCATCCGCCCGATCTCCCGGCCGTCGCCCTGGTCGGCCAGGACCAGTTTGCGCTCGCTGCCGTCAGGTGCGGTGACGGTGACCTCCACATCTCCCTTGGCCAGGCTCCGGCGCTGGATTTGCAGACGGTCGCCGCGGATTTCTGCGGTCAACTGGCTTTCCTCCAACTCCGGTTCCTTCATCAGCCAATGGGCCAATCGGCGCAGCAATTCGCCTTGCGGCCCGCCCCCTTCCCAACCGCGTGACCACAGCCAGATGGTGTCGCTCATCAATTCGGCAACCCGACCGTCGCCGACCCGGTTCAACACCAGCAGCGGCATGCCGTCGGGGCCGTCCATTACCGGTATGGAACCGGGCGTGGCCTGGCTGCCGATGAGGCGCACCCAACGCCCCCAGTGGGGCGGATCGCTGTCGCCACCCGGCAGGCCGGCGGTCACCGGATGGCGACGCCCCGCCTCGGTAATGCGCGGAGTGAACGGTTCCTCCAGCAACTGGCCGGTCGGCGCCGCCGGCAGGATCGAGGCCAGGGCGGTGGAATAGAGGGAGTCCGGCCATGTGAATTCCGGCCCGACCGCCATCAGCAGCGCGCCGCCACCTTTCACGTAATCGACGATATTCCGGTAGTACATGGCCGGTAGCACGCTGCGGCGGCGGTAGCGGTCGAGGATGATCAGATCAAAATCGTGCAGCCTTTCTTCGAACAATTCCCTGACCGGAAAGGAAATCAGCGCCAATTCCTTCAACGGCGTGCGATCGTCCTTCTCCGGCGGACGCAGGATGGTGAAATGGACGAGGTCGACAGACGGGTCGGATTTCAGCAGATTGCGCCAGGTTCGCTCGCCGGCATGAGGCTCGCCCGAGATCAACAGTACGCGCAGGCGATCGCGCACCCCGTTGACGGCGACCGCGGCGCGATTGTTGACCAAGGTCAGCTCATGGGAAGCGGCGGCGGCCTGCAGTTCGAGGATATTGGGACCGGCATGCTCGATCGGCAGGTCGATTCGGGTCGAGTGGTTGAGCGGCACATTGACCGTGCTGGGCGCCCCCCCGTCGCGGCGAATGGTCACTTCGGCGCTGCCGCTATGGCCGGGGTCCTCGACGCGGAAGGACAAGGCGGTGCTGCCCCCGACGATACCAAAGCTCGGCGATTGCTCGATCACCAGGCGGCGGTCGCGCTCGTCCTTGTGGCCGGCCAGCAGGACGTGCAGCGGCGCCCCGAGTTCGGGCCGGTCGGGAACGTCATGCACCTGGCCGTCGGTAATCATCACCACCCCGGCAAGGCGCTGGCGGGGAACGTCGGCCAAGGCATGGTCGAGCGCCGAGAACAACTTCGTCCCCTCGTCGCGGCCCGGCGTCGAACGGTACCGTTCCACCCGGACGTCGAGGTTCGGCAGTTTGCGCAGCCGTTCCAGGACACCAGCCAAAGCCTGCTCGCTTTGCTGATGACGGTCTCCCACCCCCATGCTGGGGCTCTCGTCCACCACCACCACGGCGACGTCATTGAGCGGTGTCGCCTCCTCCTCGGCCAGGCGCGGATTGGCCAATGCCAGGAGCAGAGCAGCCAACGGCACCAGCCGCAGCCACAGGCGAGCGCGGCCCCACCATCCCCACGACACCAGAAGCAGCCCGATAGCACCGGCCAGAGCCAGCGCCCATAGCGGCAGCAGTGGGGAAAAATCGACATGCATACTCATCGCTTCAGCCGTTCCAGGATGGCCGGCAAATGCACCTGGTCGGATTTGTAACTGCCGGTCAGCGCATACATCACCAGATTGATCCCGAAGCGATAGGCCATTTCCCTCTGCTGCTCACCGCCCGGCACCACAGCGAACATCGGATCACCTTGGCGGTCGACGGCCCAGGCCGCCGCCCAGTCATTGGCCCCGATCACCACCGGAGACACATTGTCATTGGCCGGGTCGCCGCCGTCGCGCACGTAGACCGGAGAGCCTTCATAGCGCCCGGGAAGCTCGCGCAGCAGATAGAAGGAGTGAGTCAGCACGTGCTTTTCGGTCACCGCGGTCAACGGCGGGATGTCGAGGCCATCGGTCAACTGGCGCAATTTGTCCGGCCCGTCCTCTCCGCGGTCCTGGGTATCGAACAAGATCATCCCGCCGTGGCGCATGAAGTCGTTCACCTTGTCGCGCGCCGCAGCCGCCAAAGGCCCCTGGCGCCCGGTGACCGGCCAATAGAGCAAGGGAAAGACCATCAGCGGATCACGTTCGACGTCCACACCGATGGGGTCCCCCAACGATGCCGTGGTCCGTCGCTCCACCACCCGCGACAGACCAGCCAGCCCGGCGCGGCTGATATCGTCGACCTGCGGATCACCCGTCAGCACATAAGCCAGTCGGGTCTGCAGTGCCGCCTGGAGCGCCATATCCTCGGCCGCGGACGAGTGCCGCGGCCACCCGCCCAACAGCACCGCGAGCGCCACGGCCGCCGCGGCCCCGCGGCCCCTGCCGGCGCCGCGCAGAAGCAGCACCGCCAGCATGTCGAGCAACAGCAGCGCCAGGGCCGCCATCAGCAGCGGCGGCCGCAGATCGACTTCCGGAGGCCGCGCGTCGAAAGCCAGCGGCGTCACTCCGTCGGGCGGTGGCAGCGGCGCCAGACGGGCGATGGCCGGCGCCAGGTTGAGGGCGAGCCGGCCGCTCTCGTCGCCGTAGTACCCGGGCGGATGGCGAGGCCCCGGAACCGCGGCGAGCCGCGCCGCTATCGGCTCGGCGGCCGGCGACGGAGCCGTCAGGCGGCCGAACCCGTCGAGGAGATCGGCCGGTGGCAGCGACCGATTGGCCGGCTCGCCTCCCAGGCCCCGCGACAGACCCAGGAGCCGTTGCAACATCTCGGGGAATAGGCCGGATAGCCCGAGATTGCTCCAATTCGGCCAAACCGTCGTGTGAAACAGCACCAGCCATCCCTTGCCCAGTCGGGCGCCGGTCACCAGGGGCGTACCGTCCTCGAGCCGGGCCCAGGTCTTGTCGTTGAGATCCATGCTGGGTTCGGCCAGCACCTGCGCCTTGACGCGCAGATCCGGAGGCACCGCCAGTCCGGCAAAGGGGCCGTTGTCCGGCATGGCCGACAGACCCATGGGCTGTGTCCAACTCATCGCGCCGCCAAGCGTCCGCCCCCCGCCCCGCAGCCGCACCGGCAGCAGGTCGTCGGGGTTGCGGGCCAGCTTGGGACCGGCCAGACGAAGCAGAACGCCGCCTTGGGTCACCCACGTCTTCAATGCCGCCTTTTCGTCTTCGGGCAGGCTTCCCTGGTCGGGCACGATGATCAGTGACAGTTCACGCTTCAAGAGGTCGACGGCGCGCCCCCGGCGCACCTCGGCCACGGGAGAGAGTGCCCGCTCGCAATAGAAAAGATCGTCAAGCAGCGGCGAAGCCCCGCTGCCGCCGGCTTCGTCGACCAAGCCCACGGGGTGGCGCTTCCAGCGATCATCGAGCAGGGCCACGGCACCGGCCGTGCCCTCGCCCTCGATCTCGAAGCGGGCCACCCGGTTGCGCAATTCGGTGGGCATGGTGAAGCCGAGTTCCGCGTCGGTCTGGCCGGCCGGCAGCGTTGCAGTCTGGCGGCCCAAAGTGCGGCCGGCCGAATCGGCGGCGCGGACGGTGACCTCTTCGCCTGCCGTGGCCGCCGCCCGGCGCACCCTGACCATCAGATCGGCGGCCCCGGCGCGCGGCGGCAGCAGCAGTTTCGCCATGGCGAAGGCATTCGGGCGGGCCAGTTCGACCGGGCCAAAACGATGCAGTCGAGCCAAGAATGCGGCCGCGTCCGGGTCGTCCAGGCCGTCCGACAGCCAGATGACCCGCATCGGCCGCACCGCCGCCACCGCATCGAGCGCCCGGATCGCGGCGCCACGGTCGACCAGCCAGGGATGCGGTTCAAAGGCCTGGGCGACGGCCTTGGCCTCGCCAGCGGGTAACAGTTTGGATGCTGCCACTTTCCCACCGTCGACCGGTGGCGCCGTAGGCAACAAGACCACCGGCCGACCGCCACGCTCGGCCTGGTCGAGCAGCGATTCCATCAGCGCGCGTCGCTGCCCCCACTGCTTTGCAGCCGCCCAGCCGTCGTCGACGGCGATCAGCATTGGCCCGGACCCTACCGCCGGTGCGGCGTTGATCAGCGGATGGGCGACGGCGGCGATCACCAGCGCCGCCAGCACGAGCCGCAACAGCACCAGCCACATCGGCGTTCGTGCCGCCGTCCGCTGCGGCGATTCCAGGCCGAAGAGCAGGCGGATTGCGGGAAAACTCAACCGCCGCGGGGCCGGAGGCATCACCCGTAGCAGCCACCAAAGCATGGGGAGGAGGACTGCCGCAAGCAACGCCCAGGGGGCGGTGAACGAAAGGGAACCCAGCGTCCACATTGTTCAATGACCGTCCAGGGCCGAATGCAGGGCGAGCAAGGTGGCATTCGGCGCCCGGTCCGTGTGGTGCAGGGAGAAGGTCCAGCCGAAGGCCCGGGCGGTGGCCGCCAGACCGGCGCGATGCTCGACCAGCCTCTCGACATAAGCGTCACGCACCGCCTCGGTGCGCGGCAACAGCAACTCGCCCTCCCCCTCCAGGCCGCAGACGCGCAGCCGGCCGTCATAGGGCAGGCTTTCTTCGGCGGGATCGAGCACTTGGACCAGATGGCCGCGGATGTCGGCCTGGGCCCAGCGCCGCACCGCCGCAGCCAACTCGGCAAGCGGCATCAGAAAGTCGGAAAACAGCACCAGATGGCTGTGCCGGGACAGCGGTTGCGTCGGCAGCCGGCCATCGCCCGCGGCGGATATCAGGGTCGCCGCCAGACGCGCCAGCGCCGCGCGACCCGAGGTCGGCGGCACGGCGTCGCCGATCAGGCCGACCCGTTCGCCGCCGCGCAACAGCAGCGACGCCAGGGCCAGGGCCAGGAGGTTCGCCCGATCGATTTTTTCCACCAACCCGACCTGGGACCGCCAGCGCATGGAGGGCGATGGGTCGACCCAGAACCATACCGACTGGGCGGCCGCCCACTCGGTCTCGCGGACGTAAAGCGGATCGGACTTGGCCGATTGCCGCCAGTCGATGGCCGTCGCCGGGTCCCCCGCCTGGTAGCGGCGGAACTGCCAGAAGCTGTCACCTGGCCCGGTACGGCGCCGGCCGTGAATCCCCTGCGCCACGGTGGCGGCAACCTGTTCCGCCTTGACCAGCAATGGCGGCAGGGGAGCCGCCAGCGCTTCAGCGCGATGCTGCAGACCCGGCGAGACTTCCTTCATCAAGCGACCGTTGCGGCAAGCTGTCCGATGACATCGGTGATGGAAATGCCGTCGGCCCGCGCGGCGAAGCCCAGCGCCATGCGGTGCTGCAGCACCGGGGCGGCCAGCGCCAGCACGTCATCGACGGACGGCGCCAGGCGCCCATCCATCAGAGCGCGGGCCCGCACCGCCAACATCAAGGCCTGAGCGGCGCGGGGGCCGGGCCCCCAGGCCACATGCCGGCGCACGATATCGAGCCCGGTATCCTGGGGTCGCCCCGAGCGCACCAGGGCAAGAATGGCGCTGACCACACTCTCCCCCACCGGCACGCGTCGGACCAGATGCTGGGCCTTCATCAATTCATCGGCATCGAATACCGCCACCGGCTTGTCCTCATCGACCCCGGTGGTCGCCAGCAACATCCGTCGCTCGGCTTCGAGTTCGGGATAACCCACGTCGATCTGCATCAGAAAGCGATCCAATTGCGCTTCCGGCAGGGGATAGGTCCCCTCCTGCTCGAGGGGATTCTGCGTGGCCAGTACATGAAAGGGTTGCGGCAGGTCGTGGTATTGCCCGGCGATGCTCACTCGGCGCTCCTGCATCGCCTGCAGCAGCGCCGACTGGGTGCGCGGGCTGGCGCGGTTGATTTCGTCGGCCATCAGCAGTTGGCAAAATACCGGGCCCTCGATGAAACGGAACGAGCGAATCCCGGTTTCGCTTTCTTCCAGCACTTCGGAACCGAGAATGTCGGCCGGCATCAGATCGGGCGTGAATTGCACGCGCTTGGCGTCGAGCCCGAACACCACGCCCAAGGTCTGCACCAACCGGGTCTTGGCCAGCCCCGGCACCCCGATCAACAACGCGTGACCACCCGCCAGCAGCGTGATAATGGTTTCCTCTATGACCCTCGTCTGACCGAAGATCACTCGACCGATGACATCGCGAGCTTCCGCCAGACGGGTATTGAGCCTTTCAACATCCTCTACCACCTTAGGTGTGAGGACCGATGTGGGCTCTTCGGTCGGCCCCCGACCAGACGAGGCATGAAATGGGGCAGAACTCACGCGTGTTACTCCGTCAACGTGAAACTTCGGAAGGCCTATCCCGGAATCCCCGCATGGATATCGAGCGGTCGGTGAAGGAATGAAACGGCACCTCGTCATCGGCGGTGCCTCCGCGGCGCCCGTCGCAACCGAAAGAACGAATTGCGGCCGCATCGACATGCGGATCGCCCGCGACGGCATGTGGTTTTACCATGGTACGCCGATTCCCCGCAAAGAGATGGTGTGCCTGTTTGCGTCGACGCTGACGCGCCGCGCCGACGGCTCGTATTGGCTGATTACGCCCGTTGAGGAGGCACAGATCGATGTCGAGGACGTGCCGTTTCTGGCGGTTGAAATGTTCACTTGCCGGGCCGGGCGCGAGATGGTGTTCAGCTTTCGCACAAACGTCGACGAGGTGGTAACCTTGGACGAGGCGCATCCGTTGCGCCTGGCGGTGGACAGCCACGGCACGCCACCCTACCTGACCATACGCAACGGCCTGGAGGCGCGGCTGACCCGCTCGGTGTATTATGAACTGGTGGCGATGGGCGTGGAAGAAAAGGTCGGCGAGGCGCGACTGTACGGAATATGGAGCAGCGGAATTTTCTTTCCCTTGGGTCGGCTCGAGGAACTGGTCTGACTCGCGAGCGCATCATTCGGGCTCTTGCCGCCGGCCGCCGGAATACCGGCCGCTCGGACATGGCGACGTCGTACCTGCTTGGCGATCCCGCAGCGATCCTGCCGGTCGGCCAGGTCGAACGCACCCTGGTTCCGGCGGCGGTGCTGGTCCTGCTGGTCGCCCAGCCAGGCGGCTTCACCATCCTGCTCACCCAACGAACATCCCATTTGGCCAATCACGGCGGTCAGATCAGCTTTCCCGGCGGCCGCATGGAGGCGACCGACGCCGACCCTGTTGCCGCTGCCTTGCGGGAAACCGAAGAAGAAATCGGCATCCGGCCGGATGAGGTCGAAGTACTGGGCCGACTCGACGACTATATCACCGTCACCGGATTCCAGGTGGTGCCGATCGTCGGCATGATCCGGCCGCCGCTTACCCTGGTTCCCGACCCCTTCGAGGTGGCCGAAATCTTTGAGGTGCCGTTGGCGTTCATCCTCGACCAGGCCAATCACCAGAAGCATTCACGGGTCACGGCGACCGGCGAGCGGCGTTTCTATTACGCCATGCCTTTCGAGGATCGCTACATTTGGGGCGCCACCGCCGGCATGCTGGTCAATCTGTACGAAGCGCTCTCTGATCCATGCGCATCCTGATCGAATACCTGCTGCCGATCTTCCTGCCGACGGCGCTGTGGCTGTCGTGGCTGGCGTGGACGAGGCGCCGGGCGCGGCTCGGCGGGCGCCCCGGGCCGGACTGGCAGGCGGTACCGTGGAGCTGGCTGCTGGCCGCCGGGTTGGTGCTGGCGATGCTGATCGCCGTTGGCGGGACGATGATCGCCGGCTACGGCACCGGCCGCTACCACCCCGCCGCGGTCGACGACCATGGGCATATCGTTCCCGGGCGGTTCGACTAGATGCCGCTCCAGACGCTTGGTTCCCAAGCGCCTGGATCAGGCGGCCCACCAACTTATTGAATTGTGGTGAGAATCTGACGGATGGTGTGGGGACCATCCGTCAGATTTTCACCACTAGGACACGGGGCCGAGATGACCGACACTCCTCCCGCATCGACCGACCAACCGGTAGGCCAATTGCCACCGCAGGACTGGATGGAAGCCGACGAGACCAGGGCGGTTATCGCCGCCCTGACGGCCGACGGGGCCGAGGTGCGCTTCGTCGGTGGCTGTGTGCGCGATGCCGTCCTGCGCCGGCCGATCCGCGACATCGACATCGCCACCCATGACCCGCCCGAGCGGGTTATGACGCTGCTCGAACGCGCCGGCGTCAAGGCGATCCCTACAGGAATGGCCCATGGGACGGTGACCGCCGTGCTCGGCAAGGCGCATTTCGAAATCACCACGCTACGATGTGACGTTGAGACCTTCGGCCGGCACGCCCGCGTCGAATTCACCAACGACTGGGCCGCCGACGCGGCACGGCGCGATTTCACCATCAACGCCATGTTCTGTCGGCCCGACGGGATGATCTTCGACCCCTTCGACGGCTTGGCCGATCTGGGCGCCGGGCGGGTGCGGTTCGTCGGCGACGCCATGCAGCGCATCGAAGAAGATGTGCTGCGGCTGTTGCGGTTCTTCCGCTTCTACGCCCATTACGGTCACCCGCCCCCGGACATCGCCGCCTTGGCCGCCTGCCGGGCCCAGGCGCACAAGGTTCCGACGCTGTCGGGGGAACGGGTCTGCGGCGAGATCATGAAGCTGATGCAGGCTCCCGACCCCGCCACGGTGTTGCTGCTGATGCAAAGCGAGCGCGTCCTGGCCCACGTCCTGCCGGAAGCCCGGGCTTTCGGCCGGTTAAGAATGCTCGCCTTCCTTGAGGAGCGCGGCATCGTGCGTCCCGGTATAGCGCCCGACCCTTTGCGCCGCCTGGCGGCCGTGCTGGAGGTGGACCGCGACGGCGCCCTGGCTGTGGCGGCACGGCTCAAATTGTCGAACCTGCAGACCGATCGGCTGGTGGCGATGGCGGCGGCCGGGCCGATGCCCGATCCGACGATGGACAGGCCGGCGGTCCGTCGCCTCTTGCACCGTATCGGTGTCGAGCGGCTGCGCGACCTGGTGCTCCTTGCCTGGGCCGAGCGCAAGGCCGTCGCCGGGCGGACGCCCCCGGGAGAAACCGACCGGTGGTCGGCAATGCTCGACCTGGCGGATCAATGGAAACCGGTCAGCCTGCCGGTGCACGGGCAAGACCTCATCCAGCTGGGCGTGCCGCGCGGACCCGATATCGGCGCCTATCTGGCGGAGCTGCATCGCTGGTGGGAAGAGGGCGACTTCCGCGCCGACCGGGAGCAGGCGCTCGAAAGGCTAAGAGCGCTCGTAGCACGAGACTAACGCCTCGCGCCTAACCCCTTGTTAAACAACGGCTGCAAGGATGTCGTTGCTGCCCCGGTACGAGTGGCAGATGCGGCAACAGGCGGGATGCATCCCGGCTTAAGGGAAATTCTGAGCAATGACTTCATTATGCGTATTCTGCGGCTCTAGCCCGGGCAAGGACGATGTTTACTTGGATGCAGCGAGAAATCTCGGACGGTTATTGGCCGAACAGGGTATCACCCTTATATACGGCGGCGGCTCGGTCGGCCTGATGGGCGCCGTGGCCAACGCCGCATTGCGCGTTGGGGGCAAGGCGGTGGGAATCATTCCTCGCCATCTGTGGAACAAAGAGGTCGGCCATCGGGGGCTATCCGACCTGTTCATCGTCGACAGCATGCATGAGCGGAAAGCAATGATGGCCGAAATGAGCGATGGCTTCATCGTCCTGCCGGGCGGCATCGGCACGCTGGAGGAGTTTTTCGAGATATGGACCTGGGGCCAGTTGGGGATCCATGGAAAGCCTTTCGGCATTCTCGACGTGAACGGCTATTGGAAACACCTGTTCAACTTCCTTGACGTCATGACCAGCGAGGGGTTCCTCAAAACGGATCACCGCTCGATGGTGAAGATCGCCGACGATCCGGCGGCGTTGCTCGAGTCGCTGGCCGGCTATGTGGCGCCGCCCGCTGATAGTTGGCTCGACCGGGCAGGAAGTTAACCTTCGGTAGCCGAGGGCAAGCCGACCGATCAATCCGAAATACGGGAACCGGAGCCTTTGCGCCAAGGTTCTACGCCGTCTGCCAGGGCTGAACGGGGGAAAAACTTCTGTAACCTCGGACGACCAGCCCGCCCGCAAGGAGGATATTTGCTATGAGTGACAGACGTCGTGGGGACGGTTCGGAGAAAGCCCCGCTGGCACTACCCAATTTTTCGGATTTCGCGGCTCCCGATCTCATCAAACTGACGTCGAATATGGTCAGCACCTGGTCCGAAGTGAACAGCCGCCTTATTTCGTTCGCCCAGGCCTCGCTGCAGAACAACATGGAGGCTGCAGAGGAACTGAGGCAGGTCCAGTCGCCGAAAGACCTGATGGAAGTGCAGATGCGCATTGCCCGCAAAGCTTACGAGGATTGCCTAGACGAAGCGACCAAGATCGGCCAGATCGTGCAACGGCTATCGGCCGACACGGTTGAACTGCTGACTGCCCAGAAGGCAGTCTGAACCAGCCACGGGTCTCTCCCCGAGATCCTTCGCCTCACGGCTCAGGATGACGATCCGATCGACCCAATGTCGTCCTGAGCCCACGGGACCCGACCCATCAAACCACTGTGTCCATCGCCGCCTCAAGCGTATCCCAAGCACGATGGAGGTCGGCCTCCTCGATGCAATAGGGTGGCAGGAAATAGGCGACCGGACCCAACGGCCGCAGCAGGATTCCCCGCTCACGGAAGAACGCCTTCAGACGAGGGCCGACGGCGCTGCCGTAGCCGCCTTCGCCCAGATCGATCGCGGCCACCGTCCCGCACGAGCGGGGATGGCGGCCCCGGCCGGTCTTCCGCAGGGATGACAGCCGCTCTTGGTGGATGGTCTCGATGCCACCGATGCGGTCCAGGCAATGATCCGCCAGCAACAGATCGAGCGAGGCCAGGCCGGCGGCGCAGCCCAGAGGATTGGCCGTATAAGAGTGACCGTGCAGGAAAGCCCGTTCGATGCTGTCACCGAGGAAGGCCTGATAGATGACCTCTCGCGCGACCGTCGCCCCCATGGGCAGGAACCCCCCGGTCAGCCCTTTCGACAGACAGACCAGGTCGGGCTGGACGCCGGCCTTGAGGCAGGCGAACAGGCCGCCGGTGCGGCCGAACCCGGTCATCACCTCGTCGAAGACCAGCAGTGCGCCGGCCGCCTTGACCCGTTCGGCCACCCCGCGGAGGAACTCCGGCCGGCACATGCGCATGCCGCTCGCCCCCTGAACCAGCGGCTCGATGATCACCGCCGCCACCTCCGGCCCCAAAACCGCATCCAACGCGGCAAGCGCCCCCGCCTCCTTCGCCTCGACCTCGGCATCGTCCAGCCAGGTCGCGGGGAACGACACCACGTCGACGGGGAAAAGCAGCCCCTCCCAGGCCCGGAAATAACCCGAACTGCGCCCGACCGACATGGCTCCCACGGTATCTCCGTGGTACGCCCCTTCGAACGCCAGCAACCGCCGCCGGCCCTCGCCGCGATTGGCGAAATACTGCAACGCCATTTTCAGCGCCACTTCCACCGCCGTCGAGCCGTCGTCCGAATAGAATACCCGATCGAGATCGCCGGGCAGCAGGCTGGCCAGGCGGGCCGCCAGCCGCGCCGCCGGTGCATGGGTGAAATCGGCGAAAATTACCTGTTCCAGGCGGCCGGCCTGTTCCGCCACGGCCGCCGCTATGGCCGGGTGGGCGTGGCCGTGCAGGTTCACCCACCACGACGAGACCAGGTCGAGGATCCGCTCTCCCTCGGCGGTGAGAATATACGCCCCCGTCCCACCGACAGCCTCCGGCGGCGGCGCCATGGTCTTGGCCTGAGTGAACGGATGCCAAACATGTCGGCGATCGAGATCTTGGATGTCATTCATTGCCATGGTCTCCAGGCCAGGGGAGGATGTGCGATCAGCCCGGCCACCCCGTCCAGCCGCGGCAATTCGCCCACCACGGCAATCCGTCCGAAATGTTCGATGGCCTGCCGATTGGCCGGGTTGGACGGGCCGTTCAAGATGACGCCCGCCGGCTCCAGGCCGCGGCGGCGCAAGGCTTCGAGGGTGAGCAGAGTGTGGTTGATGGTGCCTAATCCGCTGCGCGCGACGACCACCACCGGCAGACCCAGCCGCCCCATCAGGTCGATCATCAGGTCCGTGGCGTTGAGTGGCACCAGCACGCCACCGGCGCCCTCGACCACCAGCGGCCGTACAGTGGGGGGCGGCTGGAAGTCGCCGAGCCGGATGGTCACACCGGCCAGCCGCGCCGCCTCGTGCGGCGACAGGGGTTCCGGCAGGCTGTGGGCGCTGGGATGGATCTCCGCCTCGGGGGCAACCCGACGGATCACCTCGGCATCGCATCCGTCGAGGGTGCCGGACTGCACCGGCTTCCAGTAGTCCGCTTGCCAGGAACGGACCAGCCAAGCCGACACCCACGTCTTGCCGATGCCGGTATCGGTCCCGGTGACGAACGCGCCGATCATGCCAGGATCTCGCCGAACAGAATATGGTAGGTGGCGGTGAAGCCGCTATCGAGAGAGAGCAGCAGACGGCGGAACGCGCCAGGCGACAGAGGCCGATAACCTGGCGCCGGCTCGCTGGCACCGAGCGCCTTCAGGCTTTTGACGAAATCATGGCCGTCGCCGTAGGGTTGGCGTACCAACTCCTCGTCGACACGGTGGCCGAAGCCGGCCGGCCAAGGGAATTCGTCGGGCCCGGGATATTGCGGGGTGCCACAGACAAGGCCGAGGGCACGATGGGCCTCACGCCACTCGATGAAGGTCTTCCTCCCCAGCGTGGCGAACATCATCCGTCCGCCCGGCGCCAGCAAGCCGCTCAGTCGCTCCAACCCCGCCCGCAGATCGACGAACCATTGGAAGGCCAGGCTGGAGACGATCAGGTCGAACCGCTCGCTCAGGCGCTCCGGACGTTCGCCATCGAGCACCAGATAGCGCGGACGGTTGCCGACCCGGGTCCGGCAACGATCGAGCATTGAAGGCGCGATGTCGGTCAGCACCAGTTCGCTGTCCGGAAAGGCATCGTCGAGCCGGGCACTGAGAAAGCCGGTGCCGCAGCCGATCTCCAGGATGCGGCCGACACCGGCCAAGCCGGCATCTTCGATCCGCTCGGCCAGCCGGCTGGCCACCAGCCACTGCACGTCAGCGGCCACATCGTAGATGCCAGCCCGGGCCGAAAATGCCCTGGCGATCCGATCCTTGCGTTCATCCGAAGCCATACCGGTCCTAACCCAATAAATTCCGCAGCCGTGCCGCGCACCAGACGGGATCCCGCTGCGGCAGGAGATGACCCCCAGGGTGCCACTCGACGGCCGTCCCGGCAAAGGATGCCTGGGTAAGAGTAGGCGGCGCGATGGGGTCAGAGCGGCCGGCCAAGGCAACATCGACCGGCGCCGGCCGGCCGTCCCATCCGGCCAGGGCTTCTAGACCGGCATGCAGCGCCGCGTGGTCGCAAGTGGACGGCAGCGCCGCCGCCGCTCCACAGCGCCCCATGAAATCGGCGAATACCTGGGCGGGGTCTTTGGCAAAGCGCATGATCATCCGTTCCAGAAGGCGGGGCGCCACGCCGTCGGGAAAGTCCGGGCTGCTGGTGAAGCGGGCGAACCCGTTGATCGACACCAGCCGCTGCCAGGCGAGCGGCCGCCGGCGCAGCAACCACAAGAGACCGAATGAATGCCCCACGGCAATGACCGGTCGCCCGGCCGGCGGCGGAGGAAACGCCGCCGGCCCAAGAAATCCGAGATCCCAGGCGACGGTCTCGACCTCCGCCAGGCAATCGCGCAACGGCGACCAGAACGACGCGTCGAAACCCCAGCCATGGACCAGAAGAAGGACCGGCTTCACCGCTGCCTCGCCACCCGGATGACCGCTGCGATGAGGCGTTCGAGGTCGTCCTCGCCGTGGCGCGCGGAAAGGGCGAAGCGAATGCGGCTGGTTCCGGGTGGAACGGTGGGTGGCCGGATTGCCACGCCAAGCAAGCCTTCTTCCTCGAGCGCTGCGGCCACCGCCAGCGTCCGCGCCTCATTCCCCAGCAGGACGGGAACGATCTGCGTCGATGAGGCGCCGGTATCGAAGCCGGCCTCGGCCATGGCCCGACGCAGGCGATCGCCATGGGCCGCCAGCCGTCTCCGTTCGGCATCCAGGGTGGGCACCAGGTCAAGGGCGGCGTCCATCGCACCCAGCACGGACGGAGGCAAGGCCGTCGCGTAGATCAGACCGGCGCAACGGTTGATCAGGTAATCGCGCAGCACTTGGCCGCAGGCGGCATAGGCGCCGAACCCCCCAAGTGCCTTGCTGAACGTCCCCATGACCAGGCAGCACGGGCCGGCCCTGCCAGTGGCCAGGCCGAACCCGGTCTCTCCCAGAACGCCGGTGGCATGCGCCTCGTCGAAATAGAGGAATGCTCCGTAGCGCTCGGCCAGCGCCGACAGCCCGGCCACATCGGCCCTGTCGCCGTCCATGCTGAACACCGTCTCGGTGACGATGAACCGGGGCCGCCCGCCCCCATCGGCCGCCGCCAGCAATTCTTCGAGATGGCCGAGGTCGTTGTGCCGAAAGCGGATCTGCCGCACGCCGGCGGCCTGGCATCCATGAATCAGGCTGGCATGGTTGAGCCGGTCGCAGTAGACCAGAGGCTCCGCCCCCAATACCCTTCTGTCGAGCAGCGCCGGCAGGATCGAAGCATTGGCCTGGAAACCCGAAACGAACGCCAGCGCCGCCGGCGCTCCCTTGCCGCGGGCCAGCTTGGCCTCCACTTCAGCGAAGGGCGGAATATTGCCGCAAACCAGGCGCGAGGCCCCGGAACCGGCGCCCCAGCGCTCGGCGAAGAGGGCAGCGCGGCCGGTCAATTCGGGGTGATGGGACAGCCCCAGATAGTCGTTGGACGAAAAGTCCACCAGCGCACGACCGGCCAGTTCGATGCGGGCGTCCGGCAGACGTGCAGCGGTACGCAGGCGGCGACGACGACCGCCAGCCTCCAGTTGTTCCAGGCAGCGGCGCCAGCGGTCTTCGAAGTCATGCATGCGCGAGCTTAACAAGATAGGGCGTTCTAAAGGGTTTTTTTTGAGGATGTAAAGGTGGTATTGAGCCCTTTCGGGCTTTTCAGGGAGAGCCGTGGTCCATGAACGTTCTCGCCAACAACAATAGCAATTCGGACGCCGCGCCATCGTCACCGGCAGCCGCCCAACCATTGCGCCATGACTGGACCGTCGAGCAGATCGAGGCGCTGTTCGCCCTGCCATTCAACGACCTGCTGTTCCGTGCCGCTGCCGTGCATCGCAGCCATTTCGATCCCAACCGGATCCAGATCAGCCGACTGTTGTCGATCAAGACCGGCAAATGCCCTGAGGATTGCAAGTACTGCCCGCAGAGCGCCCATTACGACACCGGCCTTGACAGGGAAGACCTGCTGGAGGTGGAGACTGTTCTTTCCGCCGCCCGTGCCGCCAAGGAGTCAGGGGCCAGCCGCTTCTGCATGGGTGCCGCCTGGCGCGGCCCGGGCAAGGATTTTGACCACGTTCTGCGCATGGTCGAAGGGGTCAAGGCGCTGGGCCTGGAGACTTGCGCCAGCCTCGGCCTGCTGACCGCGGAACAGGCCAAGCAGTTGAAGGGCGCCGGCCTCGACTACTACAACCACAACATCGATACCTCGCCGGAACATTACGACGAAGTCATCACGACGCGGACCTTCGATGACCGCCTGGACACCCTCGCCCATGTGCGCGATGCCGGGCTGAAGGTGTGCTGCGGCGGCATCGTCGGCATGGGGGAGAAGCAGGACGACCGCGCCCGTATGCTACAAACCCTGGCCAACATGGACAAACACCCGGAAAGCGTGCCGATCAACCTGTTGATCAAGATCCCGGGCACGCCGCTGGAGGGCGTCGAGGACACCGATCCATTCGATTTCGTCCGCACCATCGCCGTCGCCCGCATTGTCATGCCGCAGTCCTATGTCCGCCTGTCGGCCGGACGGCAGGCGATGAGCGACGAAATGCAGGCGCTGTGCTTCTTCGCCGGCGCCAACTCCATGTTCTGCGGCGAACGGCTGCTGACCGCCGGAAATCCGTCCCCCGACAGCGACCGCTCGCTGTTCGGGCGACTGGGACTGAAACCGGAAGGGGCCGACTGACAATGTCATCCCAAGCGTAAGCGAGGGATCTCCGCGGCCGCAGGAGATCCCTCGCTATACGACAGTCAGGGTGAAAAGGGGGCCGCTCCAGGCTTCCCCCTTAGATATTCGTGCCGTCGTCGAAGCCGCCGTCGAACCCTCCGTCGTCATAGGAGGTATCGTCGTAAGAGGCGTCCTGGTAGCCAGCGTCCTGGTCCTGACCGTACCCGTTGTCCTGGGCATAGTCCTGCTGGTCGTCGCGGCCACCCTGGTCGCCGTAGTAGTTATTGACGGTGACGTTCTCGACCGCTTCGTTCGGCGTACCGCCCCACGGGCTGCCACTGGCGAAGCCGCCACCGAAACCACCCATGCCGCCGCCCATATGGTGCCCGCCGAACAGGCTGCTGAGGCCTTCGGCGATCAGCGTGCCGCCGGCGACGCCGGCCGCCATAGTCGCCGCGTTGCGTAGAAACCCTCCGGCTGCCGAGGGCTGCGCCCACGGATTCGCCGCTGCGGCAGGCGGCGGAGCGTAAGCCGGCCCGGCGGGTGGCGGAGCATAGGCGGGGCCCCCGGGCGGCTGGCCCCAGGCCGGCGATGGCGCCTGCGGCGGAGGAGCGGCCGCCCCCCCCTGCCCGGCGCGCGGTACCGAACCGCCACCCCACGGGCTGGCGCCGCCGAGGAAGCTGCCGCCGGCGCTCGGCTGAGCATGGCCGGCCCGCGCCTCGTCCAGTTGGCGCTGAAGTTCGTTGATGCGCTGCGTCGCGTGATTGAGCCCCATTTCCTGCATGATCACCGCCTGCACCAAACCATAGGGCGCATCGGGCAAGCGCTGCAGGTTGTCGCGGATGAGCGCCTCGGCCTCGACGTCCTTCTGGCCTACGCCGGAACGGGCAAGTCGATCGAAAACGCTCTGTATGAGGTCCTTTTCCTGGGGAGTCATATGTCCTTCTCCGTTGGCCGGTCGCAGCAAGATGTAGCCGGAGAAGGCGGCGAATCAAGGGCAGAACCGGCCCCTTCGCTTTGCTCAAATTAGCACCAGCCAATGCTGCGCGTCCGCTGGATGCTGGGCGGTGATCGTCACATCGCCCAGGAACTCCGGTGACTGGCTGAAATACGCGAGAACCTGGGCGTGCGCCTGCGCCTCGGCATCGGTATAGGCGCTGGTGCCGGGGACGAGGCCAGTCAGCATGGGGTCGATCACTCTGGCCTGGCACCACGAAACGGCACCGGTCTCGGGAGGGCGATGCAGCAGGTTGCGGTAGGAGTCGGTAATGAACTGGGCGTCGCCGTCGGCGTTCTGCGCATAATTATGAGCCGTGTCACCGGTATATTCCGGCGAAGCCAGGAACCATCGGGCGAACTGCATGAAGGAGGTCGTCGGATTGTTCGTCGCGTAGTCCTGATAGAAGGCCAGACCGGGAGCATCAGGAGTGCGTCCGAACACGGCGCCGTAGAGTTCGGTCACCATAGCCGTGGACACCGAGGCGCCGGACGGCGGCATCGGGGTGGCGACGATGTCGATATAATCGCCGAACTGCAGGGCGGTGATATTGGATAGATGGTCGGTGCTGGTTTGGCCCGTTCCGGTATCAGTGACGGTAAAGCTGCTGCCGTCGCCGGCAGGGGTGACGGTGTATTGGTCGGCCTGCCCCGAAAATACAGCGGTCGTACCATGCCCGGTAACCCCGGCGATTGTGGCATTGGTCGCCGAAGCATCGACCGAAACGGCGAAATTGCCCGAGATGTGCGCGAGCGCTCCCGCGTCTTCGGTCGATTGCCCCGCCGTAATGTTCAAGCTCGGCAAGCCGCTGTCGGATAGGGTGACGTTCGACAGCTTGCCTTGGCCCGCCAATGATTGAAGACCATCCAGGCCGGAAGAGACATGGGCCGCCGTATCAATCACGCCGACGCCAAGCAATGGCTGTATGGCGCTCGCATTGGCGTTGGCCTGAGCGACAGTCAGGCCGGGAACGTCGATCATCGCGATCGCGCCGGGGTCGACCTGCAACTGGGCCGCTGTGAATGTTGGAACAGCGTGGTCGGTCACCGTGATTCCGGCAATCTTTCCTGCCAGGAAGTAGCTCTCCAGGCTGTCCATGTTTGCCTGAATATTCGCCGCCGTGTCGGCAACCGAAGCTTCGTTCTTGACCGTTGTCGCTGTCAGGGTCACGGCGGAACCGGAAAGGACGTATGGCAGGTACACCATGGACACGTCGGTCCAGTCGACAATGTGGAGATTGGTAATCGCCCTTTGGATGTTGTTGGCGTCCGCACCCGGGAGCGTGAATGGTATCGCGATCGTCGGTGTCCCTGGGTCGGTCAGGGTAATGGCGGCCCAGTCATATGAAGGCGAGGCATGGCCTGGATAAGAATAGGCCGGAATCGCAGGACGAGTCGGTAGGGCCCCTATGGCGCTCTCGACGTTCGCCAGGGAATCGACGACCGTCAGTTTGCTCATGTAACCGTTCATCGCTTCCGCCGCGACAGCTCCAGCCATCGTCATCGGGCCGGACACCGTGATCACGACGGCCAACAGCCCGTTCTCGCCCTGACCTGTCGACAGCAGGCGAACTACGTCAGCGTCGGCGGAAATCTGCTGCTGGGACAAGGCAAGGGTTGAGACGTAGGCGTCGGTCAGCGGCATGTAGATCGAGGTCAAGCTTGGGGCGATGCCCTCCAGTGCGTCGAGCCCCGCTTGGACATTTGGCGCCGAGTCCGTGATGGCGATGGCCGTGTGAGGAAGCGGACCAACCTGCAGGGCCTGGGCGACCGTGGCCCCTGCTACGGCCAATGTGTAGCTCCCTTGGAAGCGTTGGATGACATCGAGATCGCTGGAAGCTTGCGTGCCGGTGACCATCAACGTCGGCGGCGTCGTGTCGGCAAATTGAATGGAGCCGATGCCCCCCGCCCGCGCGATTGGTTCGAGATTGTCCAGGGCGGCGCTCACTGCCGAGGATGAATCAAGAATAGTGGCCGCGCCCAGATCGAGGCCTTGGGCCGCGGCGTTAAGGACCTGCTGGGCTGTATAGGTCGTCATGACAACCCCCGAGATGCTTGCGCCAGTGGTCTGAAAACGCCGCTCTGGCTCAAGCGCATGAGCGCAGCTGACCGCATTATGCGCGAGGCCGAATTATGCCACCACACGCAATGAGCTGTTGCGATCAATGTGGGTGCCACCAATAGCCGCGCCTGGCCTCGGCACTCCTCTGTTTCCCCCTACGATGGCGTCTTTCCGGGAAGGGGCAACGGGATGGCCAGGTTTCGGGCAATCTCTCTGCTCGGAACGCAAAGCTGGAACCGGCAATACCCAAACCGGCAAACCCACGGTGACGTGATACCGGCTGTCCGGCCCTCAGGCGCTCGCCGCCTTGGCGGCCACCCCGAACAAGCCGGCGAGCCGTTCGCTGTCGCCGCGCAGGGTGGCGCTGGGGCCGTCGTAGACGATCCGGCCCCGATCGAGCACGATGGCGGCATCGGCGAAATCAAGGGCGATGCGGGCATGCTGCTCGACCAGGACGATGGTCAGACCTTCCGCCTGGCGCAGGCGGCGGAAGGCCCCCATCAGCATGTCGACGATCACCGGCGCCAACCCCTCCAGCGGCTCATCCATCAGCAGGAGCCGCGGATTGCCCATGAGGGCGCGGCCCACCGCCAGCATCTGCTGTTCGCCACCGGAGAGATGGGTGCCCATGTTCGAACGCCGTTCCTTGAGGCTGGGGAACAACTCGTAGACCCGCTCGAGCGTCCAATCGCCGCGCCGCCGGGCGATCACCAGGTTCTCCTCCACCGTCAGCGAGGGGAATATCTCTCGTTCCTGCGGCACATAGCCGATGCCGGCGCGGGAACGCCGATGAATCGGCGTGGTGCCGATGGAACGGCCACAAAAGGTGATTTCGCCCCGATGCAGGGTGGTATGCCCCATCACCGTCGCCAGCAAGGTCGTCTTGCCGACACCATTGCGCCCGAGGATCGCCAGGGTCCCGCCCTCAGGCACGGTCAGGCTGACGTCCTCCAGCACTACGGTTTCAGCGTATCCGGCCGAGACGCCGGCCAAGGTCAGGCAGTCAGCCATGGCGCCCCTCGCCCAAATAGATTTCACGCACCCGGGGGTCGGCGACGATCTCGGCCGGCGTTCCCTCCGTGAGGACAGCGCCGCGCACCAGCACCGTGATGGTCTTGGCGAAGCGGAACACCAGATCCATGTCGTGCTCGATGATCAGCACCGCCATATCCGCCGGCAGCGCTTCCATCACGTCGAGGATGACGGCGGTCTCGGCCGATGGAACGCCGGCCGCCGGCTCGTCCAACAGCAGCACCCGGGGACGCAGGCCGAGAGCGATGGCCATCTCGACCAGACGCTGCCGGCCATAGGCGATTTCGCGCACCGGCCTGAGGGCGTCCTCGGCAAGATGGAGGCGTTTCAACAATTCATACGCCTCTTCGACGATGTCGCGGCGCGACCCGGCGAAACGCAATTTGTCGCCGCCCCGCCCCAGCCGCTCGCTGACCGCCATGGTGACGTTTTCAAGCACCGTCAAATTGGCGAACAAGGTGTTGATCTGAAACGTCCGCCCCAGGCCCCGCTTGACTCGCGCCTCCTGGGAAAGGGCGGTGACATTCTCGCCGGCCAGCAGAACGCTGCCGGCGGAGGGTGTCAGGCGGCCGGCGATCAGATTGATGAAGGTGCTCTTGCCGGCGCCATTCGGGCCGATCAGGGCATGGCGGGCACCGGCCGCGAGCTTGAAATCGACGCCATTGGTGACGACCATGGCGCCGAAGTTCTTCCGCAAGCCCCGGGTCTCGAGAGCAACCGTCATCGCATCACCTTCCGCCGGAGAAGGTCGGCGACGCCGAGGATACCGCCGCGAGCGAACATCACGGTCACCACCAGGAGAAGGCCGACCCAGAAGAACCAATATTCGGGATCGAGGCGCGACAAGGCATCCTGCGCCACCATGTAAAGCGGAGCACCGACGAAGGCGCCGTAAAGCCGCCCGACACCGCCGAAGATCAGCATGATGAGAACGGCGCCCGACAAATCGAAGCTGAGCACGTTCAGTCCGACGAACTGTGTGGTCTGCGCCTCCAGCGCCCCCGCCACACCGGCCAAGGCGGCGGCGATGGTGTAGACGATGATTTGTCGCTGACGCACCGGCGCGCCGATGGCGTGCATGCGGGCCGCGTTCTCGCGTATTCCGGTCAGTGAGCGGCCGAATGGCGCATGGACCAGGCGCCGGACGAACACCCACCCGGCGAACAGCACCAGCGCACAGTAGACAAAGGCCGTGCGGCCGAACAGATCGAAATGAAATACCCCCAGGAGCGGCCGCAGCGTGATGCCCTGCAGGCCGTCGGCCCCGCCGGTGAGCCAGTTCGCCTTGTTCGCCGCCTCGCCCAGCATGGAGGCCACCGCCAGCGTCAACATCAGCAAGGTCAGGCCGCGCGTACGCAGGATGATGTAGCCGGTCACCAGTCCAACGGCGCCGGCCACGGCCGCCGCCACCGGCAGGGCGGTGATGGCTTCTTCCCAACCGTGCACCGCCAGGATACCGGCGGTGTAGGCCCCAACGCCGAAAAAGGCGGCATGGCCCAAGGTGACGATTCCGGCGTAGCCAAGCACCAGGTCGAGGGACAGTGCGAACAGCACCATGATCATCACCTGGGCGCCCAGCGCCAGATAGGAAGGAAAAGCGAAGTATGCGGCAATGATCGCCACCCAGGGCAACAGCTCGGGCCACCGCAGCCGGTGGCTGCAGACCATATAGTCGACAGGAGAAATGGTGGCCGCGGAACGGTACACAAACATGGTCAAGCCCGTCCGAACAGCCCGGCCGGCCGCCACAGCAGGAGGCCGAAGAGGGCGAAATAGATGAAGAATGCGCCGATGTCCGGCAGCAGGTATTTGCAGGCGGTATCACCGACCCCCAGCAGGACCGCCGCCAGGAAGGGACCGCGGATCGAGCCCAAGCCGCCCACCGCCACGACGGTCAGGAAATAGACCAGATGCTCAATGGCGTAGGCGGGGTGGATGGTGAGCAGTTCGCCGCCCAGCGCGCCGCCCAGGGCGGCCAGACCGCTGCCCAGGGCGAAGGTCAGGCTGAACAGCCGGTCGGTATCGATGCCGACCGACCGCGCCATCCGCCGGTTGTCCACCGCAGCGCGGACCCGGGCGCCGAATTGGCTGCGTTCCAATCCCAGCCACAGCCCGAGGGCGATAATCGCACCGGTGACGATGATGAAGGCGCGATAGGTGGGGAACATCCGGCCGAGGATACTCACCTCGCCGCGCAGGGCCGCCGGCAGCACCAGTTCCTGCTGCGACGAACCGAACATGAACTTGGCGGCGGCGATCGACATGAAGATCAGGCCGATGGTGAACAGGACCTGCTCGATCTCTCCGGCTCCGTAAAGCCGAGCGTAGAGCAGCCGCTCGAGCACCACGCTGGCGGCCGCCACCACCAGCACGGCGAGAACCACCGCGGGACCGAAGGAGAGCCCAAGCCGGCTCATCAGGCTTATCGCGACATAGCCGCCGGCCATGGCGAAGACGCCGTGTGCGAGATTGGCAAACCCCATCAGCCCCATGGTCACCGACAGGCCCACCGACACCACGTAAAGGATCATCGCGTAGGCAAGCCCGTGGAACATGATGCTGACCAGGGCCGACAGGAACTCGTTCACGGCGCTCACCCTCTCTTGGCGTGGAACGGCTCCGGCCTTCATTCGAAGTCCGGGATTGAGGCTGGCCCGCGCAGGCGGCATGGAACCGCCATGCACGAGCCACCGACTGTCATTGCGGATGAAGCCGCGGCCAGGGATCCTTGACCATCGGAATGGTCTCGACCTCGACGTTTTCCAACTTGCCGTTCACCCGTTCGAGCCGCCGGACATACATGTTCTGCACCACGTCGCGGGTCTCGGGATCGATCATCACCGGGCCGCGCGGGCTGTTGTCGTTCCGCCATCCCTTGAGCAGCGCCATCGTGCGGTCGGGATCGATCTTGCCATGTTGCTTCTCGATCACATAGAAGATGGCGGCCATCCCGTCATAGGCGCCGACGGCGAACGGGCTAGGAATAGAATCCGGACCGTACTCCTTCTGCCAGGCGGCGACGAAGGCCTTGTTCTGCGGCCGGGTGGCGGCCGCCGAATAGTAGCCCATGGTGACTACGCCGGGGGGGACGTCGCCCATGCTGGCCAGTTCGTTGTCGGGCACACAGTCGCCGGCGGCAATCAGCCGGACACCAGCCTGCGCCAATCCCAGTTCGGTATAAGCCTTCATCAGGGCGGTCGCGTCCTTGCTGCCCGGCACGAAGACAAACAGGGCTTCAGGCTTTTCGTCCTTGATGCGCTGCAGGAACGGCACGAAATCGGGATTTTTCAACGGCATCCGGACCGAACCGACGATCTTGCCGCCCGCCTCGGTAAAGCCTTTGATGAAGGCCGCTTCGGCGTCGTGGCCGGGGCCGTAGTCGGTGACCGCGGTATAGGCGCGTTTCACCCCCTGCTTGGCCGCCCACTGGCCGAGCGGGTAGCTCTGCTGCCATTGGGTCAACGACACGCGGACCAGATAGGGCGACAGCCGCATGGTGGACGAAGTCGCGGCGTTCATGATGACCATCGGCACCTTCGCCTCGGTCGCCAGGGGGGCCACGGCATTGGCGTTGGGCGTATAGAAGAAGCCGGTGAGAATGTTGACCCGGTCCCGGGTGATCAGTTCCTGCGCCAGGCGGCGCGCCATGTCGGGATTGGGTCCGGTATCATCGCGGCGGATCAGGTCGAGCTTGATGTCGCCCAGCTCCGCCTGGTGCTGCTTCACATATAGGTTGATCGCCTTGTCCATTTGATCAACCGAAGCTGACGCCTGCCCAGAGAAGCCCAGGACCACGCCGACCTTGACCGTCTCGGCCGCCGACACCGCGGCGGGAGACATTACCGCTACCGCGGCGGCCAGCATTCCAAATACCGATTGCAGCCTACGCATCGTTTCCTCCTTGGAATGTGACGGGACGACGGACCCTTCGGGTCTTACGGGACGGGACTATTATCCTCGGCCCGCCGGAGC
Organism: Pseudomonadota bacterium; assembly: GCA_021781575.1. Lineage (GTDB taxonomy): Bacteria > Pseudomonadota > Alphaproteobacteria > Rhodospirillales > Magnetospirillaceae > DUZF01. Next base: position 62,215 of record JAJXWP010000003.1, read on the forward strand.
GCCCCGTATCATTATTGAATGATGGTTCAGTCAACGTCCTCGTGTCAAGCGGGCTTGGGGCGGCCGGGCACCCTTCGGTCTCTACGTCTGGCGCAGGAGATAGCGCTGGATCTTGCCGGTTGGCGTCCGCGGCAGAGATTCGAGGAAGCGGATGTCGCGAGGGTATTTATAGGGAGCGATCGTGGCCTTCACATAGTCTTGCAGCTCGCGGGCCGTTTGTTCGCTCTCCTGACGGGGGTCCTGCAACACGACGCAGGCCCGCACGATGTTGCCGCGCACCGGGTCGGGAACGCCGACGACGGCGCATTCCGCCACCTTCGGATGCTCGATCAGCACCCGCTCGACCTCCTGTGCCGAGATATTGTAGCCGGCCGAAACGATCATATCGTCGGAACGGTCGACGTACCAAAGCCACCCGTCGGTATCCTGCTCCATGATGTCGCCGGTGACGTTCCAACCGTTGCGGACGAATATCTTCTGCCTCTCGGCATCGGCAAGATAACGCCCACCGGTCGGGCCGCGCACCCCCAGCCGGCCCCGGCTGCCCGGAGGCAAAGGATTGAAGTCGTCGTCGAGCAGAGCGACCGTGTAGCCAGGCACGGCGCGACCAGTCGACCCCGCCCGTTCGACATTGGGCAGTTCCGAAACGAAATGGGTCAGCATCTCGGTCATGCCGAGGCCATTGACGATCTTGAGGCCGGTCGCGTCCCGCCACCCGTCCCACAGCGGCCGGCGGAGATGCTCGCCGGCCGAAGTGCATTTGCGCAGGCTCGAAATGTCGTAGCGCCCCAGTTCGCCGAGCATGGCGTGGAACGCCGTGGGTACCGCGTACAGGCTGGTCGCCCGCCGGCGCTGGATCGCATCGAGAATGAAATCGGGGGTCGGCCGCGGACACAACGCCGCGGTGACCCGATAGCGCAGCGGATACATGAGGAAGGCGGCCAAGCCATAGGTGAAGGCCATCGAGGGCGATCCGCAAACCACCTCATCCGGTTCCAGGCTATAGACCTGCGGCCAGCAGTCGCAGGATGCCAGGATGTCACGATGGAAGTGCATGGCGCCTTTCGGCGTCCCCGTGGTCCCCGAGGTGAAGGTGATCAAGGCCACATCGTCGGCCGCCGTCTCCACATTGCGGAAGCCGGCCGGCTTGCCTTCGGCGGCATGGTCGAGGGTGGCGTCGAGCGAGTGACCTCGGCCCAGTGCGGTGAAATAGCCGACATGTTTCAGCCCGCCCACCTGGGCACGGGCCAACTCCATCTCCTCGGCCAGCTCGAGTTCGCACAAGGCGATGGTGACTTGCGCCCTGTCGAGGATATAGGCGATCTCGCGCGCCCGCAGCAACGGCATGGTGGTGACACAGACGCCGCCGGCCTTCAGCACCGCCAACCAACAGGCAGCCAGCATCGGCGTATTGGCCGAACGCATGAATACGCGCCCTCCCGGCACCAGCCCCCAGTCCTCGACCAGGACCCGGGCAATACGTTCGGCGCGGTCCAGGAGGTGGGCATAGGTCCAGGTGCCGTCGAGGAAATGAAACGCTGCCTTGCCGCCGAAGCCATCGGCCACGGCCGTATCCACCAGAGCCGCGGCGGCGTTCAGCCGGTCCGGATAGCGGCTGAGGTGGGGCGCCGAGTAATCGAACACCGGCCACAGTTCGCGCGGGGGCAACAACTCGCGGGCGAACAGGTCTTTGTGGGCGGTCGGCACGCCTCCAGGCAAGCGCATCATCATTCTCCTCAGCTATCCTCGATGCTTGCTGAATGATTATTCATTCATAATGGGGCGTCAAGACCGTTCCGCTGGGGAAGCGATCCCCAGGCGACGCAACCGGCATCCCGAGCGGGACCGCGAGGCCGTGGTGGTTGTTTCTCCGAGCGAAGGTCGGACGGGGAGGAGGCGTTACTCTGCCGCCGGATGTTCCGGCTTGCTTCCGACCACGGAAGGGGCCTCCCGGCTTTCCTGTAGCTTGCGGTATTGCCGCCAGCCCTTGGGGGTAAGGAGTGCCTGAGTGAAGAACTCGAGACCCTGCGCGATGTACTCGTCGAGCGTGGACAGTTCCTTCAGCCGCCAGTGCTTGAGCGCCCAGGTATGGGCGAAGGTGACCAACTGATAGGTGACAAGGTCGGCATTAACCTCGCGGAACAGCCCTTTGTCCATGCAGTCGCGCAGGCAGGCCGAGATCAGTTCGTTGCTCTCCAGTTCCGAAGTCTTGATCAGGGCCCGTCGATCGGCCGACAGGGACTTGGTCGAACGGTAGGCCAGCACGGTGGCTTCGCGCCGCTGGTCGACCACCCGGCAATAGGCGTCGATGGCGGCGCAACAGCGTTCCAGGGGATCGGTCAAACCGGCAAGGGCCCGCGGGATCTCCCGCTTGTAGGAGTCGAGAACACTCAGCAGCGACAGCAGCAGGACGTCTTCTTTGTCGCGCACGTACTGATAGATAAGACCGCTGCTGACCCCTGCTTTTCGGGCGATATCCTGGATCGTGGTGCGGTAATAGCCCTGGCTGGAGAACAGCTCTACCGCTGCGGCGACGAACTGGGCGCGGCGGCGCTGAACCAGTGCTTCGTCGGTCACCTGGCTGGTCACCTCGGGAGCAACATTCGTAACCATCGTGGCCTCCCCCTTACCGTTGTCGGGAAATAACCGCGTCATTTCCCGGCAGGCCCACTGTGCCGACGGGTCACTACTCTGAACCTGCCTCGCCGTCAACCGGCGAGCGTTGGGTCATCGGGCCGATCGGCTGAACATGACCACCCTGGCTTGAAGTCATTCGACGATTGACGGACGAAACCGAATGAACAATCATTCAATAACGCAAACCTCGGCCGAACACAAGGTCGAAACCCGTAACCGATCACATTTGCCGCGAGCCTTTATGTCCGACATCATCCTGCAAAGACCGAGCGACGGCGTCCTGCTCATCCGCCTCAACCGGCCGGATGCCAAGAACGCCCTCAACACGGCGGTACGGACGGCACTTGCCGCCGCTTTCGCCGAGGCTGCCACGGACCCTGCGACCCGTTGCGTCGTCCTGACCGGTGACACCGAATCCTTCGCGGCCGGAGCCGACATCCGCGAGATGGCCGAGGCCGGGGCCGTCGAGCTCATGCTGCGGCAGACCCATCTGCTGTGGCGGGCCATCGCCCAATGCCCGAAGCCGGTGATCGCCGCGGTGAACGGCTATGCGCTGGGGGGTGGCTGCGAACTGGCGATGCATGCCGACATCATCGTCGCCGGTGAATCGGCTCAATTCGGGCAGCCGGAAGTGCGCGTCGGCATCATGCCAGGCGCTGGCGGCACGCAGCGGCTGCTGCGCGCGGTCGGCAAGTTCAAGGCGATGAAGATGCTGCTGACCGGCAAACCGGTGACGGCCCGCCAGGCTGAGACCATGGGCCTGGTCAGCGAGGTGGTAGCTGACGCCGAGGTGCTGCCGACGGCGTTGGCCATGGCGGGTACCATTGCCGCCATGCCGCCGCTGGCGACGCAACAGATCAAGGAGGTCGTGCTGGCCGGCGCCGATGCGCCGCTCGACGCGGCCCTGGCCCTGGAGCGCAAGGCATTCCAGCTGCTATTCGACAGCCGCGACCAGAAGGAGGGCATGCGGGCCTTCCTCGAGCGCCGCCGGCCCAGCTACGAGGGGCGATGAGCATGGCAATATCGGCGGATCGGACGGACCTGGTGGTTGGCATCGTCGGTACCGGCACCATGGGCCGCGGCATCGCCCAGCTGGCGGCTGCCGCGGGCTGCCGTGTCCTGCTCTCCGATGCGCGGCCGCAGGCGGCAACCGAGGCGCGGGTGAGCTTGGCTGAAACCTTCGCCAAACTGGCGGCCAAGGGGAAAATGACGGCTGGCGATGCCGAGGCCGCCGCAGCCCGCATCGAGGCGCCGGACCAGCCGGGCTTCGGCCATTGCGCCGTGGTTATCGAGGCGATTGCCGAGGACCTGGAGGCCAAGCGGGCCCTGTTCACCCGGCTGGAGGATGATGTGGCGGCCGACTGCGTCCTGGCCACCAATACCTCCTCGCTGTCGGTAACCGCCATCGCCGCCGCCTGCCGCCGCCCCGAGCGGGTGGCCGGCTTCCACTTCTTCAACCCGGTGCCGCTGATGCGCATCGTCGAGGTGGTGAGCGGCTGCCGCACCGCCGCCGACACTGCGGCGTTCCTGCGTCGGCTGGGTGAGCGCATGGGCCACGCCGCGGTCGAAGCCGCCGACAGCCCCGGTTTCATCGTCAACCACGCCGGCCGCGGCTACGGCCCCGAGGCTTTGCAGCTACTGGACGAAGGCGTCACCGATGCCGTTTCCATCGATCGCATCCTGGTCGAGCAGGCCGGCTTCCGCATGGGGCCGTTCGAATTGTTCGACCTGGTTGGCTTGGACATCTCGGCTGCGGTGATGGAATCCCTTTACCATCAATTCATGCATGAACCGCGCTACCGTCCATCGCCCACCGCGCGGCAGCGGGCGCAGGCCGGACTGCTCGGGCGCAAGACGGGGCGTGGCTTCTACGAATACCGTGACGGCGCCATCGTCCGGCCCCCCGAGGTGGCCCCGCCGGATGGCCCGCCCCTGCCGGTCTGGGTCAGCCCCGCCCGCCCACGGTTCGCCGGCTTGCTGACTGCCGCGCTCACCGCCGCCGGAGTCCGTGTCGACCGGGATGATCGCCCGGGAGCGAGAAGCCTTTGCCTGATCACCCCGCTGGGCACCGACGCGGCGACGGCGGCTCTGGCCGAAGGCCTCGACCCTCGGCGCACGGTAGCGGTCGATGCCCTGTTCGGCTTCGACGGCCGCAGGGTGGCGATGCCGACGCTTTTGACCACGGCCGAATACCGCGCCGCGGCACAGGCCGCGCTGGCGCGCGGCGAGCACAAGGTCAGCACGATTGGCGACAGCGCCGGCTTCGTCTCTCAGCGCGTATTGGCGATGATGGTCAATGTGGCGGGCGAAATCGCCCAGCGCCGCATCGCCGCACCCGCCGACATCGATCGGGCGGTGACGCTGGGCCTCGGCTATCCACGAGGCCCGCTGGCCTGGGGAGATGCGCTGGGCGCCGACCACGTTCTCGAAGTGCTGGAAACCATCCACCAGTTGACCGGCAATCCGCGCTACCGGGCCGGCAGCTGGCTGCGCCGCCGCGCCACCCTCGGTGTCTCGCTGACCACGCCCGAGCCGTAGCGGAGTGTCGCCCTTGGCGGCATGGCTCCGGGCGCCGCCGAAACTTGTCGCGGCTTCGACGTTGAGCCGGACGCCGAAGCCGCCCTCTCGCTTACATTAGCTCGCCGCCGGCGACCAGGATGCTCTGACCGGTGATCGACGCCGAAGCCGGCAGGCATAGCCAGGCGACCGTCTCGGCCACTTCCCGCGGCTCGATCAGCCGCCCCTGGGGGTTGTGCGCCACCAGTTCGGCCAGGGCCTCGTCGCGGCTGCGCCCGGTCTTGGCGGTAATGTTGTCGAGCGCCGAACCGACGATGTCGGTATCCGTATAGCCTGGGCAGACGGCATTGACGGTGATCGGCTGGCGCGCCACCTCGCGGGCCAGCGCCCGGGTCAGGCCGATCAGGCCGTGCTTGGCGGCGCAGTAGGCGCTGATATAGGGGAAACCGGTCAAACCGGCGGTCGAGGCGATGTTGACGATGCGGCCGAAACCGCCGGCCGCCATGCCGGGCAGCACCTGGCGGATGCAGAGGAAGGCGCCGGTGAGATCGACCGCCAGCACCTCCTGCCAGAAGATCGGGTCGGTCTTGGCGAAAGGCGCCGCACGGGCCACACCGGCGTTGTTGACCAGAATGCCGATCGGCCCCAGGCGGGCGGCGGCGCTGGTGAAGGCGGCTTCGACCAGCGGCGGGTCGGTGACGTCCATCACTTCGGCGGCGACCCCGACGCCGTGGCGGTCGGCGAGTTCTGCCGCCCGCTGATCGAGCACTGCCCGGCTGCGCCCCATCAGGGTCAGATCAGCGCCCATGCGGGCCAGCAGATCGGCGATCGCCAGCCCGATGCCACGGCCGCCACCGGTGACAACGGCATGACGCCCCGCGAGCGGCCGGCTGTCGGCGATGCCTTTGGCCTCCATGGTCTACTGCTCCAGAACCTTGCCGGCGATCACTAGTTTTTGGATCTCGCTGGCCCCCTCGTAGATCCGCAGCGGGCGGATCTCGCGGTATAGCTGTTCGACGGTGACCCCCTCGACCACGCCCAGTCCACCGAAGATCTGCACGGCGGCGTCGATCACCTGCTGCGCCGACTCCGTGGCGAACAGCTTGGCCATGGAGGCCTCGCGGGTAACCCGGCCGCCGATCACATCCTTGGTCCAGGCGGCGCGATAGATCAGCAGGGCGGCGGCATCGATGGCCACCGCCATGTCGGCGATCTTGGCCTGGGTCAATTGAAAATCGGCCAGCCGGCTGTCGAACACCCGGCGCTTGCGGCCTCGGGCCACAGCCTCGTCAAGGGCGCGGCGGGCGAAGCCCAGCGCGGCGGCGCCCACCGTCGAACGGAAGACGTCGAGGACCGACATGGCGATCTTGAAGCCCTCGCCCGGCTTGCCCAGCATGTTGGCGGCCGGCACCCGGCAGCCGTCGAACTGCAGGGAGCCCAGCGGATGGGGCGCGATGACGTCGATGCGTCCGGAAACCGACAGCCCCGGCGTCGCGGCATCGACGATGAAGGCGGCCAGCCCCTTGGCTCCCGGGGCGTCACCCAGCCGGGCGAACACGGTGTAGAAGTCGGCGAGTCCGGCATTGGAGATCCAGGTCTTGGCCCCGTCGATGACATAATGGTCGCCGTCGGCCACCGCCCGCGTCGTCATCGCCCCGACGTCGGATCCGGCGTCGACTTCGGAGATGGCGAAAGCGGCGATCGCCTCGCCGCGCCCGACCAGCGGCAGATAGTGGGATTTCTGCCGATCATTGCCGAACAAGGTGATGGCGGCGCTGCCCAGGCCTTGCATGGCGAAGCTGAAATCCGCCAGCCCGGCATGCCGGGCCAGGGTTTCGCGGCCCAGGCACAGGGCGCGAACATCGAAGTCCTTGGCCCGGCCGCCATAGGCGGCCGGGACACAAGCAGCAAGGAATCCCGCCTTGCCGAGTTCGCGGACCAGCCGCCGGGCGGTGTCGTCCATGGCGGGTCCGTGCGCCGCGTCATCCGGACATAAGGCCGGCAAGGCGGCTGTGGCCCATTCATCGATGGCCGCCGCGAATGCGCGATGCGACTCGTCGAAGAACGGCCAGGCGAGGAATGAGCGGTCCGCCATCAGTTGCCCTCGAATTTCGGCGTCTGCTTGTTGGCGAACGCGTGGTAGGCCCGCTCGAAGTCCTTGGTCTGCATGCAGATGGACTGGGCCTGCGCTTCCGCCTCAATGCATTCGCCGAGGCCGGCGTTCCATTCCTGCCAGAGCATCTTCTTGGTCATGGCATGGCCGAAGGTCGGGCCGTCTGCCAGGCTGTGCGCCAGCTTGGTGGCCGCCGCCAGCACTTCCTCCGGATCGTGCAGCGTGTTGTAGAACCCGAACCGCTCGGCCTCCTCGCCCGGCATGGCACGGCCGGTGTACAGCAGTTCAGCGGCGCGGGAGAGGCCGATCAGGCGGGGCAGCAGGGTGCAGGCGCCCATGTCGGCGCCGGCCAGACCGACGCGGACGAACAGGAAGGCCACCTTGCTGCGGGCGGTACCCAGGCGGATGTCCGAAGCGCAGGCCAGCATGGTGCCGGCGCCGGCGCAGACGCCGTCGATGGCGGCGATGATCGGCTGCGGCGCCATGCGCATGGCCTTCACCGCATCACCGGTCATGCGGGTGAATTCCAGCAGTCCCGGCATGTCCATCTTGGTCAGCGGGCCGATGATCTCGTGCACGTCGCCGCCCGAGCAGAAATTGCCGCCGGAGCCGGTGATGACCACCGCCTTGACGTCGGTCGCATATACCATGTCCTGGAACAGGTCGCGCAGTTCGCCGTAGGAATCGAACGTCAGCGGGTTTTTCCGCTCCGGCCGGTTGAGGGTGAGCGTCGCCACCTTGCCGTCCACTTTCCAGTCGAAATGCTTGGCCTTGTACTCGGCCGCCTTGAACTCTCTCATTTTTGGTCCCTTTCCGATGTGGCGGGCGGTCAGCCCACCATGGCGATGCCGCCGTTGACGCTCAAGACCTGGCCGGTGATGTAGTCGGCCCGATTGCTTGCCATGAAAATGATGGCGTCGGCCACTTCCGACGGCTTGCCGAAACGCCGCATGGGAATGGCCTTGACGAAAGCCTCGAGGAACTTCTCGGGCTCGGAACGCAGCAGGGGGGTATCGGTCGGGCCGGGGCAGACGCAGTTGACGTTGATGTTATAGCGGGCCCCTTCGCGAGCCAGCGCCTTGGTAAAGGCGATGACCCCGCCCTTGGCGGCCGAATAGACGCTTTCGCCCAGGCTGCCGACACGGCCGGCATCGCTCGACACCATCACCACCTTGCCGCCCTTCTGCTCGATCAATACCGGGAAGAAAGCGCGCAAAAGCTCGATCGGACCGCGCAGGTTGAGGGCCATCACCTTGTTGACGAAGGCATCGTCATTCTCGACGAACGGCTGGATATGCCCCCAGCCGGCAACATTGGCCAGCACGTCGAGCCGCCCCCGGCTGGCCAGCACCTGCTCCTTCAAGCTCTTGATGGAAGCCGCATCGGTCAGGTCGACCTTGAAGAACTGCGCCTTGCCGCCATGGCTGCGGATATCCGCCGCCGCCTTCTCGCCGGCCTCGGCGTTGATGTCGGCCAGCAGCACGTCGGCTCCCAATTCCGCCAGTCCCTGCGCCGTGCACAGCCCGATGCCGGACGCACCGCCGGTGACCAGCACCACCTTATCCTTGAAGTTCATGTTCCTCGCTCCTTGTTGATCAGCGCTGGCCGGACAGGAAGGCTTCCACCCGCCTGCGGGTTTCCGGCTCGTGAAGCAGCAACTGCCTGGTCGCCTGCAACTCTTCCTCGTAGCCATCGCGGGACGGATCGGATTGGGCGGCGATGCAGGACTTGGCCGCGGCCACCGCGGCACGCGGCAGTTTCGCCAGGCGATCGGCCAAAGCCGACGCGAAATCCGCCAGTTCGGTGCGCGGCACCGCCCAATGCACGACGCCAAGGGCGGCGGCGGCGGCGCCATCAAGAATTTCAGCGCCGAGAATCAGCCGCTTGGCCACGGCCGGTCCGCACAGCGCGGTCAAGCGCTGGGTCCCGCCGGCGCCGGGGATGAGCCCAAGATTGGTCTCCGGCAAGGCCAGCTTGGCCTCGGCCGCGGCGACCCGGAAATCGCAGGCCAAGGCCAGTTCCAGGCCGCCGCCCATGGCGGCGCCAGAGACCTCGGCGATGGTGGCCATGGGAAGGGTTTCGACGCGCTTCAGTACCGCCTGAATGCCGCGCACGGCATCAATCTGGGCCTCGACCGACGAAGGATCGGCCAAATTCGCCCGCATTTCCGCCAGGTCGGCACCGGCGCAGAACACCTTGAGCGCGCTCTTCAGATGCAGGACCCGCACCGCGGCATCGGTGACGACCCGATCGAGGGTTTCGTGCAGCGCGCCGATCAGGTGGGTTCCGAGGGCATTGACCGGAGGGCTGACCAGGGTGATGACCGCCACCCCGCCACGTCGCTCCAATTGCAAGATCGGCTCCGGCATCCTCGCCTCATTGACCATCCATTCAAGTTGACTGAATGATCATTCATGTTGCGCGGGCTGTCAAGCACCGGCGGTGCCCGCCGTTCGGCCGAGGCGTCATAGGCGGGTGCGGTGCCCGATCGTCACCGCCCGTCGAGGAAGTTCCTGACCTTGCCGCCCAGGTAGCGCCCCCAGCTGTATTGGCGCCGAGGCCCGCGGCTCCGTTTGCCGTCGTCCGGCGCCGGGCGGTCGCCGCCGATATTGATGATCGTGGTCTTGCAGTTGACATCCAGGTTGACGCCGGCCGCGGCGAGGCGGTCGTTCAGCCGGTCGAGGGCGGGCGGGCGCACGGCCCCTCGCTCTTCCCGCGCCGTCCGGACGGCGGCCGCCAGCCGCCCCAACCGTTCCAGTTGGGGATCGGACATGCCGCGCAACACCTCGCCGAGCCGGGCGGCATCGGCCAGATCCACGGCGCCATCCGCGGCCGCCAGACTTCCCAGCAAGGCTTGCAGGCTGGGCCCTTCGCGCTTGTCGGTGGACGCGCTCGGCCGGCTTCCCAGAGGTCGCGGCGCATTCGACCCTGCCGTCTCGGCGGGCTTCCTGCCGACCCTTTGCAAGGCCTTGCGCACACATTCGCCGGAGGCCGGCTGGAGGCCATGGCGCCGCAGAGCGTCGCGCCCGGCCACCCCCTTCACGTCTTCGCCGGCAGGCGGCGAATCGGGCTTTCGCCCCTTCTCCGATGGCACTGCCACGGCCTGAGCCCTCTCTAGTGGTGAGGATCCCACCATGAAGGCAGAAACCCCATTGGCCATGGTCTCCTTTTTGGATACACTTCGTCAACACACGACCCTGCCTCGCTTGCCCGGAAAGGGCCCATCATGCCCACAGGAACCACCGGCTCCGCCATCGAGGCCATGCGCTTGCTGGTCGCACAAATTGACCCTTCGGTCGAAGCCCTGATCGAAGCTCATGGCTTTTCATTGGCGCGGATGAACGTCACGCCTGAAGAAGCGACGGCCGTGTTCACCGTTGCCGCCCAGGGTGCGGGGACCAATTGGGTGCTGACCCTGACCCAGGTGATCGGTGGACCTCTGTCGGTGGCCTTGGAGCACGGAAGCGACGACCATCGGTCGGCATCGCTTCGCATCCTGGTAGGCACCAACACAGCCGCAACCCTGGGCGAAGCCGCAGGGTTGGCGGTCTCCTTCCCCGCATTCTGCGGCCGATTGCGCGAGTCCCTGCAAGCCTGCCCCGCCAATTCGACCAGCTGGTGGCCCGCCGACGGCCGGAACGCTCATCCGTGATGGGCTGGCGTGGAGGGCGCGCTTACCCGCGTGCGGCCGAGCCGCCGTCCGGCCCGCTGGCAACAGTGCCGAGGTCGGAAACGCCGCCCCTGCGGGCGGCGCAGAGGGCCATCGGGCGCTTGCCCGCCGCCGCTGCGTTACGACAAATCTGGGCCACGGGAATGTCCGCCGTTTGCGCCCGCAGGCCCCACGCCTGATCGTTCGTGTCTGTCGGCATCGGCAATTGCTCAAGGGCGTAGCAGACCTGTAACACGAGATTGGCCGCCTCTTTGCTGTCCTCTTCGTCGGTCAGGCAATGCTGGGCGAAGCGGAGCTTCTCGGCTGCCGTCACCAGGTCGACGATGGGAGACGCTACGATACGCGCGTAAATTGCGTCTACCGCCGCGCCGACCGCGGCCGATGATGCGCCGTCGTCCGCCGCCGGATGGGCCGCCTCCTCCAACAATTTGTTCTTCAATAATTTATATTGCTCGATCAAGACCGCCGCGCCGAGATCCAACCCCATTGCTCGCCCCTTCTCACCCAGTTCCAAGAAAAATGTAAAATATTTTAACATGTCAGAAAACGACAAAAGCTTTCATTGCCGCAAAAGCCGAAGTTGCTTGCCGCGCTCATTCCGGGCGACACCACGCCGGCATGGGGGGCGATGGTTTCGGGCCTTTCCCCGCCCGGGGATTCCACGCCCGCCGCTTAAGGATCGGGTCGTTGAAATAGAACGGCGTCCGCACCTTGATCGGGCGGTTGAGGTATTTTTGGAACAGCACGACATGGCTGCCCGACGGCATCGACATGAAATCGGCAGGATGAATGAGGGGAATGCCGGCCAAGCTCCTGTTGATGTGGACAGCGAATGGATTGGCCTGCTTCGAGAAGCCATAGGTCCGACTGCGGCTTTCACCCTCATGGGTGCGGTTGCCCACCATTTCGGAAAAGCGTTTGGCCACCGCCTCGTTGTTCAGCGGAAGCACCACCTTGGCCGCGGTGGTGGACAACAGGGTTTCGAGACCCGTCTTGGAATACTTTTCCTCGATCTGGGCGAAGTCCTGGCCAATCAACAGATAGGACACCTTCTGCCCGCGGCCGACGGCAGGCCCGTCGATAAGGGCCTGCGCCTTCGGCATCTGGGGGAATTCATCCAGGACAAACAACGCCGGATAGGGCCCGAGCCGCCGCCCCAAGGCGTCCTTGCTAGCGGGAGGATGGGCAATCAGATAGGCGGACAACGCCTCGACGAACAGCGCCGTGATCACCCCCAGCGCACGGGCGTCTTGCTGGCTCACGCACAAATAGACGGTGACCGGCTTCAGGCCGCCGCTACGGCCGTCGCCCATGCCGCGCAGGTCGGCGAAGCTGAAATCGGACGCCGCTGTCCGCTGGCGAACGGCGGCGTTCTTGAACACGGTGAGCCCGGCGTCCATGGTCGAGAGGATCGACCCGCGCTCCCGCTCGGGAGTGCTGGCCAACTGCGTCAGTTCCGTCACCGCCCGGTGGGAATAGCCGCCGGCGCGCGCCTCATCGACCGCGCCCATCAGGAACGCCCGAATCGGGTCGGCCATCATGGCGGCATTCGGATCCTCGTCTGTCAGTCGCTCAATGTCCTGAGCAGCCGCCAGAATGGCCTCGGTAATCCAGTCGAGCAGCAGCGGGAAACAGGCTTCGGAGCGCCGCCACTGGTCCGGCAGCCCGACGGTGTTTCCGGCCTCGCATTTCGACAGGATGAAATGGATGAAGCCGGCAAGGGCCGCCCGCCCCTTCTTGCTCCAATGGGGGTCGGCGTTGCCCTGGGGATCGGGGATCAGGATGGCGGTCAGGCGATCGACGTAGAGGTCGCGCTGTGGGCCGACGGCGGGAATGGATCTGGGTGACAGCGGATTCCACCGGGGATGGAGGATGCCCGCACCCGGATCGTCCTCGGCCGCCCACTCCAACCGGAAGACCGGCCCGATGCGCTCGCGGTGGCCGGAGGTGATCTGATGAAGTTCCGGCTTCACGTCGTTGATGATCATTGACGCCCCATCGCAGGTCAGGATGGTCGGCACGACCACCGATGCCGTCTTTCCCGTCCCCGGCGGAGCGATGCACAGAACGGATAGTGTTTCAGGCAGTTTCAGCAACCGCCGGTGCCACTGACCGAGAACGATGACGAAGCCGTTGAACAACCTCATGCCGCGGATATCCTTCTCACTCGCCCAACGCGCCGAGCCGTGGATCGTCGAATTGGCGGAATATGGGTTGAGACCAAGGCAGACACCGAGCATCGTCACGGCGGCAAACGGCATGGCGACCAGAAAAGCCGGGATTCTGCCTATGGCAAAGGCGCCGCCAAGCCATTGGCGATGCACCGCCAGCCAATAGTCATGGCGCCCGGCCAGCGTCGACAAATAGCCTGCCACCCAATGCAGCGTCGCCAGGCTGATTCCTCGCTCGGCGAGATAGGTCAGCGGCAACGCCAAGGGCAGGGCAAGCGACAGGAAGATGATGGCGGCCACCGCCGACATCGCCTTCCACCGAATGCATTTACGCCCCTCGTCATCCATCGCCCGACTCGATCGCCTGGCGCGCCAGACGGGGAATGTCGATGGCGGTAACGGTTCGCCGCGCCCCCTGCCGGTCAATCTGCACGATCCGTCCGAAGGCCGAGCCGATGATATCGATGGCCGCCTGGGCGTCGATTCCCGGATTGCTCTGCGCCAGATTCTGATAAAAGGCGCGCAGGGCGGCCTGTGGACTGCTGGCGTGGATCGTTGCCATGAAATTGCTATGACCCGTGGTCATCAGGCGGAATACCCCGGGGGCATTGGAGATCCCGATCTCGCCGCAGATGATCACGTCGGGCGTCATCCGCACGACGGCATCGACGACCCGCATGAAATCCACAGCGTTAGCCACCTCGGTACGGGACACCACGAGATGGACGCGGTTGGCGTGGGGGACGATCACCTCCCGGGTGTCTTCGACGGTGACAATGCGGCTGTCCGAGGGCAAATAGCCGGCGATGGCGTTGAGAAAGGTGGTCTTGCCGGTCGAGGTCGCTCCGGAAACCAGGATGGCTTCCCGATTTTTCACCGCCTCCAGCAAGTCCTCGAGCGGCGACGCGTCGTAGCGCCGCCAGCCGGGGGCCGACGGCGCCTCGGCCAGGGCCGTCCGCTCTTTCAGCCCGTACCTGTCGAGGGTAATTTTCCGTCTGGGATCGAAGACCCGCACATTCACGGCGACGCCGCGGGTGTCGCCCATATCATAGCGGACGTTCGGTCCGACGACGGCAGTGAACCGGTGCCCCTCCGCCAGAGTGGCATACAATAAAGGCATACGGCTCGGATGAAACAGCTGACCGCTGACATTGGCCAACTGCTGGCAAAGAACCAGGACATAGTCCTCGGTCAGGCCGGCGTCGGGGCGCGGCTGCCACCCGTCTCCTGCCGCCTTTACCCAGACCTCGCCGGGGCGGTTCATGGCGATTTCCTCGATGTCGCCGGCGGCATAGTGCGCGGCAAGGCGATGCAGGGTGTGAGCCAGCAGCGGGTTCATGGCTGCGCCACCGGAGCCTGACTGGCCTCGCCGCCTTGCGCCGATCGGGCCGACGAGGGCAGGCTGAAATTGCCGCTGCGCAATTGCTGCAGAAGATTGGATTGCATGACCTGCTGGGCGGTCTGCGGAGCGAACTTCCCGACGGTGGGATTCTGGGCGATCAGATCGACCAACCCCGGCACCAGCTGCATCGCGTTATCGGCACCCGCCCGTGCAATGGCGGCCCTGGCCCGGGGAGGGGTGGCCGCCTGGATCCGGTTGGGATCGCGCAGCCAGATATCTTCGGCCGGAATGATATTGAGCCGAGTCCCCTGCGGCACCGTCAATACCGGCCGCATATCGACGTTTTCCTCAACCATTCGCTGCCCCAGAAGATCCAAATCGTTGCCCAGCCGGTTGGCGGCGGCGGCCCGCCCGTTGAGCACCTGAGTGGTACCGCCGAGCGGGCTGGTGACCGCGGTGCTGGCGCCGTTGAGGACCCAGTCGCCGGCAGCGGCGATCACGCTGGTGAGCAGCGAGCTTCCATATTTCTCGAAGAAGCGGGTATCGAGATCGCCGGGCAGTCCAGCCCGCCCCATGACGTCGGCCGCTACTGTATCGATATTGATGTTGACCCCATCGGGGCGGATGATGCGCGACCAGTTGACGTCGAGCCGAGCCTCGCCGAATTTGGCCAGCGACTGGTAGCGACCGATCACCCGCGAACCGGCGGGGATCAGCACCAGCCGCCCGTCGGCCCCGTAGACATTGCGTTCGACGACCGCGATGGCGCGCCCCGGTAACTGGCTGTTGACGGTGTTTTCGAGAACGGCCGGAATGTAGCGATCGGCGGTGATCACCCGCGACCGCTCGACCGGAAAGCTCGAGACGATCCCGGGCAGGCCAGCTTGAGTGTAATCAACATCCATGGCCGGCCGGCCGGCCGGCAACGCGCCGCCGCCGTCCTCGATAGCCAAGCCGCCACCCTGGCGGATGCCGGCATAGAGCAAAGATGCCTCGGCTGCCGCCGGCCGAGCGGATGGCGGCGCCTCGGGGCTCGGTTTCGCCTCCCCGGCCAGTCCGATGAACAGCGCGCCGCCGCCTTCGTGGTCAATCACCAGTTCGCTGTCTGCCACCCCGTCGCGCAGGGGGCGATAGGTCACTTCGATGGTACAACTGCGGCCGCCGGCGATGTCCTGCCCGACAACGCAGGTCCCGGCCAGGAGAAACGCAGCCGCCTGCCCGGCGACACGGCGTTCGAGCATGCGGATCGGCGCCTCCCCCGTATTGATGATTTGTACTTGGCGGGTAGCGCTTCGTCCGACCGTAACCGCGGAGAAATCCACGCTGCCCGGCTTGGCTTCGAGGCGCCCCGAGGTCGGCGGCGCCGCGGACCGCTGCTGGGCCTTCCTGATCAGGCTGTCCAGCGCGCTTTCGCCTTTCGGCACGACCAGCTTCCGCTCCTGGCGCGGCGCCGGCGGATCGTCGCAAGCGCCCAGCGGCAGGAGCGCCACCGCCAGAACGATACCGATCAGCGTCGCACCGCCGTCCGCCACCGCCCCTCCCCCTCGCCGAAGCCACAAACGGCCCCAATGTATCCCCCAAGGATACATTTGTCAACACACTGGCTTGGGGGGGCTCAGCCGATCAGGGGTGTCGCCGCCTCGTGCAGCAGGCCGACCGCCACCGGCAGATGCGGTTGGTACCCGGCCAAAGCGGCCGTCGGGCCGGCCATCCCCTGCAGAACGACGGCGCCGAGGGCCAAATGGCCGGCCACCTCGCTCAGCAGAGCATTCGCCGCGGGCGGTGCCGTGTTGAAGGGGAATGCTTCGTGATAGGTGATCGTCCCGTTGGCGCCGGCCACCGGAAAGATCGCCAGGCTGTCGGCCAGCGGCGAGGCACCGGCGACGACCGCGGGATCCAGGGCCAGATCGAGGATGGGCATACCGACGGCCGCCACCATCTCTGATTGATCGATGACGCCGTCATGATTGGTGTCATCGGCGGCCGTCGGCAAGCGATCGGCACCGCCGCCGGCCATCGCGACGAGGGATTGGGGATGGATCTGGCCGGGCTGAAGGCCGCTGGCCTGAAGATCGACGGTCAGCGTGCGGCCGGACAGGGTGAGGGTGGCCGAGCCGTGGACGCCCGAATTGTTGACCGGCAGCAGGGTCGCCTGGAACACCTTCGGCCCGCTTGCCGTCGCCGGCGGGGTGGAAGCCATGGGCGTCGAGGCCGACGTCATCGGCCCCAGTCCGATCGCCGCCACGGCCACGGGGCTCCCGCCCGCAGCGGCGGACGCCGCCTGCGTGGGGCCGGCGGCGATTGCCGAAGGTGACGGAGAAACCGGCGTCGCTCCGGGGATCGGAAAAACGGTGGGCGTCACCACCCCGCCGGTCGGCGGCGCCGTGGTCCCGACGGCCGGCACTCCGACCCCGAAGGCGGTCACCGGACCCGTCGCCGGCAGCGGGGCGGTGGACGCTCCGAACAAACCATGCGCCGTCACGGGAATGGTCGACGGCCCGGCGGCTCCGACCGCAGTCACCGTGGAGCCGAGAGGCATGTTGAACGTCGAGGCGATGCCCGGACTGGGTACGATGGCACTGCCCGGCGCCCCCAGGGACGTGCCGCTCAACCCTGCCGTCCCGTTGACCTCGGGCGCCGCCGTCGGGATGACTGGGGTTATCCCGGACACCGTGGACGAGCCGATCAGTGCCTGATAGGAGCCGAAGGGACCTAGGGTGATGCCAGGATTGGTGAGCATGGCCAATCTCGTCGTCGGATCTCGGCTTGTTAAACAGCCGAGAGCCGAGGCCGTTCCAGCCCCGGCGACGCCGGATCAAGCTCGCTGGCGCCGACGAAACAAGCCGGCCCCGGTGGCCAGGCTGTGCAGCAGCACGGCAATCCACGCAAGCGCAGGGGGCAGCACGACCTCGGTACCGGCGTCGACGCGCCACGCCTCCAACAGCCCGGCATAGTGCCGGTCAAGGCAATTGTTGAGCCCGCGAATGTCCGGAGCCGCGCAGGCAACGACATTCGCTTCGGCACTCTTATACTCGACGAGGGACGGAACCTGATGGTGATGGTGGACATACAGGCCTGCCAGAACGATCCACACCCAGGTGGCGATCACCCCCATGGTCAGGCCGTTCAGACGCAGATGCAGCATTTCGTGAAGGCGATTGAGCATTGGCTGATACCGCTTCGTGGTAAGCTTCGGCGTCGCAGTCTGCCCCAAAAAGGATAGGATTCCACCGGCGCGGAGGTGCCCCGCCCCTTTGCGTATCGCCCCCGCTCTTTGGCGTGTCCGCCGCGGCATCGGCGCGCCGCTGCCGGCCCGTCAGGCCCTTGGAACGGCTAAAGGCCGGTTGCGGCAGAGACGATACTGAATGATAATGCGCCGCCGTTTGGCTAACTAACCCTGTCGGAGAAGATCAATGTTCCTTAAGACCATTTTGACCGGTGTGGCCATCGCAGTCGTAGCGGGTGGATCGGCTATCGCCGCCGAATGCACCCTGCCCGCCGATGCCCAGGCTGGCAAGGCCGTCTCCAACCAGTGCAAGGCCTGCCATGTGTTCGAGGCGGACAAGCCGTCGCGCCCCACCGCTCCCAACATTCATGACATCTATGATTCCAAGGCCGGCGAGCGGAAAGATTTCCCGAGATATTCGCAGGGCATGCAAGGTGCCGCCGCCAAAGGACTGGTGTGGAACGACCAGAACCTCATGGAATACCTCAACGACCCCAAGGCCTTCCTGAACAAGGTCAACGGCGCCGAGGTGAAGCATGCCATGTTCTTCGCTCTGAAGGACGAGAAGAAGCGCCAGGATGTCGTCGCCTTCCTGAAGGCGATCAAGGGCAAGCCGGAGTGCAACTGATCGCTTTCCGGTAATCGCGACAATGCGGTAACAACGCCGCCCCTCGGGGCGGCGTTTGATTTTTCAGGCCAATCGCGCCCCTTCGAGCCGCAGTCGAACCTCGGCGATCTGCCGGTCGACATCGATCGGCATGCGCGATGTCACCTCGACCTCCCGGTCCTCGTAAATCAATCCGGCGGGCAGGCGGGAGCCACGCTGCTCGAGATAAGCGTCGCGGTCCGCCAGCAGGCGGATGATTTGCGGGCGGAACAACGTCACCAGCGAGGTGACCCACATGTTGGCGGCCGGCGACGGCTGGTCGCAATCGATCCGGAAACATGACAGCATGCCGGCCACCACCGCTGCCGGTTGCCAGCCTTCGGCCGTCACCCAGCGATTGGTGGTGAACAGGTCCGCCGGCTCGCCGCGGCAGTCAAGGCCGATGGCCACCAAATGGAACGGCCGTTCCCGATCCGGCCGCTCGCCACGGTAATCAGAGGCCCCCGCCGGCCGCCGCCGCAGAAAGGTATGGATATGGCCGTACTCGGCCGGCCGATGGGTGTGGAAATAGTATTGGGCACCGCTGTCGGCGTCGTAAACGTCACCCCGCGGGTAGTGGATGTAAGGCTCGATGCGGTCACCGGCCAATTCCTCCACGATGGTTCGGCCGAGGCTGGTCAGGGCGTGGCGCACCTCCAGGAACTGACGCCCAGCGCCGGCCATCTCCGCCAGCAGGCCTCGGGACAACTCGGTCCTTTCCCCCCACTGATCGCGAGGCGCGCATTGTTCCATAGCGTCTCCCGGCCGTCGGGCTACAGTCCGCCGGTCTGGCGATAATAGCGCTCGGCCCCGTCATGCAACGGGACCACCAAAGCATCATGGATCATCTGCCTCCTGTCGAGAGCGTTCAGCAGCGGATGCATCGCCTTGAACGCCGCAAGATTATCGAACACCGCTTTGACGATTTCATAGGCCTCGTCGGTCGGCAGCCTGGTCGTGGTCACCAGCACGGCGCGCAGGCCGAAGCTGCGCACATTTCCGCCAAGCCCCGTATAGGCCTCCTGCGGGATGATTTGCCGCGAATAGGCGGGATTGTCCCTGAGGAATCGATCCAGCGCCGCATCCTTCAGCGGCAGCAGAGTGGCGCCGCAGGCGTCGATTGCCTCCTGCACCTGGGGCAGCGGGTGTAATCCGGTAAAGATGGCGGCATCGATCTCGTTACCGCATAGCGCCTTGGCCACCTTGCCAGGATCCATTTCCAGAGATGCCCGGAGATCAGCGGGCCGAAGGCCTTCGGCGGTCAGCAGCGCCTCTGCCATCGAGCGCTGGAAGCTACCCACCCGGCCCAGGTCGACACGCTTTCCCCGAAGATCGGCCGCCGACTTGATCACCGTGCCCGCCGCGACAAGCACCGCCACCGATTCGCCATGGAGGCTCATCAAGCTGCGCAGATCGCGCCGCGGCCTGTCGGCGAAGGGTCCCTTGCCCGCCTCGGCCTCAGCCAGCAGTTTCGACTGCACGATGGCGAGTTGCGCGTCGCCGCTCTCGAGGGCGGCCAGATTGGCCACGGAACCGGTGGTCGGTTCGACCAGGCAGCGCAAACCGTGGCGCGGCCGGTCCTTGTTCACCAGGCGACAGACAGCGCCGGCTTCAGGATAATGCATGCCGCGCAGGTCGCCACTGTCCAAAACCAGGTCATGGCCGATCTCGGCTCCTGCCACCAGGGCTCCCCACAGGAGGGCGGTGATGCCGGCGGCGAACGCAACCCATATCTTCATCGACAAGCCCATTCAGCCATGGTTGCTTCTTGCCTCACACAACTGGCCCGACGACGTCAAGGCCGTGCGGAGCCTCTGGCAGAAATCAGGCAATCCGGCTAGCATCGCATTCCTTTTCCGCAAGGCCTGCACGGACGCCTCACGATGAACATCAAGGACCATATTCGGCAGATCCCTGACTTTCCAAAACCCGGAATCCTGTTTTACGACATCTCGACCCTGCTTGCCCACGCCGATGCCTGGCAGGTGACCATGGGCCGCGTCGCCAATGCCGTGCGCGCTCAGCATCCGGACGTGCTGGTGGGAATTGAATCGCGAGGCTTCCTGGTGGCCGCGCCGCTTGCCCTGAAGCTTGGCTGCGGCTTCGTCATGGCGCGCAAGCGCGGCAAACTGCCGGGCAAGACGGTACGACACGAATATGCCTTGGAATACGGCACCGATATCATCGAGATGCAGGAAGATGCGGTCTGCCCGGGACAGCGCGTGGTCGTTCTCGACGACCTGCTGGCCACCGGCGGCACCATGTCGGCGACGATCAGTCTGCTGCGCCGGATGGGCGCCGAGGTGACCGGCGCCGCCTGCATCATCGAACTGGCTTTCCTGGAGGGCCGAAAGCGTCTCGACGTGCCGGTAACCTCGGTGGTTTCCTACGACGAATAGAGCCGCCGCCTAATCCGCCTGGTCGTACCAGAAATCGGTGCTCACCGTTTCGCCCCGCGGCCAGGACAGGGGAACCGGCCAGCCTTCGAAGCGCTCCATTGCCGCCGGCTGCCGAGCCTTGCCGGTAAGGAACGGCAGGAGGGAACCCAGGCCTCCATTCGGCGGAGCCGATCGCCGACGGCGGCAAGCCAGGGAGAATTTCTGTTTCCACCGTGCCACGGGAGCCGCCAACGAGAGGCGAAGGCGACCGCCGGACGTTAGGTCGAGTGCGCTGAAGTTGTCACGCATGAGAGCCCCCTCTGGATGCCAGCCTGACGCACTCTACATGCATGCGCCGACGGTTTTGTGGCGCTGCGATTAAGTTTTGGTGACGTCAAGGCATAATGCCGATAAGGATCATGGCCCGGTTGGCAAGACCGATCCCGGCAGGCCGGTCCGCTTAATTTGAGGAACCTCGGTCCGCTCCTCGATCAGGCGAAGGAAGGTATCGACAGCGGTATCAAGCGGACCGTCATTCACCAGGATTTCCAGATCGTCGTCGAGTGGCGGCTCATCCACCAGCTGAAGACACTGGTCAATCTCCGGCAGGCTTTCCCTGCCGCGCGCCATCAGCCGGCGGCGGCACAGGTCGGCGGGCGCCGCCACCCACACGACCACGGCTCCGGGGTAGCGGGCCCGCGCTTCGGGGCAGATATCGGGCGAGACGTTCACCACCACCGCCCTTCCCCTGGCCAAATCACTTTCGATGCCCACGGGAATAGCGTAGTTGAGGCCACGAGATCCCCAACACAGGGCGAACGCTCCACGTCGGCGGAGCCGATCAAATTGTGCGGGGGTGACGGCAACGTGGAGCTCGTCGCCGAATCCCGCCGGCCGGGTGATGACCCGCAACGGAAAGACACAGCCGGGGTCGCCGGCGAGACGCCGTTTGACCCCCTCGATCACCGCATCCTTGCCGGCGCCACTCGGGCCGCAAACAAGGAACAGAACCCCTCTTCGTCCTCGCCTCTCGCCCATCGGCCGGCCGCCTCCTCTCGTAAGGATGACTGTCCAAGCTGATAGGTGCGCACGCCTGGGACCCCCTTCAATCGCGCAGGAGGATAGGCTCGCAAGAGACCCCGCCGCTTGAAGTTCGGCACAGGTGTTATATCGCCGTCCCTTCGACGTCCAAGGCATAACCGGCGGCGCGGACGGTGCGGATAATGTCCGACTCTTCGTCGCCGTTCAGTGCCTTGCGCAACCGGCGGATATGGACATCGACGGTGCGTGGCTCAACGTAAATGTCTGGCCCCCAAACAGCATCCAGCAACTCTTCGCGGGAGAACACGCAGCCCGGGTGCTGCAGAAAGAATTGCAGCAGGCGGAACTCGGTAGGTCCCAGGTGGACGTTCCGTCCATCGCGGGTGACCCGGTGGGAGGAGAGGTCCATGACGATGGAGTCATATTGCAGCACACCCTTGCTCTGGCTGGGGTGGACGCGACGCAACAGGGCCCGGACCCGCGCCATCAGTTCGGGAAGGGAAAAGGGTTTCGTCAGATAGTCGTCGGCACCGGTGTTGAGTCCGCGGATCTTGTCTGCCTCTTCGCCACGGGCGGTCAGCATGATGACCGGCAGGTCGCGTGTTCGTGGCTTCCGCCTGATCTGCCGGCAGACTTCGATCCCCGACATGATCGGCAGCATCCAATCCAGCACCACCAGGTCAGGGCTTCGCTCGGCCAGAACGGTGAGGGCTTCCTCGCCGTCCATCGCTTCACAGACCCGATAGCCCTCCTTCTCCAGATTGTAGCGCAGCATGGTGACGAGGGCGGCTTCGTCCTCAACCACCATGACCAGGGGCTTGCTGACGTTTTCACGGTCCATCATTCGTCCTTGGCAATATGGGAGGGATCGGGCAGCACCGACTGGCCCCTTGGCCGTGCTTCGCGGATCGGAGCGCCCTGGACAAGGAAATGAATCGTCTCGGCGATGTTGGTGGCATGATCGCCGATCCGCTCAATATTCTTGGCGATGAACATCAGATGGATACAGGGGGTGATATTGCGCGGATCTTCCATCATGTACGTAATGAGCTCGCGGAACAGGCCGGTGTACATATCGTCCACCTCTTCATCCTGCTTCCACACCTTGATGGCCTTTTCCTTGTCTTGTTCGACATAGGCATCGAGCACGGCCTTGACGATGTCCTGCACCAGCCGGCCGAGACGGGGCACGCCGGCCGTCGGCTTGACCGGCGGCAGCTGGTTCAACACCAGGGCCCGCTTGGCCACGTTCGCCGCATAATCGGCGATACGCTCGAGGTCCCCGGAGACTTTCAATGCTCCGACAATCAGGCGCAGATCGTGCGCCACCGGTTGGCGCAAAGCCAACAACCGCACGGTGAAACCGTGCACTTCCTGCTCAAGTTCGTCGACTTTGGCATCGGATGCGATCACCTTCCCGGCCAGATCGCTGTCTCGCTTGACCAGAGATTGCAGGGCTCCATCCAACTGCGCTTCGGCCAAGCCGCCCATGCGGGCGATCATGTTGCTGAGATGCGAAAGCTCTTCGTCGTAGGACCGCACCGTGTGTTCTCCCGGCATCCGTCGTTCTCCTGGACCCAAGTCAGCCGAATCGGCCGGTGATGTAGCCTTGGGTCAGCTTGTGCTGCGGATTGGTGAAGATCTGTTCGGTATCGCCGACTTCGACCAGTTCACCCAGGTGGAAGAAGGCCGTCCTCTGGGATACCCGCGCCGCCTGCTGCATCGAATGGGTGACGATAACAATGGTGAAGTTCTCCCGCAGCTCGTCGATCAGTTCCTCGACCTTGGCAGTGGCGATGGGATCGAGCGCCGAGCAGGGCTCGTCCATGAGGATCACCTCGGGGCTGACGGCGATCGCCCGCGCGATGCAAAGGCGTTGCTGCTGCCCACCGGACAAGCCCGTTCCAGGCTCGTCGAGCCGGTCCTTCACTTCGTCGTAAAGACCGGCCCGTTCCAGGCTGGTGACGACGATTTCTTCGAGGTCGGCCGTGGAATGGGCCAGGCCGTGCAGGCGCGGACCATAGGCGACGTTGTCGTAAATGGATTTGGGGAACGGGTTGGGCTTCTGAAACACCATGCCGACGCGAGCCCGCAGCTGCACCACATCCAGTTCGCGGTCATAAATGTCCTGCCGATCGAGGGTGATGAGACCGGTGACCCGCGCCCCTTCGATAAGATCGTTCATGCGATTGATGCAGCGCAGGAAGGTCGACTTGCCGCAGCCCGAAGGGCCGATCAGGGCGGTCACCTCATTGGCCCGGATGGCCAGGTTGATCCCCTTCAGCGCGTGCTTGTCACCGTAATGGACGTTCACATCGCCGGCGGTAATTTTGGCCATGCCGGCCGCCGCGTCGGCATCCTGCCGGAGGTAGGCATCGCTGGTCGTGGACATTCGGCTCACCACCGGCGTTCGAAATGTTTGCGAAGATAGATCGCGGTAGCGTTCATCGCCGCCAGGAAACACAAAAGAACGAGGATCGCCGCCGAGGTTCGTTCGATGAATGCGCGTTCCGGGCTGGCCGCCCACAGATAGACCTGCACCGGCAAGGCGGTGGCGGGATCCAGCGGTGTCGCCGGCACGTCGACGATGAAGGCCACCATGCCGATCATCAGCAGTGGGGCCGTTTCGCCGATAGCGCGCGCCATGCCGATGATGGTGCCGGTCAAAATCCCCGGCATGGCGAGCGGCAGAACATGGTGAGTCACCATTTGCAGCCGGGATGCGCCGAGACCCAGGGCCGCTTCGCGGATCCACGGCGGCACGGCCTTCAGCGAGACGCGCGCGGCAATGATGATGGTCGGCAGCGAGACCAGGGTGAGAACCAGGCCGCCGACCAGGGGTGAAGACCGCGGCAGCTCGAAGACGTTAAGAAAGATCTCCAGCCCCAGCAGTCCGAAGACGATGGACGGCACCGCGGCCAGGTTGTTGATGTTGACTTCGATCAGATCAGTCCAGCGGTTGCGGCTGGCAAACTCCTCCAGATAGACCGCTGTGGCCACGCCCAAGGGGAAGGACAAGGCCAGGGTAACCAGCAGGGAATAGAATGATCCAACCACGGCGCCCCACAACCCCGCCAGTTCCGGCTGCCGGGAATCCCCCCCGGTAAACAGCCATTTGTTGAAGCGGGTCTTGAGACTGCCGTCAGCCTGAAGGGCGTCGATCCAGGCTAATTCCCGTTCGCTGAACTGCCCGCCTTTTTCCGGGGCGCGCGCCATATTGCCCTTGATCAACTGATCAACCGAGGCCGCCATCGGCAGCCACATCTCCCGCCGGCTGCCGATGATCGACGGATCGGCAAGCACGAGCTTGCGGACTTCCAGGTCGGCCCCCTGGCTGATCAGGCGGAACAGCCGCCGCCGCGCGGCCCGATCACTCGCCTCGGGAAAGCGCGCCAGCAAGGCGTTGTGGACCACCGCGGCGTAATCGGCGGACGACAGGTCGGCCCGATCTCGCTTGCCGGAGGGGTCGATGACCGACGGATCGAGGTCAAGGCTGAGACGCACCTCCGTCTGCACGAAGGCGGTATAGCCGTCGGCAATGATGCTCGCGAGCAATACCGTTAGAAAGCCAAGGGCTATGATGATGGCGGCGACCCCATAGGCACGGAACCGCTTTTCCGCCGCATAGCGGCGCCTCAGGCGGGCGGCAACCCTGTCGGCGTTTGCCGAACTGCGCATCTGCTGAGCAGCCTCAGTCATATTTTTCCCGATATTTACGGACGACATGCAATGCCACAACGTTCAAGGCAAGGGTGACGAGGAACAGGACCAAACCTAAGGCGAATGCCGAAAGCGTCTTCGGGCTGTCGAATTCCTGGTCGCCGACCAGCAGGGAGACGATCTGCACGGTGACGGTGGTTACCGAGGCGAACGGATTGGCGGTAAGGTGAGCCGACAGGCCGGCAGCCATCACCACGATCATGGTTTCGCCGATGGCCCGCGACACCGCCAACAGGATGCCGCCGATGATTCCCGGCAGAGCGGCGGGAATGACCACTTGCCTGATCGTCTCTGATCGCGTCGCGCCCAGGCCATAGGCGCCGTGTCGCAGACTGTCGGGAACGGCGGAGATGACATCGTCGGACAAGGACGAAATGAATGGGATGATCATCACGCCCATCACCAGCCCCGTCGCCAAGGCGCTTTCCGAGGCGATAGGGATGCCGATGGACTGGCCGAGATTGCGCAGGAAAGGCGCCACCGCCAGGACGGCGAAGAAACCGTAGACCACCGTTGGAATGCCGGCCAGCATCTCAAGCAGCGGCTTGGCCACCGAGCGGAACCTCGGATTGGCGTATTCGGCCATGTAGATGGCCGAGAGCAGGCCGATGGGCACGGCGACCAGCATGGCGATCACGCTGATCAGCAAGGTGCCGGTGAACAAAGGCACGGCGCCGAACGAGCCCGACGCCCCGACCTGGTCGGCGCGCATGGCCGTCTGTGGGCTCCAGTCCAGGCCGAAAAGGAATTGGGTGAGCGGGATCTTGTCGAAGAACAGCAGAGATTCGAACAAGAGGGAGAGAACAATGCCGATAGTGGTGAAGATGGCGAGCGTCGAACTGGCAACGAGGAAGACTTTGACCGCCGCCTCGACCCGGTTGCGGGCCCGAAGTTTCGGCGAGATCGAGCGCATCCCATAGAAGCCGCCGACTATCGCCAAGGAAAGGGCGATCACCGCCATGGCGCCGAAACTATTGGCCCGCAACACGCGGTATTGCTCGGCCGCCGCCGTGGCGATGGGACTGGAGGAGAAGCGGAAATCACCGGACGCCGCCAGTTGCCGCACCTCGTTCATCAGCAGCGACAGGCGTGCCGCGGGCAGCGCCTTGGCCTCGGGCGGCAGAGCGCCAACCACCAGGGCGCGCAGGATATAAGGCTCGCAGCTCAGCCAGCCGGCAATCAGCAGCACCGCGGGAAGGCCGCACCACAGGGCAACGTAATAGCCGTAGTAGGATGGCAGGGAATGCAGCCGGTGGACGCCCGTCACGGCAAGCGCCTGGGCGCGGCCGCGCCCCATGCGGTAAACCGCGGCCGACATCAGCGCCAATACGGCCACCAAGGTAAGAAACTGCATGAACTCCGCCGCATCCCCTCAACGAAGGGGCTGCCGATTGCAGCCCCTGTTCCAACCTGTACCAACACCGGCAGCCGAGGCGGTCGGCCACCGGGGCCTCCCGTCTTTACAGTTTCAGGTCAACCAGGTCCTTGGCGGTCTTGGCCTCGACCTTACGCTTGTCGTCGGGCAGGGTGATCAGCCCCTTATCGGCCAGATAGCCGTTCTTACCCCAGGCCTTGTCCGAGGTGAACTCGGCGATGTACTGCTTGATGCCGGGAATTACGCCAACATGGGACTTCTTGACATAGAAGTACAGCGGGCGCGACACGGGATATTTGCCGGAGGCGATGTTGTCATAGGTCGGCACCTCGCCGTCGACGGTAGCGGCCTGGATCTTGTCGCCGTTCTGGTCGAGATAGCTGAACGTGGTCACGCCGACCGCGGCTGGTTGGCTGATCATCTTCTGCAGAGTAACCGTGTAGTTCTCCGAGACGTCCACCTCGGCGCCATCCTCGCGCAGGGTGTTGCACACAGCCTTCCGGTTCGCCTTGTCAAGGGCCTTGACCTCGGGGAAAGTCTCACAGGCCGGATCCATCACCAGTTCGTTCCACGCATCGCGCGTGCCGTGGTTGGGCGCCGGGATGTAGAGCAGGATGTCTTCCTTGGGCAGCGACGGATCAATGTCGCTCCACTTGGTGTAGGGGTTGGGCACCAGCTTGCCGTTCACCGGCACGGTCTTGGCCGCCGCCTTGAACAACTGGGCCTTGGTCAGGTGGAATTTCGGCCCCTTCACCGAGTTGGCGACGACGATGCCGTCATAGCCGATGACGACTTCGGTAATGCCCTTGACGCCGTTGGCGGCGCAAGCGGCAACCTCGCTCGGCTCGATACGGCGCGAGGCATTGGTGATGTCCGGCGTATTCTCATCGGCACCGGCGCAGAACAGCTTGAGCCCGCCGCCGGATCCGGTGCTTTCGACCACAGGAGTCTTGAACCCCGAGGTCTTGCCGAACTGCTCCGCCACGGCCGTCGCGAATGGGTAGACGGTCGAAGAACCGACGATGCGGATCTGGTCTCGCGCGAATGCGGAGCCGGAAAGCGCCACAACCGCCACGGCGGCCGCGGCAAAGGTTTTTCTGATCATTAATCCTCCGGTAGTAGGGGCTATCGACGCGCGCGATCATGACGCGCGACAGCCCCCGACAATAGCCTCGCCCCATGACAATAGGGTTAAACTTTGGTTACAGCTGTTGCCGGCCGGAGGGTATCTGGATTCACCGCAACGCGGCGATATTGGCACGGTAGTCGGGCGTGCGGAACACCGCGCTTCCCGCAACAAGCACCTGGGCACCGGCGTCCGCCAGGCTGCGCGCGTTATCGGCGGTGACGCCGCCGTCCACTTCGATCTCGATGGACCGGCTGCCGACCATGTCGCGCAGGCGGCGGATCTTGTCCAGCGCCGCGGGGATGAAGCTTTGCCCGCCAAAGCCGGGATTGACCGACATCACCAGGATCAGATCGACCTTGTCGAGCACATAGGCGATGGCGCTCTCCGGCGTCGCCGGATTGAGCGACACCCCGGCCTTGCGGTCGAGCGAGCGGATCAGTTGAAGGGTGCGGTCGAGGTGGCGGGTGGCTTCCGCATGTACGGTGATGATGTCGCTGCCGGCATCGGCGAAAGCCTGAACATAGGGGTCCACCGGCTCAATCATCAGATGGACGTCGAAAACCTTGGCGGTATGCGGGCGCAAGGCTTTGACCACGGCCGGCCCGATGGTCAGATTGGGCACGAAATGCCCGTCCATCACGTCGACATGGATGTAATCGGCCCCGGCCGAGTCGATGGCCCTCACCTCCTCGCCGAGACGGGCGAAATCGGCGGACAGGATGGATGGAGCAATTTTCACCGACATGACTGTTGTCCCCCGGAAACATGGATGCCCGGGTCGGGCCCGGGCATGACGCAATTTCCGTCATCGCCGGGCTTGACCCGGCAATCCACGATCGAAAGTGGCGCTCAGTTTACCTTGGGGTCGAGCGAGCCTTCCTTGTAGCGCTTGGCCATCTCGGACAGCGGCACCACCTTGATCTTCGAGGCGTGACCGGCCGTGCCGAACTGCTCGTAGCGGGTTTCGCACAGCTTCTGCATCGCGGCCATGGCCGGCTTGAGGAAGGAGCGCGGGTCAAACTCGGAGCGCTTCTCCATCAGCACCTTGCGGACTTGGCCGGTGATGGCCATGCGGCAGTCGGTGTCGATGTTGATCTTGCGCACGCCGTGCTTGATGCCTTCCTGGATTTCCTCGATCGGCACGCCGAAGGTCTGCGGCATTTCGCCGCCGTATTGATTGATGATGTCTTGCAGATCCTGCGGTACCGACGAGGAGCCGTGCATGACCAGATGGATGTTCGGCAGGCGCGCATTGATCGCCTTGACCACATGCATCGCCAGGATGTCACCGGTCGGCTTGCGGCTGAACTTGTAGGCGCCGTGCGAGGTGCCCATGGCGATGGCGAGGGCGTCCACCTTCGTCTTCCTGACGAACTCCACCGCCTGATCGGGATCGGTCAGCAGCTGACTGTGATCGAGGGTTCCCTCGAAGCCGTGGCCGTCTTCCTTGTCGCCCTTACCGGTCTCCAGCGAACCGAGCACACCCAGTTCACCCTCCACCGAGACGCCCACCATGTGGGACAGGGCGACCACCTTGCCGGTCACCGCGACATTGTAATCCCAGTCGCCCGGGGTCTTGGCGTCTTCCTTCAGCGAGCCGTCCATCATCACCGAGGAAAACCCGTTGGTGATGGCCGACAGGCAGGTTTCCGGGCTGTTGCCGTGGTCCTGGTGCATGCACACCGGAACATCGGGATAGAGCTCGATCGCCGCCTGGATCAAATGCCGCAGCACGATGTCGTTGGCATAGCTGCGGGCACCGCGGCTGGCCTGCATGATGACCGGCGAATCGGTCTTCTTGGCGGCCGCCATGATCGCCAGCATTTGTTCCATGTTGTTGATGTTGAAAGCGGGCAGCCCATAACCATGCTCGGCCGCGTGGTCGAGCAGCTGGCGCAAAGAAATCAAAGCCATCTTGGATCTTCCTCTTGGTTAGAGACGGGCCAGGGCGGCGTTCGCCACGGCTTCCGCGGTGATGCCGAAATGAGCGTAAACCTGATCAGGTGGACCGGAAGCCCCGAAGCCCGTCAACCCGACCACTGTACCAACGGGGCCAACATAGCGCTCCCAGCCGAAAGTCGAGGCGGCCTCGACCGCTACCTTGACGGTTCCCTCCCCCAGCACCGCGGCGCGATAGGCGGTATCCTGCCGGTCGAACAATTCCCAGCACGGCATGGACACCACGGCCGCCCCGACCCCCTTGGCCGCCAGAAGATCGCGGGCAGCCAGCGCCAACTCCACCTCCGAACCTGTGGCCAGCAGCGTCACCTGGCGGGGTCCCTCCGCCTCGGCCAACACATAGGCGCCCTTGGCCGACTTGTTTTCTCCGGCATCGGTACGCACGGTCGGCAGGTTCTGGCGCGACAGCGACAGCAGGCTGGGGCCGGAGCTGTCCTCCAGTGCCAGTTCGTAACATTCCATGGTTTCCACCGGGTCGCAGGGGCGGAACACGCGGAGATTGGGCATCGCCCTCAGAGAAGCCAAATGCTCAATCGGCTGGTGAGTCGGACCGTCCTCGCCGAGGCCGATGGAATCGTGAGTCATCAGGTAAATAACGCGCAGGCCCATCAGCGCCGACATGCGCAAAGCCGGCCGCAGATAGTCGGTGAACACCAGGAAGGTGGCGCCGTAGGGGATGAACCCGCCATGCAGGGCCAGCCCATTCATCAGCGCGCCCATGCCGTGTTCACGCACGCCGTAATGGATGTAGCTGCCCGAGGCGTCATCCGGGCTGATGGGACGAGTCGCTTTGGTGATGGTGAGATTGGAATGGGTGAGGTCGGCTGAGCCGCCGATCATCTCAGGAATGGCGGCGGTCAACACTTCCAAAGCCTCCTGCGAGGCTTTGCGGGCCGCCCATTTTGGCTTCTCGGCGATGGCCTTGGCCTTGAATGCGGCGGCGGCGGCCTTCCACCCGTCCGGCAAGCGGGCGGCAAGCACGCGGTCGAATTCGGCCCGCTGCGCTGGCGCGAGACCGGCCTGCCGCTTCTCCCAGGCCGCCCGTTCGGTGGCACCGCGCGTTCCGGCGGCGCGCCAGGCGTCGAGCACCGGCGTCGGGACGACGAAGGGCTCATAAGGCCAGCCGAGCTTGGCTCGGGCGCCGGCAATCTCTTCGGCGCCCAGCGGCGAACCGTGTGTCTTCTCCGAGCCTGCCTTGGTCGGCGCGCCATAGCCGATAATCGTGCGACAAGCGATCAGCGACGGCTTATCCGAAGTCCGGGCCACGGCGATGGCTTGGGCGATGGCCTCGTGATCGTGGCCGTCGACGCGAATGGCGTTCCAGTTGCTGGCGCGAAACCGCGCCAGTTGATCGTCGCTGGTGGCCAGGCTGGTGCTGCCGTCGATGCAGATCTCATTGTCGTCCCAAAGAACGATCAATTTGGCCAGCCTATGATGGCCGGCCAGGGAAATGGCCTCCTGGCTGATGCCCTCCATCAGGCAGCCGTCGCCGGCGATCACATAGGTGTAGTGATCGACCGCCCCACGGCCGAAACGGGCGGCCAGCATCTTCTCGGCCAGGGCGAAGCCGACGGCGTTGGCGATCCCTTGCCCTAGCGGGCCCGTGGTGGTCTCGGCAATGGCCACATGGCCGTATTCGGGATGGCCGGCGGTACGGGCCCCAAGCTGGCGGAAGTTCTTCACCTGGTCGATGTCGACGTCGTCGAAGCCGGTGAGATAGGCCAGCGCGTAGAGCAGCATCGAACCGTGGCCGGCGGACAGAACAAAGCGGTCACGATCAGCCCAGCGTGGCGCCTTGGCGTCGAATTTCAGAAAGCGGGTAAACAATACGGTCGCCACGTCGGCCATGCCCATCGGCATACCCGGATGGCCGGATTTGGCTTTTTCGATGGCATCGGCGGCGAGGAACCGAATGGCGTTGGCCATGTCCCGGGAGGCTACCGGATGGGAAAGCTTGGCGAGATCCGCTGTCATGAAGGGAGAACCTTCCACCTGTTTTGAGCTGCGCCCGAGCAGCGGGCCCATGCGCTGAGCCCGCTGCACTGGCGCTTGTCGTCTTTTTTGGCGCAGATTTCAAGATTCTCTGTGGCGATCGGCTCCGCCACGATGAAATCAAAGGTTTTAATCCCCGGGGCACAATTATACTCAAGCGCCGCGTCCGATGGAGGCGGGCATGCCATCTATTTCCGCCGGA
This sequence comes from Pseudomonadota bacterium, assembly GCA_021781575.1. Taxonomy (GTDB): domain Bacteria; phylum Pseudomonadota; class Alphaproteobacteria; order Rhodospirillales; family Magnetospirillaceae; genus DUZF01. The sequence goes on from JAJXWP010000003.1 coordinate 94,333, forward strand.
GGCTTGGGCAAGCTAAGCGGAGACCAGCATCTCGATGCCGCGCGGCTGGCGGGGATCGGTCAGGGCAAGCGACAAACCGTCAGAGCAGGGAGAGCCCCGTTTCGGCTCGGCCTAATAGCGGCCCGCGCCGAACTGTGCCGCTGCCGCTTCGTCGCCGTCCCACAATCCATCGCCCCCGTCGGATGCAACGGCCGCCTGCACTGCATGCACCGACCGCTGCATGGACACCGCCGAGGCCGGCTGGAGATGGGCATGGGGATACGCGGTGGTCTTGGGATAGATGAAGCCATAGGTGGGGTAGATGCGGGTTCCGTAGTCACGGGTCGCGGCATGCCACACTCGCACCTCGGTCCAGTCATTATTGGGCGAAACGTCCCTCACCGCGACCATTTTCGCGACCCGGCCGCGACCGCGACCGTGATGGGGCGCCCAGTTGGCATGATCGACCAGCACTTCGCGGGAATTGATGATGCGGGTCACCACGGCGACATGGCCGTGCCGCATCGAGCCGTGCTTCTTGAAAACAACCACCGCCCCCTGCCGCGGCGCCTGCCCGCGATCGTATTGCCCGGCGGCGGCCCTCCACCAGGTCCAGGCGTCGCCGCGCAGGCCAATACCTGAGACCTCTCGCGCGAATGGAACGCACTGAAGAGCGTATGCCTCGGTCGAGAACGCCAATACCGCGGCGATCACCAAAGCAGCAATACTTCGGGAGCGCACCTGCACCCAGACCCTCCCCGTCGATGGGTTTCAGCTGCACTTTTTTACCTTTGTCCACAGCCAAAAGGCAACCTCGGAAAAGCGTTTTCGGGGATTTTTTTGTAGACTAACCATCGATGAACCCTTGGACGAACCCCACCGTCAAGATGGCAACACTGTGGCCGAAAGGCAAAGCCGGACATGACTCAAACGTGACATCAACCTATAAACAGCCGATGAGCCAATTGTCGCGAATACTGTTGTCGGTGATGGTCGCGCTTCTGATCAGCGCGTCGCCGGTGCTGGCACAATTTGAAGAGGGAGTGGACGCCCTTCGGGCCGGCGACTATGCCAAAGCCATGCAAGCTTGGCAGGCTGGCGCCGCCGCGGGCGATGCGCGGGCAGAATATTCCCTTGGCTATCTCTACCAGTTCGGCCTTGGCGTGCCCGGCGATCTGGGAAAGGCCAAGGAATGGTACGAAAAAGCCGCCGCGGCCAATAATGCCGATGCGCTCTACGCCTTGGGCCTGCTCTACGAGTCCGGCAAGGCCGGCCGCCGGGACCTGGCGCAGGCCATGGCCTATTACCGCAAGGCGGCGGCAGCAGCAACCGAGCCCGACGCCGAATACGCCATCGGCCGGATGATCCTGCGCGGGCGCGGCGTGCCGCGCGACCCGACGGAGGCCATCAGATGGCTGTCAAAGGCGGCAGGCCACCATCAGCCGGCGGCAGAATACATGCTTGGCGCCGCCTATGAAGCCGGTTGGGGCGTCAGGCCTGATAAAGCCGAGGCCTATTACTGGTATCGCCGGGCGCAGGAAGGCGACCCTGCCGAGTTGGAAGAGCAGGACATGGCCTTCGAGCCGAAAATCGCTATCGAGTCGCTCCGCCGGAACCTGTCCCGCCAGACCATCGCCGAGATCGAACTGCGGCTGCGCCGTGAGGAACCAGCCGCCAAGCCGGAGAAACCGACGGCGCCCAGGCATGGGCCGGCCTCCGCGGAGACGAAAAACGGGGCACCGAAGGCCGAGAAACCGACACCCCAGAGAGCGAAGGCCGCACGGCTGGAGTCCACCGGAAAGAACGACGCCGGCCACCCGGCGCCGATGCCGCCGACCGTCTCCTCGGTCGACGCCGACGGCCTCCCCAAGGACGCCCTGACCACACAACCGTGACCCCATCCTCGCACGCCCTCCCGCCGGCCTCCTGTTCCGTCAGCGCACCCCCCAGATCTCCTCACCGTATTCGGCGACGGTGCGATCCGAGGAAAACTTGCCCATGCGCGCCACATTGAGAATTGCCCGGCGGACCCAATCTTCACCGGCCAGGTAGAGCTGGTCGACGCGCTCCTGCGTCTCGACATAGGGCCGGTAGTCGGCGGTCAGCAAATAATGGTCGCCACCGACCGTCAGCGTATCGACGATCGGCCGGAAGCGGTCGGGCTGGTCGGGTGAAAAATAGCCGTTGCCGATCATGTCGATGACCTGCGCCATTTCCGGATCGGCGGCGATCGCCGCATTGGCGTCCCAGCCGCCGCGGCGCAGCCGGGCGACTTCGTGGGCGGACAGGCCGAATAGGAACATATTCTCCTCACCCACCTCCTCGCAGATTTCCACATTGGCACCGTCCCAGGTTCCGACGGTCAAAGCGCCATTGAGTGCCAGCTTCATGTTGCCGGTACCTGAGGCCTCGGTGCCGGCGGTGCTGATCTGCTCGGACAGATCGGCAGCCGGAATGATCATCTCGGCGGTGGATACGTTGTAATTGGGGACGAAAACCAGCTTCAGGCGACTGCCGACCAACGGATCATTGTTGATGACGTCGGCCACGTCGTTGATCAGCTTGATGATCAGCTTGGCCATCACGTAGCCGGGCGCCGCCTTGCCGCCGATGATCACTGTGCGCGGCACCGTGGGCAGCAGCGGATTGGCCCGAATGCGGTTATAGCGCGTCACCACGTGCAGCAGGTTCAGCAACTGGCGCTTATACTCGTGCATCCGCTTAACCATCACGTCGAATAGCGAGCCGGTGTCCACGGGAATGCCCAGGCGCTGTTCGATGACGTGGGCCAAGCGCTGTTTGTTGGCGTGCTTGGCCGCGGCAAACTGGGTGCGGAAGGCGGCATCCTCGGCCAGCGGCACCAGCGCCTTCAATTCGTCGAGATGGGTGATCCAGCGATCGCCGATATGCGACGTGATCAGCGACGCCAGCAGGGGATTGGCCGCCAGAAGCCAGCGCCGCGGCGTGATGCCGTTGGTCTTGCAGGTGATCTTGCCCGGCTGAAAGCGTTCGAAATCGGCGAAAATGGTGCTCTTCATCAGGTCGGTATGGATCCTCGCCACGCCGTTGACCTTGTGCGAGCCGACCACCGCGAGATGGGCCATGCGGACACGCCGCTCCCCATCCTCGTCGATCAGCGACATGCGGCGAAGCACGTCGACGTCGCCGGGCCAGCAGTAGCGCACGGCGTTGAGGAAGCGCTGGTTGATCTCGTAGACGATTTCCAGATGCCGCGGCAGCAACTGCTCGAACAGCGACACCGGCCAGGTTTCCAGGGCTTCCGGAAGCAAGGTATGGTTGGTGTAGCCGCAGGTCCGCACGGTGATGTCCCAGGCGCGATCCCAGTCGTAGTGGTGTTCATCCACCAACACACGCATCAGCTCGGCCACCGCCATCGCCGGATGAGTGTCGTTAAGCTGAAGCGCCACATAGTCGGGCAGCAGGTCGAAATTGGTGTGGCTCTTGCGGAAGCGGGCCAGAATGTCCTGCAGCGACGCGCAAACGAAGAAATATTCCTGCCGAAAACGCAACTCCTTGCCCCGCGCCGTCGAATCGCTGGGATAAAGCACCTTGGACAGGTTTTCCGACTCATTCTTGTCGCGCACTGCCTCGATATAATTCCCTTGATTGAAGTATTTTAGATTGAATTCACGAGTCGACTTCGCCACCCACAAACGTAGATTGTTAACCGTCGTACCGCCGTATCCCGGCACTGGGACGTCATAAGCCATCGCCATGACCTCCTCAGCGTCGATCCACTGGTGGCGCCAGCGGCTCTCGCCGTCCCGGTAGCTAACCACCCGGCCGCCGAAGCGCACCGGATAGATCACGCCCGGGCGTTGGAATTCCCAGGGATTGCCGTAGCGAAGCCAGTTCTCGGGAGCTTCGACCTGCCAGCCCTGCTCGATATGCTGGGTGAACATGCCGAACTCGTAGCGTATGCCGTAGCCGAAACCGGCCATGCCCAGCGTCGCCATGCTGTCCACCAGACAGGCGGCCAGCCGGCCAAGGCCGCCGTTGCCCAGCGCCGGCTCGACCTCCCATGTCTGCAACTCGTCGAGGTCGTAGCCCAGTTCGCCGACCGCCTGGCGCAAGGCGTCGTGGATACCGAGGTTGATCATGGCGTTGGTGAGCGCGCGGCCGACCAGAAATTCCATCGACAGGTAATAGACGCGCTTCACATCGTTATCATAGTAGCCGCGCATCGTCTTCATCCACTGGTCGATGAGACGGTCGCGCACGGCATAGGCGGCGGCCAGGAACCAGTCGCGCGACGTAGCCAGCATAGGGTCCTTGCCGACCGAATAGACCAGATGGTCGACAAGGTTCTGCTTGATGGCCGCCACGTCGTTCGCCGAGGCTCGCTGCACCGGCGCCTTCGAATCGGTTGTCCGCAACATGCCTCGCGCTCCCATGGGCTGGTCGGAACGGTCGATACGCAAAGGCTTGAATGCGGCCTGTCGGCGGCCTCAGTCAAGCTCCAACAGCCGCACAATAACGTAGCAAGTCTACACCCCCAGCAGCAATGCGACAGGCATTTCGGCGAACAACTGCTCGCCGGCCAACATGGAGCGGCCGCGCCACACCACCGTCGAGACGTCCCTGCCCGTCAGGAGGTTGCGAAAGCTCCGGTCGGCCAGCGGTCTCGGCGGCTCGACAAAGACGTTGCGCCAGGCAGACCCCAGAGGAGGCAGCGGCGCCTGCTCGGGCCACAGGCCGGCGATCAGGCGAGGTACCGCGATCACCACGCCGCGCCCTTCATGAAGGCGCGCGAAAGCCAGCAGATGACCACGCCGCTCACCGCGCACCGCCAGCGGTTGATAGGCGCCGTCGCGATAGAGGTCCGGCTCGTCCCGTCGATGGGCCAGGGCGGCCCGGATGACCGCCAGTTTGACGGCACCGTCGCTCCAGTGCGCCAGCAGCTCGGCGGTGCTTCGCCCGGCCAGGCCGGCCAGGATGCGGCGGTGCCGGGGCCAATCCACCGGGCGGCGGTTGTCGGGGTCGACCAGGGCCAGTTGCCACAATTCCGCCCCTTGATAGAAATCCGGCACGCCGGGTGCGGTCAGCTTGATCAGCGTCTGGGCTAGGCCGTTGACCATGCCGATCGCCGCCAGGCGGCGCTGGAACGGCAGGAACTCGTCGAGAAAGGGATTGTGCCGGTCCGCTTCAAGGATGCGGCGCATGAAGCCGACCACGGCATCTTCATAGGCCGGCACCGGACGGCCCCAGGAGGTGCGCCGCTTGGCTTCCCTCAGGCATTTCACCGCCACCGCCGAAAGCCGCTCGACGAACTGCCCGTCGGGCTGTCCGGCCGGCGGCCAGGCTCCCAGCAGGGTCTGGTAGAGAAAAACCTCGTCGTCGGCCTCGGGCGCCGGGCCGTCGTCCAGATCAGTCTTGAACGAGGCGTTGAGGCGGCCCCACCGCTCCAGATGCTGTCGCCATAGGCCGGGCATTTCCGACAGGGCGGCCAAGCGCATCCGCACATCCTCGCCGCGCTTGGTGTCATGGGTCGAGGTCGCCAGCATGGCCTGCGGTCTGTCTTGCCGCCGTCGCCGCATGGCCCGGTGGAAGGCTCCGGGCGACAGGCCGAAGCGCCTGGGATCGCCCCCCACCTCGTTCAGCGCCAGAAGCCGGTTGTAGCGGTAAAGGGCGGTGTCTTCGTAACCCTTGGCCATCACCGGCCCGGTATATTGCTGCACACTCATGGCGAAGTCGATGACCGCCGATCGCTGGTAGGCAGGCTCCCGCCCGCGCACCGCCGCGGTATCGAGAATCGAATGGAGGAAGTCGAACAACGTGCCGTCGATCTCGGGTGACTGCTTGCGCGCCCGCGCCACCGCCCAACAGATATAGCGCCGGTCGAGCTCGGTAACCCGTTGCGGCGTGACATAGGTCCGATACACCGGGAAGCACGCCACCACTTCGGCCAATGCCGCGGTCAGGGCACCCAGGGTAAAATCCCTCGAATTCCAATGGGTCGCCGCGATGCGCGCCAGTTCGGCGGCCAGCACGTTGAGCTCGCTGCTCATCACCTGGGTCAGGATCTGTTTTTTCGATGCATAGACTTCGGCCTCGAAATCCGGGTAGCGCCCGACGAAGCCGGCATAGACCCGTTCCATGGCGGCGTCCGCCTGCGGGTCGATGAACAGGCCGAGGACTTGGTTGCAGAAGTCGTAGCCGGTGGTCCCGGCCACCGGCCAGTCGCGCCGAACCCGCTCATGGGCGGCAAGGATCTTTTCCACCACCAGCCAGACGGGTTGCTCTTCGCCGTGCCGGCCTAGAGCCTCGGCGGCACCCGCCTGCAGCCGCCGACAGTAGTCCGCCGGGTTGTAGAGGCCATCAACGTGATCGATACGCAACCCATGGATCTGCCGCTTTTCCAACATGGTGAAGAGCTTGTGATGAGCCAGGCGGAAGACCTCGGGGTCTTCCATGCGCAAGGCGGCCAGATCGTTGATGTCGAAGAAGCGGCGGTAATTTACCTCGTCGGCGGCGGTACGCCAGAAGCTCAGCCGGTAGGCCTGGCGCTCCAGCAGCGAATGCAGCGCCGGCACGTTATCGGCGAGGCGCTCTAAGGCGTGGTCGACGGCATCATGCGCATCGGCGAGATCCCGCAGACGCCGCTTGATCTCCTGGCCATCGCGGCGGCGGCCCGCCTGGTCGGCGGCGGCCAACCCTTTGGCCTGGGCGACGATCTCCTTGATCGCGGGCGCGGCCGGGGAGCCGCGCAACGCCTCGGCCGCGGGAGCCAGGACAATGGCGTAGTCCGCCGGATTGACCGGTGCACGATGGCCCCAATACCAGACACTTATCGAGCCTTCGGCCCGATCGAAGCGCGGCACCAGTTCACCTTTTTCCAGCACCGCACCGTAATGGTCGCCGAGGAACGGCAGCAACACCTTGCCGCGCATCTCGCGCCGCCCGGCCTGCCAGTCGATATCGAAATAGGCGGCGAACATCGAATCTGCGCCCCATTCCAGGACGTCCAACCACCAGGCGTTGTCGGCCTCACCGACCGCCATATGGTTGGGAACGAAGTCAAGGACCATTCCCATGTCGTGGCGATCGAGCGCCGCCACCAGCGCCGCCAGGTCCGCTTCGTCACCGATTTCCGGATTCAGGGTTCCATGATCGATGATGTCGTAGCCGTGCGGCGACCCCGCCCGCGCCTTGAGGATGGGCGACGCGTAGAGATGGCTGATGCCAAGTTGCGCCAGATAAGGCACCAACTCCGCGGCATCGGCGAAGGTGAAATCCTTGTTGAACTGTAAGCGGTAAGTCGCACGTGGAGTGTGCGGCGGTGCCACGACAGGTCCCTCCTCGACAGTTCAAACAGCCGGGCAGCGATCGGGTTCAGGCCGCAGGCCTCTAAGCGGGCGTCGCCGGAGGTAGAGGGTCCGGATGGCACCGGAGCAAATCTTTCTCGACGGTTCGCCGCCGCGCCGGGAGGCGCCACCCATTGTCACAGGAATGTCGCCGGCTGCTTTCAGCCGCCACGCCGCAGGGCAAGTAACCTTGCCGGGTGACAGGAATTTAGTCCCCAATCGCTGCAAGGGAGCTCGACATGGAAAAACAGCTGTTCCTCGATGAGGAGATCAACCGTCGGCTTGGCGCGCTGCGTGCACCAGACAGCCGCGTGTCGTTGATGTCGGTAACAGCCGCCTCGGTTCGCTTTGCCAATTTGCGCGCTGCCGTCGGCGCGGCTTCGGCGCCCTCGGACACGGTGGGCATCCTCGGGGACGGGAGCATCGGCGTCCTATCGGTGCGCGAACGGGTTGCCGAGAGTGGATTTGACATCGAAAACAACTTCCTGCCGCGCCTGAAGGCGGCGTTGCTGGCATCCAGCCACCGCCGGGCCGACAATGCCATCGACTTGCGGTTCCGTGCCATTCACCGATGGGCATCGGAGATGAAGAAACCCCACGACTTGATCCGCACCCTGCTTGGCACCCCGACACGGTCGGTAAAACTGCTGATTGGCCGACCGTGTTAGCCGAGAATCGATAGCGCCTGGTCGAGGTCGGCGATCAGGTCTTCGGCGTTCTCGATCCCCACCGACAACCGGATGAGGGCGGGGCTGATGCCCAGCCTTTGCTTTTCCTCGGGCGCGACGTCCGAATGGGTCATCGCCGCAGGATGGCTCGCCAGAGATTCCGTTCCTCCCAAGGAAACAGCGAGCTTGATCACCTTGAGGCGGTCGAGGACGGCAAAGGCCTCGGCCTCTCCGCCCCTGACCTCGAAGGCGAAGGTCGAGCCGGCGCCCGTGCACTGCCGCTCGAACACCGGCCGGTCCGGGTGGTCAGCCGGCAGGAAGCCGAGATAGAGAACCGATGTGACCTGGCGATGGCCGCGCAGAAATTCGGCCACCCGGCGGGCATTGTCGGCAGCCGCGGTCATCCGCAGCTTCAGCGTCTCCAGCGAGCGCATCAGCAGCCAGCCGGTCTCCGGCCCGCACATGGTGCCGAGAATGGTCCGCATGCCGCGGATGGGTTCCAGCAGTTCGCGCCCACCGGAGCAACTGCCGGCGATCAGATCGGAATGGCCGCCCACATACTTGGTCAGCGAGGTGACGACGAGGTCGGCGCCGTGCGCCAACGGCGTCTGGAACAGCGGTCCAAGCATGGTGTTGTCGGCGATCACCGTCGGCCGCCGCCCGGTCCGTCCCAGGCCATCGGCGATGCGGCGCAACTCGGCCATATCGACCAGGCCGTTGGTCGGGTTCGCCGGGATCTCGACATAGATGGCGGCGACCGGGCCGGCCGCCGCCGCCCTCGCCGCCGCCTCGGTCAGAGCGGCGGCGCCGCCTTCGGCGGAGAAACCGACCGAAGTCACGCCGAACTGCGGCAACACCCGTTTCAGTAAAAAATCTGTGCCACCATACACCGGGTCGGAGTGCAACAGCACATCACCCGGTCTGACGGTGGCCCACAGCGTGGTGGAGATGGCGGCCATACCCGAGGCAAACACCAGGCTGGCTTCCGCCGCATCCCAGATGGCCAGCCGGTCTTCCAGCATCTCAAGGTCGGGATTGTTGATGCGGCTGTAAATCAGCCCCGGTTCTTCATTGGGCCGCTTCTGGCGCAGACCATAGGCCAGCTCGAAGAATTCCTTTCCATCTTGCGCCGACCGGAAGACGAAGGTCGAGGTGCGGAACACCGGCGGCTTCAACGAGCACTCGGAGAGGAACGGATCGTAGCCGTAGCCCATCATCAAGGTTTCGGGACTCAACGGCCGCTCGCCCAGCATGCGGCTCCGCCATTTGCCTTTCTTCGCCATGCCCATCTCCTGGCCTTTCGACGAACCGACATGAAGCTCTCGAGAGAGCGCGGTCCTCCTTACTGATATAGGTAGGCGTGCATGGGAACCACCGGGGTTACCACCGACAGATCGCCATCGGTCTGTCGCTTTCTGCCTCTTCGCCCCTAACGCGATATCGGCTTGGCCCGCCTTGGAGGCCCACCCGCACGGGTAGTGTCTCGTCCGCAAGAGATACTTGACTTGGCGGCGCCCAGTATAGGATACCCCCCCTAGGTACCTTGGAGGGGCGCATGACCCATACCGTCCGCGAGAAGCAGAAGCTCCTGAACCGTGTCCGCCGCATCCGGGGGCAGGTCGAGGCCGTCGAGCGCGCCCTGGAGGCCGAGGCGGGCTGTGCCCAGGTGATGCACCTGATCGCCGCCTGCCGCGGTGCGATCAACGGCTTGCTCGCCGAAGTGCTGGAAGACCACGTTCACGCGCACCTCGTCGCCCGCGACGCACCGGGCGAGGCCGAGCACGGCGACGCCGCCGAGGAACTCGTCGACATCATCCACAGCTATTTCAAGTAGGGGCGCGATCATGGAGCAGAGCACTGCGGTCCACAGCCACGTCTTCCTCGGTGCCGGGCATGAGAAGAGCGAACGCAAGACCTGGGCGGTCATCTGGCTGTGTGCCGCCATGATGGCGGCCGAGATCATCGGCGGCACCCTGTTCGGTTCAGTGGCGCTGGTCGCCGACGGCCTGCACATGTCCACGCATGCCGCGGCGCTGCTGATCGCGGCCCTGGCGTACTCCTACGCCCGCCGCCATGCCGCCGACGGCCGCTTCGCCTTCGGCACCGGCAAGCTCGGCGACCTGGCCGGGTTCACCAGCGCCATCGTGCTGGCGATGATTGCGTTGCTCATCGGCTACGAGGCGGTCAGCCGCCTGTTGGCGCCGGTCACCATTGACTTCAACCAGGCCATCCCCATCGCCGTCGTCGGCTTGGCGGTCAACATCGCCAGCGCCTGGCTGCTCAGTGGCGATGACCACCACCATGGGCACGGGCACGGGCACGGGCACGGGCATGGGCACGGGCACGGGCATCACGGTCACAGCGAGGAAGACGAGGTCCGCCGCATCGACACCGGCTGCGGCGCGGTCCTGCTGGAAGTGTTCGAAGACGGCGTTCCGCCGCGCTTTCGCCTGCGTTGGGAAGATTGCCGGCTTGACGGAGCGACCGTCACCGTCGAGACGCTGCGGCCGGACGGCGGCCAACAGGTTTTCACTTTCTCGGACCGCGGCCCCTATCTGGAGTCGGTCGAGGAGATCCCCGAACCGCACGAATTCACCGCACTTCTGCGCATCGCCCATGATGGCCATATCGACGGGGGTGAAATCGCCTTCGCCGAGCACGCCCACATCGATGCCAACGGCACGATCCATCGCGACAACAACATGCGGGCCGCCCTCATCCACGTCGTCGCCGATGCGGCCGTATCCGTGCTGGTGATCATCGGCCTGCTGCTCGGCCGCCAGTTTGGCTGGCTATGGCTGGACCCGGTGGTCGGCATCGTCGGCGCCGTCGTCATCGCCAGTTGGGCCTATGGCCTGATCCGCGACAGCGGCGCCATCTTGCTCGACATGACCCCCGACCATGGTCTGGCCGAGAGAATGCGAAAAGCCGTCGAGACCGACGGCGACCAGCTTGCCGACCTCCATCTGTGGCGCCTGGGGCCGGGCCACCTGGGCGCCATCGTGTCGGTTGTCACCGCCAAAGGCCGCACGCAGCAATTCTACCGGGCGCAGCTCGCCGGCTTCCGCTCGCTGTCCCACCTCACTGTCGAAGTCCACCAGCAATAGGTGTGGCATAAGGGTCCGACGACAGCACGATAGCCACCTATCCGGCCCCGATGAACATGGCCTAGTCTCTGCCCTACTGTCGGCCGTTCTGTTCGGCGCAAGCACTGAGGCGAGACCTCATCAGGTGGAGCTTCGGCGCCTATGCCATCGGACGATGGCAACGCCGCCCCAAATGGCTTCCACGATGCCGAACGGCCACGCCCCCTGGAGGAAGCCATAAGCGGAACCGAGCCCGCACGAAGCCGCAAAGCCCAGAATCCACCAGTGCGAGCGGGCCTCAAGGGCGTAGCAAACCAGCATCGCCGAAACGGCAAACAGACCGAAGGCGGTCAGCCCGCCGCCGTCCGTCGAGGATCGCCCAGCAGGTCGATCTTTTCGTAGTCCCGGAGCGTCTCGATATTGACGCCGGTGCGTTTTCCCAAATCGCCAATGGCGATGCCGGTCGGCGCCATCTCCCCTTGACCCCGTAGTCGCTACAGGGTGCATCCTGCCTTCAGAACCGTTACCACGGCAGGAAAATCTGCGATGGCTCATGTTCACGACCACGTCGATGACCACGATCATGGTCACGCGCATCACGCCCACCCCGCCGCTCATGGCCACGGTGGCGGCGCCCATGGCCATCATCACGGCCCAGCCGATTACGATCGGGCTTTCGCCATCGGTGTCAGTCTCAATTTCGGCTTCGTCTGCGTCGAGGCATTTTACGGCTTTGCCGCCAACTCACTCGCCTTGCTCGCCGACGCTGGGCACAACCTGACTGACGTCGCCGGCCTCCTGCTGGCCTGGGCGGCGGTGTGGCTCAGCAAGAAGCGGGCCTCGAAGCGGCGGACCTACGGCTTCGGGCGGACGACCATCATGGCCTCGCTGGTCAACGCCGTCATTCTGTTGCTTGGCATTGGCGGTGTCGCCTGGGAGGCCGTCCAGCGCCTGGCCCACCCCGAACCGACCGCGGCGGAGACGGTGATGTGGGTAGCCGGCATCGGCATCGCCATCAATGGAGCAACTGCCGCCATGTTCATGGCGGGGCGCAAGGGCGATCTGAACATCCGCGGCGCCTTTCTCCATATGGCCGCGGATGCCGCCATATCGCTCGGGGTAGTAGTGGCTGCATTCCTCATGAGCCGAACCGGTTGGCTGTGGCTCGACCCCGCCGTCAGCTTGGCCATCGTCGTGGTAATTGCCATTGGCACCTGGGGGCTGTTCCGCGAATCGCTCGACCTGTCCCTGGATGCGATTCCAGCGCGGATAGACCGCGAGGAAGTCGAAGCGTTCCTCCTGGGAACGCCCGGCGTGGTCGCCATCCACGATCTCCACATCTGGCCGCTCAGCACCACCTCGGTGGCTCTGACAGCGCATCTGGTCAGCCCTGAGGCCGATATCGACGATGATTTCTTGGATCGCCTCTCCCGCGAGCTCCACGGAAAATTCAACATTGACCACGCGACAATTCAAATCGAGAGAGGCAACGGCGCGGCGAAATGCCGCCTTGCTGACCTACACGGCGGTTGACGGCCGTTCATCGGAACGGCGGGGCGGACAATCCGGCTGACGGACGTTGAACTCAGCCGTCCACGCGAACGATGACGTCGACACGCCGGATCGGCATGCCCGCCGGCGCCTGCGGAACTTTGCTCAGCGCCACCAGATGGCCGGGGATATCCTCCAGCCGGCCCGACTTCCCGTAAAAGAAGTGGTGGTGCTCGGAGGTATTGGTGTCGAAATAGGAACAGCTGGCATCGACGATGATCTCGCGCAGCATGCCGGCCGCAGTGAACTGGTGCAGCGCATTATAGACCGTCGCCAGAGAAACCCGAATGTTGCTGGCCAGGGCTTCGCCGTGCAATTGCTCGGCAGAGAGGTGACGGTCGCACCCGTCGAACAGCAATTTCACAAGGGCCAAACGTTGACGGGTAGGCCTCAGGCCGGCGGCACTCAGCCGGTCCAGAGCTTGTTGACTGAAGGGTCGGTGACTGATCACGGTCATGGCGGCTCGCCTCACCTCCGGTTGCACCCCCTTTCATATTAAAAAATGATTCATTTATCAATTGGAATCGCCATATGCGCGATTGAAGTCTTGCGCAGAGACAGGAACGGCTTCTCTTCTCGCCACTCCCGGGCTTGACCCGCGGGTCCATGGGTTGCCGGGTCAAGCCCGACAAAGGGGGTGCCCCCGCGCGATCCCGAACTAGCGACGCATCAAGGTCTCGTGCGGGCTTTCGCCGAAATGCGCACGATAGGCGGCTGCGGCACGGCCAAGGTGGCCTAGCCCAACCGCCAGAGCGTTTTCGGTTACCGATGCCGGAGCACCGGGGTCGGTGAGGGCGGCACGGAAATTCTGCAGGCGCACGGTCTTCACGTAGTCGGTCAGGGTCGTGGAGTAAGCGAGCTTGAACGCCGCCTGCAGGGAGCGGAGGCATACGCCCGCCGCGGCAGCGACATCCGCCATGGCAATGGGCTCGTTCGCATGGGCGGCGATGTAGGCTTCGGCGCGGCGCACCGCCCGGGGCGCCGGCAGGCGCGTTGTCTGGTCGACCAGCGACCGCCGATCATGGGCGGCGCCGGTCAGCATCAGAGTCATTAAGGCATCGCGGAGCGAGACCATGTAGGCCTCGTGCACAACCGTGTCGTCAGCAGCTTCCACCATCAGTTCGACCAGGCGGCTGAGCCGGCGCCCAGTGGGCGTGGTCAATTCAACGCCGGTATCGAACTCGATGCGTCCGCCCGGCATATCGGTCAGCGCCCTGAAATGGGTCTCAAGCGTTTCCCGACAGATCAGGATGATGATCTTCTCGCAGCCATCGTACCAAGTCATCCTGGTTGGAAGCGTCGGCGACAGGATCGAGGCGCGCAACCCGGCCTCTGCCTCGGCGACCACGGTGCCGCAGCGCACGCTTGCCGCCCCCCTGACGGGGACCTGCACAAGGAAGAACCGCGACAACTCGCCCGGGTCGATATGGACCCGCGCCCCGTAGGTAACGTAATTGACGGAATAGTTGGTATGGACGGCGGCATGGTGGCGCGCGTGAAAGCCTGCCGCCTCGGCTGCGTGCGGCGTAAGCACATGCGGACAAAAAATGCGGCCGATCTCCTCGCAAGCCTGATCGGGCAGCGCCGTGTCGACCTTCCTGTACCGGGCCAATGGTAATCGCTGTTCGATCATCGCCCTCAGCCCTGAAGATGGCTCAGATCATTCGAACGGCGTCCATATCGCGCGATGTAGACAGCCCGCGCCCATCATGGACCGCACTTTTCGCCCGCTTAATGTAACCACGGCGATGCTTTGTAAGCAAAATAATTCGAATGGCGGCAACTCTGTCATGGTTAAGCCGACCGCATCATTTCGCCGAACGACGTGGGATCAGAGTGGTGCCGTCCGTGGAAAGAGCTTTCGGCAACCGACCGTGCCTCATGCCTCGGCGGGCCACGCAGTTTCCCGCGAACGCGTACTTTTTCGCGAAGCGGATAACCCGACCCGCGAATCGGATAGAGCGGTTCGGCGCACTGGCCTGATAGTTCCTACTGGGCCAATCCGTTGCCGACGGAGGGAATGCCCGACGTCCAAAAGCACAAAAAGCGAATGAACCTGGTCGAACGAACCGGGCTGAATGCAGGGAGGGAACCATGGCTGAGTCCAAAAAGTTTCTGTTGCCGGAAAATCGAATTCCTAAGTCCTGGTACAATGTCGCCGCCGACTTGCCGACGCCGCCGCCGGCGGTGCTCCATCCCGGCACCGGCCAACCGGTCGGGCCGGGCGACCTAGCGCCGTTGTTCCCAATGGCGGTCATCATGCAGGAGGTCTCGAGCGAGCGCTGGATCGAAATTCCCGAGCCGGTGCGCGACATCTACCGCCTGTGGCGACCTTCGCCGCTGGTGCGCGCCTCGCGGCTGGAGAAGGCGCTGGATACACCGGCGCACATCTATTTCAAATACGAGGGGGTCAGCCCGTCCGGCAGCCACAAGCCCAACACGGCCGTGGCGCAGGCCTTCTACAACAAGCAGGAAGGAGTGAAGCGCCTGACCACCGAGACTGGTGCCGGCCAGTGGGGCTCATCCCTCGCCTTCGCCGGTAGCCTGTTCGGCCTCGAGGTAGAGGTCTACATGGTCAAGGTCAGCTACGAACAGAAGCCGTACCGCCGTGCGCTGATGGAGACCTACGGCGCCAAATGCATCGCCAGCCCATCGAACCTCACTGCATCCGGACGCGCCGTCCTGGCCCAAAACCCCAACTCGACGGGTTCGCTGGGCATCGCCATCTCGGAGGCAGTGGAACTGGCCGCCCAGCGGGACGATACCAAATATTCGCTGGGCTCGGTACTCAACCACGTACTCCTGCACCAGACCGTCATCGGCCTGGAGGCCCAGGAGCAGATGGCGATGGCCGGGGACGATCCGGACATCGTCATCGGCTGTGCCGGCGGCGGCAGCAACTTTGCCGGCCTCGCTTTTCCCTACGTGGGTGACAAGATCAAGGGCAAGAGCAAGGCGCGCATCATCGCCGTCGAACCGGCGTCCTGCCCGACATTGACGCGCGGGCACTACGCTTACGACTTCGGCGATACCGGCCACCTGACGCCCCTGGTCAAGATGCACACCCTGGGCTCGACCTTCGTGCCCTCACCCATCCATGCCGGCGGCCTGCGCTATCACGGCATGGCGCCCATGGTCAGCCACGTCAAGGAACTGGGGCTGGTCGAGGCGCGGGCCTACGGCCAACTCGATTGCTTCGCCGCGGCGGTGCAGTTTGCCCGCAGCGAGGGCATCGTGCCGGCGCCTGAATCCTCGCATGCCGTCAAGGCGGCAGTCGACGAGGCGCTGCGCTGCAAGAAGGAGGGGCGGGCCGAGACTATCCTGTTCAACCTTTCCGGCCACGGCCATTTCGACATGGGCGCCTTCACCGCCTATTTCACAGGCCAACTCCGGGACGAGCCCTACGACCAGGTGGCGCTGGAGGCGGCCCTCGCCGCCTTACCCAAGGTAGCCGCCGAGTAGCAGGCCGCGTTCGAGGGCGGGCAGGGAGGAGGGCGAAGCCCCTCCTCCTTGGACGCGCCCGGTACGCCCGTGACCGTTCTCCGGACCCGAAGGACTAAACATGGACGGCAATTCCACGGATCGTCGCGTCCTGCTTGGGAACGAAGCGATAGCCAGGGGACTTGTCGAGGCCGGCTGCCAGTTCATCACGGCTTACCCAGGCACTCCAAGTTCCGAAATTCTCCCGGCCGCCGTCGCCTTCGCCACGGAGCTCGGCTGGCCCGTCTACGCCGAGTGGTCGACCAACGAGAAGGTGGCCCTGGAAACGGCGCTTGCCGCCGCCTACACCGGCAAGCGAGCCGCCGTGGTGATGAAGCAGGTTGGTCTCAACGTCGCCGCCGATCCAGCGGTGTCCGCTGCTTATGTCGGAGTGGTCGGAGGCCTTGTTCTCATCGTTGCCGACGATCCCGGCCCGCATTCCTCGCAGACCGAGCAGGACTCTCGCCTGTTCTCCGTCTTCGCCAAGATGCCGGCCCTCGACCCCTCAGGCGCGCGGGAGGCCAAGGATCTGGTGGCCGAAGCCTTCGCTTTGTCGGAGCGGCATCAACTTCCGATTCTCCTGCGCCCGACCGTCCGCGTCTGCCACTCGGAACAGATCATCGAGTGCGGCGACATCCGCGGCGCCAAGCGAACAGCGCGCTACGTCAAAGCCCCGACGCGATGGGCGGCGACACCCAAGGCCCGTACGGTGCTCCACCGTGGCCTGAATCGGAAGCTCGCGGAGATCGAAGACGAGTTCGCCGCCTGGCCCGGCAACCGCGCGCTGATTCCGCCCGACATGGCTGATGGACCCGCGCCTCTCGGCATCGTCGCGGCGGGCGTCAGCTATTCCTATCTTGGCGACCTACTGGACGAACTTGGCCTGGCCGGGAAGGTGCCCGTGCTCAAGATCGCCACGGCCTACCCTTTGCCGCGCAAGCTGGTGGCCAAATTCGCCACTCACTGCGCCAGACTGCTGGTGATCGAGGAAACGGACGCCGCCATCGAAATGCAGATCAGGGGGACAACCCCGGTCCTGGGAAGACTGACCGGCCATGTTCCCGCCGACGGCGAACTGACGCCCGACGTGATCGGCAATCTCCTCGTCACAGTGGCGGCGGAAGTCGGGCTCTCGGCGGAAGCTGTCCCCGCCGACGCGCTCGCCAATGCGGTTGCCGCCCTCCGGCTGCCGGTCCGTCGTCCGACACTCTGTTCCGGCTGCGGCCACCGCGCGGCATTCTATGCGCTCAAAAAGACCTATCCCGACGCGATCTTTCCGGGCGACATCGGCTGCTACACGCTGGGCCTCAACCTGGGGGCCGTCGACACCGTCCATGACATGGGTGCCTCGATTACCATGGCGGCCGGTTTCTATCATTCCTATGCGCAAGATGGCACGCAAGACGGAATGCCGCCGCCGATCTTCGCGACCATCGGCGACGGCACCTTCTTCCACTCCGGGGCGCCAGGCCTCGAGAATGCCGTCGCCAGCGGCGCCCGCTTCGTCCTGCTGGTGCTGGACAACGGCACGACCGCCATGACCGGGGGGCAGCCGACACCCGCCGCCGGCAAGACCGCCGACGGCCGCGCTGGCTTTGTCTTGGACCTCGAGCGGCTGATCCGCGGTTGTGGCATCGAATACCTCGTCCATGCGGACCCCCACGACCTGGGCAGCTTCCAGCACGTGCTTCTCGAAGCGCACCGCCACTGCCGATCGCCCGATGGCGGCGTCGCGGTGGTGTTGGCGCGCTACGCCTGCATCGTCGAGCAGAAGGGCCTTGGCCCGTATCGTTCCCCCATCATCGTCGACCTGCACTACGGTCCGGTGCCGCGTTCGCCGCAGGCCGAGACAGCCCTCGCCGAGGCATGGATGCCGAGGCACGTCGACCGTCTTTCGCCATGCTCCCACGCCTGCCCGGCCGGCAATGACATCGAGCGGATGATGGCCCTGGCGAAGGACGGAAAATGGAAGGAAGCGGCAACCCTTCTCCATGATGGGCATCCGTTTCCCGCGGTTCTCGGGCGCGTCTGCCCGCATCCCTGCGAGAACGCCTGCAGTCGCGGCGCGCTCGACGGCGCCGTGGCGATCAATGCCATCGAGCGCATGACGGGCGACCTCGGTGGGCCGGCCCTAGCGAGGGCGGACAGAGAGAAGCCCAACGGCAGGTCGGTTGCCATCGTCGGGGGAGGGCCGTCCGGTCTTACCGCGGCGTACCAACTCGCCCGGCGCGGCTACGCGGTCGAGGTTTTCGAGGCGATGACCGAGATCGGCGGGATGTTGCGGTGGGCGATCACCGAACACCGTCTGCCCGACACCGTTCTCAGACGGGAGCTCGCGGTGTTTCAAACCCTGGGCATTGACCTGCACCTGGGCAGACGCCTCGGCGAGTCGCTGAGCTGGGCGGAATTGGAGCGCTTCGACGCCATCTGCCTGGCGACCGGCGCTTGGAAACAGAGACGCCTGACAATCGCCGGCGAAGAGGCCGAGGGGGTCAGCCTGGGCCTCGACTATCTCCGCGCCATCCGCAGCGGCGAGGCGGTTCGCCTGGGAGGCCGGGTGGCGGTGATCGGAGGTGGCAACACGGCCATCGACGCCGCCCGCACGGCCCGGCGCCAAGGGGCTGAGGTAAATGTCTACTACGACGTCCTGCTGGCGATCTCCGAGGAGGTCGAGGCCGCTCGCAGCGAGGGGATTATCTTCCACGAGGGCGTCGTGCCCGAGCGATTCGCAGCCGGGATGTCGCGAAGAATCGCCATGGCAATGCGCAATCTTGGCGCGCCGCCTTCCGCCGACGGGCCCCAGGCTCTCGAAGCTGAAGACGCTGAGTTCGATCATGTCCTGGTCTGCATCGGTGGCGACCCCGACCTTGCCTACGCCGCGGGGCACGCGCCCGTCGAAAGCGGCCGATTGAAGGCGGACGCGTGGGGGCGGACGTCCAGCCGCCGAATCTTCGCGGGAGGTGACGCCTCCAGCTCGGGCTCGGGAACGGTCGTCGGGGCCATCGCGTCCGGCAGACGCGCGGCCCAGGCGATCGATGAATGCCTGTCAGGACGCCCCGCCGGGCCGACCGCGCGAACGGTCGTTCCGATGCAGGACATCAACCTGCCCCGCTTCGCCGGTGTCGCAAGGGGGAATATTCATCGCTGCGGCGAGGCCGTCGCCGAGGCCCGGGATAGATGCTTCCATTGCGGGGTCTGCACCTACTGCGATCTTTGTATCAGGGTCTGCCCGGTGGCGGCGATCTCGTTCGCCGACGGCGCCTATCATGTCGATCCGGACAAGTGCACGGGATGCCGGTTGTGCGCCAAGGAGTGCCCACGCGGGGCGATTAGCATGCCACCGACGGGGGTGTGCGTCGGCTGCCAATATTGCACCACCAGCTTCGAATGTCCGTCGCTCCGCCGACGCGCCGATGGTCTCGTCGAGATTGACCGCCACACCTGCATCGACTGTGGGGTCTGCGTCGATGTCTGCCCTCAGGAGGCGATCCGTCCGCGAAACCCGGCACCCCCGGGGGTCCGGCCATGAGGTGCCAGGTCATCATGGCGGGCGTCGGGGGACAAGGCGTTCTCTTCGCCTCCCGAGTCCTCTCCGAAGCGGCGCGCCGCCGGTGCCTCGGCGTGCTCGGCTCGCAGTCCTTCGGAATGGCTCAACGCGGCGGGTCGGTGGCCGTACACCTGAAAATCGGAGACCATGAAGGGCCGCTTATTCGCCACGGCCACGCCGATCTGCTGCTTGGGTTCAACGGGGTGGAGGCCAGCCGGAACATCGCCTTTCTGCGCCGGTCGGGCGCCGGCGCGGCCACGGGGATCGTCAACATCCCCGACGCCGACATCTTTCCCGATCCGACGCTCGCCGGGCTGCTCGACAGCAAAGGCGTGAGGATCTACCGCTGTGATGCGGACGGCGTGGCGGTGGCCATAGACAATCCCCGAGCCGCCAACCTGGTCCTTCTCGGATTCGCGGCGGGCCACGAGGCGTTTCCGTTCGCAATCGACGAACTGCGAAGCACGGTCGAGACAATCAGTTCCGACTGCACCCGAGCCGGCAACCTGGCTGCCGTGGAGAGGGGCTGGGCGCTGTCCCCCGGCCGCGTGCGCCCCGTCGGCAGTGCGACAGATCGATAATTCTTCGAGGAGGGTGAGATGCACATCTCCGAATTGATTGGGGTGGATCGGATCATTCCCCGCCTGCGCGCCGGCAGCAAAATGGAGGTGCTGCGGTCGGTCGCGCGCCGCGCGGCGGAGCTTGTCGGGCTGGATGAGCGGGCCGTCCTCGACGCCCTCCTGACGAGGGAGATCGAGGATACGACAGGGATCGGCGCCGGCGTGGCCATTCCCCACTGCCATCTCGCCGAACTGGACCGATCGTACGGCTTCTTCGCGCGCCTTGAAGTTCCGGTCGACTTCGACGCCGCCGACGGGAAACCGGTCGACCTGGTCTTCCTTCTCATGGTCCGCGAGAACGGTGGGCCCGACTACCTGGACACGCTGGCTCGGGTGTTACGCATCTTCCGCGCCGAAGCGACCCGCAGGACCTTGCGTGGCCAGACCACCGCCAGTGACATTCTCGATATTCTGTTCGCCGCGTCGTCGGGGGGCGCCGACAGCCGGGAAGACATGTGATCGACGCGCCTCGGAATCTCCGGAGCGGCGAGACGCGGTCTGTGATGGGCCGTGAACGGCCTTGCCGAGGCCGCCCCCAATGAATTGCCGCAGCGGCGCCGGTAAGATTTCCGGAGCTGCATTCCCTGTTTCCCAATTTCGAAGATCTCCAGGATGTCGCATCTGCACCTTTTTCCTGCGCAGACACTGTGCAAGGGCACAGTTGTTGACGTCCGTTTATTATGATGGATAATACTCGCCGTTAGTATAATCTGTTCTTGCTTCTGATTGCTCTCGGCGAACGGGTGCTCGGGAAAAGGAGTTTGCGGTGACCGAAGGCCCGTTGAGTGCCCACGATCTGCTTTCATTGGCGCGCAGCCGATGTGTCGAAAGGCATGGCGAGCTCGCTTTGGCGCTGACGGATCTTTTTCGTGGCGGAAACGCGGTATTGACCGATCGCGAACGCACAACCATGGTCGACATATTGCGGCGACTGGTCCGCGAGGTGGAAATGACTGTTCGGCAGACCATGGCGGAACGGTTGGCCGATGCTCCGGACGCTCCACGCGCCTTGGTCCGCGACCTGGCTAATGACCAAATCGAGGTTGCCTGGCCCATCCTCATGAAAAGCACGGTCCTGGAAGACATTGATCTGATCGAGATCGTGCGTTTCCGCAGCCTTGAGCACAAGCTGGCGGTCACGCAGCGTGGAGCACTTTCGGAGGCCGTCGCCGACGCCTTGGCGAGATCGGGCGAGGAAGACGTCATCGTCAACCTGCTGAGAAACAGCAACGCGCGGATTTCCAAGGCAGCCATGGAATACCTGGTCGAGCAGTCCCAGCGCGTCGATACATTTCAGGAGCCGTTGCTGCGCCGGAACGAACTGACCGAGGACCTGGCAAAGCGCATGTTCGTCTGGGTCTCGATGGCGTTACGGGACCACATCATCAACCGCTTCCAGCTCGAGCCAAGCCTTGTCGACGATCTGGTCGAGGGCATGGTTTCGGAGGAGATGGATCAGCCGGTGCCGACCGGGAAAGACGCGGCCTTGATCATGGAAATCGGCCAGGCCGGCCTGATCAAGCCGAGTCTGGTAAGGGAAGCCGTGGCGTCCGGACAATTGAGCCTTTACGCGCGAATAATTGAAAAACTGACGGGCATCCGGCAGCACCTGGCGCTGCGCCTGTTGTTCGAGGTCGCTGGCGACGGGCTCGCCGTTCTTTGCCGGGCCATTGATATTCCACAGGCCGATTTCATCGAGATCTATACCATCGCCCGCAAAGCGCGCCCTCACGATCCCGAGCAGTTGGCAGCGGATTGCCGGAGACTGGGTCAATATTATCGCGGGCTTACCAGCGACGCCGCTCGTGCCGTCATCCTCCACTGGCGGCGGCATCCCCGCTATCTGGCGGGCCTGAGGGAATTCCAGACGGCGAGGTTGGATCATGGCTGAGCGGGCTGCCCCAGGGCTTCTCTATCAGGACCTGCCGGCGGGATTGCGAAGCGCTCTGGCGCCGAATGCCGCCGACCTGCAACAGCGCCTGGCCGATATCGTTCGGCTGGCCTCGGACATCATCCTGGAGGGTGACCGCAATCTGACGCTGACCTACGTGTCGGCCCGGGCTGCCGATGTTCTGGGCTATCAGCCCTGGGAAATGATCGGCCGGCCGCTGTACGCGTTTGGGCGCTTCGTCAGCGGCGGCGGCGGTGAGGCCCCCCCGGATTGGCGCCATTCCATCCGCGACCGCGCGTTCCTTGCGACGGCCCGAGATGGAACGGCCCGTCATTTGCTGATCAGCGCCTTGCCGGTGTTCGACCCGAGCAGCGATGCATTCATCGGCATGCGCGCCATCGCCCGGGACCAGACCGGCCACAAGGCCGACCAGGAGCGCGTGCGCAAGCTGTCTCTTGCCGTCGAGCAAAGCCCGGTCTCGGTGGTCATTACCGACCGCAACGGCGTCATCGAATATGTCAATTGCCGCTTCTCCGAGACCTCCGGCTATTCTGTCGAGGAGGCGCTGGGCCGGACGCCGGGCATTGTCGGCTCGGGCCGCATGCCGCGGAGCATCTATCGCGAGCTGTGGCAAACCATCCTCGCCGGCCAGGAATGGCGCGGCGAACTATACAATCGCAAGAAGTCCGGCGAAGGCTATTGGGAATACATGGTGATCTCGCCGATCGTCGATGAACGCGGCGCGATCACTCATTTCGTCGGCGTCAAAGAGGATGTAACCGAACGCAAGCGCATCGAAGAGGAGTTGCTGAGAAAGGGCAACAGTGACGAGGTTACCGGGCTGCCCAACCGCCTCCTGGCCCTCGACCGCCTGGAGCAGGCCCTGGCACGGAGCCAACGCCAGGGCGTCATGGGGGCCTTGCTGTTGATCGATCTCGACCGGTTCAACCGGGTCAACGAGGTTCTGGGACATTTCGTCGCCGATAAAATTTTGCGTGAAGCCGGCGGCCGTCTGGTCTCTCAGGTGCGGCCGGAGGATACCGTTGCGCGCCTGGGCGGCGACGAATTCTGCATCGTCGTCGGCGAATGCAAGCCCGAAGACGTCGAAGGTCTGGCCCAGCGCATCTTGCGCGGCTTCAGCCAACCGTTCGTCAGCACCGGCCACGAGATATTCATTACCGCTTCGGTGGGAGTGACGATGTTTCCCGGCGACGGGAACACGGCGGGCGAGTTGATGCGCAACGCCGATACCGCGGCCCGCCGGGTCAAAGATCTGCGCGGCAATTCATTCCAGTTCTTCACCCCCGACATGAACGACCGGGCTCGCGAGCGGGCCCGCCTGGAAGCCGCTCTCCACGGCGCTCTCGACCGTGGCGAATTGCAGATGCAATACCAGGCGATGATCGACGTGGCGAGCGGACGGGTGATCGGAGCCGAAGCCCTCATGCGGTGGAACAGCCCGGAATTCGGCCGCATCCCGCCGGATCGGTTCATCCCGCTGGCGGAATCGAGCGATCTCATCGTGCGCATCGGTAAATGGGCTCTGGAAACGGCTTGTACCCAGGGGGCGGCATGGCGGGATCAATTCGGCCCGGCATTCCGGGTGGCGGTCAATGTCTCGACCCGCCAACTCCGTCATCCGGGTTTTGCCGAGATGGTCCTGCGGGCGATCGACTCCGCCAACCTGTCCAGCCGCAACCTGGAACTGGAGATCACCGAAAGCCTGCTGATGGAGGGAAGCGAAGCGGTCGGCGAACTGGCGCGGCTGCGCGACGCCGGGATCAGCCTGTCCATCGACGACTTCGGCACCGGCTACAGTTCACTCAGCTATCTGAAGCGCTTCCCCGTCTGCACTTTGAAAATCGACCGCTCCTTTGTCCAAGGCCTGGCTGGAGGCGGCCCCGACTCCGCTCTGGTGAAGACGATTATTGCCATGGCTCGTTCCCTGGGACTGAGCGTGGTGGCTGAAGGCGTGGAAACGCTTGGGCAGTTTGACATGCTCAAGCGCCTTGGCTGCGACGTAGCACAGGGGTTCCTGTTCAGTGCCGCCGTGCCACCGACGGCATTTGTCGATGCCCATTCTCCCGCCAGCGCCCTGCCCGCCGAACCTGCGCCGGGGCCTCAGGCTTAGCTCCGACGGCACTGCCCGCCAGGCGCTCGCGATAAGGCAACCATCTTTGACATTTTGGAGCCGAGCCGCCGAAGCTTCGGCGGTCGGTGTCCCTGAGCGGTTGTCGTGTCAGTCGTCGCCGATGGTACGAATGATCCGTGCCGGATTTCCCCCGACAAGGGCATTGGGGGGAACGTCCTTGGTGACCACAGAACCCGCAGCCACCACCGAGTTTTCGCCGATGGTCACCCCGCCGATAATTGTCGCGCCGGCTGCGATCCAGACGTTTCTCTCAATCGCGATG
Organism: Pseudomonadota bacterium; assembly: GCA_021781575.1. GTDB lineage: Bacteria > Pseudomonadota > Alphaproteobacteria > Rhodospirillales > Magnetospirillaceae > DUZF01. The sequence continues at coordinate 118,894 of JAJXWP010000003.1, forward strand.
GGCTTGCCGACCGTCGCGGCGCGGCGCTGCGAAGGTTCGAGGGGATGGCCCGTCGTGATGATGCTCACATTCGGCCCGATCATCACATCGTCGGCGATGTCGAGACCACCAAGGTCATAGAAAGTGCAATTCTGATTTATGAAGACATTATGCCCGACACGAATTTCATTTCCTCCGGCCGTATAGAACGGCGGGACCAATAGGAAACTCTCGTCGAGCTTCTGACCGATAAGCTGGCCGAACAATACCCGAATTTCATCCGCATCATCGAACGTCAAACGGTTAAGCGCGGCGGTAATCGCCATCGCCCGTTTGACGTTGGCCAGCATGGCCGCCGATTCGGTCGTCCTTCGGTAAATTATCTTGCGCCGCTCCACGCAACCTCCATACGGCTACGGCCTTGTTCCCCTGTGAACGTCCGCTACTGGTGCAGTGAACCTTTTGAATGAGTCACTGCACTAGTCCACCCGCATCGTCTTCCATGTCCGCTCACGCAGGGCTTCGGCGACAGCCCTGATCCGCCGGTCGGCCAGCATGTCGGCCGTGGGCAGCGGATAGCGGGCCCGCCAGTTGGGATGCTGATCGGTGGTGCCGGGCAGGTTCATCTGCAGGGCCAAGCCCAACGCGTCCTCGAACTGCACCATCAGCAGCTTGGCCGGCGAGCGGCCGAGATAGACATGAAGCGCCATTGCCAACTGATCCAGCCGCCCGGCGTCGAGCTCGGGGCCGTCGGGGAAATCGTCGGGCAACAATCCTTCGGCGGCCAAGGCGGCGCATAGTCGCCGCCGGTCCTGCGCCCGCTCGGCCTCCTCCTGCTCGCCCATAGCCGGGTCGGGGTAAAGCTCCAGCCGTCGACGGGACTCCACGTCCATTCCCCGCCACCAGCCGGCCAGGCTCGGCAGGTCATGAGTCCCGAACGCGACTAGAGCGTGTTCGGTCAGTTCGCCCGGCCGCTTCAACCGGTCCCCGTCCTTTTCGAACACCAGCAGCCGATAGCCCAGCAGTCCCGCTTCCTCCATACGCTGGCGGAAGCCGTCCGGCACCGTCCCCAGATCCTCGCCGATCACCAGGCAGCGCCGGCGGGCGCTGGCCAACACCACCAGAGCGAACATCTCCTCGACCGGATAACGCACATAGGCCCCCTGGTCGGCCTTGGCGCCGCGCGGCACCCAGTAGAGGCGCTGCAGGCTCATCGCATGATCCAGACGCATGGCGCCGGCGTGTTCCATGTTGGCTTCGAGAACCTGCAGAAACGGCTGGTAGGCCGCCTCGCGCAGGGCCAGCGGATTGAACGGCACCAACCCCCAGTCCTGCCCCGCCAGATTGAGCGGATCGGGCGGCGCACCGACCGACACGCCCAGGCAGAGCAGGGTCTGGTTGGCCCACGCCTCGGCCCCGTCGTCGGCGATGCCGACGCCCAGGTCGCGGTAGATCCCCACCGGCATGCCGGCAGTGCGGCAGGCGCCTTGCGCCGCGGCGAGCTGGCCGTCGGCCAGCCACTGCAGATACCAGAAGAAGTCGACCCGCTGGCGGTTGGCCAGGATGAAGGCGGCCACCGCCGGACCGTCCGGATCCTGATAGTCCCGAGGCCAGTTCCGCCAATAGCCGTCGGCGGCATCCCGGCGCAGGAAATGCTCCTGCAGTGCCTCGAAGGCGGCAAAGCGTTCGCCCAGCCATCCGCCGTCTCGCTGGAAGCGGCGGAAAGCGGCACCCCGACTGCTTTCCACCGGTTCCAGATGGGCGGCGCAGAAGGCTTTCCAGCAGATTTCGAGCACGGCCAGCTTGATCGCGCCGACTTCCTCGTAGTTCACCCGGTCGCCGCCGCGAGCCGCCGCCAGCCGTGCCTGGAACCCGGGCGAGCCGAACAGGCGGCGGGCCTCGAGGCTTTCCTTGAACTCGGCGACCGCCTCGACGTCGATATAGGCGATGTTGAGGAAGACCCGGCTCGACGGCGAGTAGGGACTGAAGCGGTCGGGCCGGTTGGCGAACAAGGCGTGCAGAGGATTGACGCCGACAGCCGCCGCCCCCTGCCCTGCCGCCCGGCGGCCGAGTTCCGCGAGGTCGGTGAAGTCACCGACGCCCCAGTCGCGCTCGCTGCGCAAGGCATACAGCTGGGTGGCATAGCCCCAAAGACGATCACCGTTGTCGACCGCCTCCGGCAGATAGGCCCGCCGCGGGACAACGATCAGCGTCATCGCCTGGTCGATGCCCTGGTCGGTGGTCAGGCGCAAGCGATGAATGCCCCAGCTCGGCGTGCCTGGAAGGTGGAACGCGTGGCGGCGATAACGCCGGCCATCCATCTCGCGCTCGGCGGTCACCGGCAGGTCGCAGGCCCGCCAATGGCCGCGGTGGATCGTCCCGTCCTCCTGTTCGATGATCCAGCTGACCTGATCCTCTTCGTGCGGTTCGGGAACCGTCACCGAAATCACCGGCGGCTCCTCCGTCTCGGCCGCCACCAGAACCGGGTCCAACCAGCGGCGCCATGGTCTGGCCTCGAACTCGGCCAGACTGGCGGCAACCTCGTCATCGGTCGTCACGGCAAAGCCCATGGCCGTGAGGAAAGCGCGCTTGGTCTCGGCGGGAACCTCCCGGTAGCGGCCGAAAAAATCCCACCAACCCTCTTCGATGCCGGCAAGAGCGGCAAGGCGATTCAGCGCGTCAGAGTCCATGTGGCGGCAGTCTCCTTGAGGCAATCAGGCCAGGCACCAGGTTACAGCCCATGGCGGCAGGTTATTCCCTTCCGCCCCGACCCCGACCCGGCCGTGGCTGCTGTAAAGGAGTCGTCCCCGAAGTGGCCCGGCCACCTGGATGGGAGCCGGGCCGAGGTTGCCCTGCAGGTCCAGGGTGCTGCCGTCGGCCAGGCGCCACCAGGCGCGCAGCAGATGGGGTCTTTCGACGGCAAACCCGGCCTCGGCGGCCAGTCCCTTCAGTCGCGGCACGATGTCCGCGTGGCGCAGGGCCAGCAGGCGGCGAATCAGCGCCGTCCGCCCCGCCGTCAGAGCATCGTGCCGCGACGGCCGGTCGAGCTTCGACGCGAGGAAGGTGGCCTCGGCATTGGGATCGGGAATGCCGAGCCGGGCCGGCGCGTCGGCGAATTGGGGAAACTGCTCGAATTCGCGGCGCCGCCCATCGCGTACCGCGGCGCCGAGTTCGTCGCGGAAGTCGCAAAAATAAAGAAATGGCTGCCGGCTGCCCCATTCCTCGCCCATGAACAGCAGGGGGATGGACGGGCAAAGCAACAGGATCGCCAAGCTGGCCTCGACCACCTCGGCAGTGGCCAGGGCGGACAGGCGTTCCCCCATCGCCCGGTTACCGATCTGGTCATGGTTCTGCAGGAAGGCGACAAAACGGGTGGCCGGCAAATGGGCGGAAGGCTCCCCCCGCGGCCGCCCCGACCGGTGTTCCGACAGCTCCCCCTGGTAGGCGAACCCTTTCGTCAGTGCCCGCCCCAGCCATTCAAGGGGGGCGGCGCGATAATCCCGGTAATAGCCGGCGGTCTCTCCGCTGGCCAGGAGATGCAGAACATGGTGGAAATCGTCGTTCCATTGCGCATCGTACAGCCCGGGCAGGAGATACCGCGCCTGATTGGCGTCATTCTCCAGCACCAGATGAACATGGCGGTCGGCAAAGGTGGCGCGCACGCGCTCGGCCAGTTCGACCAGGAAATGTTTCGGGCTGTCGTCAAGGATGGCGTGGACGGCATCCAGGCGGAGCCCGTCCAGATGGTACTCTTCGATCCAATAGAGGGCATTCTCGATGAAGAAGTCGCGCACCGTCCGACTGCCCGGGCCGTCGAAATTATTGGCATCCCCCCAGGGTGTATGGTGCCGCCGGGTGAAGAACGGTGCGGCATAGGCGTGCAGATAGTTCCCTTCCGGGCCAAAGTGATTGTAGACCACGTCGAGGAAGACCATCAGGCGGCGGGCGTGGGCCGCCTGCACCAGGCGCTTCAGATCCTCGGGCCGGCCGTAGGAGGCATCGGGGGCGAAGGGCAGCACGCCATCATAACCCCAGCCGCGCCGCCCGGCAAAATCGGCCAATGGCATCAATTCGATGGCGGTCACGCCGAGATCGGCCAGGTCGTCGAGATAGTGTTCGACGGCGGCAAAGCTACCCTCCGGCGTGAACGCGCCAACATGGAGTTCGTAGAGCACCACTTCTTCCCATGGGCGCCCACGCCAATCGTCGTCGGCCCACTCGAACGCCGCCGGATCGATGACCAGGCTGGGGCCGCCCACGTCCTCCGGCTGGCACCGGGAAGCCGGATCGGGCACGGACAGGTCGCCGCCGATGCGGAAGCGGTAACGGCTGCCCGGCCCGGCAGCCGGCTCGACCCGTTCGCGCCAACCGTCGGCAAGGCTGTCCATGGGGCGCGGCGGGGCGCCGTCGACCAGCAGTTCGACGGTGGCGGCGGATGGCGCCCACAGCCGGAAGCGGACGCCGTCGGGCTCGATCTCGGTTCCGAAGGGCATGTGGTGGCAGCGTTTCATCGTGCCGTTCCCTTCCCATGTTTGTGCTTCAGCACGGCCAGTGAGCGGGGCTGAAGCACGTAGCGCTCGGCATGCCCGGACTGGTGCGCCAGCCCGAGCCCGCCGGGCAGCGAGGTGTCCACCACCACTTCCCAGCCGTGACCATTGCGCGGCAAGAGGTAGGAGATAGGTTCGACATAGCCGTTCATCAGCACCAGGAAGGCGTCGTCGAGCTCTCTCTCATCCGTCTGGCCGCCGTCGCCCCCCAAGAGAAAGGCCAAGGACCGCGCGAAAGGGGCAGTCCAGTCCTGGTGCGCCATCTCACGGCCTTCGGGAGTGATCCAGGTGATGTCCTTGAGGGTGGTGCCGGGTGTACGCCGGCCGGTGAAGAAACGACCGCGCCGGAATACCGGATGGTTGCGCCGCAACTCCATCAATTTGCCGACGAAGCCCAGGAACTCCTCATCGAGATGCGACCAGTCGATCCAGCCGATCTCGTTGTCCTGGCAATAGGCATTGTTGTTGCCGGCCTGCGTGCGGCCCATCTCGTCCCCCGCCAGAAGCATGGGAACCCCTTGCGACAGAAGCAGAGTAGCCATCAGATTGCGCATCTGACGGGTGCGCAGAATCTTGACCGCCGGATCGTCACTGTCGCCTTCCACCCCGCAATTCCATGAGAAGTTGGCGTCGGTTCCATCCTGATTGTTCTCCAAGTTGGCCTCGTTGTGCTTGTGTCCATAGGACACCAGGTCGCGCAAGGTGAAGCCATCATGGGCGGTGAGGAAGTTGATGCTCGCCCAGGGGCGGCGGCCGCCCCAGCCGAACAGGTCGGATGAGCCGGTGACTCGGGAGGCCAAGTCGCCGATCAGCCCCCCTTCGCCACGCCAGAACCGTCGGACGGTATCACGGTACCGCCCATTCCACTCCGACCAGCCGGGTGGGAAGCCACCAAGGCGATAGCCGTCGCCGCCGAGGTCCCACGGCTCGGCGACCAGCTTGACCCGCGACAGCACGGGGTCTTGCCGCACCGCGTCGAAGAAGCCCGATCCGCCGTCGAAGCCGCTCTTCTCGCGCGCCAGGCTTGCCGCAAGGTCGAAGCGGAAGCCGTCGACATGCATCTCCTCGACCCAGTAGCGCAACGAATCGGTGACCAGCTGCAGGACCCGGGGGTGCCGGAGGTTGAGGGTATTGCCGCAGCCCGAGAAGTTCTCATAGAAACGCTCCTCGCCGGGAACCAGGCGGTAATAGGAGAGATTGTCGATGCCCTTCAGCGACAGCGTCGGGCCAAGCTGATTGCCTTCGGCGGTGTGATTGTAGACGACGTCGAGCAGCACCTCGATGCCGGCTTCGTGCAGGCGCTCGGCCATGGTTCGGAAATCGCCTAATGCCGACTGCCGGTAATAGCCCGGATCGGGGGCCAGGAAGGCGATGGGATTATAGCCCCAGTAGTTGCGCAAGCCCTGATCAATCAGGTCGCGCTCGTCCAGCTTGGCATGCACCGGCAGCAATTCCAGCGCGGTGACTCCCAGCTTGACCAGATGGTCGATGATCGCTGGCTGGGCCAGGCCCAGAAAGGTGCCGCGCAATTCAGCGGGGACCAGGGGATGGCGCATGGTCATGCCGCGCGGGTGAGCCTCGTAGATGACCGTGCGCGACCAAGGAACGACGGGCCGTCGATCCCCCGCCCAAATGAAGGCCGGATCGACCACTCGGCATTTGGGCATGGCCCTGGCGTTGTCGCGCCGGTCGAACGACAGGTCGGACTTCGCATGCCCCATGTGAAAGCCAAAATGGCTGTCGGTCCATTTGAACGGCCCCACCAGTTCCTTGACATAGGGATCGAGCAGCAGCTTGTGGGCATTGAACCGGTGGCCGGCCGCCGGCTCGTAGGGACCGTGGACCCGATATCCGTAGAGTTGCCCGGGCCGGCAGTCGGGCAGATAGCCGTGCCATACCTCGTCGGTATATTCGGGAAGGGCGATGCGTTCGGTCTCCCGCTGTCCGTTACGATCGAAAAGACATAGTTCAACCTTCTCGGCATGGGCGGAGAACAAGGCAAAATTGACGCCCTTGCCGTCCCAGGTGGCGCCCAGGGGATAAGGGCTTCCCGGCCAAACACGTCGCCGTACGGCCATGGCTCAGGGCACCGATTCGCTCAGCAGTCGCATTTCCCCAATCGTTCCGGCGCAAGCCGGAATCCATCCCGCTGTCCGAACCCCCGCTTGCGCGGGGACGGCAACAAAAAAAATCCGCTCGCCTGCATCTCAGAAACATTACCATGCCCGGTGTCCCCGTGCGAGGGCCCCGGTCAACGCCGCTCAGGCTGGAGATAAAGCGCCGCCAGCGGCGGCAGGCGCAGCGACAGTGAGAACGGATGACCATGCCAGGGCACGGGTTCCGCCGGCGCTCCGCCGCCGAGGCCCAGGTCGCTACCGCCATAATAGGTCGAATCCGTATTGAGCAGTTCCCGGTACCATCCCCTCGCCGGCACGCCCAGGCGGTAGCCTTCGCGCACCACCGGAGTGAAATTGGCCACCACGACGACGACATCCTCTGGGTCGGCACCCCTGCGCAACCACGAAATCACCGAATTGTCCCGATCGTTGCAATCGATCCAGGAGAATCCGTGCGCGTCGCAGTCCTGCTGATGCAGCGCCGGCAGATCACGATAAAGGCGATTGAGGTCGCGCAGGCATTGCTGCACGCCAAGGTGCATCGGGTCGGCCAGGAGATGCCATTCCAGGCTGCCCTCCGCATTCCATTCGCTTTCCTGGGCGAACTCCGCGCCCATGAACAACAGCTTCTTGCCAGGCTGGGCGAACATGAAGGCATAGTAGGCCCGCAGATTGGCGAAGCGCTGCCAGCGGTCTCCCGGCATCCGGCCGAAGATCGAGCGCTTGCCGTGCACCACTTCGTCATGGCTCAGCGGCAGAACGAAATTCTCGTGAAACGCATAGAGGAGGCCGAAGGTCAGGTCATCGTGATGGTAGCGCCGGTGAATGGAATCTTTGCTCATATAGCGCAAGGTATCGTGCATCCACCCCATGTTCCATTTGTAGCCAAAGCCGAGCCCGCCCAGATGGACCGGCCGCGAGACCATCGGCCAAGCGGTGGATTCTTCGGCTACGGTGACCGCCCCGGGATGCTCGCCATAGACCAGCTGGTTCATCCGGCGCAGGAATTCGATGGCTTCCAGGTTCTCGTTGCCGCCGTAGCGGTTGGGGATCCACTCGCCCGGCTGGCGAGAGTAGTCGAGATAGAGCATGGAGGCGACGGCATCCACCCTGAGCCCGTCCACATGGTATTCGTCAAGCCAGAACAGGGCATTGGAATAGAGGTAGTTGACCACCTCGTTGCGCCCGTAGTTGAAAATGGCGGTGTTCCAGTCCTTGTGCAGGCCCTGCCGCGGATCGGCATGTTCGTAAAGATGAGTGCCGTCGAAGCGGAAGAGCCCGTGGGCATCGGTCGGGAAATGCCCGGCCACCCAGTCGATGATGACACCGATACCCTGTTCATGCAGGCGCGAGACGAACCAGCGGAAATCATCGGGCGAGCCGAAGCGGCTGGTCGGCGCGTAGAGACCAATGGGCTGGTAACCCCATGAGCCGCTGAACGGATGCTCGTGGATGGGCAGCAGTTCCACATGGGTGAAGCCCATGTCCCTGACATAGGCGCCCAACTGGTCGGCCAGCTCCCGATAGGTCAGCGGGCGGTTTTCCTCTTCCGGCACGCGTCGCCAGGATCCCAGATGCACTTCGTAAATGCTGACCGGCGCATCACGGGCGACAGCCGCCTGGCGGCGTTCCATCCAGGCGCCATCGGTCCAGGCGAAAGCCTGCAGGTCGTATACCACCGAGGCCGTTTTCGGTGGAATCTCGGCGGCGAAACCGAAAGGATCCGCCTTGGCCGGCAGCAGATTGCCGTCGCCCGCCAGAATCTCGTACTTGTACAAGCTGCCGGGCTTGAGGCCGGGCAGGAAAATCTCCCACACCCCGACGCCTGGGTGCAGCCGCATCGGGTGGACCCGACCGTCCCACCCGTTGAAATCCCCGATTACCGAGACCCGCCGGGCGTTGGGCGCCCAGACGGCGAATGCGACGCCAGCCACCCCTTCCACCATCGCCATATGGGCGCCCAGGCGGCGATACACGTGCAAATGAGTGCCTTCGCCGAACAAATGCAGGTCCAGTTCGCCAAAAGTCGACGGGAAGCGGTAGGGGTCCTCGATTTCCGCGACGCGCCCGTCACCCTGCTCCACCACCAGCCGGTAGGGAAACCGCGCCGGCCGTTCGACCCGACCGGCGAACAAGCCTTCCGGACGCTGCCGTGGCAAGGAGGCGACTGTCTCACCGGTGGCGGCGTCGACCACACTGACCGCCGCAGCCGTGGGCAGCATGCAGCGCACCGCAAGCCCCCCCTCTTCCTCGTGCATACCAAGGAATCCAAAGGGATCACGATGCTCGGCGCTGACCACCGCGTCCATGCCGCGTTCGACCGGCGACTTGGGATCCCTAATGCTCGCGGCCAACGTCGCCCTCCTCGATCTCCAGCAACCTTAATATGCCGCGTACTGGAACGGCGCGCCAAGCTGGCCGGTTCGCCACCTCGTAACATATCTCGTAGCAGGCCTTCTCCAGTAAGAACAGCCTGAGTACGCCGCGGAACAGCAAGGGATCGGTCGGCAGTGTGGGCAGACCTTCGGTGGTCAGGATGTAAGAGCCGACAAAATGTCGTCGGGCCCGACGGATCCACACCGCGGCCAGCGGCTCCAGCATGTCGCGCGTGCCGGGCCTGGCCGCGTCCATGCGAGCGAGCACGGATGAAGCGGCGTAGTCGAACGACCGCAGCATGCCGGCGACATCGCGCAGGGGGCTGTCCTTGGCCCGGCGCGCGGTCAGCGGGCGAGCCGGCTCTCCTTCGAAATCGATGATGGACAGGTCATTCTTGACGACCAGCACCTGGCCCAGATGGTAATCCCCGTGAATTCGGCATTTGGCCCCCTGCATGGGCTCCGGCACCAGCTCATCGATTTGCCGGCGCAGCCGTTCGGCATGGGCGAGCACCCGTTCCGCCTCGGGAAAATCACCGGCCACCCCCTGCAGGGCCGCCAGGGCGGCACCCGCCTGTTCGGTGGCCCGTCGACGCCACTGCTCGATGTCGAGCGGCGCGATCGGTTCGGGATCGAAGTCCGGGTCGCCGGTGACATGGCTCAGCGCACGGTGCAACTCGCCGGTGCGGCTGCCCAGAATCTCGATGAAATTCGACAGTTCGGGATCACCGGCCATCAAGCGGTCCCGCCCCTCCTGTGGCGACAGCGGACTCAACTCGTCGAGAAACCGTTCGAGCTGACGCGTCGCCCAGGACCAGGCGTCGCCCTGGTTGGGCACCTGCGCATGGGCCGTCACCAAGGCCATGGCTTGACCACCCGGCTCGACCATGGTGACACCACCCAGTAGCGCCGGCGCGAATGGGAACGCCGCCACCTCGGTCAGATAGCGGCCCATCTCCACTTCAACGCTCAACCCGGGTTCCGGCCGGCGGATCAGCTTCAGGATCGCCGCTTCACCGACGATAATCGAGCTGTTCGACTGTTCGGCGCTGATGCGGCGCACGGACGGCGCCTCGGGCGCCAGCAGCAGCGATTCCGCCGCCTTCGTGTGAAAACAGGCGATCTGGCCGTCGGAGGCCGCAAACCGTCGGGAGTCGCGGATACTCGCCAGCAGGGCCAGAGGGAACCCTTCGTCGGCCGCCGCATCGTACAGCGCGCCGATCCTCGGTCCCGAGCGCAGGCGGGCAAGCACGGCCGGATTGCCGGCCGCCGCCATTTCCTCGCCAGCCTGCCCCCAGGCGGCGGCCAGGGGCAGCGAATAGTGCCGCACCGCGCCGTCGGCACGGCGCACCGCCACCAGGGTGAACAGCCAGATTCCGTTGCGCCCATCGGAAAGATCCGCCCAGCGGACGACCTCGACCCCGGCGATCCCTTGCCCCTTGTCACCGTACCAGCGCTGGCCTGACAAAAAGCGCGGCAGAATGTCGTTTTCCAGCGAATGGCGGCAGCTCCCGTGCAAGATGCCGACAAGCCCGTCGCGCACCACCAGGGTATGGAGTTCGGGCGGCGGCGCCGGCACTTCCAGGTGCCAATCCGGCGCCTCGGTTTCACGGGCCAGCAACAGCCAATAGAAGGTATAAGGCGGCAAGGTCAGGAAATAGGGCAGATCGCCGATGGGCGGCAGGACGCTCTGCCCCATCAGCTCGACGGGAACCCGCCCTTTGAATTCGGCCAACTGCAGTTCGACGCCCTGGACGGAATGGGCCAGGTTGACGACGCAGAGAATGCTTTCGCCCTCATATTCGCGTAGATAGGCGAGAATTCGCCGGTTGGCCGGATAAAGGAAGCGTAGCGAGCCGCGCCCGAAAGTACTGCGGCTGCGCCTTACCTGGATCAGCCGACGCATCCAGTTGAGCAGCGAAGACGGGCTGCGCGCCTGGGCCTCGACATTGAGCGACCGGTAGCCGTAGCCGGGATCCATGATGGCCGGCAGGTACAGAGAAGACGGATCGGCCCGCGAGAAGCCGCCGTTGCGGTCTTCCGACCACTGCATCGGAGTCCGTACGCCGTTGCGGTCGCCGAGGAAGATGTTGTCGCCCATCCCCAACTCGTCCCCGTAATAGATGATCGGCGTACCCGGCATGCTCATCAGCAGGCTGTTCATCAACTCGATCTTGCGCCGATCGTTGTCCATCAGCGGAGCCAGCCGGCGGCGGATGCCCACATTGAGGCGCGCGCGCAGGTCCTTGGCGTAGGTATCCCACAAATAGTCCCGCTCCCGGTCGGTGACCATTTCGAGGGTCAGCTCGTCATGATTGCGCAGGAACACCGCCCATTGGCAATTGGGAGGGATTTCCGGCGTCTGACGCATGATGTCGGTGATGGGATGCCTGTCTTCGCGGGCGATCGCCATGAACATGCGCGGCATCAGCGGAAAATGGAAGGCCATGTGGCATTCATCGCCCTGACCGAAATAGGGTAGGACGTCCTCCGGCCACTGGTTGGCTTCGGCCAGGAAGACCCGCCCGGGATGGCTGTCGTCCATGGCCCGGCGCAGATGCCTCAGTACGGCATGCGTCTCGGGCAGGTTCTCATTGTTGGTGCCTTCCCGTTCGCACAAATATGGCACGGCGTCGAGCCGCATGCCGTCGACCCCGATGTCGAGCCAGAACCGCATAACCGCGATGACTTCGCGCACCACCCGCGGATTGTCGAAATTGAGGTCGGGCTGGTGCGAGAAAAAACGGTGCCAGTAATAGGCCGCCGCCCGGTCGTCCCATTGCCAGTTGGACTTCTCCGTGTCGGTGAAGATGATCCGGGTGCCCTCGTAGCGTTCGTAGGTGGTGCTCCACACATAGTAGCGCCGCGCCGCGGACATGGCCGGTGCCTGCCGGGCCCGCTGGAACCAGGGGTGCTGGTCCGACGTATGGTTGATCACCAGTTCGGTCAGCACCTTCAGCCCCTGCGCATGGGCTTCGCGGACGAAAGCCCGAAAGTCCCGCAAGGTCCCGTAGCTGGGATGAACATTGCGATAATCGGCGATGTCGTAGCCGTCATCCTTCAACGGCGAGGGGTAGAAGGGCAGCAGCCAAATCGTCCCGACCCCCAGGCGCCGGATGTAATCGAGGCGCTCAGTCAGTCCTCGGAAGTCGCCGATGCCGTCATTATTGGCATCGAAGAACGACTTGACGTGCAGCTGATAGATCACGGTGTCCTTGAACCAATAGGGGTCACGGGCAGGCATCGCGATTATTCATCCCAAGCGTCGTTGTCATCCCGAGCACCGGTGCTTCGTCGTCAGCGGGTCGTTTTCACAGGCATGGCTCACGCCAGCTTACCGAGCGCCACACCGTGATTCTGAAAATGGCGGCCGGGTTGACCTGAGGGTCGAGATGTAGGCGATGCGCTGAGCCACGCCACAAATGGTGTCCCCCGCCCAGCAAATCCTCCACTTCGAAGGTTTCTCCTTCCGGTACCCCCATATTCTCGAGCGGGAAATGGACAACGGCCTCGTGCGCATCGAACGGATCGAGGTTGACGGCGACGAACACCATATTTGAGCGATCCAACGTCGTCTTGCCATAGAACAGTACACTGTCGTCATCGGCCTGGTGGAACGTCAGGTTCTCGAATTCATGCAGAGCCGGATTGGCCCGCCGGATCGCGTTCAACCGGGCAATTTCAGCCTTGATATGGCCGGGGCGGTTCCAGTCCCACGCCTTGTATTGGTACTTCTCCGAATGCAGGTATTCCTCGGTCCCCGGAACGGCCGCCGCTTCGCACAGCTCGAAGCCGTTGTACATGCCCCAGAGCGACGAAAGCGTGGCAGCCAGGACCAGTCGAATGCGAAATGCGGGGCGCCCTCCGGTCTGCAGATAGGCGGTCAGAATGTCGGGCGTGTTGGTGAAGAAATGCGGCCGGAAATATTCCCGCATTTCACTCCGCGTCAGTTCGTTAAGATAGGTGGTCAATTCGTCCTTGAAATTGCGCCAGGCGAAATAGGTATAGCTTTGGCTGAATCCGACCTTGGCCAGCATCCGCATCATCTTCGGCCTGGTAAAGGCCTCTGCCAGAAACAGCACCTCGGGGTGGAGGAACTGGACGCGGGTGATCAGCCACTCCCAGAACGGCACCGGCTTGGTATGGGGATTGTCAACGCGGAAGATGGTCACGCCCTGGCCGATCCAGAACAGCACCACCTCGAGGACTTCGTCCCACAGGACGGGCGCCGCGGCATTCCAGAAATCGACATTGACAATGTCCTGGTATTTCTTCGGCGGGTTCTCGGCATAACGGATGCTGCCATCGGGGCGGAAACGGAACCATTCGGGGTGTTCGGTCACCCACGGATGGTCGGGAGCGCACTGGATGGCCAGATCCAACGCCACCTCCATGTTGAGCCGGCGGGCTTCGGCGACGAAGGCGCGAAAATCCTCCAGCGTGCCGAGGTCCGGATGGATCGCCCGGTGCCCACCCTCGGCGGCGCCGATGGCGTAGGGGCTTCCCGGGTCGCCGGGACCGGCCTGGAGGCTGTTGTCGGCGCCTTTGCGGTGGATCCGGCCGATGGGATGGATCGGCACCAGATAGACCACGTCGAAGCCCATGGCGGCGACATCCGGCAGACGCGCCATGCAGTCGGCGAAGGTGGCGCTCGCGGTCGGGTCCTGCCCCTGAGAGCGGGGAAACATCTCGTACCACGCGGCGAAACGCGCTCCCACCCGGTCCGCCACCACCTCGAACTCGCGGTCGCAACGCACGGCGCGGCTGCGGTCCGGACTCAGCGCCATCAATTGCCGGACCATCGAGGATAGGAGCAGCCCGGCCCGCTCGTCGTCATCCACGGCCTTGTCAAGGTCGGCCAGGGCCCGTTCGAGACGGGTGCGGTCCGGTGGATCGGCGCGGTCCAATGCGGCTTCCACGAGTTGCCGCCCTTCGCTCAGTTCGACGCCGATGTTCTGGCCGGCCTGCCGCTTCTTGAGGACGGCGTCGCGCCAGGATTCGAAGGAGTCGATCCAGGCTTCGACGGTGAATAGCCAGCGGCAATTGCGGGTCAGCAGGAAGCGGCCGGACCAGCGGTCGTTGTCGCGGGCCGTCAACACCGCCTCGTCCCAGCGAGCGGCATCCTTCTGCTTGAACAGGATCCGCGCCGCCAGGCGATCGTGCCCATCGGTGAAGACGTCAGCCTGCACCTCCACCATGTCTCCCACTTCCCGCTTCACCGGGAAGCGCCCGTCGTCGATACGAGGCCGGACGTCCTCGATGACAATTGGCCGGCTGGCGGTCTGCGGAAGCTGACGCGGAATGGTGATGCTGCCCCGGGCGGCGCGCCGGCTCCGGTGCCACAACCGGCTCTCGAGCGGCGCCAGGGTGACGCGCTCCGGTACGCCGCCCCGGGAGGTGGTTCCGGGGGTGACGTCCTCGCCCAATTCCCCGAAGGAGGACAGGTCAACCGTCCGCTCGCCACGCTGATCAAGGTTCATCACCAGGACGACCGCATCCTCTTCGGCCCGATCGTGGCGGCGCAACCCAAGCGTCGGCGCATCCGGCGGGGTCAGGCGCTCCAGCCGCCCTTCCTCGTTGAGTGCCGGCAGAGAAGCCTTGAGGCCGTTCAGCCGAGCAACGCAGGCGGACAGATCAAATCGCGGGTGCTCCCAATCGGCAGGCCGAGTGGTCACCACGTCCAGCCGGCGGGAAAATCCAAACTCGTAGCCCAGCGGCATCATCCATCCAGCCGAGGCAAATATCGAAAATATCAGCCGTCGCCGATAGTGCGCCTCGACCTCGGCGTCGGCCGGCAGTTCGGTGGCCAGACGGGGCGTGTCGTGGCTTTCGGGGAAGGCGATGGACGGGGCGATACGGCGGAACCGCTCGTATTGCTCGAAGTACCAATCGGAGCGGAAATCCCACCACTTGGCGCTGTTGAACAGAAGATCGAAGCCGGCTCGCCCCACCTCGACCGCCTGATCAGGGGTGCATCCCAGGGTCTCGGCGGCAAACACGGTGCGCGGCCAATGCCGTTTCACCCCACCGACGATCCCTTCCCACACCATCGAGGGAACTTGATAAGCGGCGTCGCAGCGGAACCCGGCAAACCCCAGTTCGGCATAGTGGTCGGCGACGCCTTGGAAGAAGGCCACGATGTCGGGAAGGGTCGACGGATTGCCGAAATCCATTTCGGCCAGGTCGCCCCATTCGACGAATCCCTGCGGAGCGGCCGGATCGACGGCCCGCGGTGACCGCAGCGAGCCGTCCGGGTTGCGGGCGAACCACCTGGGGTGGCTTGCGGCGAGGCGACTGTCCTTGGACGTATGGTTGACCACCAGGTCCATCATCACGTTGAGGCCGTTCGCCGCCGCCGCGTCGATGAAGCCCCGCAGCAGGTCGTCGACGGGCCGCCGGCTGGCCCCGCGGAATAGCGGATGGAGTTCGTAATAATCCTTGACGGCGTACAGACTCCCGGAAAACCCTGGGTAGTGAAACGGGTTGACGAAGATCCAGTCAAATCCCATGGCGGCAATGCGGCCGAGATGGCCCGACCATGCCTCGACATCGCCGACCAGTAAGGGAAACAGATTGTAGATGCGCGGGCCCGCCTGCACCCGATCCTCTCCGCTTGAGGGGCTGGGGGATGAACAGGCAGGCCGCTTTCATGTTCCTTTCCGCACCGAACGATCGGTCTCTTTCAATCTCTAGGAGGCTGTCTCCGTATTCCCTATGGCCTGCGTCGCCGCCGGAAAGCCAAGGGCTAAGCAGCCTTAGCGCTTGACCATTGACGCTGGCCCACCTTCCACCGCAAACTACAGGTTTGGTGTGGCCTCCGGGGCAAAGGATGGTCGCGCCCCGGCCGGCCCGGTGGTGTTCCTGCCACCGCCGGTTCGGAGTTTCATCGCCGCGGCAATGTTTAAGGAGTTCGCATGTCTGCTACCGCCAAGACCCTCGGCTCTCTGGGCGTCGCCCTCGTCGGTCTGCTCGTCTATGTCGCCGTTTTCGTCGGGCTTGATTTCAAGATCAGCGTTTTCGGCGTGGCATTGTATGTCGCGTTGGGCCTGACCGCTCTTATGCTGGTTACCGTCGTGGTCCTGGCGACCGCTTCCGCGCCTGACGAGCACGTGGGCTGATTTCAGCCGTATTTTCTTGCCGATTGGAACGCCGGGGCCTGTCCCGGCGTTTTTTTTGGGGGTATCGCGAATGCGGGGCTGCCGGACGAGGCATGGCGACGCGCGCTTGGCCGCCGTTGAACATTTCCTCGTCGCGGAGGGAACCTTCAATGCCATGAGCCGTTTCGCCAGCATCAAAGGCGTCGAGGAGGAAGGGCATCATGGCGAACAAGAAGGACGAAGCCGGCGGTGGCGCGGCGCCTGGCGACCGGCCTGCACAATCCGCCACACCCGCCGCCACACCCGCCGAAACGGGCGGCGGCCCGCATCGCACGCAGCGAATGGCGGACGAGGCATCGCGCACCATGGAGAGTGGCCGGCAAGCGATGGAACAGGCAAGCCAGCAGGCGACCGAACTGGGACGCCAATCGGCCGAACAAACGGCGCGCATAGCCGACCGCGCCATCCGCCAAACGGCCGAGTTGGCGCGAAGCCGACAGGAAGAGGCGCATAACCTGCTTGGTATGTCGACCAGTGCCTATCGCGATATTACCGAGCACTCACGGGCCGACTTCGATGCCATGATGCAGTCGAGTGCCCGCCTTGCGCGCGGCCTGCAGGAAATGGGATGGGAAATGACCCATTTCACCCAGAAGTCGATGCGCCTCAGCATGCAATTGGCCAACGACCTGCTGGAATGCCGGACGGTCGAGGATGTGATTGCCCGGCAGCGGGACTACGTCAAGGAAACGGTCGATGCACTGATCGCCGAAAGTGCCCGCCTGCTCCATCTGTCCAGCCGAATCGCCAATGACGCCGTCAGCCCGATCAGTGACCGTGTCGGCGATGGCGCGGCGGATCCGGATGAGCGTCCCGTCATCCCACGGAGCAAGGAAGGCGCCGGACGCGAAACCCGCCCGCATTGAAGGTGCTGCCTCAAATGGGCACGGTGACCAGGGCCGACAGGCCGCCGCCGGGGCGATTGGACAGCGAAATGTCGCCGCCGTGGGCCCGCATCACCGAGCGGGCCACCGCGAGGCCCAGGCCGGTGCCGCCGGTTTCGCGATTGCGCGAGCTTTCGACCCGGTAGAACGGGGCGAACACCCGCTCCAGCTCATTCTCCGGGATGCCCGGTCCGTTGTCATCGATGGTGATGGCGATCTGACCGTCGTCGCAGAGCAGTTCCACCCGCGCCATGCCCCCATATTTGCGGGCATTGTCGAGAAGGTTGGCGAATGCCCGCTTGAGCCCGGTCTGGCCAGCCGTGACCATCAGATTGGCCGGTCCGGCATAGGACGCGCCGAAATCAGCGCACAGTCCGCGCAGTAACTGGGCCAGGTCAAGCGGCTGGTGGGCCTCGCGCAGGGCGTCGTCACGGGCGAAGGCCAAGGTGGCGGCGATCATCGTCTCCATTTCGTCGAGATCGGCCAGCATCTTGACCCGCTGTTCCTCGTCATCAATGAATTCGGCCCGCAGTTTGAGTCGAGTGATCGGCGTGCGCAGGTCATGGCTGATGGCGGCGATCATCTGGGTCCGGTCGGTGATGAACCGGCGCAGACGCTGTTGCATACGGTTGAAGGCCAGCGCCGCCTGGCGAACCTCGTAAGGGCCGGCAACGGGAAGCGGTGGCGCCGCCACGTCGCGCCCCAGGCGCTCGGCCGCCTCGGCCAACCGGCGCAGCGGCTTGGCGGCACGCCGCACCGCCATCACCGACAGCGCGACGACAACCAGCAGGCCACCACCCAGCGGCCCGACGAATCGCGGCCGCCACAGCGTTCCCTCATGCGGCCAGAACACCGCGATGTTGAGCCAGGTCCCATCATCCAGGCGAACCGCGACGAAGGTGGCCGGAGGGCGGCCATGGCTCATGCCGGGTCCCGGCTCCGGCCCTTCGCCCGGTGCCGGCGGCACCGCCCGCGGCC
This sequence comes from Pseudomonadota bacterium, assembly GCA_021781575.1. GTDB lineage: Bacteria > Pseudomonadota > Alphaproteobacteria > Rhodospirillales > Magnetospirillaceae > DUZF01. The sequence goes on from JAJXWP010000003.1 coordinate 136,931, forward strand.
GGAACTCCGCGTGGAAGGCCCGGCCGGGCAGGCGGCGCAGCAACTCGCGCCGCAGATCGACGCTCTCGGGCGCCTTGTCGTCTCCGCCGGTGAGCGGCGCCAAGCCCCAGCCCACCCTCAAACCGGGGCGCTCAAGCGCATGCACCACCCTGCCGCGTTCAACCTCGGGGGTCTGGTCGACCAGTTGCACGATTGCGGCGATGCGTTCGGCCGCCTGCGCCGCGCCGAGGCGATTGGCCAGTTCCAGCCGGTTGATGGAAAATAGAACCAGCCCGGCGAGTTGGGACAGGATGAGGCCGATCAGCAGCACCATCAGAGTGCGGCCGACCACCGTATCGGGCAAGAATCGCCGCCAACCAAGGCTCACGAGGCTACCTCGGCGGCAAAGACGTAACCACCACCTCGCACCGTCTTGATCAGGCGCGGCTCTTTCGGATCACTTTCGATCTTGCGGCGCAGCCGCATCACCTGGATGTCGATGCTGCGGTCGAACGGCGCCGCGCTGCGCCCCCGCGCCAGGTCGAGCAGTAGATCGCGGCTCAGCACCCGGCGTGGGTGGGTGATGAAGGCCAGCAGCAACTCGTATTCTCCGGTGGACAGTTCGACTTCCGTCCCGTCGGGCGACAGCAGGCGCCGGGCGCCCAGTTCCATGGTCCATCCGTCGAAACGCATGGTATCGCCGGCGGGCGATTCGGCCGCCGGCGCGGCTTGCATCCGGCGCAACACGGCCTTGATGCGCGCCAGCAATTCGCGTGGATTGAACGGCTTGGGCAGATAGTCGTCGGCGCCCATCTCCAGGCCGACGATGCGGTCAGTGTCTTCGCCCATCGCGGTCAGCATGATCACCGGCAATGTCGAACCGGCCCGCAGCCGACGGCACAGCGACAAGCCGTCCTCACCCGGCAGCATGAGGTCGAGCACCACCAGATCGACGGCCGAGCCGTCCAGGGCCTTCATCATGTCCACGCCGTCCCTGGCGGTGCTGACCCGCAGCCCATGCCTGGTGAGGAACCGGGCGAGCAGTTCGCGAATTTCTCGGTCGTCATCGACTACCAGGATATGCGGTGCGTGGAGATCGGACATGGCTGCAGTATAAGCCGGGTCTCGGTGCCGCGGCAGAGGAATTGGGTAACGGAGCGTTTCCCCTAACGCCGCCTGTTACAAAGTGAAACCAAACTGGCCTCACCCGCAATTCTGTTGTTACCGTGACATGATCCAATGCGTTGTCGGCTTCTTCGTACAAGCCCATCGGCGATGCACCGCCCCTCCGGTGGTCGCCATGAACGCCCCTTCCCCCACTCATCCCCCGCCCGAGGCGGGAAGGGGCGTTCTACTTCCCTCCCGCAGGTTTGCTTAATCCGTCCCTGTACATTAATGTCGGGTGCCCCGCTTCGGCAGAACCCGCAGACACCGACGGAAGCAAGATCAATGACAGCACCCGAACCCGAGCCCACCCCCACCGGCACCTTGTCGTTGCGCACCATCGCCATGCCCGCCGACACCAATCCGTCAGGGCAGATCTTCGGCGGCTGGTTGATGAGTCAGATGGACCTGGCCGGCGGTACCCACGCCATGTTCCGGGCACACGGCCGGTGTTCCACCGTGGCGGTGGACGGCATGGTGTTCCATGCCCCGGTGTTCGTCGGCGACGAGGTGAGCTGCTATACCGAAATTGCCAAGGTGGGACGCAGCTCAATGTCGATCGCCGTCGAGGCCTGGGTGCGCCGCTGCCGAAGTGGCAAGCTGGTCCGCGTCACCTCCGCGTTGTTCCATTTCGTCGCAGTCGACGACAACAACCGCCCTCGCCCCGTGCCCCCTGCCGCCGGAAGCGTCTGACCATGCGGTCATGCCGTCGCCTTGCCTTTGGGCTGCTGCTTCTGCTCGGCCTGGTGCTGCCGGGCGCGGCGCAGGCCGCCCATGACCAGTTGGTGATCGGCATTTCCCAGTTTCCCTCCACCTTCAACCCGCTGATCGACACCATGGCGGCCAGGGACTACATCCTCGGGCTGGCCCGCCGACCGTTCACCGTCTACGACAAGAACTGGCAACTGGTGTGCATGCTGTGCGTCCGCCTGCCGACCCTGGAAAACCGCATGGCCATACCCGAGACCTTGCCCGGCGGGCGTATCGGCGTCGCCATCACCTACACCATCCAGCCCGGGGCGACTTGGGGCGACGGCGTCCCGGTAACCACCGACGACGTCCTCTTCACCTGGAAGGTCGGACGGCACCCGCAAAGCGGCGTCGCCAACGGCGAGCTGTTTCGCCGCATCCTGTCGATCGACGCCAAGGATTCCAAGACCTTCACCCTTCATTTCGACCGCCTTACCTTCGACTACAACGCTATCAACGACTTCCGATTGTTGCCGGCGCACCTGGAAAAAGCCGCTTTCGCCAACCCCGCCGAGTACCGCAACAAGAGTCTTTACGAGACCGACACCACCAATCCGGGGCTGTATTACGGCCCCTACAAGGTCACCAAGGTGGTGCGCGGCCAATACGTCGTGCTGGAGCCCAATCCGACATGGTGGGGCCGCAGGCCGGCCTTCTCCAGGATCATCATCAAAGCGATCGAGACCACTCCCGCCCTGGAAGCCAATCTGCTGGCCGGAGGAATCGACATGATCGCCGGCGAACTGGGTATGACGGTCGATGCCGCGCTCGCCTTCGAACGCCGGAAGCGCCCGGAGTGGAAGATCATCTACAAGCCTGGACTGACCTACGACCACATCACCGTCAACATGGACAACCCGGCCCTGGCCGACAGGCGGGTTCGCCAAGCCCTGCTTTACGGCCTCGATCGCCAGTCGATGGTACAGCAGATCTTTCACGGCAAGCAGGCAGTGGCCAACAGCCTGGTCAATCCGCTCGACTGGTGCGCCGATCCCCACGTCAAGACCTATCCCTTCGACCCGGTGAAGGCCGGCCGGTTGCTCGACGCCGCCGGCTGGAAGCCGGGACCGAATGGCCAGCGCCGCAACGCCAAGGGGGAAAAGCTGGAACTGGAGCTGATGACGACGGCGGGCATACGCTATCGCGAGGTGATGGAACTGGTCGCCCAGCAGGACTGGAAGCGGCTGGGCATCGATGTCTCCCTGCGCAACCAGCCGGCCCGTACCTTCTTCGGCGAAACCGTGCTGAAGCACGCCTTCCCCTCCCTCGCCCTGTTCGCCTGGATGTCGTCACCGGAAAACGTGCCGCGGTTGACCCTCTATTCCGACATGGTGCCCAGCAAGCAAAATAATTTCGCCGGCGAGAATGTGGGAGGCTACAAGAACCCTCAGATGGACCGGTTGATCGACGCCATCGAGGTCCAGCTGGACAGGGATAGGCGACGTGCCCTTTGGTATCAGTTGCAGGAACTTTACGCCGAGGATTTGCCCGATCTGCCGCTGACCTTTCGCGCCGATCCATTCGTCCTGCCGAAATGGCTGAAAGGCGTCGAGCCCACCGGCCATCAATATCCGACCACCTTGTGGGTGGAGGACTGGCGAGCGGAGGAATAGGAATGTGGTCTCATCCGGCCGCGTCCGTGATGAAGGAACGGGCTTGAAGACCGCATGGCACGCCATCTGATCTATCGGCTGGCCCAGGCCGCCTTGGTGATGCTGGTCATGTCCTTCGTCGTCTACGGACTGATCGGCCTGATGCCGGGCGATCCGGTCGAATTGATGATGGCTGGATCGCCCACCATCACGCCTGGCGATGTGGCGCGGCTCAAGGCGCTGTATGGCTTGGACCAGCCTTTGGTGCTGCGCTACTGGCATTGGCTGACCATGGCGCTGTCGGGCAATCTCGGCTTTTCCCGCCTGTCGGCGTTGCCAGTGATCGATACGCTCGGCCCGCCACTGGCCAATACCGCCGCCCTGATGATGAGCAGCCTGGCGGCTGCCATGCTGGCCGCCCTGCCGATAGGAGCGTTGGCGGCGCTGCGCCACCGGCGCCCGCTCGACCACGCCCTGAACCTTGCCGCCTTCGCCGCCATTTCCCTGCCGGTGTTCTGGCTGGGCCTGGTCCTGATCATCGCCTTCGCCGTCGGCCTGGCCTGGCTTCCGGCCTCGGGCGTCGAAACGGTCGGCGGTGGCGGTATCGCCGACCGGCTGCGCCATCTGGTCCTGCCGGTGAGCGCCCTGGCCTTGGCCAGTTTCGGCCATTACATGCGCTACATGCGGGCCGCCATGATCGGCGCCCTGCGGCAGGACTGGATCCGCACGGCGCGCGCCAAAGGTCTGTCCTGGGCCCGCGTCGTATTGCATCATGCCTTGCGCAACGCGTTGATCCCGGTCGTCACCATCCTCGCCCTCGACCTCGGCACGCTGTTCTCCGGCGTCCTGGTCACCGAAACGGTTTTCGCCTACCCGGGCATGGGCAAACTGATCTACGACGCCGTAATGGGCAATGATTACAACCTGGCACTGGCCGGATTGATGCTGGCCACCGGCTTGACCCTGTTCGGCAGCCTGTTGGCCGACCTTCTTTATGGCCTGCTGGATCCCAGGATCCACTTCCGGTGAAGGGCCTGCTGCGCCATCCCGCCGCGATCTTCGGCTTGGCCATGCTGGCGCTGCTGGTCGCCGCCGCCGCCTCGGCCGGTTTGGCCGAGCGGGTGCTGGGCATCGACGCCGAAACGCTTGATCTCGCCGCTCAGCTGGCCGGCCCGTCGGCCGCCCATCCGCTGGGTACCGACGAAGTCGGCCGCGACCTGCTGCTGAGGCTTCTGCGGGGCGGCCAGGTGTCTCTGGCGGTCGGCTTGATGACTGCCCTGGTGGCGGCGGTAATCGGCACCGCCGTGGGGCTTGCCGCCGGCTATCTGGGCGGACTGGCCGATGCGCTTTTGATGCGCTTCACCGACGGCGTCATCGCCCTGCCGCTGCTGCCGCTGCTGATCATCCTCGGGGCGGTCGATCCGGCCAAATTGGGCCTGCCGCCAGACCTGTTCCATTCCGAACTGGCCGGTCTGGCCCGCATCGTCGTCATCATCGCGCTGGTCGGCTGGACCACCGTGGCACGTCTGGTTCGTGCCGCCACCCTGGCGGTCAAGGTCCAGGATTTCGTCCGTGCCGCGGAGGCCCTGGGTGCCCGGCCGCTGCGGGTCATGACCGTACACATCTTGCCCAATGTGGCCTCGCCGGTGATCGTCGCGGCGACGCTCTCCGTCGGCAATATCATCCTGCTGGAAAGCGCGCTGTCCTTCCTCGGACTGGGCGTGCAGCCGCCGATGCCCAGTTGGGGCAACATGCTGTCCACCGCCCTCGACCAGATGTACACGGCTCCAGCCTTGGCCATCTGGCCGGGGTTGCTGATCTTCCTCACCGTCCTGTCGTTCAACCTGGTGGGCGACGGTCTGCAGGAGCGTCTGGACCCGCGGGCCGGACGCGACTGATCGGCGGTCAGTGGGACATCAGAACCGGCACGGTCATGTGCGCCAGCAGGTGGCGGGTCGTGCCGCCGAGGATCAGTTCCTTCAGGCGCGAGTGGCCATAGGCGCCGATGACGATAAGGTCCGATCCCTCATCGGCCGCACGCGACAGGAGCACACTGCCGACCTCCAGATCCTGGGCCGGAATGGCAGAACACTCCGCCCTGACGCCGTGACGCGCCAAGTGCAGAGCGATATCGGCGCAGGGAACTTCGCCGTGCGCCGTCTTGCCCTCCTGCGGATTGACCGCCAGAACCACGACCCGCTTGGCCTGCGACAGAATTGGCAAGGCGTCGCTCATCGCCCGTTTGGCCTCGCGGCTGGCATCCCATCCCAGCAGAACCCGCTCGCCCACCGTCGGATAACGACCGACGCAGGGCACGATCAGCACCGGTGTGCCGCTGGCCAACGGCAGGTGATCGGCCAGCCGGCGCTCGCCGTCGATCGCGGTGTCGGATTGGCCGACCACCGCCAGATCGCAATAACGGGCGTGAACTGCCACGCTCTCGATCAGATCACCGCGGACCTCCCGCCACTCCGATGAAAGGCCGGCAAGGCCGACCGCCCGCTCGAACGATTGCTTGGCGCGGGCCGCCGCCTCGTTGGTGTAGAGCCCGTGCAAACGGGCGATCTCACCGCCGAAGTCGGGAGAGATGGCGCCGGGAAGATGCAGAGGCGGGCGAACATGCAGCCCGACCAGGTGAGCGCCGTGGGCGACCGCCAGATTGACGGCTGTTTCGAGACGGGCGGGGCAAGTCGAATCGACCTCGACATGCACGAGGATGTCTTTGAAGGCCATGGCATATCCTCCTTGGATAACCATGGACCAATCATAGACCCGAATGCGCTTCGTGACTATTGCGCGAAAGACACTAGGCCTTATTGACGCGGACGATCCATCATGTGCTGGTGGTCCATCATGCCGCCGCCCGGCGTACCGCCGACGGCCCCCGGCTTCACCACCGCTGCGGTCACCGGCACCGCGCCGGCCTTCTGGAATTTCAGGGTCAGCGGCAGGGTGTCTCCGACCTTGAGCGGGGCCTTGAGGCCCATCAGCATGATATGGTAGCCGCCCGGCTTGAGGGCGACCTCGCCATGGGGCGGCACGTCGATCCCGTCGACCCGGCGCATGGTCATGACGCCGTTCACTTCCCGTGTCTGGTGGATCTGCACGTCGCCCGCCGCCTCCGAACTGAGACCGACCAGGCGGTCCATTTCGCCGCCGTCGTTGCGAATGACCAGAAAAGCCCCGGCGATCGGCCCCATCGAGGCCCGGGCCCAGGGGTTTTCGATGGTCAAGCTTCCGCTCTTGAATTCGGCGGCATGGGCGGTCAGCCCGAAGCCCAAGATGATCGCAGCGATCAATGCGGAGAATTTCATGGCGGCCTCGGCTGGCTCGAAATGACGAAAAACACGAAGATGGCCAAAGTGTTTCAGTGGACCGGTCGCTTGTCAACCGAACCCCAGGGGCGAACCCCAGGGGCAAGTCTGGGGGCAAGTCTTGGGCAAACTCCGGAGGCGAGCCCTGGGAGGGGGCTGGATCTTGCAATCCTGCGCTCGTGGCGCCTTATCTTGTGCAGCGCTGTCCGCTCGGGAATATCCGCCCATGTTCGGCATCACCCACGCACCGGAGATCGACCGGCCAGGACTGGTCTGGTTCAACACGCCGAAGCCGGTATCCTTGGCCGAACTGCGCGGGCGGATCGTCATCCTCGATTTCTGGACGTATTGCTGTATCAACTGCATGCAGGTGCTGCCTACATTGAGCCGCATCGAGCAGACTTACGGCGAAGAGGTGGCGGTGATCGGCATTCATTCGCCGAAATTCCCTGCCGAGCGCAAAGCCGCCAACCTGGCCCATGCCATCGCCCGCTACGGGATCCGGCATCCGGTGGCGCATGACCCGGCGATGACCCTTTGGGAGGACTACGCCGTCCGTGCTTGGCCGACACTGGTGTTCCTGTCGCCGGACGGTTATGTCATCGGCCAGATGGCCGGCGAGCCCAACCCCGATGCGCTGGTCCAGGGGCTGGGCGACATGGTGCGCCAGTTCCGCGCCCAGGGTGAACTGTCGCCCGGAGCACTGCCGCTGGCGCCCCCCGTAGTGACAAGCGGGAGTCTGCGCTTTCCCGGCAAAATCAAGCCCTGCCCGGCAGCCGAGGGCAAAGCACTGTGGGCGGTGGCTGATGCGGGCCATCACCAGATCGCACTTTTTGACGACGCCGGCGCCGAAATCGCCCGCTATGGCTCGGGCGAAGCCGGGTTCGCCGACGGCCCGGCGGCCGAGGCATCATTTCGCACCCCACAAGGACTGGCTTGCGACGATGCGGCCATCTGGGTGGCCGATACCGGAAACCATGCCCTGCGCCGCATCGATCGGCGCAACGGACAGGTTTCCACAGTTGCCGGGCTGGGGCGCCGCGGTCCGCCGTTGCGCTTGCCGGAACCCGGAGCGGGGGCCGCCTTGGCCTCACCCTGGGACGTCGAAGAATTGGTCGGCAGCCTCTATTTCGCCAATGCCGGCAGCCACCAGATCGGCTGCCTGGACTTGGCCACCGGCACCATCCGTCCGGTCGCTGGGACCGGCGGCGAGGATATCGTCGACGGCCCGGCCGAGCATGCCCTGCTGGCCCAGCCCAGCGGCCTGGCAAAAACCGCCGATGGCCGTGGCCTTTACTTCGTCGACGCAGAATCCTCGTCGGTTCGCCTGTTGGCCCTGGAGCCCCGGCCGAAGATCACCACACTGGTGGGGCAGGGCCTGTTTGCCTTCGGCCATGAAAACGGCCCCTTCGATCAGGCGCTGCTGCAACATCCGCTGGGCCTCGCGGTGCTCGACGGCAGCATCCTGGTCGCCGACAGCTACAACGGCCTGGTGCGCCGCCTGGACCTCGCGTCGCGCCGTGTCGCCGACCTGGCAATGGGCGAGTGCGGCGATCGTCTTTGCCTGCCGGCGACCGAACCGGCGGGACTAGCCGTCGCCAGTCCGGCCCGCATCCTGATGTCGGATACCAATAATCACCGCATCGTCGAAATCGACCTGTCGGCCGGCCGCTACGCGACCTGGGCGAGCTGAGGTTGTATCCGCTGGGCGGGCAGGTGTGGGCGGCACGCCTTAAGCGCGCCGACGATGTTGCACTGTCGGTGTGACCCGGCTAGGATCGCCCTGCGAATAAAGCGCCTTTCGATCCGGCGCGCGAGGTGAGGCCACCATGGATTATGAAAAATTCTTCTCCAACCGCATCGCTGAGCTGCGGCGAGAGGGTCGCTATCGAATTTTTGCCGATCTCGAGCGACAGGCCGGAGCATTCCCGACGGCGAAAAACTACCGTGACGGTGCCGTTCACGACGTCACCGTGTGGTGCAGTAACGACTATCTGGGCATGGGTCAGCACCCGACCGTGATCGAGGCGATGAGCGAAGCCTTACAGCGCTGCGGCGCCGGCGCCGGCGGCACCCGCAACATTTCGGGCACCAACCACTATCATGTGTTGCTGGAAGAGGAACTGGCCGGCTGGAACCGCAAGGAAGCGGCGCTGCTGTTCACCTCTGGCTACGTGGCCAACCAGACCACCTTGTCGACGCTCGGCAATCATATTCCCGACCTGCATATCTTCTCCGACGCGCTGAATCACAATTCGATGATCGAAGGCATCCGCCAGGCCAAAGCCCAGCGGCATATCTTCAAGCACAACGACGCGGCCGACCTGGATCGCCTGTTGTCCGCCGTCGACCCCGCCCTGCCCAAGCTGGTCGCTTTCGAATCCGTCTACTCGATGGACGGCGACATCGCCCCGATGGCCGAAATCTGCGACGTCGCGGAACGGCATAACGCCATGACCTATTGTGACGAAGTGCACGCCGTCGGCATGTACGGCCTGGCCGGCTCGGGGGTTGCCGAACGCGATGGTGTGCAGGACCGTATCACCATCATCCAAGGCACTTTGGCCAAGGCGATCGGCGTGGTGGGCGGATATATCGCCGCGTCGCACAGCTTGGTTGATTTCGTCCGCAGCTTCGGCCCCGGCTTCATCTTCTCCTCGGCGCTGCCCCCCGCGGTGGCTGCCGGAGCGTTGGCCAGCATCCGTTTCCTCAAGGACCACAACGAGATCCGCGAACGCCACCAGGAGCGCGCGGCCACGCTGAAGCGGCGCCTGACCGCCGAAGGCATTCCGGTGCTGCCGTCGGTCAGCCATATCGTCCCGGTCATGGTGGGCGATGCCACCCTGTGCAAGCAGGCCTCGGACGACTTGTTGCGCCGCCATGACATCTATGTCCAGCCGATCAACTACCCGACCGTACCGAAAGGCGCGGAACGCCTGCGGATCACGCCGACGCCGCTGCATGATGATGCGATGATGGACCGGCTGGTGGCCTCCCTGATCGAGGTATGGAAAAGCCTGGGCATCAGGAAGGCGGCCTAGCCCCAATACAGTCAACTTAGGCCCGCCGGCGGCCAGGATGCCCGTCCCACTTGAAAGCTAAAGTTAACGGTATTGGGCGTAGCCCTCATTCGGCGAGTGGACGAAGGCCGGTTGCGCGCCTATTATAAAATTGTGGGGAGACGACCGGGAGGCCGCCACCATGTTTGCCGATAAGACACTGACTCCAAAGGAAGCTGTCCGTGTATGCGCGCTGGGCACGGTTGCGGCCGGCCCCATGCGCTACAGCGCACTGGCCGGCTCGGTTCGGCACTTCTGCAGCCGTATCATGGGGCCGTCACTCGATCTGATGGGGCTGTCGATCGAACTTCTGCGCTACGAGGGCCTGGTCGAGGCGATCGACGGCCAGGGCATGGAGGATGATGCGCTGCTAGCCATCACCGAAGTCGGCCAGCGGGAGCTGCGAACCCTCCTGACGGCGCGGATGCGTCCTTCCTCGGACCTGACCAAGCTGATCGTGGCCCTGAAATTCCGCTTCCTGCATCTGCTGGATCGCAAGGAACAGGCCGGGCAGATCGACATGCTGCTGGATGTCTGCGATTCCGAGTTGTCGCGCCTGGAAGACCTGCGCAACGCCTCCGCCGAGGAGGATGCGGCGCTGCTGGCTTGGCTCGACCACGATATCGATCAGTTGCGCGAACGGGTAACCTGGCTGGAGCAGTTCGGCCGCTCGCTTTAATTGTCAATACAGGTGCTGGCCGCCGGTGACGAAGACCTCGGTCCCCGTCACATAGCCGAAATCGTCCGAACATAGGCGGAAGATCACCCCGGCCACGTCCTGAACCGAGCCCATGCGGTCCAACGGAATGCGGGGAATCAGCGCCTCGTATTCGGCTGACACCATGTCGGTCTTGATTTCGCCCGGAGCCACGGCATTGACGCGGACGCCCAACTGGGCGAACTCCACCGCCATTTCGCGGGTCAACCCCGAAAGTGCCGCCTTGGAGGTGGAATAGGCCGACCCGGCGAAGGGGTGCACGTAGTGGCCGGCGATCGAAGTGACATTGATCACCGTGCCTTTGCCGCGATGCAAGGCCGAGGCAAACCCGCGTGCCAGCTTTAGCGGTGCGAAGAAGTTAAGCTCGAACACCTGCTTCCACCCGTCGATCGAACCGTTGAGGATGCCGAGGCGCTCCTTGAAGGTGGTCTTCGGGCTGACTCCCGCATTGTTGACCAAGGCATGCAAGGGCTCGCTGCCCAGGATGGCGTTCGCCTGGCGGACGAAGGCGTCGAGACTGGCCGGATCGGTGAGGTCGGTCGGAAGGTGGTGCGACCACAGCGGGTCGCGCCGACAATGCGCGGGCACGTCCTGTCGGGCACAGGTAATCACCCGCCATCCCTCGCGCATGAAGCGTTCGACCGTGGCGTGCCCGATTCCCTGGCTGGCGCCGGTGAGAATGACCGTCTTGGTGTCCGTACTCATGGGGGCAAAGTATAAGGCCAGGCTGCCCGTCCCGGTAGCCCGCATTTCGCCCACCGCTGCCGCCCGCACCGAGATGTCGCGGAGACGGATGCTATTCCTGCCGGCGAACGAAGTCGTCAAGCCCCGACTGATAGCGCCGCCACCGCCGCAGATCCCCGCGACTACGGCAGCGGTCGACCTCGGCGGCCAGCACCCGCTCGACGACGCTACGGCCGCCGGGCCGATCGAGCATGCTTTCCGCCCATTCCGCGGCGACGATCATTTCCAAGTGCTGGTGGACGGCAATGGCTTCGATCTGCTCGGGCGTCAGCCGGCTGAAACCGAGACAATCCTGGAGTGTCAGCATAGCGACCTCCTTCTCGCGGGTTTTTCCCGCTTGGCAATGCCCTCTGAAGGGTGAACGTTCCTCCGTGAAGAACCCGCATGATACGCCCGACTGCGGCGCTGTGGAACTTCAACACCGGTCCGCGAGCAAACGCATAGGCGTTAAGGCCGTGTCGCGGTCCTCTCCCACTTTCACGAGCCGGAGCGGGCCGCACGACGCTGAGACGCCGCCTCGCCCGCCTGCCACCAGAGCAGCGCGTGAGCACCAGAAAAGCGGAGCTTTTTCAGTCCGAAATCGGCATAGGGCCGTGTGCGCCCGGGCGCACACGGCCCTAATGGCAGAACAACACCGGGAGGGGCGCGGCGTGAAGCACGTGCCGGGTGACACCACCCAGAATCAACTGGCGCAACCGACTGTGGGTGTAGGCCCCCATGACGACCAGGTCGGCGCCGAGCCCTGCGGCCTCCGCCAGTAATGTCTGTCCGACATGGGCTCCGGCCACGAAGGTGTGCACGCTCGCCTGCACTTCGTGCCAGCTCAGATACCCCGCAAGTTCGCCAGGGAAGACGCCGTCTTCCTCCCGTGCCGAGAGGACGGCGACCTTCTCGGCCCGCCGCAGGATCGGCATCGCGGCGGCGACGGCGCGCGACGCTTCGGCGCTGCCGTTCCAGAAGACCGCGACATTGCGCCCCACCGTCTGTGGGGTGGCCGGCGGCGCCAACAACACTGGCCGCCCGGTCTCCATGAGGGCCGCATTCAGCGTCATGATGGAGGGTGTGTCGCGGTCGGGTAGCGGCTTGGCCAAGACGAGCAGGTCGGTCAGCCGGCCGGCGTTGGCCACCACTTCCTCCTCGCGCCCCACCTCTTCACGCCAGAGGGCGCTGAAGGTCTGCGGCACGGTGGGAACGGTGACCATCGATGCGGCGCATTGGTGGCAAGCGGCATCGAACTGAGTCCGAACCCGACCGGCTCGTTCGGCCGTCTGGCGTTCCGCCACCGCCAGCATTTCCTCCACCATCGCGCCCGACATGCCCTCACCCACCAGCGGCACGGCGCTCGCGGCATCGGCGCGAACATGCAGCGCTTCGACATGGCATTGGTGGTCGCGCCCCAAAAGGAAGGCCAGACCGAGCGTCGCCGGAGCGGTATCAGCATCGCTGAGGCAGGCGAGTATGGTTCGGTAAGCCGTCATGGTCGTCCTCCCCTCGCAGTTGCAGGTTCCATTATGCTCCCTCATGGCTTGGCGAGAACAGGCATCAATTCCTCATAACCCCAGGTAAAGGCGCGCATTGCCGAAGGTTGCCCTTTTGGCTCCTGAGGAATCGACGCGGTGCCAACCGATATGGCCGAGATCGTAGGTCAGTTGCCGTTCCAGTATCGCCGCCGTGGCATCCGAGGCATTACCGCGGCGGGCCTCGATGCGGCCACGCATCACCTCGGGGCTGGCTTCCAGCCACAGGCCGTCGAAAGGCACCGCCATGCGACGGCCGATCTCCTCGATGGCGGCGCGCTGTGCCGGCTTGGCGAACACGGCATCGGCAACCACCGACTGGCCGGTCGCCAGCACCCGCTCGGTCTCCTCGCAGAGGGTCCGGTAGGTCCGTTCGGTCATGTCCGGGGAATATCCTTCGGGCGGCAGGCGCGTTTCCGGCTCGACCCCCATCAGGCGCTTGCGCAAAACGTCGGTCCGCAACAAAACGGCCCCCGGTGCGGCTCCGATCAGCGGTGCCAGGCTGCGCCCCAGGCGCGACTTGCCCGACCCGGATAGTCCGCCGACGGCCAGCAGTCGCGGCGGCGGCGGCGACAGATAGGCCGTCGCCCGGCCGAGATAAGCGACGGCGTTGCTCTCCAGCGCCCGGTCGTCCGCGGAGGCCGCCATAGCGGCCGAGACATGGGCCCGGATCGCTGCCCTCAGCGAAAGGAACAGCGGCAAGGCGGCCAGCCCGGCGAAATCGGCAGTGCGTTCCAGGTAGCGATTGAATACCCAGTTGGCCATCTCGCCCATTCCTTGGGCCTGCAGGTCCATCAGCAGGAAAGCAAGGTCGTACAAGACGTCGATGCAGGCAAATTCATCATTGAACTCGATAGCGTCGAACAGGGTTGGCCGCCCTTCGAACAGGCATATGTTCCCCAAGTGGAGATCGCCATGGCACAGCCGGACCTTACCCGAGGCCCGCCGCGCTTCCAGCAAAGGGGTCAGCCGTACCAGCCACGCCAACGAATGTTCGGTCAGACGGCCGGTCGCCACCGCATCGAACAGCCCGGGGATGAATTGCGCGAAGCAAACGGCGTTGCCGTCGATGGTCTGCCCCAGGCAAGCCTCGCCACCCCATTGGGGACGCAGGGCCGCCTTCTCATGCAGGTCCGCTACGGCATCGGCAAGGGCCAGCGCGTGCGGGCGGGTCAAGCGGCCCGCGGACGCCATGCGATCGAACAGATCCTGGTCGTCGAAACGCCGCATGATCACCAGCCAGTCCTCGGGCTGCCCCTCCCCACCCAACGCCAAGCTGCCGTCGTCTTCCCGGGTGATCGCCATGACGCCGAGGTAGAGATCCGGCGCGGTGCGGCGGTTAACCGCCAGCTCGGCCAGGCAGGCGCGATGACGGGCGGCCAGGGTGGAAAAGTCGACGAAGGGCAGATGCACCGCCCGCTTGAGCTTGTAGGCTCGGTCGCCGGCGATGAAAACTGCCGAAATATGGGTGTCGATCCGCCGGACATGCCTGATTCCAGGCCCGTAGGTGGCAGGGTTCGACAGCAGGGCGAAAACGTCGCTTTGCTGCTCGGGGGGCATCGGAACGCTCCGGTTGGCCCGCCCAGACTAACGCCTTTCGCGGTGAACGCAAATGCCTGGAAAGACTCGGCGAGGCGTTCCAGTGGGATACCGTTAGGGAAACAGCTGTTCGGTCCGCCAGCCGTCCTCTGACCTTAGGTATACCGTCCTTTCGTGCAGCCGGAACGGCCGATCCTGCCAGAACTCGATGAGATCGGGAACCAGCCGGAAGCCGGACCAGAAAGCTGGCCGCGGAATCGTCCCCAGGCCGAACTTGGCGGCAAATTCGCCGATACGTGTCTCCAGCTCGAAACGCCCGCCCATGGCGCGCGACTGCCGCGAGGCCCAGGCGCCGATCTGGCTGCCGCGGGCCCGGCTGGCGAAATAGGCGTCTGCTTCGGCGTCGTCGACGGCCAGCACAGGGCCCTCGATGCGCACCTGCCGGCGCAGGCTTTTCCAATGGATGCACAGCGCCGCGTGGGGATTGGCCTGCATTTCCCGCCCCTTGCGGCTTTCCAAGTTGGTGTAGAAGACGAAGCCCCGCTCGTCGGCGCCTTTCAACAGAACCATGCGCACCGACGGCCGGCCGTCGGGCGTGGCCGTGGCAAGCGCCATCGCGGTAGGGTCGTTCGGCTCGCATTTTTCCGCCTCACTCATCCACCGGTGGAATATACTGACAGGATCCTTGCCGCTGCGGGCCATGTTGTCTTGTCCAACGTTTCGGTAGGGGCCGTCATGTTAGCGTGCTTTTCCCGCATCGGCACCCCCTGCCGAAACCGCAAGCCCTCGAAATTGGAGCGACCGAGATGAACAGAATCGCGCTCAAAATTTCCATCGCCGCAGTGACGGCATCACTCCTCGCCGCCTGCACGACGCAGGATATGGGAGAAAAACAGTTGGGCGGGACGCTGCTGGGTGGTGCCGCCGGCGGCCTCGTCGGGTCGCAAATCGGGCGCGGCTCGGGCACTTTGGCCGCCACGGCCATCGGCACCCTGCTCGGCGCCTATCTCGGCAGCGAAGCCGGCAAATCCCTCGACCGGGCCGACCAGACCTATGCCCAGCAGGCGGAGCAGCGCGCCTATGCGGCGCCGACCGGACAGACCATCCGCTGGAACAACCCGGACTCGGGCCATCAAGGAAGCTTTACCCCCGTAAGGGACGGCACCGATCAGGCGACCGGCGCCTTGTGCCGGGAATACGAGACGACGATCACCGTGAGCGGCAAGACGCAGAAGGCCTATGGTACCGCCTGCCGCCAGCCCGACGGCACCTGGAAAGTCGTGAAGTAACGCTTTATCTTTGATTTCCGGCGGCACGCAGTTCCGGCGGAGCCGCCGACGCGAACAAGAAGGTGATTAAGCAGTGGACGATCCCTACACGCTCCTGGGCGTCGCCCGGAACGCGACGCCAGAGCAGGTCAAGAGCGCCTATCGCAAGCTGGCGCGCAGCCTGCATCCCGACCTCAACCCGGGCAACAAACAAGCGGAAGAGAAGTTCAAGAAGGTCAGCGCCGCCTACGACCTTCTGGGGGACCCGGCGAAACGCGCCCGGTTTGATGCCGGAGAGATCGACGCGAGCGGGGCGGAGCGCCCCCGCGCGTCCTATCGCACCTATGCCGAAGGCGGCGCGGGCGGAAAATATAGCGAAAACTTCCGCTTCGGCGACAATGCCGACGACATATTCGCCGAGCTGCTGCGCCGCCGCAGCAAGGGCCGCAACAAGGGCTGGAGTTTCTTCGACCAGGAAGAGCCGGAGGTTGCCCGAAAAGGAGCGGACGCCAACTACACCCTCAGGATCACGCTGCCTGAAGCGGTCATGGGCGCTACCAAGCGGATCACCCTGCCCACCGGCAAGCATCTCGCCGTCAAGGTCCCGCCCGGCAGCAAGGACGGTGCGACGCTCCGCCTTAAAGGCCAAGGCAACCCGGGCCGCGGCGGCAGCGCGGCGGGCGACGCCCTGGTCGAACTGAAAGTCGAACCCCATCCTTTTCTCAGCCGCGACGGCGACGATATCCAGGTCACCGTGCCGGTCACCCTGGCCGAAGCCGTGCTGGGCGCCAAAGTGACCGTCCCGACGATCGACGGCAAGGTGGCGCTGACCATACCGCCCGGTTCCAACAGCGGCACCGTCCTGCGGCTCAAGGGGAAGGGCGCGCCGGCCGGAACCGCCGGCCGGGGCGACCAACTGGTGACTCTCAAGGTCGTCCTGCCGGACCCGCCGGACGGAGAGCTTGAAGACTTCCTGCGCCAATGGGCGGCCAGACACCCTTACGATGTCCGAACCAAGCTGGGTATGAGCTGAGGGCTGACCATGATGACCTTCGACGAAGCCGTCGAGCGCTACGCAATCAGCCGGGAAGAGTTGACCGTCTGGATCGAACAGAGCTGGGTGCGCCCTGTGCGCGAAGGCGAGCTGTGGTCCTTCGACGACGGCGACATCGCCCGCCTGGAGCTGATATGCGAGTTGCGGCGCGACCTCGATATCAACGAAGAGGCCTTGCCGGTGGTGCTGTCGCTGCTCGATCAACTCTACGCCGCGCGCAGCACGCTCCGCCATGTCCGCGACGTGCTGGCGCAATTGCCCGACCCGACACTGGCCGACGTGTTGGCAAAACTGCAATCCGAATTGGACAAGGGGTGAAGGGGCAAGGTCAAGCCGTCAGCGTCGGTGCCGGCCGGCGCTCCGCCTCTTCCAGCAGGGAGCGCAGCGGCAGGTCGAGCACCTGGGCCTCGGCCTGGGCGGCTTCGGCCAGATAGCCGGCAATACGGCCCATCCACGGCGTCGCGCAGTCCGCGGCCTCGGACGAGGTCAGGCCGAGATCGAGCAGGTGGACCAGATCAGCCAGCGATACCGCCGCCAGATCCCGCGCCAGGACGAAGCGGCCCGCCGCGGTCCGTGCCACGTAGCCTTCGTCGCATAGGCGATTCAGCACCGCCAGGAAAGGCCCTTCGCCCTCGCCAACGCAATCCAGCAGGTCAAGCCGCGACCGGCCTTTGCCGCCGCGCCGCGCCTCCTCGAGCAATGCCTCCAGGATGACGAGCGCCGAGGCAAGGCGCCTGTGGGCGGGCAGCGACCCGCCAAGATCGGGCCTCGACAGCCGCCATTCGGGCAAGGCCGCCGCTAATTCGGCGCCGAACAGCACCACCGCCCAGGACAGGTACATCCAGAACAGGAAGATCGGCACCGCCGCCACTGCGCCATAGATCGACTGATAGCTGTGGGCACTCGCCAGATAGATGCCGAACCCCCAGCGCAACAGGGCGAAGGAAAGGCTGGCGGCGACGGCGCCGGCGACGGCGTCGGCCGGACGCACATGGCGATTGGGGACGGTCTGGTACAGGAGGGTGAAGGCCAGAACCAAAAGCAGTGTCGGCGCCGTCAAGGTGAGAAGCTGGGTGACCGTGGAAAAGCCGGCGCGCGTCGCCCAGTCGCTGACCGTGAAGAACCATGCCGACAGTGACAGGCTGGCCCCGAGCAACAACGGCCCAAGGGTTACCACGGTCCAGTAGAGCAGCAGCCGCGACATCGGCGGGCGCGGCGTCACCACCCGGAAAATCTGGTTCAGCGAGGTCTCGATGGTAACCAGGACCATCACCGCCGAAAAAGCCAGACCGACCACCCCGGCCGTGGTCAGCTTGCCGGCATTGGCAACGAAGGCGCCGACATACTGTTCAACCTGCTCCCCGACCTGAGGGACGAAGTAGCGGAAGACGGTCGCCTGAAGCTGCTCCCGGACATGGTTGAAGGCCGGAAACGCGGCAAGGATGGCCAAGCCGATCGCCAACAGCGGCACCAGCGACAACAACGAGGTGTAGGACAGCGACGACGCCATGTTGAGAGCGCCGTCGGTACGGAAACGCTTCTCCACATAGGCGGCAAGCCCGCCCAACCGGTGCGCTACGCGTTGCAAATGCCCGCTGTTCACCCTTTTACCCTGCCGCTGCAGCCCGTCACGCGTCCTTTGACCATACTCTTCTTTAGTGTAGGATGCGCCGGCTTCGCCATGAAGATAGCGATGGAATTCTCTTACAGTGAGGAGCGTATGACCGATTCTTCGGCTCTGATGGCCGGCAAGAGGGGCCTGATCATGGGCGTCGCCAACGACCGTTCGATCGCCTGGGGAATCGCCAAAGCGGCCCGGGCGCACGGTGCCGAACTGGCCTTCACCTATCAGGGAGAGGCCCTGGAGAAGCGCGTTCGCCCCCTCGCCGAAAGCGTCGGCAGCGACTTCCTGTTACCCTGCGACGTCACCGAGGACGCGAGCCTTGACGCCGTGTTCGGCGCGCTCGCCGAACGGTGGGGCAAGCTCGACTTCGTCGTCCATGCTATCGCCTATTCCGACAAGGATGAACTCAAGGGCCGCTATCTGGATACGACGGCCGACAACTTCAACCGAACGCTGTTCGTCTCCTGCTATTCCTTCACCGCGGTGGCCCGGCGGGCTGCGCCGCTGATGACCGAAGGCGGCAGCATGCTGACGCTGACCTATTTCGGCGCCGAGCGCGTCATGCCGCACTACAATGTGATGGGTGTCGCCAAGGCGGCGCTGGAAGCCAGCGTACGCTATCTGGCCGTCGATCTGGGCGGACAGAACATCCGGGTCAACGCCATGTCGGCCGGCCCGATCAAGACCCTGGCCGCCTCGGGCATCGGCGATTTCCGTTATATCCTGAAATGGAACCAGTACAACGCGCCGCTGAAGCGCAACGTGACACTGGAAGACATCGGCGGCGCCGGCGTCTATCTGCTGTCCGACCTGTCGACCGGCGTTTCCGGCGAAGTGCACCATGTTGATTGCGGGTACCACGTCGTTGGCATGAAGGCGGTCGACGCCCCCGATATCAGTGTGGTGTGAGGCATGGCGGGCAACGCGTTCGGTACGCTGTTCCGTTTTACCACCTTTGGCGAAAGCCATGGCCCGGCGATCGGCTGCGTGATTGACGGTGTGCCGCCGCGCATTCCGCTTGCCGAAACCCATATCCAGCCGTGGCTGGACAAGCGTAAGCCAGGGCAGAGCCGGTTCACCACGCAGCGCCGGGAAGCCGATGTGGTCAAGATCCTGTCGGGGGTGTTCGAGGGGCAGACCACCGGCACCCCCATCGCCCTCCTGATCGAGAACACCGACCAGCGGTCCAAGGATTATTCCGACATCGCCGACAGCTTTCGCCCAGGCCACGCCGACTATACCTACCAGGTCAAATACGGCATCCGCGACTTTCGGGGCGGCGGCCGCGCTTCGGCCCGCGAGACGGCAGCCCGCGTCGCGGCCGGCGCCGTCGCGCGCCGCGTGCTCGACAGCCTGTTGCCGGGCGGCGCCACCATCCGCGGAGCCATGGTCCAGATGGGCCCGCACACCGTTGACCGGGCCCGCTGGGACTGGGAGGAACTGGCCAACAATCCCTTCTGGTGTCCCGATGCAGCGGCCGCCCGGCTGTGGCAGAGCTATCTCGACGGCGTGCGCAAGGCCGGCTCATCGATCGGTGGCGTGGTCGAAGTGGTGGCCGAGAACCTACCGGCGGGTCTGGGCGAACCAATCTACGACAAACTTGATGCCGACATCGCCAAGGCCCTGATGAGCATCAATGCCGTCAAGGGCGTTGAAATCGGCGAAGGCTTCGCGTCGGCCAGCCTGTCGGGTGAACAGAATGCCGACGAAATGCGGATGAGCGCCAGCAAGGTGACGTTCCTGTCCAACCATGCCGGCGGCATTCTGGGCGGCATTTCCAGCGGCCAGCCGATCGTCGCCCGTATCGCCCTCAAACCAACCAGTTCGATCCTGACGGCGATGAAAAGCGTCGATCGCTTGGGCCGCGAGGTCGAAGTGTCGACCAAGGGCCGCCACGACCCTTGCGTCGCCATCCGCGCCGTCCCCGTCGCCGAGGCGATGCTGGCCGTGACACTGGCCGATCATCTCTTGCGTCATCGGGCGTTGTCGCACTAAGTCGATCTTGCCCGTCCGCTTTACTTTCACCGGCATCGGCGCTTAGCTTGAGCAATGACGCTGACAGTCCGTTCGCCATCGAATGGCGGTGTCACCGCTCAAATGTCGGAAATGATTGTGCTCCGGCCCGTAGGAAACGAGGAGGCCGCCCATGAGCTTCATCCGCAGTCCGGCCGTTGCCGGCATGTTCTATCCGGCCAACCCGAGCGACCTGGCGCGCGACGTCCGTAGCCTTCTCGAGGCCGCCCCCAAAGCGTCCGCTGGCCGCCCGAAGGCGATCATCGCGCCGCATGCGGGCTACGTCTATTCCGGCCCGATCGCCGCCAACGTCTATGCGCGGCTGCTGCCAGCCCGTGACGACATCTCGCGGGTCGTCCTGGTGGGACCGTCGCACCGGGTCGCCTTCCGTGGAATCGCCGCCAGTTCGGCTCAAGCCTTCGAGACACCGCTGGGCCGTATTCCTATCGACCGGGACAGCGTGAACAGCCTGATTGGCCTGCCCGAGGTCGGCATCTTCGATGCGGCGCACGCCGAGGAACACAGCCTGGAGGTGCACCTGCCGTTCCTGCAGGCGATTTTCAGCCGCTTCAGCCTGGTGCCCCTGGTGGTGGGAGACGCCTCGGCCGTGGCGGTGGGAGCGGTCCTCGACGCCCTGTGGGGCGGACCGGAAACGCTGATCGTCATCAGTTCGGATCTGAGCCACTACCTGGCATACGACGCGGCGCGCAGCATCGATCAGGCCACCCGAGGGGCCATCGAACGCCTGGAACCCGATGCCATCGGGTTCGACCAGGCTTGCGGCCGCCTTCCCATCGCCGGATTGCTGACGGTCGCCCGCAGGCGGGGCCTCTCGGTGGAGACCGTCGACGTCAGGAACTCGGGCGACACCGCCGGCCCGCGCGACCAGGTCGTCGGCTATGGGGCATGGTGCTTCAGCGAAGCCGTCGCCAAGCCCCAAGCCGGGGCCGGAGGCTCCGGCCTGCGCAGTTATGCTCCGCTCATGCTGTCGACCGCCCGCTCCGCCATCGAGAAGCGCCTGAAAGGCAGTGGGCCACTGGAACTGCCGACCGACCTGCCGCCCGCCCTGCTGGCCCCAGGAGCCGCCTTCGTTACCCTGAAGCGCCAGGGCAATCTGCGCGGCTGCGTCGGCTCGACGACGGCTTGGCGGCCGCTGGTCGCCGACATCGCCGAAAACGCCTTGCGGGCGGCGTTCGAGGATCCGCGCTTTCCTCCCTTGGGTCCGGAGGAATGGGACGACACCGACGTCTCAATCTCCGTGCTCACCCCTCCCGAATTCATCGCCGTCGCCGACGAGGCCGATCTTCTGGCCAAACTGAGGCCGCACATAGACGGGCTGATCATCGAAGACGGCCAGTACCGGGCTCTATTCCTGCCGGCCGTCTGGGAAATGCTGCCCGAACCGCGGGATTTCCTGGCCCAACTCAAGCGCAAGGCCGGCCTGGCCCCAACTCATTGGTCGCCCGGCCTGCGCGCCTACCGTTTCACCGCCGAGGTAATGCAATGACCGATTTCGCTGCCCTGCTGCCACCCTTGCGCCAACTGGCCCGCCAGGCCGGCGCGGCGATTCTTGACGTCTACGGCAGCGATTTCTCGGTGGCGGCGAAAGCCGACGCATCGCCGGTAACCGAAGCCGACCTGCGTTCCGAACAGATCATCCTGGCCGGCCTGCGGCAACTGACACCGGACATTCCGGTGATTTCCGAAGAGGCGGCAGCGGCTGGACACCTCGTCACCGCACCCGGCCGGTGCTTCTGGCTGGTCGACCCGCTGGACGGCACCAAGGAATTCGTTAAACGCAACGGCGAGTTCACCGTCAATATCGGCCTTGTCGTCGACGGCGTACCGATCGTCGGCATCATCTTCGCGCCGGTCCCCGACCGTCTGTTCGCCGCTTGCCCGTCCTCGGCAACGGCCGAGGACGGCGGCAGCCCGCCGCGGCCGATCTCCTGCCGGAAGGCGCCGGCGGACGGCCTGATCATCCTGTCCAGCCGATCGCACCGTGAGCCGGAACGTTTCGAGAGCTTCATCCGTGACTTTCGCGTGGCCGAAATCCGCCATTCGGGAAGCTCGCTGAAGTTTGCCCTGATCGCCGCCGGTGAAGGCGACCTGTACCCGCGCCTCGGCCGTACGATGGAGTGGGACACCGCGGCCGGGCACGCCATCCTGCGCGCCGCCGGCGGAACCATCACCCTGGTCGACGGCAGCCCGTTGATCTATGGCAAACCCGGGTTTGAGAATCCCCCCATCGTGGCCTGGGGCCAGCCGACCATTTTCGCCGCCTCCTCGACGGCGGCCGGTAAGGGATAGCACCCATCGCGGGCATGGCCAAGGCGCCTGGCGAGGAGCGATGCCCTGGCTTTTTCTTGACTCTTTTAAAGAATTGTTACACTATAGATTGCACGGATGATGGATGTCACCCGTTGTTCAGCCGCCGCACATGCCTTTGCGGTGACTTGGCTCCGGATCACGACGATCGGTGGTCCGATCCTGCAAAATAGCGAGACAAGGGCCGCCTCTAACCGGCGGCCCTTTTATGTTGATGGCGCGTTTATACTGCACGGGGCGTCTGCTTTTCCGCCTGGAATATTACCGATAGCAATTGCGATCCTGAGCTTCTCCCAATGCCGATTGTTCCCGCCACCACCACCAACCTCCAACAAGCCGCCCGCCTGTTGCGATCGGGCCAGTTGGTGGCCTTCCCCACCGAAACGGTCTATGGCCTGGGTGGCGATGCCACCGACGACCGCGCCGTTGCCGCCATTTTCGCCGCGAAGGGCCGCCCGAGCTTCAACCCGTTGATCGTCCACCTGGCCGAGATCGGCGGCATGGCGCCCCTGGTCGCTTTCGATTCGCGGGCCGAGCGGCTGGCCGAACGGTACTGGCCCGGACCGCTGACCCTGGTGTTGCCGCGCCGGACCGACTCGCCGGTGTCGCTGTTGGCCTCGGCCGGATTAGACAGTATCGCCGTCCGCATCCCGGCCCACCCTGTCGCCCTGGCGTTGCTGCGGGCCGCCGGACGGCCGATTGCCGCCCCCAGCGCCAATCCGTCGGGTTGCGTCAGCCCGACCACCGCCCGCCATGTGGCTGACGGCCTGACCGGCACACTGGCGATGATCCTCGATGGCGGCCCCTGCCCGGTGGGCGTCGAATCCACAGTCATCGACCTGACGGGGGATGTGCCGACCCTGTTGCGCCCCGGTGGTATCACCCGCGAGACGCTGGAGGCAGAACTGGGGCCGATAGCGCTGGCGAAAGCGTCCGATCTGGGGGGGCCACGCTCACCAGGCATGCTGTCCAGCCATTACGCCCCCGCCCTTCCGGTGCGCCTCGACGCCCGCTCGCCGCGCCCGGGCGAAGCGCTCCTGGGCTTCGGCCCGGCCGATGGAGCCGAGATGAACTTGAGCCCCCGTGGCGACCTGACCGAGGCGGCGGCCAATCTGTTCGCCATGCTGCGCGCCCTGGATCAACCGCGATATTCCGGCATCGCCGTCATGCCGATCCCCGACCACGACCTGGGCGCCGCCATCAACGACCGTCTGCGCCGCGCCGCTGCGCCCAGAGCATAGGGTTGCTATTGTATCCGCCCGCGCTTGACGCTACATCCTGTGCCCATGACTGACGAATTTCTTTCGCGTATCGCCGCCATCGTCGGGCCCAACGGCCTGATCACCGAGCCTGCCGCCATGACCCCCTATCTGGAAGAGGAACGCGGCCTGTTCCACGGCCGCGCCCGCATGGTGGTACGGCCCGCCTCGACTGCCGAAACCGCCGAAGTGGTGCGCCTTTGCGCCGAAGCGGGACTCAGCATCGTCCCGCAGGGGGGCAACACCGGGTTGTGCGGCGGTGCGGCGCCCGATCTCTCGGGCGACCAAGTGGTGCTCAGCCTGCAGCGGATGAATCGGGTGCGCGCCATCGATCCGCTCAACTTCACCATTACCGTCGATGCCGGCGTGATCCTCGAGAGCGTCCAGCAAGCCGCCGACCAAGCTGGCTGCCTGTTCCCCTTGAGCCTGGGGGCCGAAGGCAGCTGTCAGATTGGCGGCAATATCTCGACCAATGCCGGCGGCTCCGGCGTGCTGCGCTACGGCAATACCCGCGACCTGGTGCTGGGCCTTGAGGTGGTGTTGCCGGATGGCCGGGTGTGGGACGGATTGAAATGCCTGCGCAAGGACAACACCGGCTATGACCTCAAGCACCTGTTCATCGGCGGCGAAGGAACCTTGGGCATCATCACCGCCGCCGTGCTGAAGCTTTTCCCCAAACCACAGGAAGTGGAGACCGGCTTCTGCGCCCTCTCCGACCTCGACGCGGCATTGGCTCTTCTCGCCCGCGGGCGCGCCGCCACCGGCGATCAGGTTACCGCCTTCGAGCTGGTGCCCCGCATCGGGCTTGAACTGGGCTGTCGGCTGGTTCCGGGGGTGACCGATCCGTTCGATGGGCCGCACCAGTGGTACGCCCTTATCGAACTGTCCAGTTCACGCTCGGACGGGTCCCTCAAGGAAACCATGGAAACCCTCCTGGGCGCGGCGTTCGAGGCGGGCGAGGTAGCCGATGCCGTCATCGCGTCATCGTTCGACCAGCGCGACGCGTTGTGGCGCATCCGAGAAAACATTCCGGAAGCCCAGAAGCGCGAAGGAGGCAGCATAAAGCACGACGTCTCTGTCCCTACCTCGGCAGTTCCCCAATTCATTCGCCGAGCCACCGCGGCGGTCGAGCAGGCAATGCCCGGCGTGCGGGCCGTCCCCTTCGGCCACCTGGGCGACGGAAACATCCATTTCAACCTGACCCAGCCGGCCGGGGCCGACAAGCAGGCATTCCTCGGCCGTTGGGAAGAAATGAATCGCATCGTGCACGACATCGTCGTCGACATGCGGGGATCGATCAGCGCCGAACACGGCATCGGCCAACTGAAGAAGGGTGAATTGGCCCACTACAAGGCACCGCTCGAGCTCGAACTGATGCAGCGCATCAAGGCGGCACTCGATCCCCAGGGCATCATGAATCCGGGAAAGATTCTTTAGGTCTATCAAAGGCTTGAGCGCGGCTTGGCCTGTTGGCCGAACAGCGCTTGCGCCACGGCGGGTCGGGGCCTTCGCCACCACTGACGGATGTTCGTCGGCAAGCACGGTTTTGGCTGTTCACCGGCCGCCGCCGCGGTCATAATCCGGCCGCATGCTCAGCCCGCATTTCTCATACTCTCGTTGTCGGTGTGCCTGCGCGCGAAGAGCGTGTGACTGCGGGCGAGGGGCGAGACTTGTCGGATCGCCTCCGCGCAATGAGGCGAACCTGGAGCGGACAAACGCCATGCCGGCGGGAATGTAAGACATGCGGGCCACCATCGTCCGCTACATTCTGCGGCAAATGGCCGTGGGCATGGTGTTGGTCACCATTGGGCTGACGGCGATCCTTTGGCTGACCCAGTCGCTGCGGTTCATCGAGGTAACGGTGAACAAGGGCGCCTCCATCGGCACCTTCCTCAAGCTCACCCTGCTGGTGATGCCCAATTTCCTCACCGTGATCCTGCCGGTATCGCTTTTTGCCGTCGTGTTGTTCACCTACAACAAGCTGATCACCGATCGTGAATTGGTGGTATTGCGGGCGGCCGGGCTGAGCCACTGGACCTTGGCCCGGCCGGCCCTGTTGCTGGCGGCGGTCAGCATGCTCGCCGGGCTGGTGCTGAACGTCTGGATCATCCCGCGCACGGTGGAGGAGTTCCATCAGCTCCAATGGTCGCTGCGCAACAACGCCACCAGCGTCATGTTGCAGGAAGGCCAGTTCAACCAGATGGGGGACGGCCTGACCGTCTACGTCCGGGCCCGCAGCCCGAAAGGCGAATTGCTCGGCATCATCGTCTACGACCGCCGCAATCCCGACCGCACGGTGACGTTGATGGCGGAACGCGGGGCACTGATCAAAGGGGAGAACGGCACGCCGAAAGTACTGATGATCAACGGCACCCGGCAGCAGGTGACTCGTGGCTCCAATCGCCTGTCGTTGCTATATTTCGACAATTATGCCATGGAATTCACCGACTCTGCGGCAAACCCCGAGGAGCGAAGCCGTGACGCCCGCGAACGTCCGACGGCGGAACTTTTCTCGGTGACCGAGAGCCAGGTCGGGCCGGTCGCTTTCCGTCAATTCCGTGTCGAGGGACATCAGAGATTGGCATCGCCGCTGTACCATTTCTCTTTTGCCTTCGTTGCCGCGGCCTGCCTGCTGTCCGGCTGGTTCAACCGCCGCGGCCAGGGGCGCCGCCTGATCCTGGCGATCGGGCTGATGGTTGCCATCCAGGCCTTGGCGCTGGGCGTGTCGAACCTGGCGACACGGCATCTGTCGCTGATCCCGCTGATCTATCTGACTCCCCTGCTGCCCTCGGCCATCGGCGCCTGGGTCCTGCTGGCGCCATCGCTGAGAAAGCCGATGTCGGCCGCCGGCTTGCCGGCTGGTTGACGGAGTCGACATCTTGCGCCTCCGCCGCCTGACCGTCTCCGCCTTCGCTCTGTGCGTCGCCGCTGCGCTGCCGGCCTATGGGCAACAGCCCCCCGCGGCCGACGGCGACGGCAAGAGCGCTGACAAGCAGGCGCCGCCACCGGCCAAACCGGCCAAGAAGCGCCGGGTCCAGCACAACGGCCCGGTCCGGATTACCGCCGACCAGGTCATCTACGACCGCGACCTCAATACGGTCACGGCCAGCGGCCATGTGGAAATCGACCAAGCCGGCCGCGTGTTGCTGGCCGACACGGTGTCCTACAACCTGAAACAGGACGTCATCATCGCCGCTGGCAATGTCAGCGTCACCGAGCCGACCGGCGAAGTCAGCTTCTCCGATTACACCGAACTGACCGGTGACATGAAGGATGCCGTCTCGCAAGGCATTCGCGTGCTGATGATCGACGATTCGCGCCTTTCGGCCAAGTCCGGCCACCGTATCGCCGGTGACCGCAGCATCCTCGACAAGGCCATCTATACAGCTTGCAAGCCTTGCGCCGAGGACCCGACCAAGCCGCCCCTGTGGGACCTCAAGGCCAAGGAAGTCATCCACAACGAAGTCGACCACATCATCCAATACAAGGATGCCTGGCTTGAGATGGGCGGCGTCCCGGTAGCCTACACGCCGTATATGCAGCACGCCGACCCTACGGTAAAGCGCGAAAGCGGATTACTGCCACCCAGCGTGCTCAACAACAACATCATCGGCTCGGGCCTCAAGATCCCGTATTTCCAGGTCATCGACCCCTCTCAGGACGTGACCCTGTCCCCCATGCTGACCAGCAAGAACGATGCCTGGCTGGGGGTGGTCGACCGCTACCGCAGCGAGGATGGCGAAGCCAAGACGGTGTTCAGTGTCGCCGACCTGTCGTCGGAAGGCTACGCCGGCAATCCCACCATCGGCTGGCATGTGGACGCCCACGGTGAGTTCGACCTCAACGAGGACTGGCGGGCCGGCTACCAGATCCAGCGGGTGTCGGACCTGGCCTATCTCCCCACCTTCGGCTATATCACGCCCCTGCCATATCTGACCACGCGGCCCTATTTGGAAGATTTCGGCTATCGAAATTACGCCTCGATCGAGGGCTATACCTTCCAGAATCTCGTTCCGATGATGCTGCCCGCCGGGGCGGCGGCGCTCCGGCAGGCCCCGGTGGTGTTCCCGCTGGTCAACTACAACTACGTGGGCGACCCCGGCGCCTATGGCGGTTTCTGGACATTCGATACGCACGGCGCCGCCGTCACCCGAGGGTTGGGAACCGACAGCCGGCAGATCAATACCGTAACGGCGTGGAACCTTCCCTATACCGCGTCGGATGGCGAGGTATACCATCTGACCGCCTCCATGCGGGCCGACGGCTACAACACCAACGACCTGACCCCGCAGGACAGCAAGATGGTCAATGCGACCCGCCTGCTGCCCGATCTTGCGGTTGATTGGCGGTATCCGTTCACCAAGCTCGGCGAGCATTCGTCACAGACCATCACCCCCATCGTGATGGTCAGCGCCAGCCCGTATGGCGGCAATTCCTACAGAATTCCGAACGAGGACAGCCTCGACTTCGAGTTGAACGATCTCAACATCTTCAGCCCCCAGCCCTCCACCGGCTATGACCGGGTGGTCAGCGGGCCGCGCGTCGCCTATGGTGGCGAATACACCATCGTCAACCGCGGCGCCCAGAGCGCCGATTTCCTTTTGGGCCAAAGCTACCAGTTGCATCCCCAGTACGCTTTGCCGCAAGGTACCGGTCTCGACCACAATCTGTCCGACATCGTCGGCCGAGCGGCGGTTTCGCCGTCCACCAACGTGGTCTTCGACTACTCGTTCCGCGTGAGCGAGAGCGACCTGATGTTGCGCCGTAGCGAAATCACCGCCTCGTTCGGCCCGCGCCCGCTCAATCTGCAGACGAACTACGTCTTCTACGATAAACTGAGCCCGACCAGCCCGTTCAATGCCCGCGAACAGCTGTCGACGACCTTGACCGCGCAGTTCAGCCATTACTGGTCGTCCCAGTTCTACACCACGCAGAACCTCGGCGCCGGGGCCGTACCGCTGCAGACCGGCTTCCGGGTGATTTACGATGACGAATGCTTCACGGTGACCGCCGATGCCGGCGACCGCTATACAATGCTGCCGATTCAGCTGCAGACCTTCAGCGCCGGGCATTATCTGATGCTCAGCGTCATCTTCAAAACCCTGGGCCAATTCCCTGTGGACATATTCTGACCATGATCTCGTCCCGCTTCTTCGCCTCCCTGTTCGCCCGTTGCCTGGCGATCACCCTCCTGCTTGCCCCCTTTGCCACCGCCTCCGCGGCCGAGCAGGACGTGCAGAGGGTAGCCGCCGTGGTCAACGACGAAGTCATCACCCTGCGCGACCTTGAAAACCGCATGAAGATGGCCTTGCTGTCGTCCAACCTGCCCGACTCGGTCGAGGTGCGGTCCCGCCTGATGCCGCAGGTCTTGCGGCGTCTGATCGATGAACATCTGGAACTGCAGGAAGCCGCCCGCCTGAAGCTGTCCGTCTCCACCGCCGAGATCGCCGGCGGCTTGGCGACGATCGAGCAGCGGAACCATATGAAGCCGGGCTCGTTCGAACCGATGTTGAAAAGCAAGGGCGTCGACCCGGAGACAATCCGCCAGCAGATCCGCGCCGAATTGGCCTGGGGCCAAGTGGTCCGTCACGAACTGCGCAGCCAGCTCAACATCAGCGACGACGCGGTAGACGCCCGCCTCGCGGCACTCAAGGCGAATCTGGGAAAACCGGAGTTCCTGGTCGCGGAAATCTTCCTCTCCGTCGACAATCCCAGCCATGAGGAGGAAATCCGCACGCTGGGCGACCGGCTCATCGAACAGATGCGGCAAGGCGCGCCGTTTTCCGCCCTGGCCATGCAGTTCAGCCAGACGGGCGCCGCCGGCGGCGATCTCGGCTGGGTCTCGCAAGGCATGCTCGACGAGCGGCTGATGACCGCCTTGTCGGAAATGCGGCCGGGCCAAGTCACGCCGCCGCTGCGAACCGCCGACGGATACCACATCCTGCTGCTGCGCGACAGGCGGTTGGTCGGCCAGGGGCTGAGCACCGGCCCGACCATCGACGTGCTGACCGTCGAACTGACCAGCCTGCCCAGCGCCACCCCGGCCGAGCGCGACACCCAGCTCAAGCGCCTGCGCGACAGCCTGGCTGCCGGCAAGAGCTGCGACGACTACGAAAAGCTGGCCAAGGACGTGCCGTCGGCAACGACGGCGCGGGCGACCGAAGTCCCGCTGACGCAGGTTCCGCCCGCAGTTGCCAAGCTGATCGACGGCCTGCCCGTTGGCGGCCTCAGCGAACCGCTGGATGGTCACAACTGGCGCCGCATGTTCGCCATTTGCGGCCGTCATGACGATGCCGGCGGACTGCCGTCGCGCGACACCATCCGTCGCCGCATGGAGGAAGAGCAGTTCGAGGTCCTGGCCAGGCGCTATCTGCGCGACTTGCGGCGAGCTGCGTTCATCGAGTTGCGCGTCTGATGAAGCCGCTGGCCCTCACCATGGGCGAGCCCGCCGGCATCGGCGGCGACATTGCCCTGGCGGCTTGGCTCGAACGCCGGCAAGCCGCCCTGCCGACTTTCTTCGTCATCGATGACGCCCATCGGTTGACCGCGCTGGCCCAACGTCTGGGCATGCCCGTCGAAATACGCCCGATCGCCGAACCGGAGGCTGCGGGCGAATGTTTCGACCAGGCGCTGCCGGTTCTGCACCGCCCGCTGGCGGCGCCGGTCCGCCCCGGCTTGCCGGCGGTGACCAACGGCCGAGCCGTCATCGCATCGATTGAAGAAGCGGTCCGCCTTGTCCAGGGCGGGAGGGCCGCCGCCGTCGTCACCAATCCAATCCACAAGAAGGCGCTCTACGACGCCGGTTTCGGCTTTCCCGGCCATACGGAGTTCCTGGCCCAGCTGGCCGGACGGCACCGCGTGGTGATGATGCTGGCCTGCCCACAGCTGCGGGTCGTGCCGGTCACCATTCATGTGCCGCTACGCCGCGCCGTCGAATCATTGAAGAGCGCCGATATCGTGGCCGCAGGCCGCATCGCCGCCGAGGCACTGAGCGGCGATTTCGGCATTCCTCGCCCTCGCCTGGCCGTAGCCGGCCTCAATCCCCATGCCGGAGAAGGCGGTTCCATCGGCCGCGAGGACCAGGAAATCGTCGCCCCGGCGGTGGCTGCCTTGCGCCACGAGGGGATCGACGCCTTCGGGCCGCTGGCGGCTGACACCATGTTCCATGCCCAAGCCCGCGCCGAGTACGACCTGGCCCTGTGCATGTATCATGACCAGGCGCTGATTCCGCTGAAGACCATCGATTTCGACGGTGGGGTCAATGTCACCCTCGGGCTGCCGTTCATCCGCACCTCGCCGGACCACGGCACCGCCTTGGACCTGGCCGGCACCGGGCAAGCCCGCCCGGCCAGCCTGATCGCCGCCCTCACGATGGCGGGCGAGATGGCATCGCGGCGTGGCTGAGGGCTTGCCGCCCTTACGCGAGGTTATCGCTGCCCACGGGCTGGCGGCGCGCAAGTCGTTGGGTCAGCATTTCCTGCTTGACCTCAATCTGACCGGACGTATCGCCCGGGCGGCCGGCGACCTGTCCCGCGGCACCACCATCGAGGTGGGCCCCGGCCCCGGCGGCCTTACCCGGGCGTTGCTGGATGCCGGAGCCCGGCGGGTGATCGCGGTAGAGCGGGACGACCGCGCCGTGGCCATCCAACAGGAACTGGCCGGAGCTTATCCCGGGCGCCTCGAGGTACTGGCCGGCGATGCCCTGGAGGTCGACGTCGCCGGGCTGGGGGAGTGCCCGCGGCGCATCGTCGCCAACCTGCCCTACAACATCTCAACGGTGCTGCTGATCGGCTGGCTGCGCCAGGCGGAAGCGTTCGAGAGCCTCACCCTGATGTTCCAGAAGGAGGTGGTCGACCGCCTCGCCGCCGCCCCGCGCACCGCCGAGTATGGCCGACTGTCGGTGATTACCCAGTGGCGATGCTCGGTGCGGCCGCTGTTCAACGTGGCACGCGAAGCCTTCACCCCGCCGCCGAAGGTGGTCAGCACCGTGGTCCAATTAGTGCCGCGGGCCGAGCCTTTGGCGGCCGCCCGTATGGAGGTGCTGGAGCGGGTCACCGCGGCGGCTTTTGGCCAGCGCCGCAAGATGCTGCGCTCCAGCCTCAGATCCCTGGGCAACGCCGAAGCCCTCCTTGACGCCACTGGCCTCGCTCCGACGTTACGGGCCGAGGAAGTCGACGTGGAAGGCTTCTGCGCGCTGGCCAGGGCAGCGGAGTCCCTGTGCCCTACTTCGGCAGGCGATCGGTGAGGAACTCCCCTTCGTTGACCGCGCGCTGATCGGCACGCAGCCGATCAAGCAGCCCGCCATCCGCCGTGTCATTGCCCCACTGGTCGAAATGGATCAGTTGGTCCAAGGGCAGGCGGGGCAACCAGCCCGCCGCCTCCAGCTCCGGCTTGGGGTGATAGCCGCGGATCTTGCCGACGCACAAATAGGCGATCGGAATCACGCGCTGCGGAATATTCAGGGCCCGCTGCACCACGCCGTTGTCGAAGATGCTGACCCACCCGACGCCAAGCCCCTCGGCGCGGGCCGCCAGCCATAGATTCTGTACCGCGCAGACCGAGCTGTAGAGGTCCATGGTGCGGATATGGGTGCGGCCGATGACCACTGGCCCGGCCCGGTCGCGGTCGCAGGTCACGCAGATGTTGACCGGCGCCTCCATGATTCCTTCCAGCTTGAGGGAGCGGTAGATGTCCTGTTTGTCCTCGGGAAACATCAACGCGGCCTCGGCATGCGCTTTCAGAAAGGCATCATGGACCGTCTTGCGCACCGCCGGGTCGCGGACGACCAGGAAGCTCCACGGCTGCATGAAGCCGACCGACGGCGCGTGATGGGCTGCGACAAGAAGGCGGCTCAAGACCTCGTCGGGTACCGGGTCGGGCAGGAATTCGCCACGGGTATCGCGGCGGGTGAGAATCGCCTCATAGACGCCGCGACATTCGGCGGCGGGTAAGGCAACGGCGGGCAGCAAGCAATCGGGTGTGGCATCCATCGTCAGTCCCCTTTGATGGCACGCTCGCCCCACCGTCCGCGCGTGGCGAGCCGTCCCCGTCTGGCCGGTCTTCTGACTTGGGGCGACGATCGCGCCCGGGCGCCTTCCCAGCCTCAGCCAGTGGCATATGCCCGGACCAACTCCCCTTACAGCGTTGGGCACGTCGCGGATTCGCACCGCGTTCCCGATTCTCCCGCCGGGCAAGGGCGGGCACCAGATGGTTGGTTCGTTTTAACCGATTGCCGATCGAGATACCAGTGGGAGGGCTCCCCCGCGGTAGCGCCATGCCGGCCGCCCGACTACGCCGCGGATGCCATGGGTTGACGCGTCACGCTCGGGGTTGTTCGCCGGTCCGCCGTGTATTGCACGGCCTCAGGCCGGGGTCACCCGGGGACCTGCTCCCCGCCGCGCAGGCGGTTGACGAAATCGGCCAGGCCGATCTGGCGGTCACGCTTGAGCCGCTCGGCGGCGAGAATGGATTGGACAGCGGCGACGCTGGCCTCAATGTCGGTGTTGACCACGATGTAGTCGTATTCCGGCCAATGGCTCATCTCGTCGCCGGCCTTCGCCATGCGCTTGCGCACCACGTCGTCGCTATCCTGGGCGCGGCTGCGCAACCGCTTCTCCAGTTCACCGACCGAGGGGGGCAGGATGAAGATGCTGACCAGGTCGGCCCGAGCGTTCTGACGCAGCTGCTGGGTCCCCTGCCAATCGATGTCGAACAGCACGTCCTGGCCTTCGGCCAGCGCCCCATCCACCGGCTGCCGTGGCGTACCGTAGAGGTTGTCGAAGACGCGGGCATGCTCGAGCAGGCGATCCTCGCGGATCATCGCCTCGAAGGATTCATGGTCGACGAAGTGATAGTCGCGACCCTCCACTTCGCCGGGCCGCGGCTGCCGCGTGGTAGCCGACACCGACATCACCAGGTTGCGGTCGCTGCGCAGCAGGGCACGGGCAATGGTGGTCTTGCCGGCGCCCGAAGGCGAAGAAAGGACCAGCATCAGGCCTCGGCGTCGGATGATATGGTGCCGAGGGGATGGCGTGGATGGGGCTCGGGCGGTCATTCGATGTTCTGCACCTGCTCGCGCAACTGTTCGATCACCGCCTTCAGCGACAGCCCGACTCGGGTCAACTCGACGTCGTTAGCCTTGGAGCATAAGGTGTTGGCTTCACGGTTGAATTCCTGACACAGGAAATCGAGGCGACGCCCCACGGCGTCGCCCAGCGCCAGCATGTCGCGGGCGGCGGAGACATGGGCTTTCAGCCTGTCCAGTTCCTCGCGGACATCGGCCTTGGCGGCGATCAGCGCCGCCTCCTGGGCCAGCCGCTCCTCGGGCAGCACCGGCACCGCATCGAGCAATGCCAGCAACTGCTGGCGCAGCCTCTGCTTGATCGCCTCGGGATCGAGGGCGGCCAGCCCTTCGGCCCGTCCCACCAGCCCCTCGATCTCGGCCAGATGGCCGGCCAGCACCTCCGCCAGGCGGCGCCCCTCGGCCGCACGCATGGCGGCAAGCGCATCGAGGGCCTGGCGCAGTGTCCCCAGCATGGCGGCGCCGCGGGCCTCCACTTGCGTCGCATCCTCGTCGCCATCGCCGCATTCGACGACACCGCGCAAGGCGAACAGGCCATCGAGACGCGGCGGGGTCAGACCCGGCATCCGTTCCTGCCACTGCCGGGCCAGATCCATGTAGCGGGCGAGGACAACCTCATTGACCGTCAGAACCGCGCCTTCGCGGCCCCGCGCGACGGTCAGCGACATGGTGATGCTGCCGCGCTTGAACCGCTTTTGTACCGCCTCGCGCGCGGCAAGGTCGAGAAAATCATAGCCGGCGGCCATCCGCGAGCGCAGTTCGAGGCCGCGGCCGTTGACGCTCTTGACCTCCCAGGTCCAGGTCAGGGTCGTGTCCTGCCCCTGGGTACGGGCATAGCCGGTCATGCTGTTGACGATCAAGATAGGCCTCGTTCAGGTTCGCGAACGAAGGGTTATACCCCCGACACCCCTCTGCAACAACCGTCCTTCCCGCCTCCCGCGTCGGCTTGCTATCCTGCCTTTCATGAAGGAACGCAGACATGCCCGCCGCGGCCTCGCCGAAATCACCGTCTGGGTGCCGATCGAGAAGGCCGAAGCGGTCAAGAGCTATGCCCGGAGGATCGGCCAGCGGCGAGCACCACCGTCGCGCCAGGACATCATCGACCTCCTGCAGCGCAATCGCCACCTGGCCGACCGCTTTGGCGTCTCCTCGCTGTCGCTGTTCGGCTCGGCGGCCCGCGACGAAGCCAAACCGCATTCCGATATCGACCTGCTGGTCGAATTCGAGCCGGGCCGCCCATCGGGATTGTTCGAATTCGTCGAACTGAAACACATGCTGGAAGGGCTGCTCGGCCGGCCGGTCGACCTGACCACGGCGGCCAACATCAAGCCGCGGCTAAGGGCACGGATCCTGGGAGAAGCCGAACGGATCTACTGACGGTCCCCGCGCCACTGGGACGGAGAATTGCGACAACGGGGGAGGAGACGGATTTGTCGTTCAAGGACTGGCGTGTCCGCATCGAGGATATCCTCGAAGCGATCGAACGGATCGAGCGCTACACCGACGAGCGGGACGAAAAGAGCTTCTGCGCTGACGACCGGTCGATCGACGCCGTCGTGCGCAATCTCGAGATCATCGGTGAGGCGGCGCGGCGGCTGCCGTCCGAGGTGACGCAGCGATATCCGCATGTCCCGTGGAGCCACATGGCCGAGATGCGCCATATCCTGGTCCACGAATATCATTCGGTCGATCCCGGAATTATCTGGGCGACGGCGGTCAACGACCTGCCGCCCCTGCGCCGGCCGCTGCGGGCCATCCTCAAGGAATCCTCGGCGGCATGACGGCGATCCTGGTCACCGGCGCTTCCAGCGGCCTCGGCGAAGCCCTCGCCCTGGCCTATGCCGCGCCGGGCGTCCGCTTGTTCCTGTCCGGCCGTGACGGAGGCCGTCTGGCCGCCGTCGCCGAAGCCTGCCGCGGCAAGGGGGCCGAGGCCGCCGGGCGGGTGATCGACGTGGCCGACCGCGCGGCCATGGACGCCTGGATTGCCGATTGCCTGCAGATCGCCCCGCTCGACTTGGTGATCGCCAATGCCGGCATCTCGGCCGGAACCGGTGGAGCCGGCGGTGAAAGCGCCGAACAGGCCCGTGCGGTATTCGCCGTCAACCTGGATGGCGTGCTCAACACCGTTCTGCCGGTCATCGAAACGATGCGCCGCCGCCGCCGCGGCCAGATCGTCCTGATGGCCTCGCTCGCCGGTTTCCGCGGTTTTCCCTCGGCCCCCTCCTATTGCGCCAGCAAGGCGGCGGTACGGGTGTGGGGCGAGGGGCTGCGCGGCTGGCTGGCCGCCGACGGCGTTGTCGTTACCGTGATCTGCCCGGGATTCGTCCGCAGCCGCATGACTGCGCGCAACGACTTCCCCATGCCGTTCCTGATGACCGCCGAGGCGGCGGCGGCCCGGATGAAGCGGGGAATTGACGCCGGGCGCGCCCGCATTGCCTATCCCTGGCCGATGGCCCTTGCCGTGACCCTGCTGTCGGCCCTGCCGCCCGACTGGACCGATCGCTGGCTGCGGCGCCTGCCGGCCAAGCAGTGATCCGGGGTGACCTTGCGTGGTTGACTTCCCGTGGCTGCCCGCTAAAAGGAAGGCGGGGCAAGGCCAGAAAGGTGGCAACGGCGATGCGTTTCAGAATAGCGATATGCTTGATCGCGCTCGGCTTGTCGATATGGTCCGCCGCGCCGGCGAGGGCTGCGGAGGAAAAGGTCCTGAACGTCTACAACTGGTCGGACTATATCGCACCCGACACGTTGCAGAAATTCACCGCCGAGACGGGGATCAAGGTCAATTACGACGTCTATGATTCGAACGAGGTCCTGGCGGCCAAGCTGCAGGCCGGCGATTCCGGCTATGACGTGGTCTTCCCCTCGGCCTCGCCGTTCCTGGCGCAGCAGGTGAAGGCCGGCCTGTATCGCGAGATAGACCGCTCGCAGATCCCCAACTGGTCCGGCCTCGACCCGGCGGTGCTGAAGATCCTGGCCGTCGCCGACCCAAGCAATGCTCATGCCGTACCTTATATGATCAGCGCCACCGGCATCGGCTTCAACATCGACAAGGTGAAAGCGCTTCTGCCGCCCGGCACCAAGCTGGATTCCTGGTCCCTGCTGTTCGACCCGGCCATTCTGGCCAAGCTCAAGGGCTGTGGGGTTACCTTCCTCGATACGCCAACCGAGGTGTTCCCGGCCGCCCTGGCCTATCTGGGCAAGGATCCGACCAGCCAGAGCCTGGACGATCTGGCCGCCGCCGCCGCCGTCGCTTCGAAGGCCCGCCCCTACCTGAAATACATCCATTCCTCAAAATACATCAATGATTTAGCCAATGGCGACATTTGCCTCGCCCATGGCTTTGTCGGCGACCTGGTGCAGGCCCGCAACCGGGCCAAGGAAGCTGGAAAAGATGTCCATATCGGCATCATCATCCCACGCGAGGGGGCCGTCCTCGGAATCGATTCGATGGCCATTCCGATCGACGCGCCGCACCCCAACAACGCCTTGAAATTCATCAATTTCATCATCCGTCCCGAGATCGTTTCCGCCATCACCAACACCGTCGGCTATGCCAATGCGGTGATTCCCGCCCGCGCCCTGGTCAAGCCCGATATCCTGACCGACCCGGTGATCTATCCGCCCGAGGCGGTGCGCGCCAAGGAATTCCTGGTGCCGCCGGCCAGCCCGCAATACGAGCGGGCGCGGACCCGGGCCTGGATCAAGGTCAAGACGGGATTGTGAGCCGGGTCGCGGGAATGGCCGAGCCGATCATCAGCATCGACGCGGTATCGAAGAGCTTTGGCAGCTTCACTGCGGTCAGCGGGCTGACCCTTGCCATCCATCGCGGGGAGTTTTTTTCCCTGCTCGGCGCCTCGGGCTGCGGCAAGACGACCCTGCTGCGGATGCTGGCCGGCCTGGAACAGCCTTCCGATGGTCGCATCCTCATCGACGGGACCGATATGACCGGCGTGCCACCGTATTTGCGCCCAGTCAACATGATGTTCCAGTCCTACGCCCTGTTCCCCCATATGACCGTCGAACAGAACGTCGCCTTCGGCCTAAAGCAGGAGAACTGGCCCAAGGCCCGAATCCGCGACAAGGTTGCGGAAATGCTGGATCTGGTTCAGATGGCGCCCTTCGCCCGGCGGCGGCCGGCCCAGTTGTCGGGCGGCCAGCGCCAGCGGGTGGCCCTGGCCCGCAGCCTGGCCAAGGAACCCAAGGTCCTGCTGCTCGACGAGCCGCTGGCGGCGCTCGACAAGAAGTTGCGGGAGCAGACCCGCCTTGAACTGGTGAAGATCCAGCATCGCGTCGGCATCACCTTCGTCATGGTGACCCACGATCAGGAAGAGGCGATGACCATGTCGAGCCGCATCGCCGTGATGAAGGCTGGCGCCATCGAACAGGTCGGCACGCCGGTCGATGTCTATGAGTACCCCACCTCGATCTTCGTCGCCGATTTCATCGGCACGGCGAACATGTTCGAAGGGGTGGTCAGCCGCCACCAGCCCTCGCAGGTGGCGGTCGCCTGCCCGGAACTCGAACGGGAACTGGCCGTCGCCAACGCCCCGCCGCTACCCGTGGGCGCTCCGGTGAAGGTGATGGTGCGGCCGGAAAAACTGGTCTTATCCCGCGGCGAGCCCCAAGCCCAATTTAATTGGGTCCGCGGCAAGGTCGCCGATACCGCCTATCTGGGAGGCCTTTCCACTTACCATATCGAACTGGCCTCCGGCCGCAACCTGCAGGCGACGCAGGCCAACCTCAAGCATGTCGACGGCGGCGGTCCCTCCCCCGGCGACGAACTTTTCGTCGCCTGGCATCCGGCCAACGCGGTGATCCTGGTGCAATGACCGCGATCAAGGTCGAGAGCGCCTCGCGCCGCTCCAGCCCCGGCGGGCGTGACCAAGGCAGGAAGGGCCCCGCCATCGGCCGGCGATTGCCGGGAGGGCGCTTCCTGGTCGGCCTGCCGCCCTATCTGTGGCTGGGCCTTTTCTTCGCCCTGCCCTTCCTCATCGTGTTGAAGATCAGCCTTGCCGAAACGCAGATCGGCATACCGCCCTACAAGCCGCTGCTTGACTGGGCGCAGGCGGGCGTGCTTGAGCTTCGCCTCAACCTCGGCAATTATCGAACACTGTTCAGTGACGACCTTTATGTCATCGCCTACCTCAATTCGCTGAAGATCGCCGCGGTTTCCACCGTGCTTTGCCTGCTCGTCGGCTATCCCATGGCCTACGGCATCGCGCGTTCCTCCGATCGCCACCGGAACGCCTTGCTCATGCTGGTCGTTCTGCCGTTCTGGACCAGTTTTCTGATCCGCGTCTACGCCTGGATGGGCATCCTGAAAACCGAGGGGCTGCTTAACGCCTTCCTGCTATGGATCGGGGTGATCCTCCAGCCCTTGCAGATCCTGGAAACCGACCTCGCCGTCTATATCGGCATCGTCTACTCCTACCTCCCGTTCATGGTCCTGCCGCTTTACGCCACCCTCGAAAAGATGGACCGCTCGCTGCTCGAGGCAGCCGCGGACCTTGGCTGCCGCCCATTCCGCGCCTTCCTTTCGGTTACCCTGCCGCTGTCGATTCCGGGGATGGTCGCCGGCTCCATGCTGGTGTTCATCCCGGCGGTGGGCGAGTTCGTCATCCCCGACCTGCTGGGCGGCCCCGACACCCTGATGATCGCCAAGATCCTGTGGTCGGAATTCTTCGACAATCGGGATTGGCCCGTCGCCTCGGCCATCGCCGTGGCCATGCTGGTCGCCCTGGTCGCCCCCATCATGATCTTCCAGCATTTCCAGAGGAGGGCCACCGAGTGATCCTCCCCCTGCTGCTTGCCCTCGGCTACGCGTTCCTCTACTTGCCGATCGTGCTGCTGGTGATCTATTCGTTCAATGCCTCGCGGCTGGTCACCGTGTGGGGCGGGCTATCGACCAAGTGGTACGGCGTGCTGGTCCAGGATGCCAAAATCCTCGATGCGGCATGGCTTTCCCTGAAGGTCGCGATCATCACCGCCTCGGCCGCCACGGTATTGGGCACCCTGGCGGCGGTAGTGCTGGTCCGCTTCCGGCGTTTTCCCGGCCGCACGTTGTTCTCCGGCATGATCGCCGCGCCACTGGTCATGCCGGAGATCATCACCGGCCTAGCCATGCTGCTGCTGTTCATCGCCATGGAGCAGGCGATCGGTTGGCCGGCCGGACGGTCGATGACCACCATCGTCATCGCCCACATCACTTTCTGCCTCAGCTTCGTCACCGTCGTGGTGCAGTCCCGCCTGGTGCAGATGGATATCTCCCTCGAAGAGGCCGCCCTCGACCTGGGGGCGCGGCCGGCCAAGGTCTTCTTTGTCATCACCCTGCCGCTGATCGCGCCTGCCCTGGCCGCCGGCTGGCTGCTGGCCTTCACCCTGTCGATCGACGACGTGGTCATTTCTGCCTTCGTCACCGGCCCAGGGGCGACCACCCTGCCCATCGTCATCTTCTCCAAGGTTCGCCTGGGGGTCAGCCCCGAGATCAACGCCCTGGCCACCGTGGTGATCGTCGTGGTCAGCCTGGCCATCGTTGCCGCCGGCCGCTTCCTGCGCCCCCGGCGGCAGGACTGAGGCCGGGCCACGGAATGATCACCTGTGGTAATCGCCGCCGCCCCGGCGACCGGGGCGGCGGCGAACATGGGCCAAGTTGCACCAGTACGGCGCAACGATATCAGGCGGCGACCAGCCGTCTGGGGGGCAGCATGGCAAGGGTGACGGCGGCAATGACCGCGGTGCCGCCCGTCAGTTGGGTCCCACTGGGAAGGTCGCCGGTAAGACTGGCGATGAGGGCGGCAAACACCGGCACCAGGTTGAGGAAGAGGGCAGCCCGGCCGGCACCGAGGCCGCCAATGGCCATGCTCCAGAACAGGTAGCCGAGAACCGATCCGGCCAAGGCCATGACCAGCAGCGCTGCGCTGCCGCGGATCCCCGGCACCGCCAGGCTGTCGCCGTTGGCCAGCGCCACCGCCGTCAGAACCAGGGCGCCGATGGCCATCAGCACGGTGATGTTGGCAAGCTGGGAACCGGCCGGCATCAACTTCTTCGACAGGACATTGTAGAAGGCCCAGGCCAGGTTTGCCCACACCATCTCGACGTCGCCGGGATTGACCGACAGCCCGCGCCCTGCCCGGCCGCCCATAATGACCGCCGCGACCCCGATCAGGGCCACGGGAAGGGCCAGCAATTGCCGCCGCGAAGGGCGTTCGCCGAGCAGCGGTGCGGCCAGCAGGGTCGTCACCAGCGGATTGGTGGCCATGATGAGCGCACCGTTGACCGCCGAGGTGCTGCGCATGGCGTCGAAGAACAAAAGATTGAAGCCGCCGATCCCCACAACAGCCAGAAGGGCCAGGCGCCCCCCGTAGCGCCGTGCCACCAGCCTGGTCGCCGCCAGCTCGCCGCGGCCCGTCATGGCCGCCAGCATGATGCCCGCCGCCAGCAGGAAGCGCTCGGCTCCGGCGGCGAGGGGATGAAGATCGGCCAGGACAGGGCCGGCCAGATTGAAATTGGCCCCCCAGAACAATGCCGACAGGGCCGCAAATCCATAAAAGCGCATGCTGAACATCGCCCATCCCCGCTTAATAAATCTTATCGACGAGAGCCATACTCTCTCCATAGCATGGCGGCCACAAACGAGTTGTTCTGAGGTCGTTGTGTAGAAAATCTAATCTCAATAGGCTTGACCCCGGGGCCTGCCGCGGCCGACAGTAAGCGATGCGACGCCGCCTTCCCCCGTTAAGAGCCTTGCTTGCCTTCGAGGTCGCCGCCCGCCACCTGTCCTTCGCCAAGGCGGCCGAGGAACTGGGCGTAACCCCGGCCGCCGTCAGCCAGCAGATCAAGCTGCTCGAGGATCGCCTGGGAACGCCGCTCTTCCACCGCGGTGCCAAACTGACCCTGGCCTCTCACACCGGCCAGGCAGCGGCAGCGCTGACCGAGGCCTTCGATGCGCTGGCCGGAGCCGCCGAACGGCTGAGCCTCGAGTTGCACGCCAAGCCGCTGGTGATCTCGGCACCACCGACCTTCGCCGCGCGTTGGCTGGTGCCCAGGCTGGAGCGGTTCCATGCCCTCCATCCCGAAATCGAGCTCTACCTCTCGGCCACCACCCGCCTGGTGGACCTGGAGCACGAAGGCGTGGACATGGCCATCCGCTATGGCCGTGGCAACTATCCCGGCCTGCTGACCGAACGGCTGATGCTGGAGGAAGAGGTGGTGGCGGTAGCCACCCCGCAGCTTGCCGGGCGTTTCCGGACTCCAGCCGAGCTGTGCGAAACGACCCTGCTCGACAACGCGGTGCAAGGCCGGGATTCCGGCTTCCCCGACTGGCCGACCTGGCTGGGCGACATGGGCGTGGTACCGGCCACCCCGTTGAAACTTCGCCGCTTTGGCGACACGGCACTGGTGATCGAGGCTGCCTTGGCCGGCCTCGGCGTGGCCTTGTCATGGCGGACCCTGCTCGAGGACGAATTGGGCTCGGGCCGGCTGGTGGCGCTGTTCCCCGGCCAGCGACTGGCCGGCGGCTACCACCTGGTGCGCCAGCCCAAGCGTAACGAGCGGCCGGGCGCCCAGGCCTTCCGCAGCTGGCTATTGAACGAGGCGATGGCCGCACGAGTGTAGTCTCTGTTTTTGCCCTCAGCGGACGGGCACATCATTGAGACATCGTCAGCGCGACGCGCATCAGTTCGGCCGTGCTGGATAAATTGAGCTTGGCCTTGATCTGCGAGCAGGTGTTCGCCGCTGTCTTGTAGCTCACACCCAGCGCCGCGGCGATTTCCGCCAGTGTCTTGCCCTGCCCCAGGGCATGCAGCGCCTCCTTTTCGCGGCGGGTCAGCACTGCCAGAGGGTCTTCCGGCTTCTTGACATTGGCCAAGGCCAGTCTTTGGGCCACCGGCTGGCTGAGATAGAACTCGCCCTGGGCGACGCGTCTCGCCGCTTCGACGATGGTCTCCGGCTCGTCGCTCTTGGTGACGAACCCGTGCGCCCCGGCATCAACCGCCCGCCTGGCATGGCCGGCGTCTTCGTGCATGGTGAACACCAGGATGCGGAGCCTGGGGTTCAACGCCAGCAGCTGGGGAATCAAATCGAGACCGCTCATGTCGGGCAGGTTGAGGTCCAGGATCGTCAGAACCGGTTTCACCTGGGGGATGCGGCGCAGGGCGTCAGCCGCCGAAGCCGCTTCGGCCACCTCGAACCCGCCCCAGCTTTCCAGCAACTGCCGGCAGCCGGTGCGGACAACGGCATGGTCGTCCACGAGCAGGACGCGGCGGGGCTTCGTCATGGCCTGTCTCCCTGCCGCACAGGAGTCAGCGGAAGCAGGGCGATTATGGAGAGTCCGGCGCCCATGCTCCCCCCGATCATCACCTTGCCGCCGTGTCCGGCGACGCGTTCACGGATGCCGAGAAGTCCGAAGCCCCGGCCGGCGTCGGGGTGGAGCCCCCGACCGTCATCCTTGACCGCCAGGCAGACAAGCGAAGTGTTCCCCGCCATAGGCCAGGCCGGGTCCGTGGCGGCAAGGCGTTCCGCCGGCCCGCTTTCGAGTTCAACTCGCACCCGCTTCGCTCCCGAATGCCGGGCGGCGTTGGTGAGACACTCCTGGGCGACGCGAAAGAGGGTCAGCGCCGTGGCCTCATCCGGCGGCGGCTCGACCGCCGAGCAGACGAATTGCCAGTCGATCTCGGGCTGACGGCCACGCCAGTCTTCCACCAGCTGTGCCATCGCCGCCGGCAGCCCCAGATCCTGCAGGGCGATCGGGCGGAGGCGGCCGAGGATGCGCCGGTTGAGCTTTTGCAGATCGTCGACCAGCGTCAAA
The DNA here is from genome assembly GCA_021781575.1 of Pseudomonadota bacterium. Classification (GTDB taxonomy): domain Bacteria; phylum Pseudomonadota; class Alphaproteobacteria; order Rhodospirillales; family Magnetospirillaceae; genus DUZF01. Next base: position 180,739 of record JAJXWP010000003.1, read on the forward strand.
ATCGTCCGGGCATGGCGCTCCTCGGCCGTGCCGCCTCCCGGCCTGGTGATACAGGCGGCTTGGGCCTTGATGCCGAACAGGCTGGGGCCCAACTCGTCGTGCAGTTCATGGGCCAGAAGCTTGCGCTCATTTTCCTGCAAGGAAATGAGCTGCCCAATGAGAAAGCGGTTATCCCGGCTGATCCGCGCGAGACCTTGCGCCAGCCGATTGAACATCTCGCCAAGGACAGTCAGCTCGGGGATGGTCAGGGGCGGCAGCGAGGCGGTGAAGTCGCCGTTCTCGAGGCGAGCAAGGCCGGCGCTCAGCATGCCAAGCGGACGCAGGGCGTTGTTGACGCTCCACCACACCAGGCAAACGAACAGCGCCGAAAGCGCCCCCAGCAGGCCGGCGATCAACAGCAGTTCGTGCCAGATCTCGGCGATTTCGTCATCCGGATCGCCCACCACCACCGCATAGCCGACAAGCCGCCCCTCATAGCGGATCTCATGCCGATGCGACCACGGCAGAGGGCGAAGCAGGCCGGCAAACCAACGAGGTGCCGCATCACCGCCCGCCTTGGAGCGCTGGAACTGGTCGAAGGCATCTTGCTGGCGAGGCAAAATGAACAGCCGCACATGACGCAGGCCCGGAACGATGTTGACCACTTCGGCCAGGGCTCCGAGCGGATCCCCGGCACCCGCGGGCAGGCTGCCGATGGTCTGGCGGATCAACTGTTCCGCCAGGTCGGCGGCCGAGACGCGCTCGGCGACGACCCGCTGGCGTGCCTGATGCACGATGATCGCCAAGGCGACGGCCGAGGCCACGACCGCCACCACAGCCGGTATCAGGATCAAGCGCTTGCGGAGCGAGACGGTTGTCAGCGGCAGCGGGGCGGTCATCGTCGCGAAACCCTCCGGGCAATTCCTCCCATGGATAGCACAGAGGATCAATCGATCAGAAGGTCATGCGCATTCCCGCCCAGACGTTGAACGGCGCCGCCGGAGTGAGAAACCGATCTGTGGCGGGGTAGCCGAACTGCGAGCCATCGCTGTAAATGCCGGCGGTGGCATATTTCGTGTTGAACAGATTGTTCGCGCGCAGATAAGCCGTGGCATAGCTGGTCAGGTGATAGTCGGTTTCGGCGTTGAACACCGCGAAGGGCGCGGTCTTCGCCTGCAGGTTGGCTTCATCGCCCTGCAGAAAGACGCCGCTCTGCGCCACCATGTCGCCGCCCACCGTCCACTGCGAGGTCACGTCGTAACTGGCCCCCGCCTTGAACGAATGCATGGGGATCCCCGGCATGACGTCGCCCGGCCGCACGTAGATGTTGCCGGCGGCGTCGGCGCTGGGGTTGGAGGGGGTGTTGATGGCGAAGGCGCTCTCGAAGGTCGCGCGGACCAGCGAATAGCCGGCGAACCAACTGAAGGCGCCATGCCGGCCGTCTATGTTCGTCTCCAGGCCGACCCGCTGCGTATAGCCGGCGTTCTGGAAAAAGCCCGAGGTCAGTTGCGCCGGAGCGGTGACGAAGATGATGTCGTTCTGGTTGTTGGAATAGAAGCCGGCGGCGGACCAGTTGATCACGTCCTTGCCACTCAGCGGGATCCGGCCGCGGGCACCGGCTTCGACGCTGCGCGCGACCACCTGCTTGAGCGGCGGGTCGCCGGCGAATGCATTGGGGACGGTGCAGGGCAGGGCGGGATTGGCGCATTCCAACTCGGCGGGCGTCGGCACCCTGTTGGCCTCGCTGTAATTGGTGAAGGCGGTCACCTGGGCGGTAAGCTTCCAGGCCAGGCCGGCCGAAGGGTTGAAGCGGAAATAGGCGTGATCGCCATTGAGCGCCGTGCCGTTCTGGTCGAGAAGCCGAATTTCGGCGGCGTTATAGCGACCGGCCAGCGTCAGGTCGAGGCTGTTGGTCAGCGACAGGGTATCGGTGGCGTAAAGGCCGCCATAGGTGTTGTCGGCCCGCAGGCTGGTAAAATTGCTGGAACCGCCCAGGGTGTAGCCATTGGGGACAACGGTGCGCTGGGCGTTGAAGCTGCCCATGACGGTCGAGGAGGTATAGGCGGTGTGCCCGGCATCCACGCTCACCCCGGCGATGGTCGTATTTGTCATGCCGAACAGGGTGGCCTGACGGGACAACTGGGCCGAAGCACCGACGCTGTCGGTCTGGGTGAGCACGTCGTTGATCTGGCCGATGGAGCCGGCGGGGGTGGGAATGGGGGCGCCGTTCAGGCTGAACAGTTGGGCGCCGCTGTTGTCGCACAGGAATCCCCCCAGCCCACCGGCGCAGTCCTGGAAGTCACTGGTGTTGCCGTTGGCCACGGCGGTGCGCAGATGGCGGAAATAGGCATTGCCCTGCACCGAGGTCTCGTCGTCGATGTCGTGGGAGCCGCGCAGGTCCACCGCGGCGACGCTGTTGCGCTGGTTGTCGGGCGTGGTGAACGCCGTGCCCCACCCGGCATCGAGGATCTGCGTCGGGGTGGCGCCGTTGTTACCGAGATAGGAGGCGCCCAGGGTGACGCCGAGGCCGATTTCGGTCGAATCGCCGCGCCAGCCGAAGTCGCTGTAGCTTTGCAGCATGCGGGCCGGCGAAAATTGCCTCCAGCCGTCGTCGTTCAGCGCCTGGGCGCCGGTGTAAAAGCCGAAATTGCCAACCTGCCCGCCGACCTCGGCGATCGCCTTGGCCCGGCCGAAGGAGCCCCCGGCCACATCGGCCGAGCCGCCCTGCGTGTTGAAGCCGTTCTTCATCTGCAGCGATATGGAGCCGCCCAGGGCGTTCAGCCCGAACACCGGATTGGACCCGGGCAGCACCTGCATCTTGTTGACGGCGAAGGACGGGATCATGTCCCAGTTGACCACGTCGCCGAACGCCTCGTTGACGCGCATGCCGTTCTGGTAGACGGCCAGCCCTTGCGGCTGGCCCAGCACCGGCGAGGCGGTGAAGCCACGAAAGGAGAGACTGGACATCAGTTCGTTGCCCTGGTAGTCGGCGGCAGTCACCGAGCTGAGCCGGCGCTCCAGGACGTCGTCGATGCCGAATGGCTCTCCTTGCGTCATCTGGGGTGCGGAAAAGGTCTGTACGTCCGACGGCACCTTGTCTTTTTCGATGCCGGTGCCGAGGACCGGCGACACGCCGATCACCTCGATCGGCGGCACCTGATAGACCGGTTGGTCGTCGGCCACCGCGATATTCGGCAGCAGAACGGCGGCCAGCAGCGCCACAGGCGACAGTCCGGCGGGCGAGCGGCGTCGCGGCCAGGGATGCGAAGCAACCGGGCCAGGCGTTGAACACGACGGTCTGCGACGGGGAAGCTGGGCAGGCGGGGTCGCCATGGTCTCGGTCTCCGGCTGGTGCTTGAGGAGGATCGACGCGGAGACAGGCTAGAAACTGGCTCAACCCCTGTCAAAACAAGAGCTTAGGCATTGGCGTAAGGTATTAGAAACCTTTCCGGCCAGCCTTGCCGACTTGCCCCACCGCAATCGGGAAATATCGGCATCCCACGGGGCGGCCGGAGCCGCCCCATTTCCGAACCGGGCCTAATCGAAATCCTCTGCCAGCGCCGCGCGCACCGGTTCGGGCAGCGCCGCCGCATGCCGGTAGTTCGGATGGTCGATGACGAACAGGATGGTGGCGGCCGCCGTCCGAAACTTGCCGATCTGTTGCGCGGTGAATGGAAAATGCAGGAACTGGACACTGGACGCCTTGCCCGCGGCGGTGGTGCGGTCGATGTCGGCTTCCGCAACACCCGTCACCCGCTCGCCGCCGAAGGTCAGCGCCATCCTCCGCTCAACACCGCCCAGGCCGGCCAGGATCCGATGGCGCCGGGCCTCGTCCTCGATCTCGAACATCACCGTGGCGACCAGTTCATTGCCCTGCGGGATCAGCGGGTTATAAGCCTCCAGTTCGCCGGCCAACTGCGCCTCTCCGCCCTTCTCGATGTAGAGCATCTCGTGAACCTGGTGCCACATCGTCTCGTAGCACTCGAAATGCACCGTCGCATGAGGGCCAACATGGATACGCCGGTTCTTCTTCAACGCAATGAGCGCCTTACGCCGCTCGGAGCGGATTTGGCCATAGCGATCGAGGGGCATGATGTCGTCGCGGCTGATGCTGCGCTTCATTCGCGGCTCCTTGGCGTCAGATCAGATCATAGGCTTCGGCCAGCAGTTGGATCGGATGCATTCCGCAGGCCGGCTGGGCACCGCCGCCGTCCAACTCCTCCAACTCTTGCGCCAGGTGGGCGGCCGCCAGCGGGCATTCCGAACAAAGGTGCCGCATGCCGCTCTTGGCCGCCTGGCGGGCCGCTGGCTGGCCATTCTTCATGGCGAGAGGAAAGTTCTCGGTCTTGATGCCCCACGAGCCGCCATGACCTGAACAACGTTCGACCACCACCACTTTCGTGTCGGGGAGCAGGCGCAGCATCTCGGCCGCCTTCGGCCCCATGTTCTGGGCGCGGGCATGGCAGGCCAGATGGACCGCAACGCCGCCTTCCAGCGGGCGCAGGCCGGGGGCCAGCCCTTCCTTCCCGGCAATGTCGACGACATATTCCGACGCGTCGAAAACCGCCCCGGCCAAGCGTCCGACCGCCGGCTCGTCGGGCAGGATCAGCGGCCATTCGAATTTCATCATCAGCGCGCAGGAGGGCACGGGAACGACGATGTCATATCCCTCCTCGATCCACGGTACCAGCGCGGCGGCGCTACGTCGCGCAGCGCCGGCCAAGCGTTCGAGATCGCCGTGTTCCAGTTGCGGCATGCCGCAGCAGCCAGGGTAGGCAACCTTGGTATCGACGCCGTTGTGGGCCAATACGGCGCGACAGGCCATGCCGATGTCGGGTGTGTTGTGGTTGACGAAGCAGGTGGCGAACAGGACCGCCTTGCGGCCATGGGCCGGCGCGTCGGCATTGACCGGCGATGGCGCCGCGGCGGCCAGCGCCTCGAAGCTGCGGCGGCTGTATTTCGGCAATTCAGCATCACGGTGAATGCCGGCGATGGCCTGCAGGAGCGGTCGCGTCAAACCGTTCCCGCGCCGCGTCGCCCAGTTCGCCAGGCCGGCGACCGGCCGCGCCAGGCGGCCGTTGCGATCCGTTTCGGTGAGCTGGCGGTCCGCCGGCGCGACTTCGCCCCGCTTCAACTCCTGGGCCCGATAGCGCACCATCAGATGGGGAAAGTCGATGGCGAAGGGATGTGGCGGCACATAGGGGCACTTCGTCATGAAGCACATGTCGCACAGAGTGCAGGCGTCGGCCACGGATTTGAAGGCGGCGCTGGAAATGCCCGCGACCTCGGCGTCGCCGGCCTGATCAACCAGGTCAAACAACCGGGGAAATGACTCGCACAGATTGAAGCACCGACGGCAGCCGTGGCAGATGTCGAACACGCGGCGCAGTTCCGCATCCAGCTTGCCGGCATCGTAGAAATCGGGATTGGTCCAGTCGTGAGGATGCCGGGTAGGCGCCTCGAGACTGCCTTCGCGCATGACCCTTCTCCTTCGCACGATGCGTCCCGGCCGGAAGGGCGCTTCCAGCCGGGACGATGCCGAATGCTCAGCTGCCCAGGCCGGTCAGGGCTTTTTGGAAACGGCCGGCATGCGACCGTTCGGCCTTCGCCAGGGTCTCGAACCACATGGCGATTTCGTCGAAACCTTCCTCGCGGGCAATTCTGGCCATCCCCGGATACATGTCGGTGTATTCGTGAGTCTCGCCGGCAACGGCAGCGGCCAGATTGGCCCCGGTCTCCCCGATGGGAAGGCCGGTGGCCGGATCGCCCACTGCTTCGAGGAATTCAAGATGGCCGAACGCGTGCCCGGTCTCGCCTTCGGCCGTCGACCGGAACAGAGCGGAGACGTCGTTGTGCCCTTCCACATCCGCCTTCTGGGCGAAATACAGATAGCGCCGGTTGGCCTGGCTTTCACCAGCGAACGCGGCCTTCAGATTGCCTTCGGTCTTGCTGCCCTTGAGCGCCATAACGATCCTCCTTGGTTGTACCCGCGCCTGCGGCGGGACCGGACTTCGGGGAATTGAGGCCGTCGGCAGGCGCGTGGCGGAGAGCCGGGCGCATACCACGGCATAGCGGATATGCGCAGCGCAAAATCGGGAATCAATAGATTAGATTTGTTTTAATTTATCGGCGCCGATGAGACCGGCTCAGCAATCCGGCCGCGGCAAAGGCTCCAGCTTTTGCAGCGTCCCCTTCAACGAGAAACTGCCGAAGCTTTGGATCACCTCGTCGGCTACGCCGTTCAAATAGTAGCGTAGCGACACTTCGTAATCCGGTGTGGGGTCGGTGCTGCCGCGGGGAAAGAAGGCCATCTGCGTGTGCCAGGATGGGCCGGACAGCAACGCCGAATCGACCCCCGGCGTGGCCTCCGCCGGGCTGGCATTGGCGTTGGCCGGCAACGGTTTGCCGATGAGCGCGTTGACGTCGAATATGTCGTCATCGCCGGTGCCATCGAACAGGATGCGCTCAAGCCCCTGCTGGCCTCGTTGGGCCGCCTCCAGCACGCGGATGGTATGTTCGGTTGGGAACAGCGTCCCCTTCGGCAGGCGCAACGTCTTGGGTTCCGGCAAGGTGAACTTGGCCACCCCTCCCTTGCCTCTGCCGTCCAGGTTGGCCACACCATCGATCTCTTCGCTGACCACCCCGTCACGGGTGCTGCGCACGCGAAAACGGTAATGCAGGCCGTCCTTGGATTCCCAGGTGGCAAAATCCCAGGTAGTCGCTACCGGCGCGCCGTCGCTGTAGGCAAAGGTCAGCACGGTCTTGTTTTCCACCGTCCACCCGTCGCAGGAGTCACCGAACTTATAGGTCATGGCCCCTGAAGCGCCGGTGACCCCGCCGCTCAGATTGGTCGAGTTGAGCGTCATGGCGTAGACTGCGCGATGCGGCACCAATTCGGCAGCCACCGGCCCCGCCGAAGCGTCGGCGGCGACGAACATCGCCAGAGCCGACGCCACCACCCAAGCGACAATCCCAACCTTCATCCGTCGTGTTCTCCAAGCGCAACCGCTGCTTCGCCAAGCGGCGTCATTATACAGAGTTGCCGGCGGTGCGATAGTACCGCTCGGTTCGGGAGAAGCACTCATTGGGCAAGGATAGCTCGGCAAATCCTGCCTAGCTCGCATATCTTGCACCCACACCGCCGGCTCACCGCCGCCGATCCTGCCCGCCTCGCGCTCAGGCACGCGGCTTGCATTGCACCATGGGCCTTTGGCCATGCGGAGGTGGCTGCGGATATGGGCGAGCGCATATGAAGCTGGATTATCTGTTTACCCGTCATGAGTCCGGATTCTCCTGGCGCGATCGCAAGGAACCGCGTTTTGCCAGCATGAGCCGCGCCGTCGTCCCAGCCGACGAGGAGAACGTCGGCCGACGGGAAAGCGATGATCGAAAGGAAAGTGAAGCGGCGCCGCCCATTCCGCCTGCGGCACAGACACGGTGCGATCCGCGCCGGATGTCGCCGCGGCAACTGGGCGACTGGGCGCATGACATGTACCTGGCCGGCGCCTTGTCCTGGGAAGATTATTGCCTGGTAGGATTTCCCGCTGAATTGCATCCCGACTATAATCGGACGGTCGGCGCCCTGACCGGCCGCATGGCGCAGCCGGACGCGCCGCGCGACATGGTCGAGGACTGGGAGGAGCGCCTGGCCTTCACCCTTCGCCACCATAATCCGCTGGCCATCGAAGTACGGCGCGTTGAACGCGTGCTGTCCCTGCTTCGCCGCCAGGCCTCCGCTCGCGCTGCCGCGCCGCCGCGCGGCCCTGGCAGCTGGAGCGGCCTGCGGGCGGCACGGCAGTGATGGCCGAACCCCGCCGGTGGAATCAGCCGGCGGCGCTCTCTTTGTCGGAGGGCTTCTTCGGTTTTGGCAAATCCAGCTTTATATGAAGTTCCTTCAGACGTTCCGGCGTGACGTCGGTCGGCGCCTGCATCAGCAAGTCCTGCGCCTGCTGGTTCATTGGGAACAGGATGACCTCACGGATATTCGGCTCGTCGGCCAGCAGCATGACGATGCGGTCGATGCCGGGCGCCGATCCTCCATGCGGCGGCGCGCCGTAGCGGAAGGCGTTCAGCATGCCGCCGAAGCGGTGCTCCACCTCCTCGGCCGGGTAGCCGGCGATGGCGAAAGCCTTCAGCATGATGTCGGGGCGATGGTTGCGGATGGCCCCCGATGACAGCTCGACCCCGTTGCATACGATGTCATACTGATAGGCCTTGATTTCCAGCGGATCCTTCTCCAGGAGCGCCTCCATCCCGCCCTGGGGCATGGAAAACGGGTTGTGGGAGAATTCGATCAGGCCGGTGTCCTCGTTCAACTCGTACATCGGGAAATCGATGGTCCAGCAGAACTTGAAGACATCCTTTTCCAAAAGGTCGAGTTCGTTGCAGATCCGGGTCCGCACGGTGCCGGCGAATTTCTCGGCACTGCCCTTCTTGTCGCAGACGAAGAAGACGGCGTCGCCGACGCCCACCCCGGCCGCCTCACGGATGGCCGCGATCCGGGCGTCTTCCAGGTTCTTGGCGATCGGCCCCTTGGCCCCCTCGGCGGCGAACACGATATAGGCCAGCCCGCCGGCACCCTGCTCGCGGGCCCATTCGTTCAGCTTGTCGAAAAAGCTGCGGGGCTTGTCGCCGGCGCCTGGAGCGGGGATCGCCCGCACCACCGCCCCCTTGCCCTCGATAGCTTTGGCGAAAATGCCGAAATTGGAATCGCGGAACGCCTCGGTAACGTCGGAGATGAGCAGCGGGTTGCGCAGATCCGGTTTGTCGGAACCATATTTCAGCATCGCATCGTCATAGGTGATGCGGGGGAACGGCGCCGGGGTGACCTTACGGCCGCCGCCGAATTCCTCGAACACGCCCTGCAGGACCGGCTCGATGGCGGCGAACACGTCGTCCTGGGTAACGAAGCTCATCTCGAAGTCGAGCTGATAGAATTCGCCGGGCGAACGATCGGCCCGGCCGTCCTCGTCGCGGAAGCAAGGCGCGACCTGGAAATAGCGGTCGAAGCCGGCGACCATCAGCAACTGCTTGAACTGCTGCGGCGCCTGCGGCAGGGCGTAGAACTTGCCAGGATGGATGCGGCTAGGCACCAGATAGTCGCGCGCCCCTTCGGGGCTCGAAGCGGTGAGGATCGGCGTCTGGTACTCGACGAAGCCCTGGTCGATCATGCGCCGCCGCAACGATGCGATCACTTGGCTGCGCAGCAGCATATTGGCGTGGACCTTCTCGCGCCGCAGATCGAGATAGCGGTAGCGCAGGCGCATCTCCTCGGGGAATTCCTGCTCGCCGGCCACCTGCATGGGCAGCAGGTCGGCCGTCGACTGCACTTCGGCATCCAGGGCCTGCAGTTCGATCTCGCCGGTCGGCAGCTTCGGGTTGACCGTCTCGGCGCTGCGGTTGACCACCTTGCCGGTGACGGTCACGACGCTTTCCGGCCGCGCCGCCTCCAGCACCTTGAATACCGGCGACGATATGTCGGTAACGCACTGGGTGATGCCGAAATGATCGCGCAAGTCGACGAACAACAGATTGCCGTGATCGCGCTTGCGGTGAACCCACCCGGATAGCCGCGCCGCCGAACCGGCATCCTGGCTGCGCAATTGACCGCAGTTATGCGTTCTATAGCGATGCATCGATTTCATCCTGAGCGTTGACAGGGCCGACCGGCCGTCGGGAAAGCGGAAAAAGGGCACGCAGGCGGGGCTTTGTCAAGGCTGCTTGCGGGCGCTCCGGCGGTTGCCCTGTCTTTCCGGCCGGACTATGGTTGCCACCACTCTTCCTCTTGTCGCTCAAGCACGATGCATGATGTTTTGAGCAGCTTCCTGCTGATGTGCATCGGCATCGAGATCGTCTGGCAGGGCATCGCCGCCCTGGTGCGCAGCCAGGCTTGCGCCGCGGCGATTGTTGCGTGTATAGCACTGTAATGAGTCTCATTTCCGATACGGCATCCCTCGCCGCGTTCTGCCGGCGCCTCAAAGATGCAGATTTCATCACCGTCGACACCGAGTTCATGCGGGAGAAGACCTACTGGCCCCTGCTTTGCCTGGTACAGGTGGCCGGCCCCGAGGAGGCGCTGGCTATCGACCCGCTGGCGCCGGGAATGGATCTCGCGCCTTTGTTCGAGTTGCTGGCCGATACCAAGGTGCTCAAGGTATTCCATGCGGCGCGCCAGGACATCGAGATCTTCCACCACCTGTCCGGAGCGATCCCCAGGCCGTTGTTCGATACCCAGGTGGCGGCCATGGTCTGCGGCTTCGGTGACGCCGTATCCTATGAAACGCTGGCCTCGCAGCTGGCCCGCGCGCGCATCGACAAATCGCTGCGGTTCACCGACTGGGCCCAGCGCCCGCTGACCGAGCGGCAGCTGCATTACGCCCTGTCCGACGTGACCCATCTGCGCCCTGCTTATGAGAAGCTGCAAAAGCGCCTCGACCGTGACGGCCGGACCGATTGGCTGGCCGAGGAAATGGCCGTGCTGACCGATCCGCGCACCTATGTGGTCGAGCCCGCGGAAGCCTGGCGCCGGCTCAAGCCGCGATCATCCAGCCCGCGCTTCCTGATGGTCCTGAAAGAACTTGCCGCCTGGCGCGAGCGCGAGGCCCGCGATCGCGACCTGCCGCGCCAGCGGCTGATGCGCGACGAAACGCTGATGGAAATCGCCGCCCATGCTCCGGTCGGGATCGACGAACTGGCCCGTACCCGCGGCCTGTCGAAAGGCGCCGCCGAGGGCCGCCAAGGTGCGGCCGTACTCGACGCCGTGGCCCGCGCGCTGGCCACCCCCGAGGCGAACTGGCCGGTGCCGCCCGAGCGAGTAGAGCTGCCGCGCGGCCTCGCGCCCGTGGTCGACCTGCTGAAGGTGCTGTTGAAACTGAAATGCGACCAGCACGACGTGGCCCAGCGGCTGGTCGCCTCGACCTCCGACATCGAGCAGATCGCCGCCGACGACAATGCCGCCGTCCCCGCCCTGCAAGGCTGGCGCCGCACCATCTACGGCGAGGACGCGCTGCGTCTGAAGCACGGCCGCATCGGCCTGGCCCTGGCTGAAAGCGGCCGCGGCTTGCGGCTCATTCCGCTGGAGTGAGCGCGCCTTACGCGCAGTCTTGACACGTGCCGGCCAAGTCGGCGGGGCGGCGCCTGCGCCTGGCGGAAATCTCCGGTCTCGACGTCTGGCCAGCGGTCACCGCTTGCGGATCTCGAAGCGCTCGAAACCGGCGGCACGGGCCAGCCGATCGTAGCGGCGGTCGTTAAGATCCGGAGCGAAGGCGGGGTCTCGCTTCGGCAGTTCGAGCACCAGCCTGTCGGCTTCCGGCAGCAGCCGTGTTGACCGCAACAGCCCCGGCACGCCGCCGGAAATGGAATGGCCGAGGCGCAAGGCCAAGCCGATGACCTGCGCACGGCGCTGGTCTTCGTCCGACAGCAAGCCGCGGGCGTCGGCTGCCTGGGGAAGGTTGTCTTCGCCTTCGTAGCGGGCGTAGATGGTCAGCGCCAGTGTCGCCCGATCCTGGTGCCCCAGCCCCATGAACGGCATGCGGAAGATGCGCAGGAAAGCCTGCTCCGCCCGATAGTCGGGATGTTCATTCCAGAATACGTCGCCCAGCAGACAAGCCGCATAGCGCAGCCGCCCTTGCTGGGCGGTCTCGTGCCGAAACAGCGGCGCCATCCATTCCAGCATTTCTTCGCCGTGCTCAGGGAAACGCCCGGCGGTCTGCGCCATGTCGGCGCAAGAGGAGATCAACGGATCCTGCCATTGCACCTCGGGCGGCAGGCGCTTGAAGAACTGCCCTTCGCGCATGCCGTAGACGGAAAAGACCAGCTGCGACGGCCGCACCGTTTCAATAACCTTCTCCAGCAGCACCGCCGCCATCGGCAGATGAAGCAGGCGCTTCTTCGACAGGCGGGGTACCTTTTCCAACGACTTGCGGCTTTGCCGGGCGATCAGTTCGGTCAGCTGCAACGCTTCCGAGGCCTGCAGCGTGAAATTGTCGAGAACGTGCAGAGGGTGGCCGGTCTGGGCAATGCACAGGCGGGCCAGGGCGCGCCACGCGCCCCCCACCGCATAGAGCGGCCGGCCCGTGGTCATGCCCCACCAGTCGACCTTGGCGAACTCGGCCGCCACCAACTCCTCGGCCACGGGGCGAACGCCGCCCGATGCCTCCCACAGGCGCAACACCCCCAGCGGAAAGGTGGCGAAAGGCCCGGCAAACTTGCCGCCGTCGAGGGCCACCACCTCCAGGCTGCCGCCACCCAGATCGGCCACCATGCCATCGGCGCCCGGCGTGCTGCACAGCACTCCCATGGCGGCCAGCCGGGCCTCGTCCTCGCCCGACAGGACGGTGACCCCGATGCCGCAGCGGCGCTCCACAGCCTGGACGAACGCCTTGCCATCCCGGGCCTCGCGCACCGCCGCCGTGGCCAATATATCGAGCACGCTGACCTGCATGGCTCGGGCCAGGCGGACGAAGCGTCCCAGCACCGAGAGGGCCAGATCCCGGCCCTGAGGATTGAGACGTCCACTCGCCTGCAAGCCCTGGCCGAGAGCGCACACCGCCTTCTCGTTGAAGATGGCCACCGGCGTGCGATTGAGCCCGTCATAGACGACCATCCTGATGGAATTCGAGCCGATGTCGACGATGGCGATGTGCTTTTGCGCCATGACGGACTCAAAGTTGCGGGCGGCCAAGGATACCATGGCTCACGGGTAGCCTTTGAAGATCAGCTTGGGCAGGGCATGGCCTCGTTCGAGGGCGCTGCCGCGTCCCGATAGACTTGGATTGGTCATGAAATAGGTATGGGCGGAGAAAGCCACCTCATCCGCCGCCGGGCCGATGCGCGTGTAGCTCCCGTCCGCTCCCAGCACCCAGCTTTGCTGATTGTCTTTCAGGTTGGCCACCATGATCTGCTCGAGGATCTGCCGGTGCACGGTGGCATTGTCGATGGGAACCAGGGATTCGACCCGCCAGTCCATGTTGCGATTCATCCAGTCTGCCGAGGATATGAACACTTTGGCGTGACGCGACGGCAACCGATGGCCATTGGCGAAACAAACGACACGGCCGTGCTCGAGGTAACGGCCGACAATGCTCTTCACCCGGATATTGTCGGAAAGGCCCGGCACTCCAGGCCGCAGGCAGCAGATGCCGCGGATCACCAGATCCACCGGAACCCCCGCCTGCGATGCCTGGTACAGGGCGTCAATCAGCTTGGCATCGACCAGAGAATTCATCTTCGCCCAAATGGCCGCCGGACGGCCCGCCTTGGCGTTCTCGATCTCGACCTTGATCAACGCCAACAGACGGTCGCGCAAATTGAGTGGTGCGATGGCAAGTTTTTCCATCTTCTCGGGCTTGGCGTAACCGGTCATGAAATTGAAGGTGCGGTTGGCGTCGCGGCACAGGGCCGGATCGGTGGTAAAGAAGCTCAGATCGGTATAGATCTTGGCGGTGATCGGGTGATAGTTGCCGGTACCGAAATGAACATAGGACCGCAGCTCGCCACCTTCGCGGCGCACCACCAGGGAGATCTTGGCGTGAGTCTTCAGCTCGATGAAGCCGTAGACCACTTGCGCCCCGGCACGCTCCAGGTCGCGGGCCCAGCCGATATTGGCTTCTTCGTCGAAGCGGGCCTTCAACTCGATCATTGCGGTGACCGACTTGCCCATTTCGGCCGCCTCGACCAGCGCCTTGACGATGGGGCTGTCCTTGCTGGTGCGGTAGAGGGTCTGCTTGATCGCCACCACGCTGGGGTCGCGCGCTGCCTGGCGAAGGAACTGCACCACCACGTCGAACGATTCGAACGGATGATGAACGACGATGTCCTTCTTCTTGATGGCGGCGAAACAGTCGCCGCCGAAGTCACGGATTCGTTCTGGAAACCGCGCGTTGTAGGGCGGAAATTGAAGATCGGGCCGTTCGTCGGTGATCAGGCGCTTGGTGTCGACCATGCCGATCAGCCCGGCCAGCGTGAACACGTCATCGGGCTCGATCTGCATCTCGGTGCGGATCAGGTGCAGCAGGTCCCCGGGCATCCCCCGGTTGACCGTAAGGCGGATGCAATGGCCGCGACGGCGGCGCTTCAGTGCCGATTCGAACACCCGCACCAGGTCTTCCGCTTCTTCGTCGATTTCCATTTCCGAATCGCGGATGACGCGGAACACTCCGGTTCCGTCCACATGGAAGCCGGGAAACAGCCGATCGAGGAACAGGCCGACCACGTCCTCGAGGGGAATGTAACGAATATCCTCGCCCGGCAAGCGGATGAAGCGCTCGATCTGGTGCGATAGCGGCAAGAGCGCGCGCATCACCTCGCCGTCGTCGCATCGGGTCAGGTGCAGCGCCATGGCGAAGCCGAGATTGGGAATGAAGGGGAAGGGATGGGCCGGGTCGATGGCCAGGGGAGTGAGCACGGGGAAGATGTGCTCCATGAACCGCGTCTCCAACCAGCGGCGGTCGGCCCGGGTCAGTTCGGCGATATCGATGACGGCGATACCCGCGGCCCGCATTTCGGCACGCAGCCGGCTCCAGCATTGCTGCTGCTTCTCCAGCAACCGGTCGGCAGCGATGTGGATCGCCGCCAGTTGCTGGGCCGGCGTCAGCCCGTCCTGGCTGGTGGTGTTGACGCCATTGGCCACCTGCCCTTTCAGGCCGGCAACGCGTACCATGTAGAATTCATCGAGGTTCGCCGCCGAAATGGACAGGAATTTCAGGCGCTCGAGCAAGGGATGGTTGACGTTGTCGGATTCCTCGATGACTCGGGTATTGAACGCCAGCCAGGAAAGTTCGCGGTTGATGAAGCGCTCGCTGGACTCGAGATTGATCTCAGGCGCCAGCGGCAGTGGCGCTTCCGCCGGTGCTTCCGTGGCAATCGAATGTTCCAACCCGTTCCCTCCCGAGCCAAGCATGGCATGGACGCGTGTATTTTATATATGTTCGCGGCAAGGATGTCATGTCGGGCCCGACGGGACACAAACCAAGACCAGTGCACCAGGGACTCCGAGCCTAGGGGGCCGCGATGAGACAGCTTTACCTGCTGCGCCATGCCAAGTCCGATTGGGACGATCCGGCCTTGCCCGACCTGGACCGGCCGTTGGCAAACCGAGGCCGCAAGGCGGCGAGACTGATGGCCAAATATCTGCGGCGCGCCGACATTCGGCCAGCCGTGGTGCTGTGCTCGCCGGCGAAACGGGCGAAAGAAACCTTTTCTCTGATCGCGCCTGCCTTCGGCAAGGTCTCGTCTGTGTTCGACCGGCGGCTCTATGAGGCCGACACCCAGACCCTGCTCGCCTGCCTGGCGACGTTGCCGGCCGACACCGCTTCCGCCTTGCTGATCGGCCACAATCCAGGCCTGGACCGGCTGGCAGCCTATCTGACCGCCGAGCGGGACAACAGCGACGCAGCCCAGCGATTGCGGGACAAATTCCCCACCTGCGCGCTGGCCGTTCTGTCCACCGATGCGGATTGGCCGACGATGACGGCGGGATGCTGTCGCCTTGACGACTTCATTCGCCCCGCCGACCTGGACGAGGCGGGCTAATCTTCGGCGTCGCCCAGCGGCTCGGCATGGACGACCACGCGGCCGACATCACCCAGATGGCGGCGCAGGCGCTGCTCGACGGCGACCGTCGCCTGATGCACCACCTGGACCGATGTGGTCGGGGCGAAAAGGCAGTGCAGCGACAGATAGAGCCCCTCCTCGCCTTGCTGCACGTGGATGCGGTGGACATCGCACACTTCGGCGACGCTCTGAGCGAGGATGGCGATGTCCCGCACCAACTGCCGCCGGGCCTCCTCCGCCACCGGCCGGCCGACCACCACCGAGAAGCGGCGGGGGTCGATGTGGGTATCGAGCAGCACGTCGTCGCCCAACTCGGCGTGAATCGCCTTTTCCAACTCGGTCGCCACGTCATGGGCCTCGCGGATGTTCATGCCCTCGTCGACCTCGATGTCGAAACCGACGTGCTGGCGGCCGTCCAGGCTGTGGACGCTGATGTCATGCACCGCCAGTCCACGCTTGGCGGCAACGAAGCGGACGGTATCGGTGATCGATTCGTTGTCGAGGGCCAGGGGCTCGGCCTTGACGAAGGCATTGGCTTCGGGGATCTGGGCGGTCACGGCGGCGGCCACGGCGTCGCATACCTGCTGGGCGTGATCCAGCGGCATGGCGCGACTGACCCGGACCAGAATCTCGACGAAAACCGTGCTGCCGGTGGGCCGGGCCCGGACCGACTGGACCCGCGCCACCCCCTTGACGCCGTTGGCGACCTCCTCGACCCGTTCAGCGATACCCTCGGGCGCCGCATCGACCAGAACGTCGATGGTGCGCTTGCCCAGCCCATAGCCGACATGGAAGACAAACAGGGAAACGCCGATGGCGGCGATGGCGTCGCCTTTCGGATAACCCAAGGCCACCGAGCCCAACCCGACCAGCACCACCACCGAGGACAGGATGTCGGAACTGAAGTGCAAGGCGTCGGCTTCCAGCGCCTGGCTTCGGGTTGCCTTGGCAACCTTCATCAAAGCACGCGAACGGCTGAAGTCGATGGCGATGGACAAGACGATCACCGCGACCGAGTACCAGGTAATATCCACCGTCACCGCGTCCGAGAGAAGGCGCAGCACCGCCTCGCGAATGATCCAGAACGAGGTGACGAACAGCAGCCCGGTCTCGATCAGGGCCGAAACGCTCTCGACCTTACCATGGCCGTAGGGGTGGGTCTCGTCGGCCGGCCGGTCGCTGATGCGCACGGCGAAATAGGTCAGCCCGGCGGCCCCCAGATCCAACAGCGAATGGGCCGCCTCCGACAGGATGCCCAGACTGCCGGTCAGGAGACCGACCGCCAGTTTGGTCAACGCCATGAATGCGCTGGCAAAGACGGAGCCGAGGGCGACCTGCTCCTTACTTGAACTAGCCGTCACGCCCATTCTCCCCTAGCAATACCGCGCGCACCAGCGGCACGGTCACCGGGCGTTGGCGAGCCAGGGCGGCGACGTCGATCGCTTCGACCAAGGCACGGGCGCCGGCAAAAGATCTTTCCATCCTTGGCAGGATAAAAGACAACACATCGGGGCCGACGCGCAACTGCCGATCGACAAAAAGCTTAAGCAAAAGCGCCTCGAGCAATCCGTCATCGGGCGCATGGATGGCCGCCACCGGGGCTGCGGCAAGGCGTGAACGCAGATCGGGCAGGGCGAGAGACCACCGTGCGGGCGCCTCCCGCCCGGTCAGCAGGAGGAAGCGGCCGGTCTCGCGAAGGATGTTGTGGAGATGAAACAGCGCGACCTCGTCGACCCCGCGGTCCGCATCCTCGACCACCACTGTGCGGTGCTCGGCGACAACCGGCACGTCGTCGCCACCCAATGCCTCCGCCGCCAGCAGGACACCGCCGCTGCGCTCGCGGAACATATGGGCAAGGTGGGTTTTGCCACAGCCGGGAGGACCAGCCAGGGCCAAGGCGAAGCCCGGCCATTCGGGCCATCGGCGAATCCACGCCAAGGCATCGGCATTGCTTTCCGCGGCGAGGAAATCAGCCTCTGAGAATGCCGGAAAATGGCCGAAATCCATGGGAATCTGATTGGCCGTCACGGCGCGGTCCCTTCCGGCGTATCACCGGAATACAGCGAACTCGCCATGTAGCGGGACAGGGCGAAGCGGGCCAGCACGCCGACCACCGCCGCCACCGGCAAGGCCAACAGCACGCCGAGAAAGCCGAACAACGCCGCGCCCGCCAGCAAGGCGAAGATGACCCATACCGGGTGCAGGCCAATCTTCTCGCCCACCAGCTTGGGCGCCAGCACATTCCCTTCGATCAGGTTGCCGACCAGGAACACCCCGGCCACCATGGCGACCAGCGTCCAGTCCTGCGATTGAGCCAAAGCCAGGCCGATGCCCACGACGAAGCCCGAAATGGTCCCGAGATAGGGGATGAACGAAATAAGGCCGGCGGCAAACCCGACCACCAGGCCAAGGTCCAGGCCGACAGACGTCAACCCCACGGCGTAGAAAATCCCCAGAGACAGGCAGACGAGTGCCTGGCCACGGACGAAACCCGACAGGATGATGTCGATCTCGGCCAGTTGGCGGCGGATGATGTCGGCCTGATGCCGCGGCAGCCAGCTGTCGATCCGCTCCGTCATGCCATGCCAGTCGCGCAGCATATAGAAGGTCACCACCGGCGTGATGAAGATCAGCGACAACAGATTGACCACCGCCAACGAGCCGGTCAGCAGATGGGTGAAGAAGGTCCCGAGCCAGCTGACAACGGTACCCGCGTAGTCGCCCGCGGCGGCCCGCAAGCGATCGATATCCCTGGCCGACAGATAGGCTTTGGCGTTACGCCACAGCGGCTCGCCCCGATGCATCAATTGCTGGGCATAGCTGGGCACTTTCTGGGCGAAGCGGACCACCTGGTCCTCGACCACCGGCGCCAGCAGGAAAATGGTCAGGCCGACGACCAGGAAGAATGCGAACTCAATGACCACGGTGGCCATGGTGCGGGACAGCCCGGTGCGTTCCAGTCGGAAGGCCACCGGATCGAGAAAATAGGCGATGGCCATGCCGGCGACGAAGGGCAGAAGGATGCTGCGCAGCAGATACAGCAGCAGCAGGAAGACGGCCAGGCCGATCAGCCAGAAGCGCAACTTGCCCTCCCTCGACATCGGCATGATCGACCCCTTCTTCCCCCGCTGACGGCGACAAGCCGACCGATGGTGCCCACACCATCCGTCAGCTTCTCACCACAATTCAACCAGTTGGTCCATCGGGAAATAGGCGGCCTGCTTCCCGATCAGGCGTTTGTTAGCAAATAACCACGTCGTTTCCTAAGCGTTTGTACGGAAATGACCGCGCCATTTTCGGGCCGGGCCTAAGCGCGACGCCGTCCGCCGCCCCTTTCCGACGAGGGCCGAGTTCCCTCGGCCTCGGCGGCGCTCACCCGCCGCCGCCAGGATGCCAGATAGGCGGCAGCCGAAACTGTGGTCGTCGCCGCGACCACCCAAGAGAGAGGAGCGACCAGCCACGGCGGAACCGGCATGACACCTGCCTGTCCCATCACCACCGCCGCCAGCAGGATTTGCGCGACAGTGTTGACCTTGCTGATCAGCAGCGGCTCCACCCGCGTCTGCAGGCCGCGGGAATGCATGAAGACGGCGAAGCCGACAAGCAGCAAGTCCCGGCACACGACCAGGAGCACCAGCCATCCCCACACCAGGCCGCGGAATCCCAAGGCGACGAACGTGCTTACCAGCAACACCTTATCGGCCAGGGCGTCAAGATAGCTTCCCAGGGCCGAGTGGGCGTGCAGCAGGCGCGCCAGTATGCCATCGACAGCGTCGCTGGCGCCGGCGGCGGCGAAAACCCAGAAGGCCGCGGTCAGATGGCCCGCGACAATCAGCCAGACCGCGGCAGGCACACTGGCCAGCCGCAGTATGGTGATGAGGTTGGGGAGATACCGCGCCGCCCTCACCTTACCCCGGCATTGGGCCTGACGACGGTGTTTTGCAGCACCCAGTGGTCACTCGCCCAACTCAAGGTCAAGCCGTTTTGGACGAACACCGATTCAAGCTGCTGCTGGTCCCCGACATAGTGAAGCACGAGAGCCGCTTGCGTCTTCGACAAAGCCGCAACCTCATAGGACCGCACCGGCGTCGAACGGGTCAACCTGTCGCGCAAGGTCAGCCAGTCGTCGAAACCGCCAAGCGGCGCCGTCACCGCCAGGGACGCTGACCGGTCATATTGCAGGAGGTTTCCGCTTTTCCAACCGTCATTGGCGGTCTTGGCGATGTCGGCGACGGCCCGCCGATACAGCATGTCGAGCGTTTCTCCCGGTTCCGCAGTGTAGCTGCGCGATCCCGTCAACAGCCCGCCCACCGGCCCGCTGCCGGCGACAGCCACATCGAGCTTAGCATTGCCGCCCACCGCCGGCTGGGGTGCCGCCACGGCGATAACCACATCCTGGGTGCCGAACCGCTGGCCGATCGTGGCCAGGACATCCGGTCCGGCGGTTGCCGCCTGAGCCGGGGCGACTGCCCCCGCGGTCTGCTCGGCGGTGGGGACATACAACGGCACCACCCCTTGGGCCGCTCCGCTTTTCCAGGCATCGCGCCAGGGATTGGGAGCTTCGGCGAGGACTGGGCCGCCCTCGGCCTGCAGCACCGGCAACACCACCACCGGCCGGCCCCGCCATTCGGCGTAGGCGATATTGGCGGAACGCAGCAGCCGGCGGATCACGTCGGGCTTGAAGCGCACCGACAAGGTGGCGAGATAACGCACCGCCGAGCGCTTTTCCTGGTCGATGCCGACATCGAGAACGGCGTCCTGCAGATCGGAGTCCGAGATCTTCGGCAACCTTGGCCAGTCGGCCGGCGCGGTCAGTCGCTGCAGCAGGGTCTGGTATGCGTCCCGCTGGCCCTCGAGCAAAGCCCGGTCGCGGGCCAGGCTGACGTTCTGGTCGCGCACATCGACCTGGACATCGTGCACCGTGTAGGTATCCACCATCTGCGCCTGCGCGGCGGCGGGCAGAAGCAATACGCTCAGAAGGAAAAAAGCCAGCCAGGTCGCGGCCGGAGGCTTCGGGCGGAGATGAGGCATTGAAAACGGTCCCGGATGAAGTATCTTCGGCCCACTCTTTTCGCGCCATTGTCGCGTCGTACCATAACATGATCAAGCTCGCGAGGAAGCCATTACCGAGCCCAATAACACCAATGGCTTGACGTATAAGGCTGCCGGAGTCGATATCGATGCCGGCGAGGCCCTCGTCGAAGCCATCAAGCCGCTTGCCAAGTCCACCGCACGGCCCGGCGGGGCCGCCGGGTTAGGCGGATTCGGCGCGCTGTTCGACCCGCGGGAAGCGGGTTTCAAGGATCCCGTGCTGGTGGCCACCACCGACGGGGTCGGCACCAAGCTGAAAGTGGCCATCGAAGCCGGCCGACACGATACCGTCGGCATCGATCTGGTGGCCATGTGCGTCAACGACCTGGTGGTGCAAGGGGCCGAACCCTTGTTCTTTCTTGACTATTTCGCCACTGGCAAGCTTGACGTGGCGGCCGGAGCGCAGATCGTCGCGGGCATCGCGGAAGGTTGCCGTCAGGCCGGCTGCGCTTTGATCGGCGGCGAAACCGCCGAGATGCCCGGCATGTATGCTGCGGGCGACTACGACCTGGCCGGGTTCGCCGTCGGCGCCGCCGAGCGCGGCGCGCTGATCGACGGCTCGACCGTGGCGGCGGGCGACGTGGTGCTTGGCCTGGCATCGACCGGCGTTCACTCCAATGGCTATTCGCTGGTGCGCAAGGTGGTGGAACGGGCCGGCCTGCCCTACGACG